>CAXTBI010000022.1:13842-42450 GCA_964242195.1 uncultured Acidobacteriaceae bacterium
GCACCTGTGCTGCCAGTCGCACCCGTGCTGCCAGTCGCACCCGTGCTGCCAGTCGAGCCCGTGCTGCCAGTCGAGCCCGTGCTGCCAGTCGAGCCTGTGCTGCCGGTTGAGCCCGTGCTGCCAGTCGCACCCGTGCTGCCAGTCGAGCCTGTGCTGCCAGTGGTACCGGTCGAGCCCGTGCTGCCGGTCGAACCCGTGCCACCCGTGCCGATACCGCCCGTTGTGCCTGTTGACCCTGTTGCACCTGTACTGCCGGAAGCTCCAACCCCACCCGTGGTGCCGGTCGCACCCGTGGAGCCGGTCGCACCAGTTGTTCCGCTGTTGCCTGCAGAACCGGTGGTGCCTGAGCTGCCCGTTGTGCCGTTACTCCCAGTAGTGCCTGTTGTCCCCGAGTTTCCGGTAGATCCTGTGCTGCCAGTCGTGCCCGTTGCACCCGTGCTGCCCGTCCCGGCTCCGGAACCGGAACTTCCAGTGCCCAATACGCCACCACACCCCGTCAAGGAAATCGCCGCGAGAAGTGGCACAAACAACACGTGCCGACGAAATGGAAAGGACGGAAAGGGCATGACCGGTACGCTCGGTCAGTTTAGCGACCGACCTGGCCCGGAGCAGTCCCCCGCCTGCTGGAAGATCTACCACTTAGGATGCCACCCCTGCCCCGTACGGGGCGACTTCGATGCCCGCGAAGGTGGAGGCCTCTTGGCGAGGAACATCTACCTCTCAGCAAAACACTGTAATTCGTCAAGAAGCGAACGGAACTGTGCAGGCGGCTCGTAAGCCGAATTCTGTTCTAGACGGTCATTCCTCTAGGCCAGGCATCGCTACCTGGCTCCAGCAACCTACCCGCAGGTTCCGGCTGTGAGTTGCCGCTTGCGCAAACATTTCACTCTCTCCGCCTATGGCGCAACGGGCCGTTGCGCAGCCTCGCCTGGAGAGGGGCGAATTGGCTTTCCTGCCTATTTGGTCTTGCTCCGTGTGGGGTTTACCGTGCCACCGCCATTACTGGCGACGCGGTGGGCTCTTACCCCACCCTTTCACCCTTACCGGCGAACTTTGCGGCCCGCCGGCGGTTTGCTTTCTGTTGCACTAGCCGTCCCTCAGCCTTGACGCTGAGGTCCCGGACGTTATCCGGCACACTGCCCTGCGGAGTTCGGACTTTCCTCCCCCGCGCGACAGTCGGTTGAACTGACCGCGCGCGGCAGCGACCATCCGGCCGCCTGCACACTCCCAGTCTACAGCCACCG
This sequence comes from uncultured Acidobacteriaceae bacterium, assembly GCA_964242195.1. Classification (GTDB taxonomy): domain Bacteria; phylum Acidobacteriota; class Terriglobia; order Terriglobales; family Acidobacteriaceae; genus Granulicella. Next base: position 15,087 of record CAXTBI010000022.1, read on the forward strand.
GACCACCAGGCCACGGCGGGCCCTCTACTGCACTGTCAGCTTAGCGGTCGCACTATGCTGCAGCGATCCGCTAACGGCCGTAACCGTGATGGTGTAGGTGGCCGGTGCCCCGTAATACACTCCCGAAAACCCGCACCCGGACAGGCCTGCCACGACTGTCGCGCTGATGACCGCCAGCAACACCAGATCAAGACCTCGACCGAACCGATGGCGGTTTCGGCGCTTTAATCCGAAGGGAAGCAAGGCGGCCATCAACACACCCATACGCTTCGCCCACGCAGGATTCCCGGGCACGCTTGCCGCCTTTGTGGTTGCCGGTGCGGGCGTTTGGATCGCCAATTGCACCGCTTGCTGCTTGGCGGAGGCAGCCACGGAAGACGGTGTCAGCGTGTAGGTCGCCTGCGGCGGCAAGCCGCTCACAACGAAAGTCACCTGATTCGGAAAGCCGCTGCCCAAGGGAGTTAGCTCGAAATTGAAATTTGTGCTCCCTCCCGCGGAGATGGTGGCGGTGGTTGGCCCGGAGTTGGTGAAGGCGAAATCTGGGACTGCGACCGCAGTCACGGTCAGCGTACCGGTCCCAGTGCCGGCCGAGTAAAACGTATCCGAGGCCTGTACTGCGGTAATCGTATGCGTACCCACCGCAACAGTTCCGCTGGGGTAGGTGCCGGTGCAGGTGGACACTGAACCTGCCCCTTTGCAGACGGTGTTTACCGCAACTCCGTTGTCGACAAAGATCGTCAGCCCGCCGCTTGGAGCGACCGTTCCCGTGTAGGAAACCGACGCCGTCAAGATGGTGCTGGCGGTTCCGTACACGATGCTCAGGTTTGACACCGCAACCGTGACTGGGCCATTTCCGGCCCCGGCGAGGCGAACGATTTGCGTCGCACCCGGCAGGTTCAGCAGGTTTTTGTTCAATGTATTGTCGAAAATGTTCAACGTGCCGCTGAGGGGACCTGCCATTTGCGGCGTGAAAGCGACACCCAGGGAACAGCTTGCCGCAACAGGCAAAGAACCCGACGCTGCGCATGTGGTGGTTGCAGAATCCACGCTGAAGTTGGCGGAAGACGTTCCTGTTCCCGACCGGGTCAGAGCGGCATTTCCAATATTCGTCAGGGTCACGGTCTGTACGGCGCTGGTTTTGCCTACAGCCGTGACGGCAAAGGTGAGGGTCTCCGGATCGGCCACGTCCAGCTTCAGCAGAACGTTCGCTCCGTTCTGTGTGGACGTGACGTAAAGATTGCCCGAGCCATCCACAGCAACACCCCCCGGGCTGACAGACCCCCGAACGACATCCAGCAGTGTGTACAGGCCTGTACCGGTCGCAGCGTATCGCAGCACACCGTCACCGGTTCCGGGAGCCGTAATGTACAGAGTTCCCGCAGCGTCCAGAGCCAGCCCGTTTACGTTGCCGAGACCGACGGCCACCACCGTCTGCGTGTACGTTCCGCTCGCACCCGGCGTTTCCTTATACACCGAACCCGTTCCAGAATCCGCGGCGAAGACATTCCCCAAGCCGTCAACGGCGAGGGCCGTAAGATTGGCAAACCCGGTATTTACGTTGCTTTGGATGTAGACGTTGCTGTACGGCACTGCTTTGAGCAAACGGCTGCCACTTCCCACATACAGCGTTCCGCCGCCATCGACAGCAACCGCCCCAACTGGCCCTGAACCGTTGCCAATTACCGGCAACACGACAGCTTGCGTGTACGTGCCCGTAGCCGGTTGGAAGACCTCTTCCACCACCTGCTGTCTCGCGCCGTCGGCAATAAAAACGTCACCCAGGCCGTCCACGGCGATTGCGGCCACCCTGCCGATGCCGGACCCGAACAGGGTCTGCGTGTATCCCCCGTTCGCCGGCATCTCCTTCAAGAGCGAGCCGTTTGGGTCGCCGGCATAGACGTTGCCGCTTGCATCCGTAGCCACCGCACCTGCGCCGAGGCCACGAGCCAGAGTGCTTTGCGTACCGGGGTGAATTACGCCCTGCGCTGCCACACCCACCCCGCTTACGGTGGCAGTCGCAACTACGTTACCGCTCAAATCGACCAGATCGACCCCGCCCGACCGCAACCCCGGCACCGTTGGATTGAACGCCACCGTTACCGTGCATCCGGCCTGTGCCCCCAAGCTTCCAGAACAGGTTGTGGAAACCAGGGTGAAATCGAGTCCGCCCGTTCCCTGCGTGAGCACTGCCGGCGTTCCGAACGAGCCCGCGGTGTCCACGGTGAAACCGATCGAAATCTGCCGCGTTGCCGGCGTTCCGACCGGAACATTGCCAAAACTCGGTGCGGTGTTGAGCCGAATGCCGGAGCTTTCGAAGTAGGACACCGCATAAATGACTCGATCCGGACCCTGGGTAAGCGCCTGCACCCGGTACGGGGAATAGACCTGCTCCGTATAGGTCCCGTTGTTGAAAGCCGCCTTCATAAACTGGCTGGGACTGGCGTACAACAAGTTTCCTAACTCGTCGGCAATGACGCCGTATGTCGCGGGCGCATTGAGAACATCCGCTTTTGTGTAAACCCCGTTGTTCAGGGTGTACTTCTCAATGTACGACCCGCGCACCGTTCCCACATAGAGATTGCCCAGTGCGTCGATGGAGACGGCGAACGGTGTAGGTAAGGTCGCCGCATCGATTGTCGTTTGCGCGTAGCTGCCCGCAGCTAACTCGTAGAGGGAACTCGCATTGTCGTCAACGACGAAAACATCGCCGGCGACGTCCACCGCGACCCCGACAGGATGATTAAAATGCCCAACCGTGCTTTCGGTGTAGCCTCCGCCTGCTCCCGCTGTTTGCTTGGTAACCACACCGTTACCGGCAATGTAGAAATTTCCGCCCGTGTCCCGCGCAAGACCTATAGCCGAACCGGCCCCCACCCCCGCGAACAGCACGGTCTGCGTATAGGATCCGTCGGCCTGCAGCGTTTCCTGGTAAACGTGGCCGCTCCCGTAATCCGCCACGTAAAGGTTTCCGGCAGGGTCCATGACGATGCCGTGTGGATTGTTGAAACCAAAGCCAAAAGCGGTTATCTCGCCGATGCTGTGCGCCGTTTGCGCCCACGCGCCAACTGATGAAATCAGCAGCCAGGCCATCAAGACCCTCACTGCCGGAGCGACTCGACACCCTTGGGCGCGCACGAGGCTGGCTAACTCGTGCCCGGACAGTGCTCGACCTGCCAGCCTGGGACTGGCTAACCTCTTGCGTCCTGCCCCGCCTCCCGCCAGAAACCTCGTCGGCAGTGAACCTATCCACGAACGTAGCCGCGCCTTGTCGGCGTGTCTCGAGACGTTTCGGTGAAGGAGGGTCAACACGGCTACTCCTGTGAAGGCACTGCTTGGGTTCAGACATCTAACCTTACTGCTTCAAACCCCAACTCAGAGGAAGAATTGCGCTCGTTCTACGCACGTCCGTAACCGTTTCTCGGCGCCAGGGAGTTACCGATGGTTTTTGCAGTGGATCACGAGCACGCTACAATTGAGCTACCACCTAGGTATCAAGGCTGGCCCCAGTTGAGCCAGCCGCCGGAGTTTGTTGCACATGAGAGAGGCTTCATAGAAGAGCACAACCGTCATCGTTACTTTGACTTAGCACAGCATGCCCACATCGGGTCGAGAATGAGACACACGCCGCTTACACTTGCCCTGAAAGGACGAGGCTTGCAACATGGTCGATGTTGCCTCACCACCCTGCCCCTTTCGGGAAACATGCATCGGCACCCCCCCCGAATAGGTAGTGGTCTGCCGCTGTTCCCTGTCGCCGGTGATCGACAGGGCTCACTCATCGCTGGCGGGCCCGGTCGGCAAGCGGTACGCTGGCGTCAGCGCATGTTTTCCCGGCTTGCCGCTTTCTGTACCGAGGCCTCTATCTGCCCAAAAGTTTCGCCGGCAACATGGAGCCCCCGCTCTTTCCAGGACCGCAGCGCTGCCAAGGCGCGGGCCAAAATTTGAACACTCTGGAGAAGGAACCGCATGCCGAAGTCTGACAACCCGCGCTTCTCAGTCGATCGGGAAGACGATCCCAAGAACGGCACAGTTTACGACGACCGCGGCGATGTGGGTGTCTTCTCGCGCGCAAACAACACGGCCACCACGATGGACGGACTGCGCGGCCAGGGCGGTTTCGGCGTCTTGGTCGCCGCCTCCGACATGAAGCGTCCGCCGGCAACACCCGCGCTCAGCATCGGGGCACGCTTCACGACGGAACTGGATTCGCTTTCGCGGCGGGAGCGCCAGGTGCGCGAAATGCAGGAACTGGCGACCCACCGCGTCCTCGACCTGACGACTGAGCAGCTGCGCCAAATCCTCGAGTTTATGGTGTAAGCGCGAGCAACAATCAGAAGAGCACCGCCCGTTTTCGCTTACAAAAGCCCCGCCGCGTCCTTGGCGAAATAGCTGACGATGAAATCGGCCCCCGCCCGCCGGAAGCCGAGCAGCGTTTCCAGCACCGCGCGTTCACGTTCGAGCCAGCCGCGCTCGAACGCCGCCTGCAACATCGCATATTCTCCCGACACCTGGTACACGCCCAGCGGCAGATCGGTGCGCTCCCGGGCATCGCGCAGGATGTCCAGGTACGGCATGCCGGGCTTCATCAGGAGCATGTCCGCGCCTTCCGCAAGATCTGCTTCGACCTCACGCATGGCCTCACGACGGTTCGCTCCGTCCATCTGGTAGGTGCGCCGATCGCCGAACTGGGGGGCCGAGTCGGCAGCCTCACGAAAAGGACCATAAAAGGCGGATGCGAACTTGGCAGCGTAGCTCATGATCGGGATCTCGGATTTCCCGGCTGCATCCAGTGCCGCTCGAATCGCACCCACGCGGCCGTCCATCATGTCGGAAGGGGCCACAATATCCGCCCCGGCCTCGGCGAGCGAAACGGCGGCACGCGCCAGCAGCGGCAAGGACGCATCGTTTTCGATGGTGAATGGGTCCGATTCACCAGGCGGACGCTTGCCGGCTTCGAGATCGTCGGCTTCGGAACCGCGCCCCGTTTCGGCAGACCCCGGACGCCCCACGACCCCGCAATGACCGTGCGATGTGTACTCGCAAAGGCAGACATCGGCGACCACCACCAGCTTGTTTGCAGCCGACGACGCTTTGATGGCGCGCAGGCCGCGCTGCGTAATGCCCTCGGCGGCGTAGGCGCCAGTTCCTTTCTCGTCTTTTGCGTCGGGGATGCCGAATAGCAGCAGGCCGCCCAACCCGAGCGCGGCGGCGGACTCGGCCTCTTTGACGGCTTCATCCACCGATAGGTTGAACACGCCGGGCATGGAGGCGACCTCACGCCGAGTTCCTTCGCCTTCGCACAAAAACAGCGGGTAAATCAAAGCCCCGGGGTGAAGTCGCGTTTCGCGCACCAGGGAACGCATGGCGGGGGTAGAACGAAGGCGGCGAAGGCGAGTTTGGGGGAACGGCATACGGCGTTGGAGTGCGGGAGGCAGCGGATCGTTGCAGAGGTTCGCGCGGCCTGGCAGCGGGCCCGGCACAGACCTGACACTTTCCCCGGGGAATCGTCTTTAATAGAGAAGATGACTACCCCGGAGATACCGCAGAAGTTGACCGAGCGCGGCGGCGCGGCGCTGCAATGGGAGGCCCTGCGCGAGCGCGTGGCCGGGCGGGCGCAGTCGCCGCTGGGTCAGGCCCGGGTACGCGCCCTCGAGCCTTCCGCCGACCTCGCCTGGATCGAGGCACAGCAGGGGCGCACCGCTGAAATGCGGCTTCTGCTGGCCGGCGGCGCCCCTTTCAGCTTTCGCGGCATTTTCGATATCGACGATACGTTGGCCAAGGCCCGCATTCCCGGGGCGGCGCTGGAAGCCGAGGAGTTGCTGCGAGTGGCTGGCCATGCGGACCGTGTCGAGGCCTGGCGGCAGCTTGTGCTGGTACCGCCTGAGGCCGTAAAGGATGCCTGGCCGGGGATCGAGGAACTCTCGGCTCCCTTGCTGGAGCAGGATCTTTCCGGCCTGTTGCGGAGCCTGGAAGGCAAGCTGGAGCCGGATGGATCGCTCAGCGACGACGCTTCCCCGGAGCTTTCCCGGATTCGGCGCGCCCTGGGCCGGCAGCATGCGGTCATCGAGGCCAGCCTGCGCCGCGCGCTCGATCGCCTGAGCGCCGAAAACCTGGTGCAGGATGCCCTGATCACCGTGCGCGGCGACCGCTTTGTCATTCCGGTGAAAGCTGAGGCCCGGCGGCGGGTGCCGGGGGTCGTGCACGGCACGAGTTCCTCGGGACAAACCGTGTTTGTCGAGCCGCTCGACACCATTGAGAGCAACAACGAATTGACGCGCCTGCTGGGCGAAGAACAGGCCGAAATCCATCGAATTCTGGTGGCCATGACGCGCGCGGTTGCGGGTTCGAGCACCGCCCTGGCACTCGGTGCGCGGATTCTAGCGGAAGCCGATTCCCACGGCGCAGCCGCGCGCTTTGCCGGGGATCTGGACTGCGTACGACCACGCTTTGAAGGGGCTGCCGCCATCCCCGGGAACACCGAATCCGAGGAAAGCCCGCCCTTTCAACTCACCTCGGCCCGGCATCCCTTGCTGGAGCTCCGCCTTCGCGAGACCGGGGCCAGGATCGTTCCGCTCACCCTGGCGCTGCCCGAAGGCAAGCGGCAGATGATTATCTCCGGCCCCAACACCGGCGGCAAAACCGTTGCGCTGAAGACCGCCGGCCTGCTCGCGCTGATGGCGCAGGCCGGGCTTCCGGTGCCCGCCGAAACCGCGCATCTGCCGCTGTTTACGGCGATCTACGCCGATATCGGCGATGCGCAGTCGCTCGAAACCAACCTTTCCACGTTTTCGGCCCATGTTACCAATGTGGATCGCATCGCGCGGCTGGCCGACGAGCGCTCCCTGGTGTTGCTGGATGAACTCGGCTCCGCGACCGACCCCGAAGAGGGTGCGGCCCTTGCGGTCGCCGTTGCCGGTCACTTTCTGGCTCAAAACGCCTGGTCCATCGTGACCACACACCTTACGGCGCTGAAGGTCTACGCGGCCAAGCACGAGGACGTTCTCAATGCGGCGGTGGGCTTTGATGAGGCCACGCTTTCTCCCACCTATGAATTGCGGCTGGGTGTTCCCGGCGCCTCGGCGGGGTTGAATATAGCTGCACGGCTGGGTATGGATCCGGCGATTGTGGCCGATGCGCGCGCGCAGATGAGCTCGCAGCAGATCGATATTGGCCGCTTTCTGGACGAGTTGCATTCCCAGCTGACCGCTGCCGGCACCGAACGTGCGGAACTCGCGGAGACCGCGCGCAAGCTCGAACGCGAACGTGAATTTGTACAGGCCGAGGGAAGAAGGGAGCAGCAGGCGCGCACCCGCGAGCTCGAACGGCAGCTCGGCGGTCTGATCAAGGAGTTCGAAGCGCAGCTGCGCGACACGGTAAAAGCGATCGACGACCGGACCATCGCGCAGAAGATTGCCAAGGATTCCGCTTTGCGGATCGCCCGCCTGAAACGGGAATTTTCCGAGCAGTTTCAGACCGCGGTGGAAGCCGGCATCACCCCCGAACCTGCCCGGGCAATGAACGGCAAAGCGCGACGCGACGGCGAGCCCCGCCCGGGCGACCTGGTTCGCCTGCGCAGCCTGAACCGCGAAGGCCGGGTGGAACGGGTGATCGATGCCCGGACGCTCGAGGTCAGCTTCGGGACCATGAAGACCCGTGTGCCCCGTTCAGACATTGCGGAGCTCACGCAGGTGAAGGAGCCCTCGGGCGACAGCCTGAACCGTCGTGGCGGCGTGTACATTGCCGGGGCTGACTCCGATTTTCTCAGCCCGGAGATCAACGTCATCGGTCGCACGGCCGATGAGGCCGAAGCCGAGGTCGACCGCTTCGTCGAAAGGGCATTTCTCGCCGGTTTGCACCACATCCGCGTCGTGCATGGGGTGGGCATGGGCATCCTCAGACGCACCCTGCGCGACGCTCTCAGGAAGCATCCGCACGTAACCGGTGTCGAAGAACCGCCCTACAACGAGGGTGGACAGGGTGTGACGCTGGTTTCGTTGCGCCAGTAAAGCTTGCCGGGAACCTTGCTTGCGGTGGTTACCGGCGCAGCCCTGCCCGCGTCAGGGTTCCACCGCCCCGGGTCGCTTCAAAGTAGACCCCGCAGGCGCTCACGATGATGCGGTTGGGCCCGGCCAGCAGGACAGAGTCGCCGGGAACCTCCGTGGTGGCGCCGGTAATGTCGGCGTCCTCGTGCTGCAGGTCGACCTCCGTCACGGCATGCGCATGAATTCCCAGTTGGGCGAAGCTGGCGAAGCCGTCCGAGCCGCGGTTTTCCTTCTGGAACATGTCATCGGTCACGGTGCGCGTCGTAATCTCCTCCAGCGGCACCGAACCGCCGCGCCAACGCAATGAATCGCCGCGGTAGGTGAGCGTGGAACCGAGCAGGGGCGCGGCCTCCCCTTTGCCCCAGCAGGCGTTGTTGGTCGTAGGCAGAACCCTTGCAATGCGCCAGGTGCCTTCCAGGCGGGACGGCAATTGCCCCGCACTGCGATTGCCGGTGGAGAACAGAACGAGGGCTGTCGAAACGATCCTGGTAAGAGTGGTCAAAGTCATCGTGGTAGGCGAGTCGGAACTTGTGTGCACCAAAGCGAACGTGTTCGTTGTGAGTTGTATCGAAATGGATGCCGAACCCTTCGTGCGGTGTTGTGTATCTCGCCAGGGAAATGGGTGACCGTCGTCCCGTTTTGGGAAACGGCGGGTACCCTCGCATGAGCCCCCAACCATCCTCGCCCGTGCGGTAGGAGAATGGACCCATGCGGTCCTCCGACCTCCACCGGTCCGGCCAGCGGTTTTGGTCCACCACGATCCTTCCGTTGCTTCTTCTGCCCATGCTGGCGCTGGCAATCGTTTGGCCGCTGCTGTGGGGTGGTCCCTCCTGCGGGCATGACTTCGATTTCCACCTGGGGAGCTGGATGGATGCGGGGGCGCAGATACGAAACGGCCACCCTCTGCCGCGCTGGGCATTTTCGCCCGCATTCAACGCCGGCGAACCGCGTTTTGTGTTCTATCCCCCTCTTTCGTGGATGCTCGGTTCCCTGCTCTTTCTTCTGTTGCCGGCGCCGATTGTTCCAGCGGTGTTTACCTGGCTGGCGCTGACGGGGGCAGCGGCGGGTATGTATGCCCTGGCACGGCGGCTGGTTGGAACCGCCGCCGCTCTGGTGGCGGGGGCGGTGTACCTCGCCAGCCCCTACATGCTGTTCACCGCGTTTGAGCGCACGGCCTATGCTGAACTGCTGGCCGCGGCCTGGATGCCTCTGCTTTTCCGGGCGGCCTTGCGCCAGAAACCGCGGCCCGTCGCCGTCGCCGTGCCGCTGGCGCTACTTTGGCTGACCAATGCCCCGGCGGCGGTCATGGGAACGTATGCCCTGGTGCTGATCGTCTTTCTGCGATGGCTCCTTGAGCCGAAAAGAGACCGCCGCGTCCGAGAGTTGGTTGTCCCTGCTGCCCTCGGTCTCCTGCTGGGACTTGGACTGGCGGGCTTTTATCTCGTTCCCGCCGCGTTTGAGCGCCGCTATGTGCAGATCGCGATGGCGATCATTCCCAACATGCGCGTGGAGGACAACTTTCTGTTCGGGGGCACTGGCTTCGGACCGCACGATGCCGTGCTGCACACCGCAAGCCTCCTCTCGATCGGGACGATCGGGCTGGTACTGCTGCTTTTGGCGATCAGCTACCGCCGGCGACGATCGTGGGAATCGGAGCAGGGCAAAGGCACTTTTGCCGCGCATCGGCTTCTGCCGCTCCTTGCCGTGTTGAGCGCGTCGGTTTCGCTCCTGCTTTGGAAAGGCACGAAGGCCGTTTGGCATGTTGTGCCCGAGTTGGCCTTTTTGCAATTTCCGTGGCGACTTTTGAGCCTCCTCGGATGCGTTTTGGGGCTGGCGGCGGCCCTGGCGCTGCGCTCGCTGGCTTTGCCCCTCCGGTGGGCGGCCGCAGTCGCGCTGGGGATCGCGGGCGGCGCGGCGGCGATTGCGATTGTGCCCTTTCGTCAAGCGTGCGAGGCCGGGGAACTGCCCAGGGCGCGGTTGGCCCAGTTCCAAACCCACCACGGCGTGGGTCCAACCGACGAATACACACCGAAAAACGCGGACAACGACCAGTTGCGCTGGGGCGATCCGGCCTGGTGGCTGGCCCCGGACCCAAATGCCCCCGGACCCGGCACCGTTCCCAATCCCGCTGCCACCCTCACCGATTACGACCAGCCGCCCCCCATGGAACAGACGGCAGGTGGCTTCGCGCCACACCGCCTGACCCTGCATCTGAACCGGCCGCAGAACCTGATCCTGAACTTGCGCGACTACCCGGCGTGGCAGATCGCCGTAAATGGCGACGCGAAACCGAAGCGTCTGGAGCGGGACGATGGGCTGGTGGCCGTCGCTCTGCCCCAGGGGGACGACGTTGTGGAGATTCGCTGGCGGACCCTGCCGGATGTTTGGGCCGGCGATGTGCTCACGGCGGTTTCACTGGTCGCTGCAAGTTGGTTCGGTTGGCGCTCGCGTAGAATGGAGGTCTAAGCCATGCCAGTTGATGTGCAATCCATCCTGCGGTCGGGCGCCGCACTGACCGATGCGGCCCTGGAGCGGCTCTTGCCGGCGGCTACCGTCCCACCGCATTCGATTCACCGGGCAATGCGCCACTCGACATTTGCCGGCGGCAAGCGCCTGCGCCCGATCCTTGCCCTGGAAGCGGCCCGCATGACAGCGCCATCGGCCGGGGACGAACATGCCTCTTCCCCTGTTGCCGACGTTGCCGGCGAGCTGCCGGAAGGCTCTGCGGCTCTGGGCGCGGCCATCGAAATGCTGCACACCTATTCGCTGATCCACGACGATCTGCCCGCACTCGACAACGACGACCTGCGCCGCGGACAGCCGACCTGCCATGTGGTCTTCGGCGAGGCGATCGCGATTCTGGCAGGCGACGCTCTGCAAACCCTGGCTTTCGGGACCATCGGCCATCTGCCCGCTCCGGCCGAGGTTGCCGTTGCTGTGCTGCGCGAAATTTCCACCGCCGTCGGCACAGGAATTGGGCAGATGGGGGAGGGGGAGACCGGGCTGCGGCCGGGCATGATCGGTGGACAGGTAGTCGACCTCGAGTCGGAGGGCACAAAGCCGACAGCCAATCTGGTCGAGGCCATTCATCGTTCCAAAACGGGTGCGCTGATCACCGTATCGATCGTCGCCGGGGCCATCTATGGGGGCGGACGCAAGGGCCTCCCCGGGCGCGAGCTCACGCTGATCCGGACGTTCGGCGAAAAAGCAGGGCTTGCCTTTCAAATCATCGACGACATTCTCGACGTGACCCAAAGCTCTGAACACCTGGGCAAAACCGCCGGCAAGGACACCGCGACAGATAAAGCGACCTGGCCCGCCGTATTCGGGCTGGAACGGAGCCGGCAGGATGCCCGCGATCTGATCGAGGATGCTTTTAGAGCCCTGGAACCCTTCGGAGCGCGAGCTGACCGCCTGAAGGCCGTGGCGCGCTACCTCGTCGACCGCACCCATTGAGTTGAATTTTTGCGCTGCATCCGCGTCATCGAATAACAACCTGAGCCCTGAGACTATGCGATTGCAACCCCGTCACTATTTCCTGATCGCCATTTTGCTTGCGATGGGCGCCTACAACCTTTTTCGCGCAAATCGTGCCCGGCATCATTCCGGAGAACTGGCGACTTTGGCCGGGAGGCCGGAGACACCGGCGTGGCGCAGCTTCGATCGCGCTTCGGCGCTGCGCGACGCGCCCGAACCGCAGTTCACTCCCGCGCTGACCGCCCTGCGATCGCAGGCAGAAGCCGCGGGGGGAACAGACGCGGGCGATCTGCGAAACTGCCTGATGTGGCTGGAATACTACCGGCATAACGTGCCGATGGCCGGGGGCAATGTCAATAGCTGGGGCATGCTGGCCACCGGCCATGTGCAAAGCTGCACCCGTGACCATCGCGATGTGGGCCAATAATCGTGGCTGACCTGTTTTCCGAGGCCGACCTCCTCCTTGCCTTGCGCGAGTGCTTTGTGCCGGCGTTGCGCCGCGACGTGGTCTCGGCGGGGCTGGTGCGGTCGGCCACGTTGACACTCGACCGGGAGGCGCCCGGGGCTGGAATCCCAGGCGTTCCGCCGCGTTTCATCGCGCGTCTGGCGTTGTGGGAAGCGGCTGCCGAAGACGCAGTCAACGCGCAATTGCGGGCGGCCGTGGAAAACCGCTTGCTGGGATTGCCCGCCATCTCGCGCCTGGAATTGACCACCTCCCCTCCCCTCTTCCCTATTTTGCGCACCGGAAAGGCAGCCCGGTAAGCGCGCCGATGCTCACAATCCCACCACGGAAACCCCGCCGTCCGATCCCCTCCACGGCCATCCATCCCTTTGACCGGCGGCATGGCACGGACACGTCCGGCCTTTTGCCGGGTTCGGAAATCGCGCAGGGAACGGGCATCCCGCCGGCCGAACTGACGGCGTATTACGGCGTGGCCCCGAGTATCCTGCATGGTTTGGTGGATGTCTGGCTACGCGAATGCGCACCCCAACCGATCGACAAGACCGTCTTTTTGGACGTGGGTGCGGGCAAAGGACGAGCCATGCTGCTGGCCTCGCAGCATCCTTTTCTGCGGGTTGAAGGGGTCGAACTGAATGCCGCGCTGGCCGCGATCACCACAGCGAATATCCAGGTATGGAAAGGGAATTCGCAAGCGTTGGCCCTGGCGCCGCTCCGCTTGCGGGAAGGCGATGCCACGCGCTTGCCGCTGCCCCAGGAGCCGACGTTGGCTTACCTGTTTCACCCGTTTGAGGCCAAGCTGCTGCGGCGCTTTCTGGCGCATGTGGCCGGATCGCTCGCCGGGCAGCCGCGCGTTTTCGACCTGATGTACGTGAATGCCGAGCACAACTCGTTGCTCGACCGGGAGCCGGGGCTGCGCAAGCTGTGGTTCGGCCGGATCCCGATGTCGGCAGGGGACCACGCCGCCGACCTGGAAGCCATCGCACAACAGGAAGAATATGGGTCTACGGGGGACGAATTGTGCGGTATCTATCGATTCCAAATAGATACTTGACAAACGTATGCTGTGCGGTTCATAGTGGTAAATTTTCTTTTCTACACCATTAGTTGCATCTTTTCAGTACGGATTCCGTCTTACTATGCAGAAGACAGGGAGATCCTAGCGAAACGCGTTCGCAGGTTGTTTGCTCCGGTCGAGAAGCCAGTGGATGCGACGGCTCAGTCAGGATCTGATACCCGCCGGCACTGAAGACCTATCACCGAACCAATTGTGTATCGCTGTGTGCCGCGGCGCAGATGCCCCCACACGTTCACAGGGAGAGTTGTTTCTTATGTATGAAATTCTTGTAGCCACAGCGTTTGCCGCCACCGTGTTCTTTCCCAGCTTTATCGGCATTCGTGCCCAGACTGCTGCCCAGGAAGCCACCACGCGCCGGCGCTCGCGGTAAATCGTCGCCCCCTGGGGGCAAGGCCGCGTCCCAATGGGGGCGCGGCCTTTGTTTTTGGAGCTGCATGTACCGGGGGCCCGGCTACTGCCGCCAGCGAAGGTGAAAGAGGCGTTCGGTCTCGTTGTCTCCGGCGGCAATGGCGATTTCGGCATCGGCCCGGGCCACGAGTGAGGGGAACCGGTCGCCCCACTCGACGAAGACGAGCCCCTCACCGGCCTCGGCGATCTCCCAGACACCGATGTTTTCGAGCTCGGCTTCGGTTTCGATACGGTACAGATCGAGGTGAACGATGCGATGGCTGCGCCCTTTGTACTCATGAACGAGGGTGAACGTCGGGCTCGTAACCGCGTCGGGCTCGGCACCGAGGGCTGTGGCCACCCCCCTGACGAGGGTGGTCTTACCCGCGCCGAGATCTCCACGGAGAAGGATCAGTTTGGGTGGCAGCAGCAGCTCTGTGAGCAGTTCGCCGAGGCCGAGCGTACCGGCTTCGCTGCGCGTTCGGAGGCGCTTTTCGCGGTTCCAGCTCATGGGCGCAGCTTTCCGTTGACACGCTCGGCAAACGCCCCGTTGACCGCCGTGCCGGCAATCCAGGTGAGGCCGTCGGCGTCGGTGACGCGGGCGCGGAAGGCAGTTGCGAGGTGCGCGACGGTGTCCGTGGCGAGCACGGTGTGCTCATCCTGGCCAAGGCATGCGAAATCTCCCGCCAATCCGTGCAGAAACACGGCGGCTTCCACGGCTTCAGCCACGTTTTCCGGGAATTGCGCCAGGGTGGCGGCGACGATCCCCGTGAGGATATCCCCTGAACCGCCTTTCGCCATCGATGGGTTTCCCGTGGTATTCACGGCAACCCGGCCATCGGGGTGAGCCACCAGGGTGCGCCAACCCTTCAGGACGAGGGTGACGCCGTGCTCCTGTGCGAACTTTCGGGCCAGATCGATGCGGTCGGCCTGGACCGCCTTGATCGAGCAGCCGAGCAGCCGGGCCATTTCGCCCGGGTGCGGGGTCAGGACCAGGGTGCGCCGTTCGCCCTTCTCATTCCTCCCCGCAGCGGCACGCTTCAGAAGGTCCGTTTGTCCGTCCAGGCAGTTGAGCGCGTCGGCATCGATCACCATGGGTACCGTGACTTGTTCCATGAATCGGCGCACAAAATCGGGGGTGGTCCCCCCTTCACCGAGCCCCGGCCCGATGCCGACCACGGTGATCTTTTTGAGCAGATTTGCCAGAATCTTCGGCTCGAGCGTGGCCAGCGAAAGGCCGCCCTCATCCCCTTGGGATTCCGGGAGAGCCACCGTCATGAGTTCCGGGGTGATGCGCGCCACCTCGGGCAGGATCGACCTGGGCACAGCGGCGGTGACCAGGCCGGCACCCGTGCGCAGGGCGGAAAGGCTCATCATGGAAGGTGCGCCGGACTTGCCGAACGCACCCCCGATGAGCAGAACATGGCCGAATTTCCCTTTGTTGCCATCGATACCACGGGGTTTTTCGGCGATGACCTTGGACGCGCCGGCCCAGTGCAGACGGGTTTGGCTCCCAAGTGCACGTTCCGGCATCCCGATGTCCGCCACGACGACCGGGCCGAAAAGCAGACCGGGGGTCAGGTGGCCAAAGATGTGAGCGGGCTTGGGAGCGGCAAAGGTGACAACGGCATCGGCGCGGAACGGAGCGCTTTGCGGGTCGGAATCGGGGCTGTCCCCGTTTGCATGCAGCGTGGTCGCGTCAGCGTCCCATCCGCTGGGCAGGTCTACGGCAATCACCGGAACCGTGGATCTCGCAAGCAGATCGCGGGCATCCGCCGCCAGGCCCCGCAGGGGAGGCTTGAAACCGGTGCCGACCACTGCGTCCAGAACTAGCGTAGCGCCTGCGAGCGCTGCTTCCAGGGCGGGCTCGTCGCCGGCCTCGAAGCCCTCCAGTTTGCTGCCGGCGTGCGCTTCGGCCGAAGCACCTTCCCAGGCCCCCAGCACCGGCCCGCTGAGGTCGGCGACGTTGCCCAAAAGGACGACCCGGACCTCGCGGCCGGCGCTGGCCAGGTAACGTGCCGCGACCATGCCATCGCCGCCGTTGTTGCCTTTCCCGCAAAGCACGACGACCGGGCCGACCGATGGGCCATGACGCAGGGCAAAACGGGCGACGGCCATCCCGGCGTTGTCCATCAACTTGGCGATTGATACGCCCATCGCGACAGAGCGCTCATCGGCAGCGGCCATCCCCTGCCCCGAAACGATCACCATGTGCACCTCGGAAAGTGAGATGCTGCTAGTTGCCTGTGGCCGCCGGAACGGACGCTACGCCGGGGCCGTGCGGACCGAAGTAGTTGCGCTCGTACATCGCGCGGTAGAACTGGCCGGTGAGGTCGGCGGCGCGAGGACCGGAAAAGCCCCGGCTGCCATCGAGAAAGATGACCGTGACGATGCGGCCCGTGGGAGCATCGCCATAGCTGACAAACCAGCCGAAATGCACGCCGTTGTTGGAGCATGTACCGGTTTTGCCGAACACTGGAAATTGCTCGAAGTTTGCCTTGAGCGAGCGGGCCGTGCCGAAGTTCACCGCTCCGGCCATGCCGGGCATGATCTGCGGAATCACGTTTTGGATGTCGAGCAGCCGTTTGACGTGGGGGGTGAAGCTGGCGGCAGCCTCGGGCGTGGTGGGATGCTGCAGATAGTAGAGGGTGCCGCCGTTGGCTATGGCCGAAACGAGCGCCCCTAACTGCAACGGGGTCATGGAGATACTTTCACCGAAGGAGCACATCCGGCCGACGCCGCCCTTGCTGTGCGGCAGTTCCCGGTCGGGGTAAACGCCGAGTTGTTCGCCCTGGATGCCGTAGCCGGCAAGCTCCCCGAGGCCGAACTGGTTGGCGTAATGCTTCACCCGCTCGAACCCCATGGCGCGCCCGAGCACCTCAAAATACAAATTCACGCTGCGGGCAAGGGCGGTGGTGAGATCGAGCGAATAGTGGCCGCCCAGGTTCACAGGCGTGTTCGCGGTAACGAGACCTTCCTTCAGCGCAGCCAGGGCGACGGAGACCTTGATCGTGGAGCAGGGTTCCGCCCCCGCGCTGAGGGCCAGCCGTTGGTTGACCATGGCGAGGATGCGGCCGGAAGAAGGATCGATGGCCAGGACGGTACCGTTCATATTGCCGAGCGCTTCCATGGCGGCGGCACGCACGAGCGGGTCTTCCCCGGCGGTAACGTCACCGGCGGTCAGGTAGCCAGGGGTGGCATTCAGGCTGCTGGCAAAGGCGCGTGCGCTTGGGTTGGGCGCGACAACCGTGGGTTGCGCGGTAAATCGAAGCGTCTGGCGACCGCGAATCGGCCGGCCGTGACGTGTGAGCACGGAATGCGCCGCACCGCGGGAACCCCCCCAACCGGAACGGGTGCGCGTCACCCTGGACCGGGAATGCGGGGTGCTGGGAGCGGCCAGGCGACGAGCGGCATGGCCGTGAGCGGAAGCGCGGCGAGCGATCGGCCTGGCGGTGTGCCGATGCTCCGCGGCAAAGCCGGAAACGCTCAGCCAAAGTGAGGTAAACAGAAGCAAACAGGTGGCACGGAGCAAGCGTTGTCTCTCTTTTTTCGAACTTCGGGGGTTTGCACGCCTTTGTCGGGTAAGTGTCTGTTCCGGTCGCATCGCTATTCCTTGCATGTTGCTCCCGAGTCGCCGCTCACGAGCCGCCGCCTAGTGGCTGCGGCGCAAAAACGCGGGGATGTCCAGTTCATCTGTGCTGTTGGAATCGCTGTTGGAACCCAAGCCCGCATCGTTGACGTACCCGGCAAAAGACGGTACGCGAACCTGGGGCAAGGGTGCGGCCGCGGAGGGTTCCGGCGCAATCCCCACGATGGGGGAGATGGCTTCACTCCTGGGCTGGGGCGCGTCTTCGCCCGGCCGTGCCTGTTCCCTGCCGGCGCGAAGCTCCTCCTGACCGCCAGCGCGAAGCTCGTCGTTCCCCTTTTGAAAAAAGTCGTCATCGAAGACGGAGGCAGACACCGGAATCAGCGAGGGACTCTTGTCCTTCTCCGGCCCGTTGGCTGCCGGGCTTTTGGAGCTGGGGCTGAGTTGCCCGTTCTCGCTGGAGGCGGAAGTCTGGGCGGGCTCGGCCCTTTCGTTGTCGGTGGGGAGCGGGGGCGAAAGGGCAGCCGCTAGGCGCGGCGGCTCGGCGATCACCGGGAAAAAGCTGGCGCGGGCCGGAACGCTTTCCTGCCGGGCCGTAGAGACCTCCCCTCGCGTCTCGGCCCGCAACACGGGCGCAAACGGGATGGACGGACTGCTGCCCGGGCTTTGCGGGGCGGAAATCGACGGGGCGGAAATCGACGGGGCGGAAATTGACGAGCCGCCGACTTCGCTGGCGAAGGGAGCCTGGGCGACCCGGGGCGAGATGCGCGGGGTAAACGGCACGGAAGCCGGCCCCTCCGGTTCGCCGACGTTTCCAAGCATGCGTTCGCGGCGCTGCGGCTGCGACTCCTTGAAGCCGGTGGCGATGACGGTGATTTTCACATCGTCGCCCATGGTTTCGTCCAGAACCGCACCGAAGATGATGTTGGCGTCCTCATGGGCGGCGTCCTGGATGAGCGTAGAGGCCTCATTCACTTCGCTCAGCTTCAGGTTGCTGGAGCCGGTGATGTTGATCAGGATGCCGCGGGCGCCGTCGATCGCACCCGCTTCCAACAGCGGCGAGGCCATGGCCGCCTGGGCGGCCTCGAGAGCGCGATCCGGGCCGCTGCGCTGCGCCGTGCCCATGACGGAGTACCCCATGCCGGCCATGGTAGTTTTCACGTCGGCAAAATCGCGATTGATCACGCCGGGAATGGTGATGATGTCCGAAATGCCCTGCACACCTTGCCGAAGCACGTCGTCGGCGATGCGGAAACTTTCAAAAAAGCCCGCATCCTTGGCCACAGCGAGCAGTTTTTCGTTGGGAATGACGATCAGGGTGTCGACCGACTCCAGCAACTCCTGCATGCCGCGTTCGGCCTGCATCATGCGGCGTTTGCCTTCGAAACCGAAGGGCCGGGTGACGACCGCCACCGTGAGCGCGCCCATCTCGCTGGCCAGCGAGGCAATCACCGGAGCCGCGCCGGTGCCGGTACCACCGCCCAAACCGGCCGTCACGAAGACCATATCCGCCCCTTCCAGGGCTTCAATGATCTTGTCGGAATCCTCAAGGGCGGCGCGGCGGCCGACGTCGGGGTTTGCCCCCGCGCCCAGACCCGCGGTGAGCTTCACCCCGAGTTGCAGCTTCACGGGCGCATTGGAGCTTTCCAGCGCCTGGGCATCGGTGTTGGCCGCGATGAACTCGACCCCTTCCACCTTGGCCGCGATCATGCGATTGACGGCATTGTTGCCGCCGCCGCCGACGCCGATCACCTTGATGCGCGCGGAACGCTGCGTTTCATCGTGGTAGTGGATGCGCAGGGCGTCGTCTGGATTGGGAGTCTGGGTCGACATGCGGGTGGATCTCCTAGGCAGTTCTCCCGATGCCCTGCCACCGGGAACATTGTTGAAGGCCAGTGTTCACGAGGGAAACTGGCAAGAGCGTTTCCTCCCTGGCTACCCACCCACAGGAGAATGGCCGAGAAGAGCGCAAAGGGCCATTCTTTCGATTCTCGCCGCAACCGCCTGCGCGTGTGCAACAACTATGGGGCAAGCGGGCCGGGCCGTACCTACATCGGTTCCAATTTGGATCGGTTCCAATCTGGGCCGGTTCCATTTCGGGCTGCGGACGATTTGGTGCCGAATGAAATAGCGGATGGTGGCCAGGGCGTTTCAGCGCGGGAAGTGGAAGACGATGCCAGCGCCGATGGACGTGAGGCCGTGCGAGCCGGAGCTGTTCGTGGTGATTTTGCTGCTGGTGACGGTGGTGACAGCGCCGTTGGTAGTCGCCGTGACGGTGGCGAGGGTAGGGGCGCTGCCGAGGGCCTCGCCCGCACCGAGTTCGATGGCACGGAGATCGAAAAACGAGGAAAGTTTCACATCGAGCCCAACGAAACCCTTCACCAACCCGTAGCTGGTGTACAGATTTGGATTGAAGGTGGTGCCCGAAGTGACGATGTTGGGCGTCGTGGACGTGTTGGTGGTTGTTGTGGTGGTGTAGAGGCCGCTGGCGTTGTTGCGGATGTAGCCGCCATCGATCGAAGCAAAGGGCTTCAACCAGGAAATCGGGGTGCGAAACGTGCCGCGAACACCGGCCATGCCGGCGTACTGGCGC
Organism: uncultured Acidobacteriaceae bacterium; assembly: GCA_964242195.1. Taxonomy (GTDB): domain Bacteria; phylum Acidobacteriota; class Terriglobia; order Terriglobales; family Acidobacteriaceae; genus Granulicella. The sequence continues at coordinate 34,710 of CAXTBI010000022.1, forward strand.
GTGATGCCGCCGCCGCCGGCGTAGTTGTCGGCCCGCTTGTTGGCGGTGAGAACATCGCCGCGCACGTCAATACCGAGGCGGGCCGGGCCGATGCTGTAAAAGTCGTAAAATCCGCCGAAAGAGCCGCCGAAGGGCTGGATGCGGCCGTTCTTGTCCCCGCAGGGACCTGCGAACGCGGGACAGGTGATGCCGCCGAAGCGCTGCCCCGTGACCGTGCCATACACGCCGAACTGGGCGTAGGCGGCACTGGATGAAACGATCAAGGCAGGGGCGAACAGCGGCAGGAGCTTGCGAAACGACATGATCTCCATTCTACCTACCCGATCCGGGCAGCGCGCCGGCAGCGCGCCGGCACTGGCCGGCACTCCGAAACCACTCCTGCGACGGGGACGAACTCGCACAAGTCGTGCCCGACCTGGTGCCTGACCTGGTGCCCGACCTGGTGCCTGATCTGGTGCCTGACCTAGAAGCTGCCCTTGAACAAGCCCTGAATCTTGGCCTTGATCCCCTGCTCCTCATTCGCTTTACGAATCTGTGTGCGGTGCGTGTACAGCAGCATGCCGATCAGCGTGGAAAACTCCGGCCGGGCGAGTTCCGGAGGCATGCCCGGCAGGGGCACGGGGTAGCCGATGCGTGCGGGGACCCGGAGCAGGCTTTCGGCGTGGTCCAGAAGTCCCGGCAGAAGGGCGCCGCCGCCGGTAAAGACAACCCCGGTGCCCATGGCTTCCAGCACACCGCCGGCGCGGAGGTTGTCGCGCAGCATGGTGAGCAGTTCGCGGGCGCGCGGTTCCAGAATTTCGGCGAGAAAACGTTGCCGAATCATGCGCGCGGCGGCCCTGCCCACGGTAAGGTCGCCGCCAACTTCAATCTCGTTCAGCTGCGGGACGGCGGTGACCACACAATGGCCGTACTGCCGTTTGATCATTTCGGCCTCTTCGACGCCGACATGGAGACCCATCGCCAGATCGTTCGTAAAATGGTCGCCACCGATGGGCAGAACGGCAGTGTGGGCGACCGCGCTTTCGAAGTAAACCACCAGCTCTGTTGAACTTGCGCCGATATCGGCAAGGCAGACGCCCAGTTCTCGCTCATCCGGGTGCAGCACGGCTTCGGCGGAGGCGATGCCCTCAAACACCGTGTCGATCACCTCAAGGCCGGCCTTGTTGGCACAGGTCACCACCGATTGCGCCGCCGAGCCGGAGCAGGTAGAAAGGTGCAGATTCACCTCCAGCCGGTTGCCCACCATGCCCACGGGGTCGTGGATGCCGGCCTGGTCGTCGAGGATAAATTGCTGCGGCAGCAGGTGCAGAACCTCGCGGTCGGGCGCGAGGCCGACAGAGCGGGCGCGGTCGATGGCCGAGCGCACGTCCTCCCGCGTGATCTCCTTCATGCGGCTGCCCATGCTGATGCCGCCCTGCGAGTTCATGCCCTTGATGTGCGGTCCGCCGATGCCGACGACGGCGGTTTCAATCGGGGCCTTGGTGGCCTTTTCAGCCGCAAGCGCGGCCTTGTCGATCACCTCGATGGCCGGGCCCAGGTCGGAAATCATGCCGCGGCGCATGCCCCTGGACGCTTCCACGCCATGGCCCCGGTAGCGCAGGCCTTCCCCGGCTTCGGCGACGAGCACCGCGCTTTTGCTGCTGCCGGCATCGAGCACGGTGATCAGGTTGCTTGTTTTCGGATTCATGGATGCACCGGAATCATGAGTTTTGCCTCGCCGCTGTTCTAACCTACCCTCGCCGCTGTTTCTAACCTATCGCGCCGTTGCTTTTAACCTACCCTGTCCAGCGGTCAGCCTGGGCGAGACGCCAACCGCACGTACCCCCGGACGTACCTTCAGCGACGACCGATGGCATGCGGGTGACGCAAGGAGGCGAGCCGGGCCGCTGCCCACGTCGACTTGTGCGCGGGTACCGCGTGCCGGGCAGCGGCGGGTTTGCGCTTCGGGGCGGCCCCCGTCGCGGGTGGGTGGGCATGGGGTGAGGCGAGGGGTGGGGCGGGGGGCGAGGGCGGGGGGGAAGGCAGGGTCGAAGGCGCGACGCCCGCCGTGCCCGCGCCCAGGAGGGCCGAAGGGTTGGTGCCGGGCTGCATTTCCAGCACCACCTGCCGCTCGTACCGCATGTCCGCGGAGGCCAGGCGCGGGTACTGGGCGTGCCACTCCGGAAGGTGCCTTTCAAATTCCTGGTAACGGTGAGAAAAATCTTCATCTCCGAAATGGACCAGGATGTCCGCACCATTGGAGGTGACCAGGGATTTCACGTCCTCGGGATTGGTGACGTCAACCTCGGACAGCGTCTGCGTGACCCCCGCGCCGACCGAGCCGAGCTCGGCCATAAAGCGGCGATACACCTCCATGCGCGCGGCGCGCACCTCCGGTGTATCCGCGGGGGAAAGGCCAGTGAGTACGGGAAACGAATAATGTGGATCGCCGGCGGACTCGGGCGGCATGTCCAGCAGAACGCCGGAAGCGTCGACCAAACCGATGCGTGTGCCCTGCCGGGTGAAGGCGACGGGCGTACGCTCCGCAAGCTGCACGCGGATGCGATTGGGCAGCAGCCGCATCACGGTGGCGCTCGCCACCCAGGGAAGCCGTTGGAGATCGGCGCGGCGTTGGCCGAGAGGAACTTTGAAGATGTTCCGCTCCAGATCGGACCCGAAAACGGCAAGGACGTCCGAGCGGGAGATGTGCTCGTTGCCCGATATGGAAATGGCCGAGGACGATGTGATCAGGAAGCGGGGATCGTGCAGCAGGTATTGCCGAACGGCGGCAACGGCCAGGGCAAGGGCGGCCAACACGGCCAGCGCGGCGCTTCCCAGGGCAACCCGCCCGGCAACGCCGTGCGGTATGCCACCATGCAGGCGCATGCCGTAGGAGCCGCGCTGCGGAATGTAGGTCTCCGGCTGGACCTCGACAGCGGAAACTCCGCGGTGCAAAGCGCCGGCAGGTGCGGGCGAAGGCTCCTGGTATTCCATGGTCTCGGACGCATGGCTTTCCTCAGGCTCCAGAAGAGCTGTCGCCGGGGAGCTACGCTTGTACACAAACTTCATTCCGCGGCCCGAGCAAGGTCGCGGAAAATCGCCAGTGGTTTCACTATAGAGCGTCGTCCGGGGGGGAGGGAATGACATTTTCGTGTGTACCGGGTCAGGAACGATCCCAAACACATGAAGGCCACGCCCCTCTGTGGGTTCTGACGAGGCTGCCTTTGCTAAACCGTTAGACCTTCGCCCCCAGACGTTCCAGCAGGAGCGGAACTGCGCCGGACACGCTGCCGGCGCCGAGAGTGAGGATCATGTCGCCTTCGCGCGCGTCGGCGGCCAGGCGCTCGATGGCCTCGGCCACCGAGGGAGCGTAGGCCACGCGGCCGCCCCCTTGCGCCCTTCCCCCCTCGCCGATTTTTGCAGCCAGGGTTTCACCTGTAATCCCTTCAATGGGCTGTTCGCTGGCAGCGTAGATGTCGAGCACATGCAGGGCGTCGGCATCGCCGAAAGCGGTCGCGAACTCGTCCATCAGATCGCGGGTGCGGGTGTAGCGATGCGGCTGAAACAGCACAAGAACGCGATCGTAGCCGCATTCACGAGCGGCCTGCAGGGTGGCGCGGATCTCGGTGGGGTGATGGCCGTAATCGTCGATCACCGTGACACCGCGAACGGTCCCGCGGGTCTGGAAGCGGCGATCCACACCGCGGAACCCGCGCAGGCCCTCCGCGATGGCTGCCGGGGTGAGGCCCAACTGTACGCCGATGGCCACGGCAGCGGTCGCATTCAACAGGTTGTGCCGGCCGGGAACGTGGAGGTGAAACGGTCCAAGAACAAGCCCGCGCGTGTTCACCTCAAACGTGGCATGAAAGCCGGGGTCGGCGCGGAGAACACGGAGCCGGAAATCGGCTTCGGGGGCCTCGCCATAGGTGTACACGCGCGGCGTGACGCGGGGAAGGATGGCTCCGAGCGCCGGGTTGTCGATGCAGGCCGTCACCGCGCCGTAGAACGGAACCTCATCCATAAACTGCACAAAAGCATCCTCGACATCGGCCATATCGCGATAGGCCTCCATGTGCTCGCGGTCGAGATTGGTGACCACGGCCATGATGGGCGAAAGGCGCAGAAACGAGCGATCGCTTTCGTCGGCTTCGGCCACAAGGTACTGCGAGCGGCCCAGTCGGGCATTTGAACCCATCGCATCCACGCGGCCGCCGACCACCACGGTCGGGTCCAGCGCGCCGCCGGCAAGCACCGCCGCGATCATGCTTGTGGTCGTGGTTTTGCCGTGCGTGCCGGCCACGGCGATGCCGTACTTCAGGCGCATCAGTTCGGCAAGCATCTCGGCGCGGGCAATGATCGGCGTCTTGCGAGCGCGGGCCTCGAGCACCTCCGGGTTGTCGCGCGCCACGGCGGAACTGGTCACCACAACATCCGAGGCCGCCGCGTTTTCCGCCGCGTGGCCGACAAAAATCCTCGCGCCCAGGCCTTCCAGACGTTCCGTGGTTGGCGAGGCGCGCAGGTCGGAGCCGGAAACGGGGTAGCCCATGGTCAGCAGGATCTCGGCAATGCCGCTCATGCCAATGCCCCCGATCCCGATGAAATGGACGCGCTGCGACGGTGGAAACATGGCGTGCGGAGAAGGGATCATCGCCTTCTATTGTGCCCGGGGTGCGCGCATGGTGCCACAACGGGTCCATCCGGGCACACTTGGCCAATGCACCCCATCCAGGAAATTTGATGTATGATGATAGATGTTTGATGCTGGAGGATGACATGCGAACAACCATGGCCATTGACGACGATGTGTTTGCGGCCGCAAGAGAGATGGCGAGCACGGAACGAAAAAGCATGGGCGAAGTGATTTCCATGCTGGTGCGGAAAGCGCTACGCCCCTCCGCGCCGGGCGGAAAGACGCGAAACGGGGTGCCGCTTCTGGTGATGCAAGCGAATGCACCGCGGGTCACCTCGGAGTTGGTGAAGCAGCTCGCTGAGGATCTGCCTTGATTCGGTACCTGCTCGACGTGAATGTGTTGATCGCTTTGATCGATCCATCTCACATGCAGCATGACCGTGCCCACGAGTGGTTTGCCTCCACTGGAAAACATGCCTGGGCGACCTGTCCCTTGACCGAAAACGGCGTGCTCCGCATTGTGGGGCACGCCCGCTACCCAAACTCGCCCGGAACCCCGGCAGCGGTGGCCGGGATCATGAGCTCGCTTCGATCGCTGCCCGGCCACGAGTTCTGGCCGGATAGCCTAAGTCTGCTGGATGGCCGGCAAGTGGACACGGAGCGCCTTTCCGACTCCGCCCAGGTCACAGACACCTACCTTTTGGCACTGGCCAGCTCGCATCGCGGGCGCTTGGCGACCTTTGATCGTCACCTTGTAACGAATGCGGTCACGAATGGAAGCAAAGCTCTGCATTTGATCGGCTAAGCGCACGGAGCGGCCGAGAAACTGCCGGTGCGTTGTGCTATACGTTGCCCATGACCTCACACTCTGCGCCGTTTCGTGCACTATCCGCCTGCGCCCTGATGTTCGCCGCTGCTCTCACCCCCAAGGCCCAAACGACGCAGACCCTTCTCGCAACGCCCTCCACCGTGGCCTGGGGATATTACTCGTTCCATGCCAAGCCGGCGCTCACGGTGCATTCGGGCGATACCGTGGTGATGCAGACGGCTTCTACGTGCGGTCCGCCGCAACGGCTGCTTTCGGAGGGCGTGAAGGCAAGCGAGATTCCCAGTTGGCTCGGGCCGTTGTATGACGGTGTGCCGCAGGCCGACCGCGGGCCGGGGGGCCACATCCTGACCGGGCCGGTAGCGGTGGAAGGTGCCGAACCGGGCGATGTGTTGGAAGTGCGTGTGCGCAAAATCTCGATTGAAATTCCTTGGGCCTGCAACGGGTTCAGTGCCGGGCGCGGATTTCTGCCCGACGACTTCCCCTATGGCCGGACCAAAATTATTCCGCTGGACCGGACCCGGATGACGGCCGATTTTGCGCCGGGCATCACCATCCCGCTGCACCCGTTCTTCGGTTCCATGGGCGTAGCGCCGCCGGAGTCGGCCGGCAAATGGAATTCCGCGCCGCCCTGGATGCATGGCGGCAACATGGACGATAAAGACCTGGTCGCCGGATCGGTGATTTTCTATCCCGTGCATGCGCCGGGGGCGTTGTTTGAGGCTGGCGATGGCCACGCCGGGCAGGGTGACGGCGAGGTGGACATCACGGCACTGGAAACCTTTCTCACCGGCACCTTCGAATTCGTGCTGCACAAGGGCGAAGCGACGCGCGAGCACTTACTTTGGCCGCGCGCGGAAACGCCGACAAACTACATCAGCATGGGGTTCAGCCCGGATCTGAAGACCGCCACGGAAATGGCGGTGCGCAACATGATCGGCTTCTTGAGCGAAGGCAATCCGGACTACCCGCACCTTTCGCGCGACGATGCGTATGCTCTGATCTCGACGGCCTGCAATGTGGACATTACGGAGCTGGTCGATACCAACGATGGTGTGCATGTGGCCTGCCCGAAGGCCCTGTTCACGGGCCCGAAACTGCCCGGGGCCTTGCCCAAACCCCAACCTGTTCCCTAGTTTCTGCAATACCGCGAAATGGGCGCAACAAACGCCGACCGCCCCGTGTCTAACAGGATGTGCCAAGCCGGGGCGGGAGCTTCGGAGCAGGCAAATCGCCAGGCGACCTCACTCTTTGAGCGGCGCAGGGGGCCGGTGGAGGAACTCACATGAAGATGCAAGGCGCAGTTCGCAAAGCACTTACGGGAACAGCTCTGTTCACCGGATTCAGCCTGTTCATCCCAGTGGTCAAGGCGCAGGGTAGCGGCTACCAGGACGGGACCGCTCCGCAGGGCTACCCGCAGCAACAGCTGCAGGATCAGGGCTACCCGCAGCAGGGGGGCTATCCGCAGCAGGGGGGCTATCCGCAGGGGGGCTATCCGCAGGACGCGGGCGGAGGGTATGCCCCGGACGGCGATTACGTTCAGGGTGGGGCCACGATTTACGCGCCCTATGCACCGCCGGCCATTCCAGACTATGCACAGCCGGACATTCCCGGTGATGGTTACCTTTGGACCCCGGGGTATTGGGGTTGGACCGGGAACGGCTACTCGTGGATCGGCGGCGCCTGGGTGTTGCCGCCCTATGTCGGTGGGCTCTGGACCCCTGGCTGGTGGGGTTGGGGCGGTGGTGGCTATTTCTGGCATCCGGGCTACTGGGGCCGCAATGTCGGCTACTATGGCGGCATCAACTACGGCTTTGGGTATTTCGGCACCGGTTTCTATGGCGGCTATTGGAACGACGGCCGCTTCTTCTATAACGGCGCCTACAACCGCTTCGGCGGCGGCTTCCGCGGCCTCACCTACAACCATCCTTATGCCGGGTTCAGCGGCCGTCCCGGCGGACCGGGCTTCAACTCGCATCCCGCCGGCTTTGGCGGACGTGGGGCGGTTTTCAACCACTCCTCCGGGATAGAAGGACGGGGATTCGCCGGTGGGCAGGGGTTCAATCGCGGCGGACAGGGGGGCTTCGCAGGCGGCGGTGCGCAGGGGTTCAACCGTGGCGGACAGGGGGGCTTCGGTGTCGGCAGTGCGCAGGTGTTCAATCGCGGCCAGCAGCCCTTTGGCGGCGGCAGTGGGCAGGGGTTCAATCGCGGCGGCCAGGGGGGCGTTGGCGGCGGCTTCAACCGTGGCGGACAGCAGGGAATGGTGGGGGGCGGTGGAGCGCAGCGCGGCTTTGCAGCGCCGGCAG
>CAXTBI010000023.1:0-42240 GCA_964242195.1 uncultured Acidobacteriaceae bacterium
TCAAATTCGCCCCCCAGCCCCCCACCGTCATCCTCATGGCCGGCCTCCAGGGCTCGGGCAAAACCACCACCGCCGGCAAACTCGCCCAGTGGCTGAAAAAAGGCGGCCACCGCCCCCTGCTCGTCTCCGTCGACGTCTACCGCCCCGCCGCCCGCGAACAGCTGGACATCGTCGCCAAATCCATCGGCGCTCAAATCTACAAAGGCAAACTCACCACAGAATCGCCTCTCACGAACAACGTAGAACCTACAACGTACAACGCCTCCACCCCCGGCACCGCCGACGTCCTCCGCCTCGCCAAGGAAGCCCTCCGCGAAGCCCGCAACTTCGGCAACGACATCCTCATCGTCGATACCGCCGGCCGCCTCGGCCTCGACGAAGCCCTCATGGACGAAATGGCGCAGCTCAAAGCCGAGCTAAACCCCACCGAAATCCTTTTCGTCGCCGACGCCATGACCGGCCAGGACGCCGTCAATTCCGCCAAAGCCTTCAACGACCGCCTGGGCATCACCGGCGCCATCCTCACCAAAATGGACGGCGACTCCCGCGGCGGCGCCGCCCTTTCCATCCGCAAACTCACCGGCGCCCCCATCAAATTCCTAGGCACCGGCGAAAAACCCGACGCCTTCGAAGCCTTCCACCCCGACCGCGTCGTCGGCCGCATCCTCGGCATGGGCGACATCGCCACCCTTCTAGAGCGCGCCGAAGAAAAGCTCGACAAATCCAAAGCCGAATCCTTCGCACGCAAAGCCCTCTCCGGCGAAGGCTTCTCGCTCGAAGACTTCCGCGAACAACTCCGCCAAATCAAAAAACTCGGCAGCATGCAGTCCATCCTGAAAATGCTCCCCTCCGTAGGCCCCTTCCAGGGCCTGCAACAAGCCGCCGGCCAGGTAGATGAAAAGCAGTTCGGCCGCGTAGAAGCCATCATCGACTCCATGACCAACAAAGAACGCCGCAACTCGAGCATCATCAACGGCAGCCGCCGCAAACGCATAGCCGCCGGCTCCGGCACCACCGTCCAGGAAGTAAACAACCTCCTAAAACAACACGCCCAAATGAGCAAAATGATGAAAGCCATGGGCACCGGCGGCGGCATGCAAAAAATGCAACAACGCCTCATGAGCCAAATGGGCGGCATGCAAAAGTTCGGCCGGTAAGACCTATTCCATAAGCCTGAACCAGTCGCGAAGAGCTAATCGTAGCCTTAGCTCTTCATCTTCCGCTAAGGGACAGCAGTGAGCAATGGGATTGCGAAGGGAGTTTAGGCTTCCGACGACTTTCTCAACCGCCTTCTTACTGCTGAAGATGCTTCCAAACGAGTCCCAATTGGCAGTGATGATCGTGCCGAGTTCACCAAACGTGGTGTAGTCTAGCTCTTCTTCAGAACGACGACTTACACCTGAGTCAATCTCATTCTTTACGCGTCCAGCTACTTCCATCCTAATGTGCTGTGGCACACAGTCTGTTTCCCACCAATCAGGTGTGTGCTTCGCTTCAGTCAAGGCGCCATCTACTAAATCTCGAACTGTTTGTTCGAGACAATAGAACAGTTCATAATGCCGGGCCATACGGTGGGCTTCGGCTCTCACGCGTGCTGCGAATTGCGGGTAATAAGCTTCTTCTTCCGCATTTCCTGTCTGCAAGAGGTGTCCCAGATCTAACCCGAAAGTCGTTTCCAATCGAGTCAGATCACTTAAGATCATCTGATTGGTCATGCCGAATTCTTTGATTCGGCCCAAGACTGAAAATCCTTTAGCTTCCATATGAGATTAGGTGCTCCTTAAGGCTACGAAAGATCGCGTTGAACACAGCTTGATCGGTTGTCGCGGGAAGATTCAAGTTGATCGTGTAGGCTAAACGTAAGCTGACTTCGTTGGTTTCGCCGGGCTTCGAAGATTCCGCAGGAAGGAACGGAGGTGGCGCTAACTGGCCTTCAGTGGTTAGGTTCTGTGCCTCACTGTGAGGTGATTTTGATTCGAAGTCCGCATACTCTTTTAGAGCGTTCAAGGTGTACGAGATTTGCTTCGCGGTCGAGCTCTTCGGTTCTGCGCCTGTGACCTCCACAATCAGATTCAAAAGCTCTTTGTCCTCAAGCTTGTAGAAATATTCTCTTGAGTCGGCGAGAGGCTTGTATCCATGTTTTATTGCGGCAGCCATCGCAGCCCCTCCCGTACTCGCGTTACGGAACCGCTTGTAAAGATCCGTAGGTGCGCCATCCGACGCAACGAGCCCAATTCGCTTCAGGAACGGAATAACAGCAGCTCCAGTCCCGCCTTTCATTTTTAAGATTGTGTTGACAAAATCGGTATTTACACGTTCAGGAGCCGCTGCCTCCCGTATACGATCGAGTGCAGTCCTTATCGTTCCAGCTGAGTTGAGGTACGGCAACTGAACGTCAAGTTTCTTGGCTTTTGGTTTAGAAACGACTCCGGATGTCTGACTTGGATCGAGCTCCTGCTCCGCCACGGCAATGTCCTTTGATTCAGATGGAGGTTACGAAAGTAGAATAAGCCGAGCTTAAGGTGAGCGACAGATTATTTTAGCGAACCATCTATTCGGGGCGGCAAGGGGCACATCTCACCTTTCACCACCGTGGGTGCCCAGGTCTCGCTTTTAAGACCTGGGTTTCCGCAGCAGCACGACCCTTCGGACAGCCGTCCAACTCGACTCCACCTCCCCCACCCCGACCTCCCTCGTAAGCCAGTGCCGCGCACTCGACCACAACACCGGGTGCCCCATCTTCGCGACGGCTTCATCGTCGCTAAGGTGGGATATCGCGCGAAAGCGCGACCGCCCCGCCCCCACTCCTCGGAGACCACGAAACCCCAAACCACCTTAGCCGCAACAAAACCGCGGCGAAGATGGGGCACCCGGACCATCAAGGAAGAAAGTTCACTGTTACGGACAGGTCTATCGGCACGGGTATTCCCGCTTTGAGGGCGGGCTTGAATTTGTAGGTACGCACGTTCGTCACTGCTATTTCGTCAAGCTCTGTGTTCGTTCCCTGCTCAACATGCACGTTCTGCGGCAGACCCTTTTCGTCGACGATCAAGGCGACGATAACAGAGCCATTGAGGCCTTTCTGTCGACTCATCCCCCTGCGACGACAGCGGTGCAGCCGATACGTTGCCCGTCAAGACCATGGAAGGGCGATCTGACGACGTCATCGCCAAAAAAGTTTCCGCCGCCGTAGCCCCTTTATCGACATGGGCTTCATCGGCTGAGTTTTGCCGCAGTGTTCGCGTTTGAAAGTGCGTTTTCAGGTGAACAATGCCGTAACAGCCGCCAAAGCCTACATAGGCCTCCGGTTGCAGCAGGCCCATGGGCACCGCATACTTCGGATCCAGCAGAACGGCGCTGCACACATCCCGCGCCGAGCGCTGCCAGCGCCATTGCCGGGGTGGCGGGAAATAGTATGTTTTCAGCCACGCACCCGGTATCTCATTCAGCCGCTCCTTCAGCGCCTCCTCCACCGCAAGCGGCGTGACGATGCTGACGTTGGTCCACTGGCGCACACGGAAATCCGGCCCCAGCCATAGCCGAAGCAGACCTCTGGCCAAGTTGGAACAGTTCTCACGAATGAGCCTAAAATGAAATTCGTCGCGAACGGTATTAATTCGGTCGATTGCGGCCCGGTCCTGCTCGGGCGTCGTGGGAAATACGTCCACCCGCGTGCGCCGGCCCTCCAGCCGCCCCATGTACTTTTGCCCATACACCGGCGGCTCATTGGGGTAGATAGCGGCCATTTCCGCATTCCATGTCGCCCGTCGGTCACCTTCTCGTGATCCTACAAAGTAGAGCCGTGCTGGGATAGCGGCGGCCCCGGTCCTTGCCCAGTACCCGGTGCCGGCGACCACCACGCCCGGCGTACCCTCGCAAAAGTAAACGAGGCCCTGCGAGTTAAGGCAGCCGCGCGAAATCCAAAGCGCCGCATGCCCCATGTCGTCGAAAAACCCGGCACCGCCGGTGGGACCTTCCACAATCAGGCCTACCTCGGCATGCGCTCGCCGCCCTTCAACGGAAATCCAGGCCAGAAGCAAAAAGATAAACAGGCGTATGTGCCGGCATGTCTGCCGGTTCGCGGGAGAGATCATATCTCTATCGCCTCCTGAAGCTTATTCAGTTATCTGCGGGGCCACGGTCTCTACGGTCGTATACCCATGGACCGCTAGACCAACCCGCATAGGAGTTTAGGATGCGCGCCCATTTTCTCCGGGTATTGCTTTCGTTGTCCGGTGAATATTGCATATGGTGTTCTTACAATTTTTGCTGTGCCGGGTGGGGAGGGATCTGCGCTTTTCTTGGGGCGCTAGGGCGCCAAAACTCCAAGCAAGCGATCGGGACTTCCTACGGCTGCACGGAAGGCGGTGCCATGCCCAGGTCGACGCGCAGTTCCTGCATGAGTACACGCGCGTCCAACCGTTGTTGCAGTAGTTGGAGCCACGCGCTTTCGTCCTCGCGCTGCTGCTGGTCGCGCGCCCGCTCCCTTCGCAGTTGTTCACGGGCAACGTCGTCGGCCAGCCCGGCCGGCATCGGCTTGTGGCTGTTCAGATACGCACGCTCGGTAACGATCATCAGCTGCTCGCTGTGGATCTCCGCATCCAGTTCCGTCCGTGCCTGCTTGAGCCTGCCACCCAGCTGCACCTCACTGGCCCGGGCCGAGGCCGCAGCATTCACCGCACGCTGCAATTTATCCACTTCCTGACGATCTCGCCATGTGTGCAGATGTGCTTTCGCCTTTCCCAAAGATTCCTCTACCTGGCCATCGGAAGCATCGCGCGCCACCGCCACCAGCAACGTCCGCCGAAGATCTGAACTCAGGTGCCACCGTTCATACAGGCCCCCGAGCCCGAGCAGGACAAGAAGAAGAACAGCCGTCCCGGCAACAGCCAAAGTCCTCGTCGTTGGGACTCGAAGTCCCACTTGTTCCAGCCTGCTCCTGAACATCTGCCCTTCATTCTATCCGGGGGCAATCCCCAGAAAGTGGCAAAAGCAGTGCTTTATGGAAGGACAGGCTACCCGATAGTTCACACCAAGGTGACGTTTGCATTTCACGCGGTCTCCACCATAGTGGTTCAGGGGCAGATCTCCCAACCGCTGATCGGCTTCGCTGACAGCGAGTAGCGGGCGAGACGAATCATCTGCCCACTGAATTCGGCCAGCGCAGAGGCCAACGGCCAACAACGCACGCCAGGAGAAACGCATGACTTGCCGCAAAACGCTTCTTGCTTCAGCATTTTCCCTCGCAGTAGCCGCCCTGCCCGCTGCCGCCGACACCCTGAAGCTCGTGTCAACGGGAGGTACTGTGGTGGACGGCGTCTACATCTATCCCTACAACTTCAGCGTTGACGGCTCGTCCGCCCTCAAGAGCCTGATCTGCATCGATTACAACCGGGAAATCACCCTTGGCGAGCAATGGAACGTCACCCGGCAAGCCATCCCAACCGACAACTCCCTTGCGTCCAGAGACCTACGGGCTCTTGCCCTTCTCGATTACGGAGTGGTCACAGGGTACGGTGGATATTCCACCAGTGATTACCAATTCGCCGACTGGAGCATTCTCGATCCCACGGATGTCGAGAAGCTGAGCGGATATTCATCCACGGCCGCCTTCCTTGCCTCTTCAGCATTGCAATTGGCCGGCAACGGTCAGTTGACCGGCAGCGGCTTCTACTCGCAGTTCACCCTGTACGCCGCGAACCTGAATGACACCACGGGCTGGACAGCCGGCCGGCCACAGGACTTCATCGGCGTGGGCGATCCCACCAGTGTCACCCCGGAGCCCTCCAGCCTTTTGCTCATGGGAACGGGATTGGCAGCAACGTGGGAAACGGTTCGCCGCAAGCGTAAACAGATTGCATAGGTTTTCCATGCCACTTGGCAACCACAGAGGAGGATCCTAGAATAGATTCGCAACACCGGTGAGCAGAAGCTGTCCGCGTTCCGAAAGCTCGTGGGCTCTCTGCGCTGTCAGCCTACACGGGATTACCCGCGGCATCCGTCGTCCAGCTTTCTGTTTGAAACGCCAGGAACACGGCCGTCCAGGTTCCCTGCGCAGGCAAGTTCACAAAGATAGCGCCATCCTGCCACACGCCATTCTGGTTGGCATGGTTGTTCAACGGATTGCCCTGGTTCATGTGGATATCATGGATCCCATCCACGGTTCCACCGTCGGAGAATGCACTTCCGAAAGCGTAGAGCACGGAATCGGGATCCGCCACCGCCTGGTTCAGCAGCGTGACAACGGCGTTTTCTAAGGTATGTGCACGTTCTTCTTCCGCACTCATGGGCAGTGTCGATTCGGACAGAAAACGTGCGGGTTGTGCTGCGATCGGCAGCAACGACATCCCCGCCCGCGTAATCATGGGTTGATTCGCAATAAGTTCGCGAACAAAGTCCAACGCTAAACCACCTGGCTCACTCGGAAGAGCCGTAATGCCGCGCGCTAAAGCGGCCAAGGCTGCGGCATTCGGCGGCTGAAACGGCGTCCTGATGGCATACAACACCTCAGAGCCGTTGACACTTTGGATATTCACGGCAACAGTGAAGGGTTTGCCTTTCGCATCGAGCGCGTCGACGGTGATCTGATAGTGAACGCTTGCCCCGGAGACCACGACCCCTGCGGTGGGGTGGCCCTTCAGAACACTGTAGTTAGCGATCGGCATAGATCCCCTTGGGGGAGGTAGTTCTCCCGTAGCATCCCTGTACCGGAGAACCTGTTATGCCTGGGGCACAGGAGCCTTGGTCCGGCCTTTTTTGTAGTTCTGCATGATCGTTTGTCCGTCCAGAACGCCCCCGGCAAACGGCGAGGCAAACTGCCGAGACTGCGATGCTGCCCGGGGTAGAGTTGGTGCTTGCGTCTCAACCGTATGCGCGGGTACAACGCTAGCCTCGCTGATCTGCTCGCCTGTGCGCAGAGACCGCGGCAGTTCGGAAGGCTTGAACTCGATTCCCTGGCTCACCAGGTCCTTAGCCGTTAGAACAAGCAGATCACGCTTGGCCTTCATCTTGGAAGTGGAGGTCGCCCGCTCGGTTTCAGTGGCAAACGTGTCGTACTTCAACATGTGCGCCAGTTTGCGGTCGAAAAGGTCGATCTCCTGGTGCAACGTCCGCAGGAAGTATTTGTCGTGCGTGGGAGTAGCCATAGTGCCTCCAAAGATCCGGGCGTACCAAGTAATCCGGGCTAGATCGAGCGAAAAGATTGAATGATGCCGATGGTGTCCGATTGCAGAACTACACAATGGACACAGCCCATGCAAAAGGGCAGCGACTTGTCGCTGCCCTTTGCGGAAATCCCGTACCGCCTACAGAACCTGAACGCGCTCTGCCTGCCAGCCCTTGGGGCCTTTCACTACGTCGAACTGGACCTGCTGGCCTTCCTGCAGCGAGCGGAAGCCGTTGCTCTGGATAGCGGAATGATGAACGAAAACATCCTCTCCGCTCTGACGGCTGATGAATCCAAAACCCTTGGTGTCGTTAAACCACTTCACTGTTCCCTGTTCCATATACTGTTCCTCTTGAAGCTAAATGTACCGGCGGACGCAATATGGTATTGTTGCGAGGTGTGCGTACAGCCGACGCTTGCAAGAAAACCAGATCGGAACCCTACGATCAAAGGTAGTGTAGCATCTGGCTGGCTTCCCGCCAAGCGCCTCCTTCGCGTTAGGGAATATCCTCAACCGGCTGGAGGCCAGGTTCCGGCCGAGTCCGCCTCGGAACAAGACTCCATGCAGCCCTACAAAGAATGCCTCGGCAACTCCGGCGTCCTCGCCTACCGTTCCGGGACATGATTCGGCCATCTTGGTCAGGCCGATCCGGCCCGGCTTCGATAAAGATGAGCTTGGCCCAGCGCTCGCGGATGAACTCGACTAAGGCGTCATCGGGCAGCTTGCGAGCACTACCGGCGTTCATCTCGCGGAGCAGTTCGATGGCGTCCAGGACGGCTTTGCTGCAGGAGCTGCATGCAATCCGAGCACGTTCAACATCTCGGGCGCGTAGCGGCGGAGCGTCGCGAATCCCCCTGCGATCCGATAAAGGAAATCGAAGTCCTCAGGCTGCGCGAGCTTCTGTGCCTCGGTAATGCTGGCGGCGAACTCCTCCCACGACACAATGGCTTCGATTGCGGCAAGGGGATCGCGGCCATTCTGTTTGGCCTCAAGCAGAGCCTGCCCGACTCTTCCATACATTCGGAGTTTGTCGTTGATCGCCCTCCCGTCCCATTGGAACTGCTCCTGATGCTTGTGCTTCGCAGTATTGAACAGCTGGTCCACGATCCGGTCATGAAGATCGATCACCTCATCGGTGACGGTCGTGGTTCCTTCTACCGCAAGCGCGACCAGGGTTGCATACCGGCGCTCCCGCTCGAACTTCATCAAGTCGGCAGGCGTCATCTGTCCGCCTTCGCGGGCAATCTTCAACAGCCGATTCTGATGCGAGCGGCATGTGCTCCCATTCTCAGAAATAATTCTTGAATGGTATGCTCAATGTACTCGTACAGCCACGAGTTCTGAGAACACAGGAGAGTGTTCCATGTTGATCGGTTATGCCCGCGTCTCCACGCACGATCAGAACATCGAATCTCAAACCGAGGCTTTAGCCAAAGGTGGCTGTAAGAAGATCTTCGCCGACAAGCTCAGCGGTAGCCGGGCTGAACGACCCGGTCTGACCCAGGCGCAGGAAGCTCTACGCGAGGGGGACACCCTGGTTGTCTGGAAGCTTGATCGTCTCGGCCGCAGCGTCAAGAATCTGGTGAACCTGGTAGGTGAGCTTCAGAAGCAAAACGTGCAGTTCAAAAGCCTCACCGACGCGATCGACACCGGAACCCCCTCCGAGCGCTGCTTCTTTCACGTAATGGCCAGCCTCGCCGAGACGGAACGGGAGCTGACAATTGAGCGGACACGCGCCGGCCTCGCCGTCGCTCGCCAGCTCGGCCGCAAAGGTGGACGCAAACGGCAGATGACAGAAAGCAAGATCGAATCGGCAAAGAAACTGCTCGCGAGCGGCGTTCCGCCCCGCGATGTGGCCGGTAATCTCGGCGTCTCCGTCCCAACGCTCTATCGATGGATTCCCGCCTCAGCTCAAACGTAACCGGCTCTACCCAATCAAGAGTCTAGGAGGAGTCACAATGATCGACGCAGATCGCAAGTGGATGCAGCCTCCCCTTGCGAAGGCCCTTGCACAATGGATGCCTCGCATGGGCCCACAGAGCGCAATTACGACGTGTCTAACCGGAAACGGCCTGAGCACGCCCGTCCTCAAAAGCTGGAGTGAAATCCTCTGATGTCTGCCATCGACCAGTTCTCGTCGCTCATCTCCACCCTGTACGAGGCTGCGGAAGATTCGCAACAGTGGAGTCGCTTTGTCGGGCAGTTTTACAAGGCTATGGACAGTACCCGTGGCGTTCTATGCGCCAGAGCCTCGCAACCAGGGATGACCATGGTTTTCCTGGAAGGGTATACAGAAAGCGAGAAGCGAGATTACTCCGAATATTTCTTTCAACATGACGAGGTTCTAACGGCGGGGCTTCATTCTGTAGAGAAGAGCAGCCATTGGATCGGCCCATTAGAGGAAATCTACCCGTATAAGGCACTGGAATCCAGTGAGATTTACAACGACTATTATCGCGAGTTGGGCATGCACTATGCCGGCTGCGCCATGGTGGGACCTACCGGACCGTACTCCGCCCTTGGGATGGCGGCATGGCGCTCAAAGAAAGACGGGGCGTTCAGCGCGGATCAGCTGAAGCTGATGGAGCTGCTCACACCGCATGTGAAACAGGCCTTCTTTCTCCACTCGAAGCTCCACACGCTGGGTGCCGAGGCGCAGGCATTTGGCGCCGCGCTGGACACGGCCTCCGTTGCCGTGATTGCTCTTCGGGCTGACGGGCACATTCTTGCCGCATCGCCACCAGCCGAGACTTTGCTCAACCGCAAGGACGTTCTTATCCGGCGCGGCGGAAGGCTCAACGCGATGGACGCCGAAAGAAACGGTACGCTTCAAAAGCTGATAGCCCTTGCCGCTCGTACGGGTGGCATCGACATCATTGGGCCTGGCAGCAGCAGCATACAGCCGGGCGGTGCGATGCTTCTGCCGCACGCTGGGAGATCGCTCGCGTTGCAGGTGCAGGTTCTCCCGGTTCGCGCCTCTGCGACCTCCTGGGGGTTGAAGCCAGCTGTCCTGGTCTTTGTCTCCGACCCGGGAGCTGCTCTTCCAAGCCGTTCGCAAACTCTAAAGAACCTCTACCAGCTCAGCCCGTTGGAGACAAGGCTCACGGAACTTTTTCTGCAAGGTGTGGAGCTGAAACAAGCCGCTGATCATTTGACGCTCACCTATGAGAACACCCGTTTTCATCTGAAGCAGATCTTTCGCAAGACAGGAACGACCCGGCAAACGGAACTCCTTCGATTGTTGCTCGCCCTACCCGCATAGGGGGCTAAGGGAGTTCTGGTGAGCGAGGCAGCCCTATCGCTGCGGATCGCGGATGAATGCCCGGAGCGGTAGCAAAGCAATCCGGTCCAGCAAACCTGACGCGCTCTGCGGAGATTTGCCAGCGCGGACCTAGCCGGCGAAGGTGAGTGCTGGTGTGCGAGGCGAGGGGCGGCTTGGCTTCGCTTTTGAAGCGACTGCACTGGGAGAAAGCCAAACCGATTCCAGCCTTCAAGTAGCTCCCAATTGGGAGTTCCGTGCCGTGCGGAAGACAAGTAGGGTGGTTTTACAGAGTCTCTACCCTGAAGTTGTCAACAGGGCTTCTCGAAGAGGAGCTTCGTCCTATCTCGTGTTTCATCCGCCACGATGCTGCTTTTGATATCGGAACCTCAACGTGCCAGCGAAGAAGGCAGCTACACGCCAGCTCAAACACCCCGGAGACAGTGTTGTCGGGTTTACCCCTACAACAGGATCCCGACTTCGAACGGTAAAGGAAACTATGGATTTTCGTCCTTTTGCACTGACCAGCGCTCTTCTCCTAGCTGCAGCATGTCCGGCCCTTGCTCAAGGGACTTTCGGTTCGATTTCCTTGCCGGATAGACCAAACGGCGTCGCGGTAAACACGGTCACGAACACCATCTACGCCGTCGAGGCGAACAATCCCAGCTTCCCCGGCTTCCTCACGGCAGTGGATGGTGCGACGAACGTCAAGCGGACCATTCCGTTAGGGGGGCTCGACTCGGTCGCGCTGGCGGTAAACTCTGTGGCGAACGAGGTGTATGTCGCCAATGCCGGCAGCGGAACCGTTAGCCTGATCGATGGTGCGACGCTCAGCGCCAGGACCGTCACCGTGGGCACGAATCCGCAGGCACTTGTTGCCGATGTACAGAATCACCGGGTGTATGTGGCCGATAAGGGCAGCAACGATGTCAAGGTCATTGACGTTGCAACCGGAACTGTGACGGCGACCCTTCAAACGGGAACCTCACCGGTAGCCCTGGCCCTGAACCCGGTGACCGATCGCATCTACATCGCCAACCAGGGAGATGAGTCTGTATCCGTCATTGACGGTGCATCGGCAACGATTACCGGAAAGATTATCCTCACGAACGCGCCAACCGCCGTGAAGATCAATTCCGTGACCGACGCTCTGTATGTCGCTCTCAGCAACGGTCAGGTGGTTACCCTGGACGGAACCAGCTACGGGAAGCTCGCGTTCACGTCGTTCAGCCCCCCGCTCAACATCGAGGTAAATGAAGACGCGAACGTTCTGTATGTGGCGACGGCGAACGAGGTGGCTACGGTGACCGGCACTGTCGCTCCTATTGTGACCCACTTCCCAGCGGTGAACGGACCCGCTTCGATCGCCGTGGACTCCAGGACCAACTTCGCCTATATCCTTCCACAGAACGCGGATTACTTATCCGTTCTGGATGGCGTCACGAACGGACTCACGCAGACCTCTTACCCGAATCTTCTGTACTATCCGATCGAGTATTCCCCTAACGTTCCGCTCACTTCGCTTGCAGCGTTGAACCCTGTCACTGGGAGACTCTACTTGGGGGGAATCACGGGGGGTCTGGGAACCATTGCGGTGATCGATCTCGCCCAATACGCTACGCAGGCGGTCGTCCCGGGCGTACCTAACTCAGAATCCTTCTTCCCACTTGCCGTCTTCGACAGCGCGAATGGCTTTGTCTACGCTTCCAATTCCCCGAATCCCGGCAAACCCGGGTATGTCGATATCGTCAGCACCTCAGGAACACCTCAGTTTGCCGGTCGTGTTTCCGTTGGGGACTATCCGCTTACGCCTGTGGCCAACCCGGTAACCGGCCTTGTTTATGTACCCAATCAGCTAGGGCGATCGCTATCGGTCCTCAACGGCGCCGCCGTACAGGCGACCGTTTCCCTGGGCCATGTAGAGCCCAAGATGCTGGCGATTAACCCCGTAACCAACACGATCTACGCGGCCGTGTTTGACGGCCAGATTGCCGTCGTAAACGGTTCGAACAACAGTGTTCAGTTTGTGACGGTGGGCCGGGAGCCGAACAATCTCGCGGTCAACACGGCGACGGACACCGTGTGGGTAGCAAACTTCGAGGACGGCACGGTTTCGGCGGTGGATGGCGCGACGCTGAAGGTAAGCGCGCCGATCGCGGTGGGTTCACAGCCTCAGGGCATTGCCGTGGATCCCAACCGCAATCTGGTGTATGTAACCAACAGCAACAGCGGCACCGTGAGCGTCATCGACGGCGCGAGCCATGCCGTGGTCGCGACGATCCTGGTAGGATCGGGGCCGAACCTTGTCACGGTCGATCCCGGTCACAATCTCATCTACGTTTTCAACGCGAACGCCGCGACCATCTCGATCATCGATGGGGCGAGCCGGACCGTGCTGTCGACGGCGGCCGTGAGCAGCGATGTGGTGGGGCTGAGCCTGGATGTGCTGCGAAACAAGCTCTACACGCAGAACCAGACCAATCCAGGCGCCGTCGTGAATCCAGGCGGCTTTGTAGAAACCGTGGCAGGTGGAAACAGCTTTGCGCTGCCTGACCCGGTCACCGACCGGGTGTACGCCGGGGGTAGTGGCGGGCCGAACGCGCTGGACATCCTCACCACGGAGCGCACGGGAGCGGACCCGCTCACCGATACCATCAGTCCTGTAATCGATGGGCAGACCGTAGGTACCACGCCGCTTTTCCAGACGCGCAATGCCACGCCTTCTTTTCAGATAGCGGCGGTGAGCAATTTCCCGGGTCCAGGGCACTTCACGCCGGCGGTCCAGCCAACGCCGACGGCAATCTACTACTCGGTGGACGGCGCGGCGTGGATGCAGCAGCCGCTCAGCAGCACCTCTGCCGGTGCAGCCACCATCACACTGACGCCGGCAACGGTTGGGGAACATGTCCTTTCCACCTTCGCGGCGTACGGGAATAATGGATCGTCCCTGGTCAATCCCTCCGCGCAGTCGCCTATCCTCGGCGAGGTCACCAGCCTCCTGTTCCTGGTCGATCCGCCTCAGGCCGCCGTGGTCTCCAGCCTGAGCGTTGCCTCCACCTCGATTGCGTTCGGGACGGCCTCCACTACCTTGACCGCCACCCTGACATACAGCGGAACGAAGGCGCCGACGGGCGCGTTATCCTTCAGCGTTGACGGCGGGACCTCGGTGACCGCGACCTGCACCGCCACGATGTCGCCCCAGACGTGCAGTGTGAGCTATGCCACGGGAATCCTCGCTTCGGGAACCTACACCATCACGGTGACCGAGGCCGCGGATGCGAACTACGCCGCGACTTCGGCTACCGGAACACTGACCGTACAGCCGTCCAGCGGAACGGTTGTGATCTCAGCTGCCACCGCCATCACGGCGCTGGGAAACGGCTCGCGCGGGTTGACCGTCACTCTGCACAATACCGGGATCGGCTCTGCGCAGTTCGTAACGCTGACCGGGCTTACGGTAGGTGGAGTGGGTTGCACTCCGATGCCACAGATGCTTGGGACGCTTGATCCTGGGCTGTTAGTGAGGGCCACGTGCACGGTACCGGCAACGGCTGGAACGTCCGGCACCACAGCCGTGGAAAAAGTCCTGGGAACCTACGAGGGTGGCTCCTTCAGCGGAACCTATCGAATCAAGCTGCCCTAATCCTCACACCGAATCATCTGGAGATATGAATGAAACGCTTTGCTTGCTCCGTCCTCGCAACTGCCGTGCTGGCCGGTATGGGTTGTGCGGCAGCCCATGCCGATACCGTAACGTTCACTTTGACCGCCCCTGTGCAAAGTGTGCAGCCCGGCGGCACGGTGACCTTCTCCGCAACCATCAGCGCGCCGTTAACCAATGGCAACGCGGTGTACCTGACCGGCGATACAGTCACCTTGCAGGAACCCTCCGGGTTCACGGTGGACGACAGCGGTTTGTTTGCCAATTTTCCCGTAGACCTGATGCCCGGAGACAGCGTCACCGATGATCTGTTTTCCATCACGGCTGCGCAGGATGTGCTCACGGGCGCGTATCCGGCGGTGTATGTGTTGGAAGGAGGCGCGGATAGTCAGACGGAGGACCTGCTTGGAACGGGTAACTTCGAGGTCAACGTCGCGACGACTCCGGAGCCGTCCAGCTTGGTGCTGCTAGGTACCGGGGTGCTGATTGCCGCAGGGGCACTCAGGCGCAGAAGCCTAGAGTTGCCAACCGGACGCGTATGACGAGCAGGTAAGACGGGTGCCACAGTCGAACCCGGTTGATACTTCTTGCCGCCGCCTGAGCCCACGTCGCATACTAGGCTGAGCTCGAACTGAATACTTCAATGCAACCCCAAGGAGTTCTTCATGCGTTTATGCGCTATCGCGGTGGCTGCCGCTCTGCTGTCGCCCGCCCTCTCACACGCTGACGTGATTTACAGCTATGTTGGTGCCGGTGACGCAGCTGGCACGAATTTCACTGTCAACTCACCTACATTCCTTAGCTACAGCGCACACTTTGTTCCAGTGACCACGAGCTCTGACCTGTTCTTGAGTGGGTTCGCTTATGGCAAGCTGACGGAGGTCATATTCGGCCAGTACGGGATCGAGGGTGAGAGTGATCTCGGGGCCACGGCGATAATTTTTGATGGTCCCATTGCTGGTACCTACGACATCGGCAAGGACGGGATCTACGTCGATGGAACGTCCGATCTCGGCACCTTAACCATCTCGGGAACACCCGCTGCAGTGGTCGTCACGCCCGAACCTTCCAGCCTCATCCTGCTGGGGACTGGTGTTCTCGGCATCGTGGGAACGCTGAAGCGCCGCTTCGCCTGACCTTTGTCGCATCCGCAAGGCCTGAGGCGCTGGCATAGCCGGGGCTTTGGTGTCTGGTTCTCCAGACAATGCCGCTGTCGGTAGTTGCTGGGAGGCTCCGCCGTCGCGTTCATGCCGGACTCAACAAGGGTGAGGCGCGGAATGCGCTCGCCAGAGCCGTCTCCCTCTGCCGCCTCGGAGAGATCAGGGACCGCAGCTTCGAGCAGCAACCCTATCGAGCCAGCGGCCTCACTCTCGTCACGGCTGCCCTCGCGCTCTGGAACGCCGTGTACATCGAGAGAGCGGTCCAAACCTCAACTCGAAACCGGCAGGTCCTCGACGCTGAGCTGGTCAAGTTTTTCTCTCCCCGCTCAGCTGGGAGCACATTAACCTCACTGGCGACTGCCAATGGAAGGGCTCTAGGCTCGCACAGGGCAGATTCAGGCCCCTCCGGACCCTGAACTATCCCTAACGTGCTCTATTGTCCGTTTTCTGAGGGGACCCCAGGAACTACCGCGACTTCGGTCCGACCCTGGCAGCAGAGGCGCTTGCAGAGCGGCACGCGATTCACGTGGGCCGGGAGACGCTGCGGCGCTGGATGATGGCCGAAGGTGTTTGGCTCTCACGCAAGCAGCGTACGAGCTTCCACCAGCCCAGGCTTCGTCGCGAGTCCTTTGGTGAGCTGGTCCAGATCGACGGCTCGGAGCACCGTTGGTTTGAGGATCGTGCCGAGCCCTGCACTTTGCTGGTGTTCGTGGACGACGCCACGAGCAAGCTGATGCAGTTGCGGTTTGTCCCCAGCGAGAGCACCGAGAGCTACTTTGCCGCGCCGCGCGGCTACCTTCATGAGCACGGCTGCCCTGTCGCCTTCTACTCCGACAAGCACTCCGTGTTCCGCGTCGTGCGCCAGGACACCAAGGGAGGCCAGGGCATGACGCAGTTCGGCCCGTGCGCTCTCGGAACTGAACATCGAGATCTTCCAATCCGCGATGGGGCTTCACATCCCTGGTAGGTGATCACTCCGAGCCATCAACCACAGGGCCTAGATTGGGTCCGGCCGCAAGATGCGAACCATTGAAGCCAACCGCCACTTTAGTTAAAACTTCTTCCCACGATCACGCGTCACTATTTATATGCCTCGCCTCAGCGTAGCTAAGCGACTCGCCGTCCTGTTTGCCAGCTGCACTCTGCTCGCCCTCAGCAGCTGCTCCTCCAGCACGGTCGCTCCCTCGGCGCCTGCCAATGCAGCCGTTCCTTCCATTTGGGTTGTAGGTTGGGGTGCATCGCCAGAGAACGCCGTTCGTAGCGCTGAAAATGCCGGCGGATCTGAGCAAAGCTTCCGCTTTGTCGTTCTCCCCACCATCGATGGCACACAGGAACGGGTTCACTTTACCAACGTTTACGGAACCAGTCCCATCACGATTGGATCTGCGCGCATCGCGGTTGCCGGGGGCGGCGCCACCGTCGATGCCGCCACGGACAAGCTGCTCACCTTCAGCGGCAACACCACCGTGATGATTCCGGCAGGTCAGCAGGTTACCTCCGACTCCGTAAACGTCCCCTATACATTCGGCCAGCGGCTCGCCGTCTCGGCTTACGTCAAGGGCGCGTTCCCGCCGCTTACGCAACACGACTCCCAGGTATCCAGCAACTACGCTTCCGCCATCGGAGCCGGAGACACCACGACAGACACAACCGGCGCGGCTTTTCCCACCATTGTCACGGAGTGGTACCTCCTCAGCGGGATCGACGTATACGGTGCATACCAGGGCTCGGTTGCGCTGTTCGGCAGTTCCTCGATCGATGGCCACAACTCGAACTACGGCAGTGCAAACGCATATCCCGTTCCGAATGTCGCGGTTCCCGGACAAGACAACGATCGTCCCACTGACTGGCTCGCCCGTAGCCTCATCGCTGCCGGGTACCGCATTGGTGTACTCAATGCGGGCACGATCGGCGATCCTGCGGGTGAAGACGCACGCACCAAGTCCGGGCAAGCTACCGCGGGCATCGACCGTCTGAACCGCGACGTGATCCAACAGGCCAATGTCAAAGCCGTCGTGATCTACCTCGGCGGCATCGATCTCCGTACCGATTGCGTCCCCGCGACCCAGGTCGAGGCCTCGCTGACCAACATGGTTGCGCAGGCGCAGGCCGCCGGCATCCGCGTCCTCCTGGCCACCATACCGCCAGCCGAGTACTGCACCATCGCAGACCCGTCCTTACTGCCCTCATCTGGGAACCCCTGGCAGGGCGATCTCTACCCTGGACCTGAAAATCCAGGCTCCACACAGCGCCGTGCCGTGAACACCTGGATCCGTTCCACCGGCAGCACTCTGCCTGGTGTCGTCGCGATTGCCGACTTCGACGCTGCTCTCGCCTATCCCACTCACCCCGATTTTTTGTTGCCCAACTTCACCTCGTCCGACAACTTTCATCCGACTGGCTTGGGCTACCAGGCGCAAAGTAACGCCATCTCGTTACCCACGCTGCTTGGCCAATAGGCGCTGAGCCTTTCAGCTCACTTGATTGCAGGACGATCGCGCTGTGGCGCTGCTCGAACCCGGCGCCGTCTCCGGAAGACCGGCAGCAGTGGACCGCTGCGCTGATGCAAGCTCGCCGTGCCAAAGGGTCCGCGATACGCTGGGCCACCTGCTGGCGCTCAAGGTGACGGCGGCTGATCAGGGCGACCGCGAGCAGGTGGCCGCGCTGGCCGCCGAGGTGCAGCAGGTCACTGGCTCGACGGTCGAGCTGGCCTATGTCGATCAGGGCTACACCGGGCCCAACGCCTCCGAAGCCGCCAGGGAGCACGGCATCCGGCTCGATGTGGTCAAGCATCCCATGGCCAAACGGGGCTTCGTGCTCTTGCCGCGACGCTGGGTCGTGGAACGAAGCTTCGCCTGGGCCGCCCGATTCCGCAGACTCGCCCGAGACTACGAACGGCTCGAAACAAGCCTCAAAGGCTTCCACTACATCGCCTTCGCTATCCTCATGACTCACAAACTCATCAACGCCGCTCTCACAAGTACCTAACAGGCTCTAGGCTCGCACAGGGCAGATTCAGGCCCCTCCGGACCCTGAACTATCCCTAACGTGCTCTATTGTCCGTTTTCTGAGAGGACCCCTATAGCACTACGGCTGCGCAACAAGCGTCCAGTTTTGGGCGCCCGTGTTGTTGCAGCTGTAAATTTCCATCTGCACGCCATCGGTTGTGGAGCTGTGATAAACATCCAGGCAACGGCCGCTGCCGGCACCCTTGATGACGAAGTAGTTGCCGTTGGCGACCGGAGTCCACTGCTGGTTGCTTCCGCCTCCATAGGTCCAGGTCTGGAGGGGGCTGAAGTCCGCCGTGGCGAGGTTTGCGACATCCAGCACCTCGGCCGGCGCGCCCCGGTTCACGATCGTATACACGTTGTTCCCCTGCGACTGGAACTGCCACTCCTGGTTCGGCTGCTGGTTGCCGCACGCCCACTGCTGGACGACGGTGCCGTTTGAGGTGCCGTGCCCTGCGGCATCCAGACATTTGCCGCTGGTCTGGTTCACGATGTTGTACCAGGTCGTTGTGCTGAATCCGCCGCCGCCCGCCACCGGCGCCAGGGTCGTGAGTGTGACCGAGTTGGAAGGGGACGAAGCGACGCCGGTTGAGCTGACCGCCACCACATAGTAGGTGTACGCCGTGTTGGCGCCTACCGTTGTGTCGGTGTACGCAGTGCCGGTCACCCCGGTCCCAATCGCCGTAGCGGCTGCGGAACCGGCCGCGCGGTATACGGTGTACGTTACGCCCGCTGTTGAGGACGCGTTCCAGCCTAACTGGACCGAGGGCGTCGTAGCGGAGCCGGAGGCCGCTTTATTGGTGGCGCTGAGACCTGAAGGCGCACCAACCGGGGTCGGGGCCGGAGTTGTTATCGTGCAGGCACCCGTACCCGTGTAGGAAACCACCGGCTCGAGCGTATCCGGCACGGCGCTATTGGCCGCCGCACCCACGCCGTTGATAGCATGTGTGATCGAGCCGTAGCCGTTAAGCCACACTGTGCCGATATCTGTCACGGAGATACCCGCGTTGTTCGGCACGGTCATGGCGTTGTCTTCCACGATGTTAGGGCCTACGTCGAAGAACGAGTAAATCCCGAGCCCGTAGGCGGTATGCGTGCACACGCTCGGCGAAACCACGTAGGACGGATAGCCGTTTGCGTTGCCATCCATCCAGGCAGCCTGGTTCGGCACGTCATACGGCAGCTCGCTTTGATAGAAGATGGTCTCCCCGCCGTTGCCATTCCACAGCACCTGCTCTTTTTGGTAGTGCTCGACCGCCAGACCGAGCGCTGTAACATTGCTTCCGTTCACCACCAGGCCATGGTCGGCGGTGTTTACCGTCCAGCCAATGGGGCCGGATCCATGGTCCGCGCGCCACGACCACAAGTTATCGAGAATCGCATTGTTGCTATCCACCTGCAGGCCGGTTCCGGCACTGACGGCCGTCGATTCCTGGCCGCCGATGCGAATCACGATATCGTTCAGCGAGGTTGGGTTCGAGGCATGACTCGCGTTGGTTGCGCCAGGGTTGCCGACCTCAAACAACACCGGCGAACGGACCGGGCCGGCGTCCACAATCAGGCCCGCGACCTGCACACCATCCACGTCCGCCACGGAGATCGCGGCATTGCCGGCTTGCGGGATCAGCGTGGCGAACCCCATTCCCAGCACCACGGTGTTTGGGTTGGTGACCGCGATGGGCTGGCTGTACTGGTAAATGCCCGGCGTCAGCAGCAGGTTTTTGCCCGAGGCCAGGGCGCTGTTGATGTCGGCCACCGTGTTCGAAGGCTGCGCGATAAAGAACGAGCTGAGAGGGAGCGACTTTCCGGGGCCCAGACCTCCACCCGACCAGCTGGTGCCTTTGGAGTTCGTTTGTAATCCCGGCGAAAAGACAAAGTAATTGCCACTGCCGTCGACGTATAGAAAGGGCTTTTCACGGCTGACCGGTGTGGTCGCCACGTTCGTCACATTCACCAGGCCGGAGCCACCGCCCGGGAACGACTGCGGCGGCGCGCCCAGCACGCCCGAGAAAACAAAGTTCCAGACAAAGCCGCTCCAACCGTTCAAGGAGCTGTTCCGGGTAAACCACTGCTGCTGCGAGCAGGCGTTGGTGTTGCCGGAGACCGCGATGTCGGCGCTGAAGCCGCCACTTGCCTGCGCGCATGGATCGACGGGCCCGATGGAGCCGGAGTTCACATAGGCCAGGTTGCCCTGGATGTTCATGCGCCGCAGGGAGGCTCCTTGCGATGTGCCCCAGTCCAGCGTGCCGTTCACGGGTCCGTTGATCGGAATCACGGAAACGTTCTCCTGCGAACGCCAGAAGTTCTGCAGCAGGTTGCCATTGACGAGCAGATCCACCGCGAGCCCGCCGGAGATCGTGACCTGATTGGGCGAGCTGCCGAGGCCGGCAACCGACTCGTAGTAACCCACCTGGGCCGCAACCGGAGCGCCGGAAGTACCGTAGGTGCCGGGCATGAACAACACGGCGTGGCGGTTGGCGCTGAACTGGGTTTCCCCGTTGAGCCCATTCAACGTCGCATTGATGGTCGCGGGGCTCATGCCGGGCGTGATGATCGTAACGTTAGGCCCGAAGTTGGGGGCGGTCTGGCCCAGCGCCGCCGCGGTCCACAGGGCACTTCCGGATACGGCACCCGCGATCAGGAAAGATCGAGACACTTTGGCACAGGAAAACGGTCGTTTGCTCGCCATTACTTTGTTAAACCCCCAAGACAATTCGTTAAGTCGCTTGCGAGGCCACTATAGGCAGAGGCTTTTCGGCTGTCAACTCTCCCGGGCGTAAGCTCGGCCGCCTCACAAACGACGGTCGATCGGACTCACCGGAGATCGGCGAGCCTTCCAAATAACCGTAAGGAACGTGGTCACGTAGGTTACCAGTGCCAGGCAGTTCGGGCAGCAGTTCCGTAATCATCGTCAGGGAGAAAGAAGCGCCACTCTATGACGTGGATGAGTTCAGCTTGATTCGCCCCCCGCCCGTACTCTCTGAAACCACGGTTACAGACCCAAACTGTCGTTAAACGCCACGGAGATCTCCTGCTCGGACCCGAGGTACCGCTCTGTGGTCTGGATCGAGGAGTGCCCCAGCAGGAACTTGATCTGCTCCAGGTCGCCGCCGGCTTTGCGGCAGAGCTTCGCACAAGTACGGCGTAGATCATGCGCTCCGAACCGTTCGATTCCGATCGCCTTCGCGGTCTGCTCGACGACCGACCAGACGGCCCAGTCGCTCAGTCCGATGCCCTGCTTCTTCCCGCTCTTCGACACCCTGCGCAAGAGCCGTCCGTCTTCGATTCCGGTCGCGCTACCGCGAAGAATGAGGTGCATTCCTATGCCTGAGGCGCGCTCAGCGGTGAAACTGGATTTCACGAGCGGACTGGATCAGCTGCCTCCTCGACCGAAAATGGACGCCGCGACAACACAGGCTTAGGTGAACGCAGGACGCGAGTTCGGTTTCGAGCGTAGACATCACGAGAAGATCGACGGCCGCCGCCTGAGAAGCCGGGGAGCCAACATTCAGCTAAATTTGAAGGTAACGGAAGAAGAGCAGCAGCGCATTTTGCTGGATGCGTCGCGGCTCATCCAAGATCCAAAAAATCCCGTGAAGAATACCGGGGAGTTTATCGTCCTTGCGGTTGACTATTACCGTACTCACCACCCGGAGCACGGTAAGCAATGAAGACCTTTTCCAACCAGCTGCGGAAGATGACGAGCAGCCTCCAGCCCGCAGCTGGCTGGAAGAAACTTGTCTCTTTCCGACTAGGGAACCTCTGATTTATCCAGTGTCGAGCAGGAAAGCGTACCTCAGCGGCTCAAGCCGCACTGTAAGCAAAGCACTTACGGCACGGCTGAAGCCTGCCCTTCACCTGGATCCGAATAAATCAGAGATTCCTAGGACTCGAAACCTTTGGCTCGAATCTTTGGCTCGAACCTTGTGGGCCGAACCTTGTGGGCCGAACCTTGTGGGCCGAACCTTGTGGGCCGAACCTTGTGGGCCGAACCTTTGGGGCCGAACCTTTGGGGTATGGATACGCCGCATAATCTGCCTGTACCCTTGCATCTAATCGCCAGGGTGTGGCACCGCGTCTTGAACAAACTGCCGAAGTGGGTACGACGTGCCGCTGTTCTGGCTTTCTGGCTCGGGGCCGCTTCTCCGGCGCTGGTCGCCGACGCTCGCTTCGACCTCGTCGGCCCGAAGGTCGACGTCCGCGTCACCCGTGGCCCCGATACCCTGCCCATCGCCTCCGTTCCCAACCTGCAACCGGGCGACCGGCTCTGGCTGCATCCCGATCTTCCGCCCTCGCAATCCGCAAAATACCTCCTCATCTGCGTTTTCCTGCGCGGCAGCACCAATCCCCCACCGGAAAACTGGTTCTACCGCATCGAAACATGGAACAAAAAGGTGCAGGCGGAAGGCACCTACATCACCGTCCCCGCTGAAGCGCAGCAGGCCGTCCTTTTCATGGCCCCGGAAACCGGCGGCGACTTCGCCACCCTGAAATCCGCCGTGCGTGGACGCCCCGGCGTCTTCGTCCGCGCCTCGCAGGACCTTTCCGAAGCCGGGTTCGAGCAGGCCCGCATCGAACGCTACCTCGCCGGCATCCGCCATGTGCCTCCCTCCGATGCCGCCGATTTGCAAAAACACTCCGACCTGCTCGCTCGCACCCTCAATCTCAAACCCAATCCGGAATGCTTCAAGCGGCCCGTCGATCAGCAGTTTCCCTGCCTCACGCAAACCGGCTCGCAACTGCTGATGGACGACGGTCATGCGCAAAACGTCGTTGCTTCCCTCTCCAGCGGAGCCAACTCCGACCTGATCAGCCAGGCCAGCTACACGCGGCTTGCCGGCAGCGGCAGCTACTCCGCCTACGTCGGTGCCATTGTCGATTTCATCCGCATCATGGGAAACCTGCATACGGCCCAATACCAATACATTCCCGCGATCGCGTTCCCCCAAGGTGAGGCGCTCAATCTCCGCGTCAATACACCCCCGTCCTTCCACAATCCGAAATCGGTCCTCGTCATCGCGCTGCCCAGCATCCAGGAGGCCAGCAAACCCCCATTGCAGCCGTCTGACCCGAACTTCGTCGCCTGCCTGTTGAAGCCCTCCGTCGTTCTTCCTCTTGAAGGTGCACCCCTCGTTTTTTCGACGGATTTCGCAACGCAAATGGTGCTGCATCCCAACACGCCCCCCGGCGCTCCGCTGCAGCCGGACATTCCGCTGATTCCCGACGCCTTCGAGGGGGGTCTGCGGCTGGAGCCAAAGCCGGAACACCATGTACAAATCACCGATGTCCGCCAGCCGCTCGATCCAACCTCCACCGCGGCGTCCGCAGCGCCTTCGAACAGTTCCATCCCGGTCCGCGCCATGCCGGTCGAACTCACCGGCACCATCCAGGGCCGCTGGGGCTTCGACCCGTTTACCGGCCCCACTCTGAAGCTGCAACAGCTGCCCGGCAGCGATTGGCACATCGTCGGTGCCGATGGTTCCGCAGCCGAGGTCATCGCCGGCAAAACGGCGGAGCTCTTCGTCACCTCCACCGGCAGCGCCTGCGTGCATACCGTCACCGCCCAACCCTCCGGTACGCCGGGCCAACTCCCCTTGACCTTCAAGTCCAGCCGGGATGCCGATCACCCCAATCGCCTTGCGGTTTCTCTGCCGGCCGGCCACGAAATTCCCCCCGGCAACCTCCATCTCGCCATCCAGCAGTACGGCCAGCCGCAACCGGACAGCCTGCAAACCCTCGCCTTCACCGATCCGGCGCACATCGTCGCCGTGGAGCTTGCCGCCGGGGACCGCTCCCTTCTTCTGCGCGGCTCCAATCTTGGCAGTGTCACGAAATTGACGCTGGGCGACCTCGTTTTCCGTCCGGACCCAGCCGCTGCCACGGAGGAATCCCCGCCCGCTCCCGACTCCCTACACCTAAGCCTGCCCACCGATAGCCCCGCCCCACCCACGCATCCCGGCGAGCATCTCAGGGCCACCCTCAGTCTGAACGACGGTCGCGAGCTTCCGCTTTCGCTCACCGTCGCCTCCGCACGCCCCGCCCTCAACCTGCTCAGCCGCACCTTCGTCCCCGCCCCAGGCACGGTGGTCAACCTTTCCAATGGGGAGGACCTTCCACTCGATTCCCACGTGGACTTCACGCTGAAATCTCAGACCAACTTCCCCCGCAACGGGCAGGTCGAGGTTGCAACCCCGGACGGCTCCCTGCACACCGTGCTTACGCTGGCACCTTCCGGCGGCCTGGTTCTGCAGGATCCCCATACCGTCGTCGCTTCGCTCGATCCCCTGCGGTCCTTCGGTCCCAGTGCCTTTGGTGCCCTGCGCGTCCGGGCCATCTTTCCCCCGGGTAAGTCCAAAGGGCGGCATCCCGAAGACGGCACCACCGCGGACGCCAACTCCACCGCTGCCCAGAACACGGAAACGGACCCACTTGCGACGAGCGACTGGTTGCCGTTGGGCACCCTTGTGCGCTTACCCGTGCTCACCCGTTTGCAATGCGCTCCCGATCCGGCGAGCCCCTGCAACCTTTCGGGCAGCAGTTTGTACCTTCTTCAGGCCGTCAGCGCCGACCCCGCCTTCGCTCAGCCCAATCCTGTTCCCGACGGTTTCACCGGAAACGTTCTCCAGGTTCCACACCCGGCCGGTTCCTCCGGAACACTGTTCCTCAAGCTCCGCGACGACCCGACTCCGATCGATATCGCAACCGTACCCACATCCACCGGCTCGGCTCAGCCTGGGGCAGCCCGCACGCACAGCGCCTCGGCCGCTCCCCCCCGTCGCGCACTTCCCGAACCGTAAATCCGGTTCCGCTCGCGCGCTCCACGTTCCAAACGCTGTTCTCGTGAAAGGTGTGTGTACGCCGTCATCCCTGAGCGGGGCGAAGGATCTGTGTATTCTGCTCGCCACTCCTATACGCCTGAAGGCGAACTCGCCCCTAACGTAAGCGACCCACCGGCACGTCGCCAATCTCCTCCGGATGCAGTTCGTTCGGATCCAACTCGGCCGGCAAGTACCCCAGCTGCACACGGCTGTGCTTGCGCCCGTACGTGAAGTACACCATCAGCCCAATCAGCAGCCACACGATCAAGCGCACCCAGTTCAACCAGCCCAGCTTCAACATCATGTAGCCGTTAAACAAAATTCCCAGCACAGGAACAACCGGCACCGGCCAGGCCAGCGGTGTACGGAACGGCCGGGGCTTCCCAGGCTCACGCACCCGCAGCACCATGATGGCAATACACACAATAACAAACGCCAGCAGCGTTCCGATATTCACCATCTTTCCGATCTCGTCGATCGGCGTCAGCGCCCCGACCACGCCGGCAATGGTGCCCACCAGGAACGTATTCTTGAAAGGCGTCCGAAAACGCGGATGCACCTCGGCAAAGAACTTCCTTGGCAGCAGCCCGTCATTGGCCATCGCGTACAGCACCCGCGTCTGGCCCAGCAGCATCACCAGCATCACGCTGGTCAGGCCAGCCAGCGCTCCGGCCGTGATGATGTCGCTCGCCCAGCCCAGGTTCCGGTCCTGAAATGCCCGCGCAATCGGCGCTTCAATGTTCACCTGCTGCCAAGGCACCATGCCGGTCAGCACGGCCGCCACGCCGATGTACAAAATCGTGCAGATAATCAGCGAAAGAATAATGCCGATCGGCAGATCGCGCTGCGGATTTTTAGCCTCCTGCGCCGTCGTCGACACAGCATCGAACCCGATATACGCAAAGAAAATATACGCCGCGCCCGCGCCGATGCCGCCAAAGCCGAACGGCGCAAACTGATGCCAGGAATGACCCCAGTTCACGCGGTCCACATAGTGCGATCCCAGTGCCAGCACAAACAGCACCACCGCGACCTTCACCACCACGATCACCGAGTTGAACTTCGCCGACTCCTGGATGCCGACCGCCAGGATGCACGTCACAACCAGCGCAATCAGCAGTGCCGGCAGGTTCAGCCCAATCTCATGCCCAAACAGCACCGGCGCATTCAGCAGCGCGTGGGCTCTCACCAGCATCTCCGGGGTGGGGGCCGCCTTCAAGGCGCCCAACTGCTGGATATAGGCCTGCGTTCCCAACGCGAGCTGCGGAAACTTTGCCGCCATCACCTGACGACCGACGTTGTCCACGGCCACACCCACCGCCGTCCAGTGGTCATACGCCAGCCACAGCGGAAACTGAATGTGGAATATCTCCATCAGCTCGACAAAGTGATTGGACCACCCGGAACTGACCGTGCTCGCACCCATGGCGTATTCCAGCGTCAAATCCCAGCCGATAATCCACGCTACAAGCTCGCCCAGCGTGGCATACGCATAGGTGTACGCCGATCCGGCGAGCGGAATCATGGCCGCAAACTCGGCATAGCAAAGCCCAGCAAAGGCGCAACCGAGGCCGCTCAGCACAAAGGAGAGCATCAGTCCCGGCCCGGCATAATGGGCCCCCAGGCCCGACAACACAAAAATACCCGCGCCGATCACCGCCCCGACGCCCAGGGCCGTCAGTTGAAAGGGGCCCAAGGAACGCTGAAGGGTGTTTTCTCCCGTGGCATTTGCCTCGGAAAGCAACACGTCCATGGATTTCTTCGCAAAGAGTTTGGCCATCCGCCGTCCATCTCCTTACGCCTCAGCCGGCCCGCTCGCAAAAGCGGGGACGTGGGTTTCGGGTCGCCGTGGCCGCGAGACCCCGGACAACCCATGTGATCTGAGGCATGTAACGCAACAATACAACACTTCTTCACCGCTTCTTCACACGCCGGCGCACCCGCGCATCGCGAACCGCCGCCTCCCGCAGCCTCACCTGCCCCAACGGTGCTTTGCCAACCACTTCACGCGCGTCCGGTCGTCCCGGTCCCGACCACCCGAAGCAGCGCCGCAGCCGCCTCGCCCACGCTCACGCCCGGTCGGAACAGCGCCCCGATGACCGCCACGGAATCCGCCCCGGCCTCCCGCACCGCCCCCGCATTCTCCAACGTGATTCCACCGATCGCCACGATCGGCTTCTGCGTCCATGCACGCGCCCGGCGGACTCCTTCCAACCCAATCACCGGTTCCGCGTCGGCCTTGCTCCCTGTCGGAAACACCGGTCCTACCGCGATGTAATCGGCGCCTCCCGCATCGGCCGCCCGTACTCCCGCCTCGTCGTGCGTAGACACGCCGGCAATCACGCGTCCGCGTTCCCCTTCCGGAAAGACCCGTCGAACATCCTCCGGCGGCAGGTCCAGGTGCCCGGTATGCACCGCAATCCACCCTGCCAGCACCGCCAGGTCCGCCCGGTCGTTCATCACCGGGAGGCACCGGCTACCCGACAGCACCGCCGAGATCTCCGCCGCATGCCGCAAAACCTGCTGCGGACTCCCCAGCTTGTCCCGCAGTTGCACAATTTCCACACCGGCTCCGAGCAGTTCCTGCGCAAACGCCGTCACGCTCATCCCACGCCGGGCAAGCGTCTCCATATCGGCAATCGGGTACAGCGCCGGCAAACGAAACGCCGGCATCATGCCCTCCGCGGCATGTCACGATGTCCCGCCTTGGCCCGGTAGCCTTCCGCGGCCAATCTTTTTTTCAGCTCTTCGGCAATCAACACCGACCGGTGCTGCCCGCCCGTACACCCGATCGCAATCGTCAGGTAACTCTTGCCTTCCTTGATGTAGTGCGGCAGCAGAAACGTCAACATATCCGTCACCTTGTCCAGAAACTCCTTGGTTTGCGGAAATTGCCGAATGTACTTGGCCACTTTGGGATGTTTTCCTGTCAGCTTCCGAAACTCGGGCACAAAATGCGGATTCGGCAAAAACCGCACGTCGAACACCAGGTCCGCGTCGGTAGGCACACCGTTTTTGAAACCAAAACTCATAATCGAAAGCGTAAGGTTGCGATCGCTCGGCCCTTCCGCCCGGTCGAATTGCCCATTCAGGTGGGCTCGCAGTTCGTGCACATTGAACTTGGAAGTGTCCAGCAGAATGTCCGCCACGTTCCGCACCGGATCCAGCCGTTTGCGTTCCGCGCGAATGGAATCCACAACGTTTTCCGTGCGTCCCAGCGGATGCGGGCGGCGGGTCTCGGAAAATCGCCGCACCAGCACATCGTCGCCGGCTTCCAGAAACACCACACGCGTCGGCAGAACCTTGCGCACCGCCTTCAGGATCGACGGAAAGCGGTCCAGCCGAATCCCTTCACGCACATCGATCACCAGCGCCGCTCGCGTGATCTCGGCCGACTTCGCCACCAGGTCCGCAAACCGGGGAATCAGCTCCAATGGCAGATTATCGACCGAATAGTACCCCAGATCCTCAAACGTCTTCAGCGCCGAAGCCTTGCCTGAGCCGGACATGCCGGTCAGAATCACAAGCTCTCGCTCGTTGCCTTCGGCTATCGGCTCCGCCGTCGCTTCTTCCTTCTTGGGCGTACGCCGCGGTGCCATCCGAGACATCGTAGCATTCGCCCCCGGCCGGGCTCCATGGCACAAACGTACCGTGCTCCGTGACACGACCGTAACCTACTCGGTGGCGCATCCAACGAGCCGGTCCAACAAGCCGGTTCTACCAGCCGGTCCAGCGGCCCGCTCCCCTCAACCTTCGCGCCGACTCCCGCCTACTGCGCTTTCAGCGCCTCGGTTACGCCGCGCATCTCGCCATTCTCATCCACGGCCGGTTTGCGATGATCGCGAATCGTCTGGTCCCGCCCCTTGTGCTTCACCACCTGCTGCTCCAGCCGGCGGAGAGCATCATGCAGGGCCCCTTCCATGTCTTTTCCCTCGCACTTGGCCACCATGTCCCCGCCCGGAATCAGCAGCTCGACCTCCGCAATGCGACGGTACTTGTCTTCGGTCAGCATCACCCGTGCCGTCGTCGCGTTGGGAACGATCAGAAAGATCCGCTCCAGGTACTCGGACGCATGCGCCCGAAGCTTTGCCGAGACATCGCAATGCCGCCCAACAAACTCAATATGCATTGGCCACTCCTCCCCGTTACGATGCCGTTACCGTCGGCGGCGTTGATGTGTGCTCGGTATCCCCATATCCTCCCTGTATTTGGCCACCGTGCGCCGCGTCACCAGAATGCCCTGCCGCTGCAACTCCGCCGTCAGCGCATCGTCGGTCAGCGGCTTGCGCGCGTCCTCGTCCTCAATCAGCTTTTTCACCTTTCGCTTCAACAGCGGCAAGGGCAGATCGCCGCCTTCCGGCCCGTTTACGCCTTCGGAAAAGAAGTACCGCAGCTCATACACCCCTTGCTGGGTGTGCACATATTTGTTGGCCACCGCCCGGCTTACGGTCGAAGGATGCACACCGATCTCCTCGGCCACTTCCTTGATCATCATCGGCCGCAAACCCTCCACACCGTGTTCCAGGAAGTCTCCCTGCCGCTGCACAATCGCCTCACATGTGCGCAAAATGGTGTTCTTGCGCTGCTCCAGGTTGCGCAGCAGCTGGATAGCCGAGCGGTACCGTTCCTTCACATAGTCCCGCACCTCGCGTTCCGCCGCACCCGCCTTCATCATGCGGCGATACCCCTGGTTCAGGCGCAGCGAGGGCACGTCCCCATCGTTCATCACCACGGCAAAGGCGTCGCCCCGTTTCACAAACGCCACATCCGGCTCGATCAGTCGCGTCTCCCCCTCGTGGAACCGCTGTCCCGGCCGCGGGTCCAGGCGTCGTATCGCCTCCACCGCCCGTCCCACCTCCTCTGTCGGGCGCCGGCATAGCCTGCCCAGCTCGCGCAAATCCCTTCGCTGCAACAGCGGAAGATGCTCCCGCACGATCGTTTCAGCCAGGTCCCAAGGCAATGCCTCGCGGTCCGCTCGCATTCCCCCGCCCATCGGCTCCCCGGCCGGCCGGGCCATCCCCCGAATGGCCCCAATCTGGAGCAGCAGGCACTCCGCCAGGTCGCATGCGCCGACCCCCACCGGATCGAGTGCCTGCAGCACCCGTCGGGCCTCGCGCAAACACGCCCAGCCCGCCCCGGCCGAAACCCAGATGTGCCCTTCCCCCAGCCCCAGGATCTCTTCTTCGGTCGCCGTCAAATACCCGTCTTCATTCAGGTTGCCGATCAGCAGTTCAACCGTCGATCGAACCCCCGGCATCAGCGTCATCGCTCCAATTTGCCAATGCAGGTGATCGCTCAGGGTGCTGGGGCTGGTCAAAAACTGCTCAAACGAAGGCTTGTCGTACTCCTCAAACGTGGAAGGCGTACGGAATCCGGGGTCCAGGTAATCCTGAAAGTAGCTCCCGAAATCCACCTCATCGAACGGATCCTTGGGCCGTTCCGCCTCCCCGGCCACGTCCTCCGCACTGCGCTCGCGGTCCCCTTCCCGGGCACTTCGCTGCTCCAGGGTTTCAACCGCCGCCTCAATCTCCTCCAACACCGGATTTTCGACCAACTCATTGTTGATCATGTCCTTCAGCTCGAGATTGTTCAGCGCAAGCACGCCCACCATCTGCACAAGTCCAGGGGTGAGAACCTGACGCTGGGCGACTTTTACATTGAGTCGTTGCTGCAACAAGCGGGGCTAACTCCGGGTCACCTTGGGCATTCGACTGGCGGTCGAGGGCGCATGCACGAGAGAGAAACGGGCTCGTGTTGGATTCACTCTACTCCGTCCCCGTCCCTTCGCCACTGGCACAAAGGTATGGACCCGCCACAACTTTAAAGGGAAAGCCGGCACGCGTTCAGGCCGGGTTCAACCCATTGCCGAACGAAAAATTCTCCCCCAGGTACAGCCGCTTCACCTCGGCGTCACGGCCCAGTTCACCGGGCGTTCCCGCTCGAAAAATTCGCCCCTCGATCAAAATGTACGTCCGGTCCGTCACGCTCAGCGTCTCCCGCACGTTATGGTCGGTAATCAGGATCCCAATGCCCCGGGCCTTCAGATCGTGAATAATCTGCTGAATCTCCAGCACCGCGATCGGGTCGATCCCTGAAAAAGGCTCGTCCAGCAAAATGAACGCAGGTTCGATCGCCAGGCAGCGCGCAATTTCCACCCGCCGCCGTTCGCCGCCTGAAAGCGCAAATCCCTGCGTTTTGCGTACGTGCCCCAGGCTCAGCTGCGAAATCAGCTCCTCCGTCCGTTGGCGCCGGTCCTGCGCTGTGCCGTGCTGGGTCTCCATCACGGCCAGGATGTTTTCCTCCACATTCAGCTTGCGAAACACCGAAGGCTCCTGCGGCAGGTAGCTTATGCCGTGCTCGCGCGCACGCAGGTACATCGGCAATTGCGTGATGTCGATTCCATCGGTAACGATGCGCCCCGTATCCGGCCGCACCAGCCCCACAATCATGTAGAAGCTGGTCGTTTTGCCGGCCCCGTTGGGCCCCAGCAAACCCACCACCTCGCCCTGCCGAATCTGCAGGCTGACCCCGCGGACTACCTGCCGCCCGCCGTAGGTCTTGCCGATTTCTTCCGTCTGAAGCGTTCGCATACGTCTCTATCGCTTGGTTTCCGTTTCAGTGTGAACACGCCGCCGTGCAATCTCCGGCCGGTCCGTTCCCCGCCGGTCCATTCCCGGTGCACCGGCCACCACAACACTCTTGTCTGCCGATCCGAACACCAGCGTTTCGCCCGTCACCGTTCCCTGCCCCGCATCCGTCACCTGGGGCGGCGTCGCCGGCGTCCCGGTCAGGACGAAACGGTCCGTGGCCGCCGTATACGTCAATTGCCCACCCTGCCCGGTACGCCCGGGCTGCCATAAGCGTACATCGCCCAGCAACACAAAGCGCTCCAACCGGCCTCCCATCCCGCGCGCCGCAGTCAGGCTTCCCGCGGCGATGCTTTCCAGGCCCGGGCCTTCGTTGCCCAACGTTGCCTTGCCGTCGCCGTTTTCCGCCCGGGCTTTCTGCAAAAACATCGCACCGCGATCCCCCCGCAACGTGCCCTCCGACCCGTCGATCGTGACATGGCCGTGAAAGGTCGCCTCCCCGTCCGCATCGCTGTAATCCAGCGCCTCCGCGGCAATCCGAACCGCATCGCCACTGGCTTCGGTTCCCCGCGCATGTGCGGGCTCCCCCGCCCCCCCGGTCTTTGCCGGGAGGGAGCTCTCCGCCGGGGCCCGTCCCGCAACACCGCTCCCGCCCATACTGCTCCGCTCCCGTCCTCCCTCGCGCGCAAAGACACCATGCACCAGCGCTCCCGCGGCCGCCGGTCGCGCCGCCAACGTATGCCGCCGGCCATCCAGGGCCAGGTTCGCCGCGCTCACCCGCGACGACCCTTGCCAAAGCTGCGCCGGTTCGCGGTCCGATCCGTAAAATTCCGCCTGGTCCACCGCGTGACGCAACCGCCCGCGCGCTGCCAACACATGCGTTGCCGCCGCCCCGGGCTGCCCCACGCTCGTCAGCGCCATTCCTCCGCTGGCTTCCGCATCCCCTGTTCCCTGGTGCAGCGTGATTTCCGGGGCGGAAATTTGCGTGCTGCCGTCCTCCACCTCCGCCCGCGCCCCTCCACCCGCCGTCAGCGTAAGGGTGCCCGCCGCAACGTCGTACAACGCCCGTTCCGCCCGCCCAAGGGAAGGCTCGACCGGTACCTCCCGGCTTGCCCCCATATCCGCATCCGGCCTGGCACCCCCTCGAACCGCCGGCCACGCCTGCAGCCCCACATGCCCCGTCTGGACAGCCGTTGACACCTCCATCGAGCCCGCTCCCAGCCGCGCCCCTGTCCGCTGAACGAACTGTGCCTCCAGCCGGTCGCCCCCGCTGATCTGCCGCTGCCCCTCCGCGCCAATCTGCTCCAAAATCGTGTGCCCGGTCCCAACCAGGTGCTGCGGAGCGGGCGCTCGCCCCAAACCTGGCAGAAACGTCGTCGTCAACACGTCCCCACGCACCGTCGTGCGCGTCCCACCCCCCAAATTCCCCGTCCTCCCTGAATTCCCCGTCCCACCCGAATTCCCCGTCCCACCCGACACAAGGACAAGCTGCCCCGCCCCCCGCAGTTCCAGACTCGTCAGGGCAGGCTGCTCCCCCGCCACCGGCCCCGCGCGGAAGTTCGCAGTCGCGTGTTCCGCCCTCGCGTCGCGCGTCGTCGGGCTCCCCTGCCCGGCCGCTCTCGCTTCCGTGTGCATCTGCACATCCCCGTGCGCCACCGCGTCCTTCAGGGTTCCTGCCAGGTCCGCCGTCAGCGTCAACTCCGCGGCTGTTCCCCGCTCCGTCGCCTTGGGCCCGTCGTCCGCAAAGCCCCCGTCGTCGGCAAATTGCACACCGCCCGTAAACACCGCCCGCCGGGGCTTGTTGTCGGTTCCAAACTCCGCGTGAGTTCCCGGTGCGCTCAGCGTCCGTGCACCCGACCGCAACCGGACGTTGCCCGCGCCGTCGCCCCTTTCGAGCGAACCGTCTTTGCGCAGGTACAACAGCGCATGGTCGGCCCGCACCGCACGCTCGCCGGAAACCCAATCCGCCGATTCCAGGGCCACCGTGTTCGCCGGCCGGTCGGTATCGGCGCGCGCCGCCTTCAACGTAAACAGCGATCCCTTCACCGTGCCGGTCATTCTCACGTCGGCCAGCAGGTGCAGCGCGCTTCCCCCCGCATCGAACCGCGCCCCCACCGATTCGCACCGCATCCCGCGATAGCTGAACTCCACCGGCTCCCGTGTTTCCGCCATCTCGCCCTTCCGCACAAACATCAGGCCGCTCGTCCGCACATGGATGATCTGCGGGTCGACCGCCCCCCCGTCCTCCGGGGCAAAACTGAAGTTCGTAACCGGCCCATGCGCCTTCGCGGTCCCGGCCGGCTCGGGCGTCTGCAAATCCATGCGAACCTCGCCGATCGCTCGCAGAACGCCTTCGTTCTGGTCGTACGCAAACTCCTTGCCGTAAATCCGATCGTCCCGCCCATCCTTCCCATACAGGATCAAGACGCCGTTGTGCAGGCTATACACCCCGTTGCCATGCGGGGTCGACTTTTCGGCATGCAGGGTGAACACCGTTCGCCCCTTCACCGATTGCGACCACGTGATGCCGTTGCTCTCCTGCACCAGGTTCACGCCATTGCGCTTCAAAATCCGCTGCCACACCACGCCCGCACGATAGCGCGCCAACCCAAGCGTGGCCGCCAATACCGCGGCGAGCACCAACGTTCCACCCAGAGCCAACCACCGCAGCTGCTTTGCCGACCAACGCATGAGGAACCCCTTCTATCCTCTCATTCCCAAGACCGGAGGTCCTCTCATTCCCAAGACCGGTGGGGATCCCCTGAAGACGTCGTCCAACTCATCGTCCCTCCGCCCACGCCCGCCCTGCCCCGCACCGCCCAAAACGGCTAAAATCAAAGCGATGGCAGACCAGCTTTACCTCAGCCTTTGGTACCCCAACTTCCGCTTCGCCAACCTCCCGGCGGCCCTGATCGCCGTGCTCCGCCAGTTCGCCACCGTTGCCTCCGCCGGCGGTGCCACCCAGGCGCCCTACAAACGCGTGGCCGCCGCCAGCGCCTACCCCCTCGCTTGGACCGAGTCGCCCGTCTTCCAGCGTGTCTACGTCAACGACCCCCGCGCCGCCGAAACCGCCGACACGGAAGCCTCCATCATCGAAAATGCCGTCCGGGAAGCCACCGAACAACTCCACGAAGACTCGGCCTACGAATTTGAAATGCGCTGGGGCCTCTGGGTCCCCGAAAGAGGCCTTCGGGACTCAAAACGCGCTTCCGTTGACGAGGCAGACGACGACCCCGACGAAACCGATCCCGATGCCC
Organism: uncultured Acidobacteriaceae bacterium; assembly: GCA_964242195.1. Classification (GTDB taxonomy): domain Bacteria; phylum Acidobacteriota; class Terriglobia; order Terriglobales; family Acidobacteriaceae; genus Granulicella. The sequence goes on from CAXTBI010000023.1 coordinate 34,917, forward strand.
GGCTCGACGCCGGTTGGCAACTCGAACCCACCCGCGTCCGGCTCATCGGCTTCGGCCCCGAATTCGACAACGGCACCTTCGAAACCAACGGCCACATCCGCGTAGATTTCGGCCTCGACACCCCTTTCACCCTCGAAGGCGAAGAAGACGCGAGCGAGGACGACGCAGACGACGCGGCACCCATCGACGAGGCGGCCGCCCTCCGGGTCAAACAGAATGTCGAAAAACTCCTGGCCTTCACCCTGCTTGTAGAAAAAAACTGCGGGATCTCCAGCCGCCTCCTTTGGACCGAAAGCGGCGAACCCCTGGCCGAAAAACTGATCGCCAGACTACAACGCCTCAACTAAAGCAACTTATAGCGGATGTTCTGAAGATGTATAGGAGCCGCGAGCAGAACCCGGAGATCCTTCGCTGCGCTCAGCGATGACGGCGGATGTTACACCGATCCGCAAACAGCCTTAGCATTCGCCTTGCAATCGTCTTTATTTGTCATTCCCGAAGGGAATCTTCGTTTGTTCTCGCGGTGGCCCGTTCTTCGCACTGCGGCAGAACGTTCTACCGGTCCGAAATGGAATGCAGCCGCATAAAATTCGTCGCTCCACTTTTTGTCGACGTACCGGCCACAATGCCGACCACCTGGCCCGCCTTCACGAACCCCGCACCCTCCAGCACACCTTCGGCCACCTGCACCAGCGTGTCCGTGTTCTCAAACCGGCTGACGCAGATCGGGTGCGTACCCCAAAGCAACATCGTGCGGTTCACCACCGCCTCAAACGGACTCATCGCGTAAATCGGCGACTCCGGCCGATACTTCGAAAGCAAACGTGCCGTGTTTCCGCTCTCCGTAAATATGGCGATCGCCGCCAGGTCCATGTCCTGTGCCGAATGCGCCACGCACTCGCAGATGGTCTCGGGGATCGACAACGTGCGCCGCAGCCAGGGCACGGGCTTGCGCGGCTCCAGCAGGATCTGCTCCTCGGTTTCCGTCACGATCTTCGCCATCATCGCCACCGCTTCCACCGGGTATTTGCCCGCCGCGGACTCCGCCGAAAGCATCACGGCGTCCGTTCCGTCATACACGGCGTTGGCCACGTCCGAGGCCTCGGCGCGTGTGGGCCGCGGATTGTCGATCATCGATTCCAGCATCTGCGTGGCCGTAATCACCGGCTTCCGATACTCCGCCGCCCGACGAATGATGTGCTTCTGGATGGCCGGCACCTTTTCAGGCGGAACCTCCACCCCCAGATCGCCACGCGCCACCATGATCGCGTCCGTAGCCTCCAAAATCGAGTCGAGGTGATCGATCGCCTGCGGCTTTTCGAGCTTCGCAATCACCCACGCATCGGAACCCAGCGCGGCAATGCGACCCTTCACATAGCGCACATCGTCGGCCGTCTGCACAAAGGACACCGCGATCGTGTCGCACTTTTGTTGAATCGCAAATTCCAGATCGATCTCGTCCTTTTCCGTCAACGAAGGAACCTTGATCGCGACCCCGGGCAGATTGATCCCCTTCTTCTCGCCGAGAAGGCCGCCGTTGATGATCTCGGTGACCACATCGGCGCCCTGCAGTTCGATCACGCGCAACTCGATCAAACCGTCGGAAAGCAGGATCTGATCGCCGATTTTAAGATTCTCCGCCAACGTCGTAAATACCGTGGAAACGCGCTGGGCGGTTCCGTCAATCCGCTCCGGCGTGATCGTCAGTCGCTCCCCCGCCTCCAGCAACACAGGCTTCCCACCCAGGAGGGTGCCTGTACGAATCTTCGGTCCCTGCAGGTCGGCAAGAATACAAATCGGCTTCTTTTCTTCCTTGCTGACCTTGCGCACCATGGCGATCAACTCGGCCTTCTGCTCATGCGACCCATGCGAAAAATTCAGCCGCGCCACATCCAGACCGGCCCGCACCAAACGGCGAAACACATCTTCCGTCCCTGAAGCCGGTCCAAGTGTGCCTACGATCTTTGCCCGCCGCGTCATCCGTCCCGTGCTCCAGTCCATCCATCCGCCCTTCAACAAAAACACAACTCCGTACAGCTTTGCCCGCGTTTCCCGGCCGACTTGTACAGGAAGGGGGCATATCGATTGCGGTTCGTCCATGTGCATTCTACGCGGCGGGAGCTTCCCTGCGGCAGGAGTGTGGGTAACCTGGCGAGTACAACCTACGTTCGGTGTCTCCCTGCTCGGTTCTCTCCCTGCTCGGTTCTCTCCCTGCTCGGTTCTCCCCACGCAACTGTCATCTCGATCGCAGCAGACAGCTCCATCGTCCCAGCAGTGGAGAGACCCCTGTATTTCCCCCGTGGCGTCCCGAGATCTTCGTCGTCATCCCCGCGGTCGGGATCCCCACCCAGCACCTTCGCTCCGTAGGGGCGGTGCACTCGGAAGAGAAGCCGACGGCTTTCCTCCGGCAGCACGGTACACCTGGGCATTGAACTCGGCGCCGGCCAACACGCACAACGCAATCAGGTACAGCCAGATCATCAACGCTATGCCCGCGCCGAGCGAGCCGTACACCCGGTTGTAGTCCGCATAGCGCGTGACGTAATACCCGAAAAGCAGCGTTGCGGGAAACCAAAGCAAGGTCCCCAGCGCGGCCCCGGGGAAACTGAGCCGCCAATTCCATTGCCGGCCCGAAGCCTGCGGGAACTCGGGCCTCCGCAAGTGCAAACTTCGGAAGTCCAAACGCCGCCATGGCAGCCTTCGGGGCTGCCCGCCAGCCCTCACTCCGAGATCCGCCATCGAACCCAAGTCGCCGCCCAAATCCGCATCCAGATCCGTGCCCGGCCCCGCATCCGGATCCGTGCCCAGATGGTAGATCAGCACAAGAATGGCCACGCTTCCGCCCATCGCAATCGCCCATCGCACGGCCAGCGCCAACAGCGCAAACGGCGCGCCCAGCGAGTGGGGCAGCTCCCCCATCGTCCAGTGCGTGAGAATATTGCCGAAAACCACAAGCGCGCTGGCCGCCGCCAGGGGCAGCATCGAAAGCGGGGCAAGGGCCAGCGCACGCATCCGCCGACGCAGAAAGCTCCCCGGCATCGAGGGCAGATCATGCGCTCGGCGAAACCCTTCCATCAGCGTCGCCATCACATTTCCCGCGCCCACCAGGGCCACCAGCAGCGATCCGCCCAGCGCCCCCGCGGTCTGCGATGGGTGCGTCACGCTGAAATATTCGCCCAGCAGCGGAAGCACATTCGCCGGAAGAACGCGGGAGAAGAACACTCCCAGCTGCCCCCGAAATGGCAGCGACGCCGGCAGCATCCCCACCACGGCGGCGGCCACCACCAGCGCCGGAAACAGTGCCAGCACGGCCGAATACGCCGCCGCCTGCGCTACGTTCAGGGCATCATGCTCCAGGGCGGCAAACCCGGCCGCCCGCAGCACGTTCGCCAGGGCACCGGCGCGCTGCAGCCGGGCGCGGCAGAAATGCCGCCACTCCGCCGATCTCGCCACAGCCGTGCCCATGCAACGTTCCTTGCTCCGGGCCTTCGTCTTTCGAAACGTCCCTGCCTAGGACGGCTTCCATTTGTTCAAAAAGTCCGTCACCGAACTCGGCTCCATGTAGCGCATATCGCTGAACTCCAGATCCTGCGCGCACAAAACCTTGCCGTTCGGCGTCACCACGGCCAGCGCCGGTACACCCCTCACCGGAACGCCGAACTTGTGGGCCAGATCGAGATTGGCATCCTCATGCCCGATGTTTACGTTCACCTTGACGAAGTTCTTCGCCAGCAAATCCGCATTCGGCTCCTGGTGAAAGTAAATATCCAACACCTGGCAGTCGCCGCACCAGTTGCCGCCAAAGTCCAGCAGCACCCGCTTGCCCTCTTTACCGGCCTGCTTTTCGGCCGCGGCAATCTCGGGTGCCGCCTGGTCCACCGCCGGGTACAGGTTCTTTTTCACCGCGGGCGGCATCGTAAACGGCTGCTTGGCCGCTTTGCGCGCCTCGGGCGTGCTCAGCGCGGCCGCAGACGGGTTCGGCCCCGCATTCCCCCCCGCCTCGGGCGCCTTCTTACCATGGCAGCCAACCACTCCGACCGACATCGCAACCAGCAAACCCGCCAGCACCTTCACACGCACATTCCCGATTCCGTTCGTCTCTGTCATCTGCAAAACCTTCTATCGATCGCGGTCTATCCATCAAAGATGCCCCGCAGTCTTCGAGGATGCCAAAATCTGCACACACGTCCAAATCCAATAAAACAGCGTTTCCCCACCCAGAAAACGTCATCTCGACCGAAGGCGAAGCCGTAGCGGAGAGACCACCTGTATTTTGCCGGGCGCTGCACGGAGGTTTGCGACATCACGCCTGTGAAGCTACCTCCAGCCTTAACTTGAGAAATAACTTCCCCATACGCCCCGACGCGGCATCCTAAAGCCCATGCCAATCGAGGATCGGAAGCCGGACAAGCCCAATTTCGGCATTGTGGTCCTGTTGTTCGCCGCCACGATCCTGGCCATCATCATCGCCGCGGCGGTCGTCGTTGCCTGGCGCGGCAAGGAGGCCAAAAAGGCCCCCTTCACAAAACACCCGCTCTCCAGGTTCTCGACCCCTGAGCCGGGTGCACCCCTCGCCGCCTAGGCTGTATCGAAAATCCCCGTTTGTCTTCTCGACCGGAGCGCAGCAAAATGGAAAGCCCCGTGTCTTTGGCCCGGACGACCCGGCTTCTGTGCCTGCGCCACGAAACTTGTGTCGGTACCGTCGAGCAAAACTCCCCGCGACCCCGCCCCGTTTCTACCTGGCGCGGGGCTGTCCGGTGTAGTAGCCGTCCCGGGTCTGGACCTCGTCTTTTTTCGCGCCCGGCACCGTCAAACTCAACTGGATGTGGTGGTACCCGGCCCCGGCAGCCTCGGCATCCGGCGTAAATCCAAGCCGGTAGCCGGCGCGCAACTCCTCGCCGATGCCCTTGTAAATCGCCTCGATCGAGCCCTTTCCCTTCACCTCAAACACCCGCCCGCCGGTTTCGCCGCAAATGCGTTCCAGGATCTTTTTGCCGTCCACCCGGGCATAGGTTCCATCGCTTCCCGGCCGGCCGCCGCTTCCCGGGTAATTTCCCCGGCCACCCCCGCCCGGAAACCCGCCTCCGTACCCTCCACGATGCCCGCCGCCGGGGTTGGGGTAGAAGTCGCGATGTTCGGCACCCTTGTAGTAAATCCCGTACACGATCGTATCGGCACGCTGCGCGGACTCAATCGCCTCGGTCAACGATTCCTTGCTGTGGCGGTCCTCCCCATCCGTCAACACAATCAGCGCGCGCCGTCCCGTCTGCTTCGCCTGCACATCGTCGGAGGCCAGAAACAGTGCGTCATACAACACATTGCCACCGCGCGCACGCTCCCCCGTTCCGCCCTCGCGGCCGCCGTAGCCACCCCGGCCGTAGCCGCCGTTGTTTCCACCACTCCCACTGCTGTTGCCGGTACCAGTTCCCGTTTGCGCATCATCGTCCGTTCCGCCCGGGGCCTGGGTTCCAATCTGCTTCAACCCGGCCGCCAGCAGCGGTCGCGAGTCCGTGACATCCTGCAGCAACTCCGCCGTGCGGCCGAACTGCATCACAAACGCCTTGTCCGCCGGTCGTGTGCCGCTCGCCTGCGCCAGGAAACTCTCCAAAAAGCCGCGGCTCGCCTTTTGCTCCTCGTCCAGGTTGTCCGTCATTCCCCCGCTCACGTCGACAAGCAAACCCACCGTCAACGGAAGATCGGTGTCGCGGTCGAAATAGCGAATCGTCTGCGGCTTGCCATCCACCGCCAGCGCAAAGCTTTCCTTCGTCAAATCCGTGACCAGCCCATGCTTGTCGGAAACCACGACGGGCACGACAACCAGCTTGGCCTGCACGGAAAGTGTGCTCACCGGCCCGGGCCTGGTCTCCAGGGTGGGCCTGTTCTCCGGAAGGGGCTTGGTTTCCTGCGCGCGTGCGCCCATCCACGGGACGACAGCGGCCAAAGTCAATACGGCAAGACGAGATCGGCTGAACGGCATACAACCTAAGACGTACCCAACCGTTCCGCAGTCGCAAATCACGGTCTGCCAACCCTTCCGTGAACACCCTAAAGTATCCTCTCGACCGAGTCGGAAAGACCCCTGTATTTCGCCCCGGTGCCGCGCAAGCTTCACAACACCGCGAACCGAACAGCCGAACCTCAATCCTCCGCCCCGGCCAGCACCGCCTCGCTCGCCGTTTCGGTGCCGAACACACCCTCCCACCGCGCCACCACGGCCGACGCCAGGCAGTTGCCCACAACGTTCACCGCCGTCCGCGCCATATCCGCCAGCGCATCGATGCCGAGAATGATAAAAATCGGCTCGGCCGGCAGATGAAACGTCGCCGCCGTCGCCAGCAGCACCACCAGCGTCGCGCGCGGCACCCCGGCCACCCCTTTCGATGTCAGGATCAGCGTACCCATCATCAGCAGCTGCTCCCGGATCGGCATGTGGATGCCCGCCGCCTGCGCGACAAAAATGCTGGCCACCGCCAGGTACAGCGTGGATCCATCGAGATTGAAGCTGTATCCCGCCGGGATCACAAACGCGACAATGCGGCGCGGCACACCCAGCGCTTCCATGGCTTCCATCGCGCGCGGCAAGGCCGCCTCGGAGGTCGAGGTCGCAAAGGCAATGGTCGCCGGTTCCGCGACCGCCGCCAGAAAGCGCGCCACCGGCACCCGAAACAGCAGCGCCGCCGGCAGCAGCACAAGCACCCCGAACAGCGCGAGCGCACCATACAGCGTAAGCAGCAGCTTGCCCAGGTTCACAAGCACACCCAGCCCCATATGGCCCACGGTGTACGCCATCGCCGCACCCACGCCGATCGGGGCAAAATACATAACGACGTTGGTAAACCGGAACATCACCTCCGAAAAGCTTTCACACAGCCGCAGCACCGGTGCGCGTTTGGCCTCGCTCAAGGTCGCCAGCGCAACCCCGAAAAAAACGGCAAACACCGCCACTTGCAGAATCTGGCCTTCCGCGATGGACTTCGCCAGATTTTCGGGAAAAATATGCAGCAGAAAGTCGTCCCAATGCGTCGGTCCCGCGGCCGCGGGGAGCCCCGGCCCAGCCGCAGCCACAGCCGCGCCCAACGAAAGCCCGACACCGGCTTTTGAAACGTTGATCGCCACCAGCCCGATCACCAGGGCCAGCGTCGTAACCACCTCAAAATACACCAGCGACTTGATCCCCATGCGCCCGACACCCTTCAGGTCGCCATGCCCGGCAATGCCCACAATCAGCGTTGCCAGGATCAGCGGCGCGACAATCGTCTTGATCAGCCGCAGAAAAATATCGGAAAACACACGGGTTTGCGCGGCAACCGCCGGTGCATCGAAA
>CAXTBI010000024.1:0-42212 GCA_964242195.1 uncultured Acidobacteriaceae bacterium
CCGGCCGAAGGTGCTCCAGCCCCGGGCCGTCCGGTGCGCAACACCAAGCGCGGTCCGGGCGGTCCCCGCTATGAGAAGAACAAGGAAGTAGCCATCAAGGGCTACAACCCCCGCATGGGTGCGGCACAGATTCCCATGGGTGCGGTGCCGATTACCAAGACAATTACGGTCACCGAAGGCATTTCGGTCAAGGATCTGGCTGAAAAGCTCGATGTGCGCGGTAAGGATCTCATCGCCACACTGCTCATTCGCGGCGTCATGGTCACCGTCAACCAGTCGCTCGACTCCGAGTTGGTCAAAGACGTCGCACGTTCCTTCGGTGCCGATGCCCAGATCATCTCCGTTGAAGAGCAGCTGGAAAACGATGCCATCGAGGGCCTGCTGGAAGACACCTCGAACATGATCGAGGTTGTCCGGTCCCCGGTCGTCACGGTGATGGGTCACGTCGATCACGGCAAGACTTCCCTGCTCGACGCCATCCGTTCCACAGAGAAGGATCTGATCAACGTAGCAGGCGGCGAAGCCGGCGGCATCACGCAGCATATCGGCGCCTACAAGGTGCATGTCACCAAGCCCGATTCCCCGGCGTTTGGCCGTGAGATCGTCTTCCTCGATACACCCGGCCACGAGGCCTTCACCCGCATGCGTGCCCGCGGCGCCAAGATCACCGATATCGTCGTGATCGTGGTCGCGGCCGACGACGGCGTGATGCCGCAAACGCTTGAGGCCATCGATCATGCCAGGGCGGCGAAGGTGCCAATCATCGTCGCCGTCAACAAGATCGACAAGCCCGAGGCCGACCCGTCTCGCGTCATGCAGCAGCTCGCCGCCCGCGGTGTGCAGGCTACAAGCATGGGCGGCGACACGGAGTTCGTCGAAGTCTCGGCCAAGAAACGGCTCAACCTCGACCAGCTCGAGGAAATGATCTGCCTGGTCGCCGACGTCAACGAGCAAAAGGCAACCCCCGAGCGTCCCGCGGTCGGAACGGTGATCGAAGCCAAGTTGGATCGCGGTCGCGGTGCGGTGGCTTCCATCCTTGTACAGAACGGAACGTTGCGTACCGGCGACAGCTACATCGTCGGCAACACCTTCGGTAAAATTCGCGCCATGTTCGACGATCGTGGCCGTCCCATCACCGAAGCCGGTCCCTCCACCCCGGTCGAGATCCTCGGTCTGGAAGGCATCCCCGACGCGGGCGATACCTTCCTGGTCATGGCGGATCGCGACAAGGCCAAGGGTATCGCGCAATACCGCAAGCTGAAAGAGCGGGAGGCGCAGCTTTCCAAGAGCTCGCGTGTCTCTCTGGAAGGCCTGGCCGAGCAGATCAAGCTTGCCGGCGTCAAGGACCTCAACCTCATTCTCAAGGGCGATGTGCAGGGCTCGGTCGAAGTGTTGGCCGATATGCTTGTACGGATGTCGACCGAGAAGGTGCGGGTCAAGGTGCTGCACTCGGGCGTCGGTGCCATCACCGAATCGGACATCCTGCTCGCCTCGGCGTCGAACGCGGTCGTTATCGGGTTCAACGTGCGGCCGGAGAAGAAGTCGCAGGATCTCGCCGTTCGTGAAAACGTCGAAATCCGTTTGCACTCCATCATCTACGAACTGCAGGACGAGATGACCCGGGCCATGCTCGGCGCTCTCGACGCGGTGTATCGCGAGAACTACGAGGGTCGTGCCGAGGTCCTCAACGTTTTCAAGATCACCAAGGTCGGTCAAATCGCCGGTTGCACGGTCCGCGATGGCCAAATCAAGCGCGATATGCAGGTACGCGTTCTGCGTGGGGGCGAAGAGGTCTGGAAAGGCAAGATCGCCTCGCTCAAGCGCTTCAAGGATGACGTGGCCGATGTTCGCGTGGGCATGGAGTGCGGTATCGATCTTGCCGGCTTCAAGGACATTCGTGTCGGCGACCTGATCGAAGCCTTCACGACCGAAAGGCTGGCGGCCGATCTCGGACAGAATTCCGCCGAAAAGAAGAAGCAGCTGCAAATGGCCGAACTCGCCGCCGCCAAGGAGCGCGAACGCGAACCGGTAGGAGCAGCCGTTTAACCGCAACCAACGACCGTACCAAAGGCCGGGAGCCATCCCGGCCTTTTCCTTGCCGGGGACCAAGACTTTCCCAATGCCGGAACGCAGCGAAGCAGAGCAGATCCAACAGCAGCAGACCGAACGGCAGCGGATCGAACAAGAGCAGATCGAACAAGAGCAGATCGAACGGCAGATCAAGGTTCGACGTTTCAAATATCTGACCGAGACCGCTCTTCCCGCTCGAGCCGCGGAACAGCACTGGCCCATCCGCCTCGACCACTGCTTCAAACGGATTTGCCTGGACCACGCCTTCAACGACGTCTGGTACAACCACCTGCCTCGGCCGGCAGAGCGCCACATCCAGGGTGCGCCTCTGGACCGAGCCCTGGAATGCGCAGAATCACTTCTCCGAAGCGGACGCGCGCTGCTAGGAACCCGCAACGCGGCTAGCCTCGGATACCGTGGTAAACGCGGGTAGGTCCTTGGCTGCGTTCAGAAGAATGAACGGAGCTTCTACACCTCCAGGTAACTTGCGCTAGTCGTCATCGTCCTTGCGTGCTGTGCGCGCGGGATGCCTGAGTTGCTCCGGCAACGGCTTGTTGCCCATGCTGTCTTTCCATAAGATCGCGTTTAGCAGGGCCGATGGCGCCTGGTCCGCGTGCTCGAAATCCATCTTTGACGATTCCCTGGCACCCGGGCTCTTTGACGTATTTGCCTGGTAGATCAACCCATTGTCGCGGTTGCTGGTATCGGCCGTGTACGCGGCCTGGTCCCCCGCACCCGTGAATAGAGGCGAGATGATCGGGGCAAACGCATCGTTGTTGTTCATCGGCGGCAGCCCGAGCAGGGTTTCCATCGTGCGAACTGTGCTCACGGTCGTATAGAAACGGTGATCGACAAACGGTGCTCCGCTTTCGGTTTTGGGCGAATATTTGCTGATCACCAGGCAGATGCTGCGGTGCGCATCCACATGGTCGGCACCGTCCTGCGCGTCGTCTTCCAGGATAAAAAACGCCGTGTCGTCCCAGAACGGGCTGTGCGAGATGGCTTCGACCGCCCGTCCCACGGCCAGATCGTTATCGGCGACGGACGCCGCCGGCCGGGGCATCCCGGGACGTGTGCCGGCAGTGTGATCGTTGGGCAGCCGCAGCTGGATAAAGCTCGGCATGGTGTCGTTTCCGGTCTGTTTTTCCCCGACCCAGCCGCGAAACTTGGTCAAGAACTCCTCAAGACGCAGTTGATCCGGGAAGGAAATCTGAAAATCCGGAAACTCAGGGTCGAAGTGCCCTTGCAGCTCAGGCTTGGTCGCCGTGTTGGACGCGATCATCGGGATCGGCCATGGGTAGGAGCTTACACCACCGCCGTAGTTTGCCGGAATCGGTTCGCCTTTGTGGATAGCCGCCAACGGACAGCCGTTTGCGCTTTCCTCCGGCGTTCCCTCCAGGGGCGAGGCCTGCCGCCCGACCACCGGGGTTTCCGCACAGAATTTTGTGGCAATGTATTCGCCAAAGTGATACAGCGTCTTGCCATGAGCCGCGAGATTGGTCCACAGGTAACCGCTGGCCGGTTCATTCACATCCGGAATGCCCTGCAGCACCGGAAAACCGTGCGAAACCACGCCCTCGTAGTCATACGAGCGTTCGCCGCCGCGGTAGCTTTGTTGCCAGGTCTTTTCCGTGTAGTCCGACGTGATTGCGGCATTCGACCACACGTGGCCGTCGCCTGAAACCTCGGCCGAATCGTAAAAGTTATCCAGAATTCCGAACTGTTCCGCGAGTTTGTGCTCATTCGGCGTGATCGCCCGGCCATACATGGTCAGTGTGGGATCGCCATTCGCGGCAGCCTCATCGCCCAGGATCTGATCGTACGTTCGATTTTCCTTGATGATGTAGATGATGTGCTTGATCGGGTTTGGGCCTGCGCGGAACGCGATTCGTTCCGCTGCCGCCTTCATCCGGTTTTGCGCGATCACCTCGGCGGTCATGCTCGCCAGTTGCTCGTTCAGCCCGGCCATCGGCAACCGTGCAAAGGAGCCATAAAGCAGGGTTCCGATGTAGGTCCGGTCACGGTGCGGGCTGCCCTTGGCCGCATCGCGCTGCGGGAAGTTGTTCGGCCCCGTGCCCTGCCCCTTGGCGGTGGAGATCAGCAACTCGGCAGGCGTGGCCGCCAGCGCCGTCGGGTACCAGCCGGTCGGGATAAAGCCCAAAGGACGAGCCGCGGGGATTGCCGCTCCCTTGCCCTTCGGAGCCCGTGCATCGAACACCGCAATCGCATCCGCGCTCGCATTGGCGACAAACAGGCGGCCTCCCTCCGGCGAAACGGCCAACGCGTCGGGCACGGCCCCAAACAGGGTTTGTCCGGGAAGCTTGGTATCAAAGAAGCCCGAAATGCGCATCGCCCCCTTCCCCGGCGGCACCGCGATGGCAGCCACCATGTCCCGGTTCGCCAGCGCGACATACAAGCTGCGTTCATCCGGGCTCAAGGCCAGCGCCGCCGGATGCGAACTCGCCGCCGTCGGCACGTTCGGCGGCAGCAGCGCAACCCGCCCCAGCTCCCGTCCATGGACCAGATCCAACTCCACGGCTGCCGACCCGTTCCAAAGCGCGGCAAACCCACGCCGTCCATCACGAGTGGCCGTCACCGTGATCGGGTACGCCGCCGGCACTGTTGCCGCGGTCGAGAGATCGAACCGGTACACGACCGCACCGGTGGCCGTATCCATCAACAGCGCATCGTCGGACAGGTTATCGGCGATGAGCAGGCGGTCGGCCCCGCCTGCCGGTCCCGGCACCGTCCAAAGCCCCGCAGGGTACGCAATCGCTTTCCCCGCGGGCAGCGCCTGGTGGAACACCGCCTGCTGCTTGCCCCGGGCGAGCGTTTGCAAGGGCACGGGCAGCAGCTTTTCCGGCACCAACTTTCCATCCGCCACCGTGTACACCGCGATGGCATTTCCCGTCTCACCGGGCTTTCCGCCCTCCGGTGCAGTCAGCGATGCCAGGGACGCATACAGCCGTTTGCCGTCCCGGCTCCACGCCAGCCCCTGGTAGAAGGTCTGGTGCGATACCCGCGCTTCCGTTCGGCTGTCGGGGAAGTCGATCTGCTGCCCGGTCTTGAGGTTCACCACCAGCACCGACTGATCGTACTGCGACTCCGCCACACCGTAACCCGCATTCAACGTCGCCGCATACCCCCCGTCCGGGGAAATCACCATCGACATCGGCAAGCTGTTGGTCCTGGTCGGCCCACCCGGGAGGACGGGGGAAACCAGCTTGCTGCTGGGCAGGTCACGAGCGCCCGCTGCCTGGACCTCGGGTGTGTTCTGGGCCGAGACCGGCAAGGCCATGAGACAAAGCGCGGCCGCGGCCGTTCGCAAAAGTTGAAAGTTCCACATCTCTCCAACATATCGGCAGATCGGGCAAAAAGTTCAATCCAAATCGCATTCCCGACGCACGATTCACGGCTTGTTCAACGTCCAGGCTCGCATGGTTTCCGAAAAGTTCGACCGCTCTTTACCAGAAGCCCTGTTTGCCGCCGTACCACCACACCAGCCCCAGGGTCGCCGTCGTCTGGTGGGCGGACGGCGCGCCTACATTGTGCGTGTTGAAATAGGGGATGTTGCTCCAGTCCCGCCGAAACTCCAGAAAGACATCCAGCCCGTCCGCGACATTGAGTTTGTAGGTCCCTGTAGCCTCTTTCAGAGCCTGCGTCGCATTGCTGAACAATCCCCCTCGATCGGAAAGGTACTCCCCACGCGCCGCCAGCGACACGCGGGGCTTCAACTGGTATTGCGCGTAGGCCGCGCCCCCCACGACGTGCGACGGCGCCGACGACTCACCCGGACCGGCTTTGGCCCACAAGCGCTCGATCACATAGTCTCCCTCGCCGGTCAGCGCCAGCTTCGGAGTTACCTGCCACGTGGCGTAGTTGTCGAAAATGTGCAACTTACCGGTTGCGGCCGGAGAAATCGGCGTCACGCATAACCCCGGCTGCTCCGGAATCCTGCAGTTGGACGCTTGCGCATTGTCCGGGTGTTCCTGTCCGACATAGTAGTTGCTCGTCCACTTTATCTTTTTCGTCGGCGTCAGGACGAACCCAAACATCTCGTCCTTGAACCCGTTGGTCGGCTCGGACTGATTGTTGCCGTTCACGATCCAGTAGTTCACCCCGAGCTTATCGTTGAACTGATAAGACGCGCGCACGCCCATATGGTAAAAAGGCAGGAAATAGAAGTAGAAGGATCGTGTGTAGTTGATTTGATCCTTCGTGTAATTGCCTTCCACACCCAGCGAACTCGCCCACTTCCCGAAATCGACCGGCACGCCCTTGCCAACGGGCACAACATACGTCCCATACGCCTGGAAGATGTTTCTGTAGATTTCCGGCCGTGGTTCGTTGACGCCATTTCCCTGCAAGGTCTCCGTAGCCTGACCGAACTGCAGGTCCAGACGCAAACCGAACCGCCGCCCTTTCTCCACATCCGGGTCAAGCGCAAAGATTACGTCCGCTTGATTGATGCTGAAGGTGTTGCTCAGCACGTCGTAGGCGCGTAAATCGTTGACGCGTCCTGGGGGCCGGTTGAAGTTGTATTCGTAGTACCCATCCAGGGTGTAATTCAGCGTAGCGCCACCCGGCAGCACCGTCGGAATCGCGGCGTACACCGACTGCATCCCCGACGCCGGTGGACTGGCCGGCGCTGGCGAGTTTGCGGTTGAGGCTGGCGCACTCGCGGTTGAAGCTGGCGCGGTCGGACCCGCGGCAGGGGAAGCACTCGTCGGCTGCCCCGGAGGGACGGCGACGGTCACGGCGGGAGCGGAGGGTTGCGCAGCGACACCCGTTGCGGCAGGAAGCGACGTTGTCGCCACGGACGGGGCGGGGACGGATGGCGACAAGGCCACCGCGCGACCGGCTTCGCCACCCTCCAACGCGTCCAGCCGCCGCGAGAGCCGCGCGAGTTCGGCGCGCACCTCCCGTATCTCCGCCTCCCGGCTCTGCGAGGGCGGCGCCTCTTCCCTTTGAGTCTCAACCGGCTTTTGCGGTTTGCCCGACGCAGCGGGGGCGGATGCTGTCTGGGCGTGCGCGGCGGGAGAAAGCAGGCAAGCGGCAAGCACGATGACGGATCTGTTCACAAATGGCTCCAGACGAACAGTGTATGGGCATTGTCTTTGAATGGCGCCGGAACTGGGCATCGCCGGAAGCTCGCTGCCGATGATCGATTCCGCGCCGTCGAAAATCTATTTTGCAGGTGTTGGCGAGTGGCCGATCACCACGGCCGTTTTCGGCAGCCACGCCGTTGCGTCTGCGGGTACGATAAGCGCATGGGAATGGACCGCATGCAAGCCGCCCTGCGCGAGGCCAAAATCGACGCCTGGCTTTTCTACGACCACCACCATCGCGACCCCATCGCCTATCGTATCCTCGGCTTGGACGAGGCCAGCTTTGTTTCCCGGCGCTGGTTTTACCTCGTTCCGGCTTACGGCGACTCGCGCAAACTGGTCCATCGCATTGAAGCCGGAAAGCTCGACTCGCTGCCCGGCCCAAAACGGGAATATTCCTCCTGGGGGGAGCTCGAAGCCGGTTTAGCGGCAATGCTTGGCGGCGCTAACACCGTGGCCATGCAATACTCGCCGCGCAACGCCATCATGGATGTGTCGATGGTGGATGCGGGAACCGTCGAACTCATCCGGAGTTTCGGCAAGGATGTGGTCAGCTCGGCGAATCTTGTCAGCCAGTTCGAAGCGGTTCTCACGGAAGCCCAGATCGGGACGCACTTGGAAGCCCAGCGCCGCCTGGACGGCGTACTCAACGAAACCTGGCGTTTCATCGCCGCCACCACCCGCGACGGCGGCCAAACCGACGAATTCAGGACCGTTCAGTTTCTGCTGAAGGGCATGGAGACTGAGGGCCTATTCACCGATCACGGCCCCAACGTCAGCGCCGGTCCCAATTCCGCCGATTCCCACTATGGGGCCACGCCCGAAAGCTCCCGCCCCATCCGCACCGGCGACTTCGTCCTCATCGACTGCTGGGCCAAGCTCGCCCACCGCCCCGAGGCCGTCTGGTACGACATCACATGGACCGGCGTCGTCGGCCGCGAGCCCACCGAGCGCGAAACTCTCGTCTTCCGCACCGTGCGCGACGCCCGCGATGCCGCAATCCGTCGCATCGAGGAAGCCTTTGCCGCGAACCAGCCGATCGCCGGCTGGCAGGCCGATGATGCCGCCCGTGAGGTCATCCGGGACGCCGGCTTCGGCCCCTATTTCACCCATCGCACTGGCCACAACATCGCCGTTACCCTCCACGGCAACGGCGCCCACCTCGATAACCTCGAAACCCATGACGAACGCCTCCTTTTGCCCGATACCTGCTTTTCGGTCGAACCCGGGCTCTACTTTCCCGGCGAGTTCGGCGTTCGCAGCGAGGTGAACATGATCACCCGTCCGGGAAAAGCCGCCGTCAGCGGCCCGCGCCAGACAGATCTGCTCCGCATCGGGTAGAAGCCTTGGGGCAGTGCCCATAAATCCAGTTTGGTTGCCACTGCCGACGGGAATCTGCGGTCACGGTCGGCCCCCACGCGATAGAATGGGACCGATGCCCGCCGCCACCTCCGCCGAAACCAAACGATCGATCGCGCAACCCATCCCCGGGGAGCGCTCGACGCTGCCGGCGTTCGCCCTTTTGCTGGGCTGGTTAATCCCGGGAGCCGGTCACCTTCTCCTGGGCAAATGGGTTCGTGCACTCCTGCTGTTCGTCGCCATCTTCGGCATGTACCTCATCGGTCTTGGGCTGGTAGGCAAAATCTACACCCCCAATACCGGCGAAGTGCTGGATATGCTTGGCTTTGTAGGACAACTTGGCATGGGCTTGTTGTATCTGCTCGCCCGCTGGTTCAGCTGGGGCGGAACAACGGCCTCCACCACCCTGAACGATTACGGCACCAAGTACCTTGTCGCTTGCGGCCTGTTGAACCTCATCGCGGCCGTGGATGCCCACTCGCTGGCCAGCGGCAGAAAGGCTTCCTGACATGCTTTCCCAGTTCAGTGCAGCCGTCCTTTTCGCCCTTTGCACCTCAGTCGTTTTCGGCATAACTCAGCGTGCGCAACCCAAACTCATGCTCCGTTTCGGCGTTTTCTGCTTCGTCCTGTTCACCGGCGGGGTGATCGCAGCCAGTTGGGCCTTCTACTTCATCAAGCATTGAGGCACATCGGCAGCCTCAACAGGGTCCCAGGCAAGGAACAAAGGCAGTTCGTCGACCGATTCGTTCCTTCCGTCTAAGGCTGTTTGCATAAAGATGGGTGTCCGCCGTCATTCTGAGCGTAGCGAAGGATCTCCGGGTTCTGCTCGCGGTTTCTACACTCTACAGGCAATTGGCTCTAAATCTTTCTCCAACCTCAACCTCCGAATCTACTGGGGTTGGGGCGAAGAAGGCGTTGTGTTGCCGAAATTCGTGCCGGCATTCGGCGCTGCGCCCGATCCCCCTGCACCAAAAATGTTGCTCGTGGACGGCCCCGTCCCGCTATTCGGCTGACCATTGGCCGGCGATCCGAAGCTCGAAGCCGGCTGCGAGCCCAACGCTCCTGTACCGGCGCCGGCATTCTGCCTTCCCTTTTGATACAGCTGCTCGATCCGTGGGTCGTACCAGAACTCCCAGGCCTCATACGTTTCCTGCTGATTCGGATCGGTAATGGAGTTCCCCGTCGCTGCGGGCCCGATCCCCACTATGGGTCCAACCCCGCCCGACGCACTGCCGGAAAGACTTCCGAGCGCGCCTCCGGTGGACCCACTCCCTCCCATGGACCCACTCCCTGTCAATCCATTGCCCGCGAATCCACTCCCTGTCGACCCACTGCTTCCGGTAGTTCCCGTCATTCCGCTCGTTCCGCCCGCGCCGCCGCCTCCGTCCGTCCCTACACCCGCGCCGGAAAAGCCACTGGCCAAAGGCGAGGTTGACCCGATCGTCCCCATGGACCCGGACCTTCCCCCGATCGGGCTTCCAAACCCCGAACCCATGCCACTGGCCGACCCTAGACCGCCACCCCCCGTGCCGGAGGACCCCAGCCCCCCTAGCGGCTCTCCGAAAAAGCCCTTGATCGTCGTCTTCTGCTCGCCCTGGTGGATGATTCTCCAATCGGCCTTGCCGGTCAATGGATCGGTATATTCCTGCCGCAGGAAGCGGATATTGTTGCTCTGTTTCAAGGCGTCGATGGACGGCGGGTACGCATGCGTTTTGCGGTAGTAGAGACGAATCGCCCGCACATACTGTTCCGCCCGATGCTCGCTTTCGATTTCCTTGTCCCGCCGGATGCTCTTCGCGACTACCGGGGCCGCGACCGAAAGCGCAATCAGCACCAGCGCCACCATCACCACAACGGCGACCAGCATATAGCCGGCCTCGTCCTGGGTGGAGGCCGCCGTCCGGCATCGGGAGGCTCGTTCGCAACGGCACTGGGAACTGAATCGCATATGCACCCTTATTGCTGCTGCATCGGCAAGGTCTGGGTCACGTTGCTCACCAGGTCTGTTACCTGTATGCCGAACGGCAGAATCTGGTCGATTTTGAAACACCGGGCGACGATATCGCCTGCCGACGCCAGGTACACGTCGTCACCGGACAGCAGAAACGCCTGTTTTGCCCCGTGCGCCCGCTGCGCCGTTCCAAAAAACTTCAGTGGAATGGGCGGTGGCGGCGGCGGTCCCGCAGGCACGTAGGCCACAGGGGGAAGCACCGGCCCCGGCCGCGCCGAGGGCATGTTTCGCGGCAGAACAACAGCCGCCACCGGCGTATACGTCGCGGAGAAAATATTTCGCCCCGACCCCGTATAGACCAGGCTCTCGGTCCGCAGCATCGCCTCCGCATCCAGCGTTGGATCAAGGCTGTTTGAGCTGCTCGCCAGTTTCTGTGCCGCGACTCCCGCCACCGCTCCATTGCCGCGTCCGTTCGCGCTGCCAGCCGTGCCCGCCGCATTGCCCGTGGTCGCCGCCGACCCAGGCCGCCGCAGCACAGGTGCCGGCGTGGAGGTGGGCGGTGCCACCGTGGGCGGCGGCGTGCTCGGCCCAAACAGCGCGAACAGGTTGTAGAGCACGCCGCATACGGCCACGGCACTGAGAACACCTAAACCGATCGTCTTTTTGCGGTTTTCCGCCCCGGTCTTCATCGCGCCGCTCCCACCGAAGCTTCGGCCGCTGTGGCGGCGGCTTCCGCCGCATCGCTCGACCTGGGTAGAACCTCACCGGGCTGCTCCCCGGGTGCAGCGGCGCGCAGGTACGTCACCAGCCGCAGCCGCAGGTTCACCTGCCCCGTTTGTTGCCCGGTCAAGGTGATCCCGGTGATGACAAAGAAGATCCGATCCCGCTCCAGGCTGTTGATCATGCCGATTACCGGCCGGTAATCCCCCGATACGCTGGCATCCATGCGGACCTCGGTCAGGCCATACTCCCCCGAAAGCACCGGCAGGTACGTGTATTGCACACGTCCCAGCCGCACATTTGCATGCCTGGTCAGGGCTCCCAGCTCCGAAAGCACCTGCGAATAGGCATACGGCAGCCGGTCGGCATAAAACGCATTCGCCTGCACCGTCGATGTCGTCAGCTTGGCATCGATACCCTCCAGCGGCCGGCCGGCAATCTGCGAGGCACGCAGCAGAGTCCGTTGCGCCGCAATCGCCTCTGGTCCGCTGGCCGATAGCGCCTGCCATGCAAACAGCAGGTGCAGCAAGAGATACAGGTCCAACACGGAAAGCGCGGCAACACCGGCGAAATGCAGATTCACTGCCGTCAGTAGCTGACGCGCCCGCGCTGTCAGCCGCGGCAATCGGCGCAGCAGCGACGAGCTGTTCGGTGGAGGAATCAATGCCACGGAGCTCATAGCGGTCCTCCTTCACTCGGTCCCTGCGCCGGAATCCGCCCATCCTGCGCACGCGGTGGCCCCCCAAACGGCGGCAGCACGACACCATCCCGGGGGTACCCACGACGGGCACCCGGGTAGGCGTTGGCGTTCCTGTTCGCGTCAGAGTTCGTCACATAGCTCGCCGACGCGGGGGGCACCGGCGCGGACGGCTCCGCACTCCCAACCGTTTCCTCGGCCGTTTGCCGAATTGGGGAAACCTGCGGCGGGGTCGCGGACGTCGCCGACCCGCGGAATCCGGCGTGGGTTCCAACCCCCATCGAAACGGCGCGTCCCTGCCCGGCGTGGTACGACTCACCTGCCGGCAGCGGGTTGTAGACCGCCAAAATTTCAAATTCGACACCCGGCGGCGGGGCCGGCACTCCCATCACGTTCGGCGCTCCCGGGGCGAACCTTTGCCCATTGGCCCCTGCCGTGTCTTTCGTCTGCGCCGACTCACTGCCCAGCCGGGGTTGCAGGAATCGTCGCGATCGTTCCAGGTTGCGCACCAGCTGCACCGCGCGGTCGCGTTCCCCAGCCACCCGCAGCCGGATGGTCACCGCTCCCTCCGTCGTCACGGCCGGTTCGATCGACGTGACCTGCACCCCCGTCGGCAGAACATCCTCCAGATCCATCATCACCGCGGTCCAGGAAAAGCTCTTGCGCAGAAACAGCGCGTTCAAAAAGTGAGCCCGGTCCAGCACCGCGGCATTGGCCGGCTGGCGCATGCGCTGCTCCGTTTGCAGCCTGGCGTTTTGGGTCGCAATGGTGAGGTTGCGCAATCTGTCCAGTTCAACCTGCTGCGTTTCCGCCTTCGCCCCGACCATGGAGGCTCCCACAGCCAGTCCCAAAGCAAGCACGGCCAATGCCGCCATGATGAGTCGCAGGCGCAGAAAAAATGGCCTGAGCTCAACAAACGGCCGTGTTGCGAGGTTGACTGAGATGCGCATGGTTAGCTCCGCAGCGCCCCCAACACGCCGGCCAGCAAGCTACGGGGCACGGCAGCGGTGGTCGCTTCCGTAGTCAGAGCCGCGCTTTGCACCAGTTCCCTGCTGCGCAAACCCATCTCCCCCAAAAGCCCCTGTTGCTCCAGCGTACGGTTCAGGGCGTCCGCTCCCAGCGGCCCCGCGCTCAATAAAATCTCCGGAGGCGCACTCAAAAGGTCTTCGAAATAGGCGACGGCCACGGAAACCGCCCTGGCAATCTCCTCCGCTTGCGCTTCCGGTGCCAGCGTGTGTATGAGCGGCACGTCCTCGCGGGCTTCCCTTCCCAAAACGTCGGAAGCACTGGGCGACCGCCGCTCGTCCCCGGCCGCCCTCTCCTCAAACGCATTCACGGGAGGGGCGCTCGTCAGGAAGCTGTTGTGGATCTCGGCCTGCAAGTCGTCGGTTACCCCCGGCGCCGCATACGGCGATCGTCCAACCGGCGCCGCCTCATCGAATCCGTCTACTGCGTCCGACTCGTTCGGCTCCGCTGCATACGCCGGATTCGCTGCGTCCGCCAGATTGGTCCCCCATGGCTCAAGCGAGCCGACCGGCGCAACACCGGTGTAGAGATTGCGCAGCGGCGTCCCGGCCGCACCGTAGCCGGTCTCGATTGCTGGCTGCGCAGAAATGGAACCCGCGTACGGATTGCGCCCAAACGCCGGCAGCGGCTCCTGCGCCGCCCATTCCCCAACCGTTTCTTGGGGGTCCACCAGGGGCAACAACTCACCGTTGCCGGCGCTGGCTCGCGCCTCGGTCAGGGCTGAGGAATCGAAAAGCGTCACCGGGGCAGCTGCCGGGATTGCCACGGCGTGCTCCGTCAACTCCACCGTCCGGTGCAGCAGCAGGGTTCCACCGCGGACAATGGCCGTGGTCACCGCACTCGGGTACACATTCACCACCAACTGGCCGGTTTCGCCCTCGGGTAAACCGGCCACCGCCGCGAGCGTACTCGGCAGCACCGCGCCGGGCTCAAACCCGGCTTCACGCGCTACCGTTTCATAATCCGCCAGCACATCGCGCGGGATCGCCACCGCCAACACCCGCACGGCATTGCGGCTCGAACTCATCACCTGGTAGCTCACCATGGCGTCATCGGTATCGAACGGCACCAGCTTTTTCAACCGGAAACGCACGATCGGCAGCGCCTCGGTGATCTTCCCGGGCAGGGAGTCGAAATCCAGCAACAGCACACGCACCGCGCCATCGGGAATGACCAGCGTCAGATCGGAATTTCTCGCATTGGAACGCGCCCCCACGCCCTCCAGGGCCCGTCGCACGGCGGCAATGGTCGCCACGCGGTCGGCCACATTGCCCGGCTTGAGGCCCGGAACAATCGCGCCGTCCGCCAGCTCCACCCGCGCCACCGCCAGTAGCGGTCCGCCCGGCTCAGCCGAACGCCCTGCGGCAACCCCGCCCGCCGCGATCTCGCAGGCAAGACGGGGGCGGTTTCCTTCAACTTTGGGCGACAGGATCATGAGCGGCTCTTCATAAGACTACCGTGCGGGTTCGCCCCTAACCGGGGCAGTGCTGGACTTTGGACGATCGGAAAGCCGCCCTGTAACCCCGGGAAGCCGGCGGAAACTCCCCCGTTTGGGGCATTGCTCGCGACCGGCCGACCCGAGACCTGGAAAACCTACCGCCCAGCCTCGATAAACGTCACCTTATTGATCTCCCGCAGTGTTGTGATCCCATCCCGCACCCGCTCCAGCGCGGAATCCCGTAAAAAATGCATACCCTTTTCGCGAGCTTTTTTGCGGATTTCCGAGCCGGGACGCTTTTCCAGCAGCATCTCGCGCACCTCGTCGTCCAACTCCAGCAACTCGTGGATGGCCGAACGGCCGCGGAATCCCGTTCCTCCACACTCAATGCAACCCACCCCCTCGCGGAAGCGGAATCCCTGCCAGTCCGCGGGCTCCAGACCGTTTTCCACCAGCTGCGCGTCGGTGTAGGTCACCTCCTGCGCACAAAAGTCGCAAATCTGGCGGACCAATCGCTGCGCCAGGATGCAGTTCAGCGCCGAGACGAAGTTATACGGTTCCACACCCATGTTCAGAAAGCGCCCCAGCACGTCGACCACGTTGTTGGCGTGCACGGTGGTGAACACCAGATGCCCGGTAAGCGCTGAGTTGATGGCAATCTGCGCCGTCTCCGCGTCACGAATTTCGCCGACCAGAATCTTGTCCGGATCGTGCCGCAGAATGGATCGCAAGCCGCGGGCAAACGTCAAACCCTTCTTCTCGTTCACCGGAATTTGCGTAATGCCGCGAATCTGGTACTCGACCGGATCTTCAATGGTGATGATCTTGTCTTCTTCGCTTTTGATCTCGTTCAGCGCCGCATACAGGGTCGTCGTTTTGCCCGAACCCGTCGGTCCGGTGACCAGCACCATCCCGTAGGGTTCCTTGATGTACTTGCGAAATCGTCGCAAATCCTCCGCCGCAAACCCCACCACATCGAGCGATAGCTGCTTGAACTTCTCCGACATCGATTCTTTGTCGAGCACGCGCAGCACGGCGTTTTCGCCATGCACGGTCGGCATGATGCTTACACGAAAGTCGATCAGCCGGCCCTTGTAACGCACCCGGAAGCGTCCGTCCTGCGGGACGCGCCGCTCGGAGATATCGAGCTCGCTCATCACCTTGATACGGCTCAGAATCGTTTGGTGGTGCTCCCGCGCGATGGGCGCCATGGCTTGCTGCAGCACACCGTCGATGCGGTATTTCACCAGCAATGAATCGTCATAGGTTTCCAGGTGAATATCGGACGCGCGCCGTTCCAGCGCGGTGTACACCGTCGTGTCGACAAGCCGGATAATGGGCGAAATATCGTCATCGCCGGCCAGCTTCTCGATCGATATATTCTCATCCGTGCTCTCATCTCCGAGCACATCAAACGCCAGGCCTTCCGTAGCCTCGTCCAGCACACGCTGCGACTGCTCGGACTTCTTCAACAGCTCCGTAATTTGCGAGAGCGTGGCCACGCGTGTGACCAACCGCGTTCCCAGCAGGCCGGAAATCTCGTCCAGCATCATCAGTTTCGAAGGGTCGGCCAGTGCGATCGTCAGCCGGTTTCCGTTCTGCTCCAGCGGTACAAAGTTGTAGCGAAACATCATCTCGACCGGCACGGTCTTGAACAGCTCATGCTGAATTTTAAAATTCTTCAGATCGACAAATTCCGCATGGTACCGCCGCGCCAAAATCTGCGCGCGCTCGGTCTCGGACAGCTGATCACTGGTGTAAAGATTGGCGACGGGCGGTGCGGTGGCGGCCATACGGTGTTGGACTCCTGAGGTTTGCGGCGGTTTACCAGATGCAGGGAACTTCTCCCGACGAGCGGATATGCTTGTCCGCCGTGACCAGTTGAAACCCGTGGACCAGGGCAGTCCCGCCAATCTGACGGTCGGCGGGATCGCGGGGGTACTCGGAGCCAAGCTGTACACCGCGAAGAGCGACTTGACGGGTGAGAGCGACCGTACGGTACACCGCCTCCACGCGTGTAAGGAACTCTTCGGGCGGGACATCGAGACGAATGCGACCTCTCCCATGCAGGAGAGCAATCTCCCACAGGGTGACCGTGGCAATCGCCAGTCCGCCCCCGCTGCGACGTGCTTCCAAAAGTGCGTCGACGGCCTTCGGAGAGATTCGGTCCGGCTCCAAGGCAAGCCAAATCACCACATGCGTGTCCAGGAGCAACAATTCAGTCGTACTCCCAATCGTCCGGATCGTTGGCGGGAGCTAGGATATCGCCGATAATCTTTCCGCCGCCGATCTTGTAAATCGCAAGCGGATCCTGTTCCGCATCTTCCGCTATGGGCACAAGTTGAGCCACGGGCCTTCCATTCTTGGTCACAAGAATGGGCTCCCGCCTGGTTTGCACCTCGTCCAGAAGGGTCAAAAAGTGTGTCTTGGTCTTGGCCGCACCCATAGTCCTCATCGTCTCACCCCATGTGACCACTCTACCATAGTCACATTGGGTTATTGCCCTACCCCGTTCAGGCTGAAAATCGGCAGGTACAACGCAATCAGGATGACGACCACCACCAAACCCATCACGATCAAAATCACCGGCTCAATCAAACTCATAATGGCCGCAAGCGAAGTTTGCACATCTTCTTCGAAAAACTCGGCCACGGAGTTAAGCATCTGCGGCAGCGCACCGGTCGATTCGCCGACCTCCACCATCTCCACCGAAAGCTCCGGAAACACCTTCGTGGACTCCAGCGACTTCGCCAACCCGTTGCCCTCGCGCACGCTTTCAACCGAAGAGCCCACCGCACGGGCAATTTGCCGTGAATCGATGGACCGGGCCGCCGTTTCCAGGCTCGGCACCAGGGGCAGACCTCCCGTAAGCAGCGTGGCCAGCGTACGAGAAAATAGCCCGACCTGGTACTTCAGCCACACCGGCCCCAGCAGCGGCGTAGCAATGCGTACGCGGTCCACAAAGATGGCGCCCGGTTCCGTTTTGGTCCAACGCACGATGGCGAAAATCGCGATCGCGACAAGAATGGAAAACCACCAGCCATCGTGCTGCGCGTGCTGCCCCAGTGAAAGCAGCGCCAACGTCAGCCCCGGCAGCTGCGTCCCGAGCTGGTTGTACAGTTCGGCAAATCGAGGCACAACAAAGGTGATCAGAAAGAAAAACAACGCAAAGATCATGATCACCAGGAAAACCGGGTAGATCAGCGAGCTGCGCAGCTTCTTGCGAAAGGTAAGCGAGACGCGCTGGAACTCAAGAAACCGTTGCAGCACTTCCTCCAAATTGCCGGAGCGTTCCCCGGCCAGCAGCGTGGTCGTGTACACCAGCGGAACGCCGCCCTGCGCCTCAAAGGCGGCAGACAGCGACTCCCCCGTGCGCACGCGGCTGGCCACATCCTCCAGTTGCGCCCGAAACGCGAGATCCTTTTGCCGTTTGGCCAAAAGATCGATCGACCCGAGGATGGGCAGACCGGCCCGAATCAGCGTCAGGAATTGCTGATTGAACACCAGAAACAGGTCGAGTTTGATCTTTTTCTTGCCGGAACGCGCAAAGCTCGA
This sequence comes from uncultured Acidobacteriaceae bacterium, assembly GCA_964242195.1. Lineage (GTDB taxonomy): Bacteria > Acidobacteriota > Terriglobia > Terriglobales > Acidobacteriaceae > Granulicella. The sequence goes on from CAXTBI010000024.1 coordinate 17,925, forward strand.
GCGCGGCTTGACCGAGTACACCAGGTACCCGGCCTGCGTGAAGCGCGTCCGCAACTCCTCCTCCGTCGCGGCCGCGTGGGTCTGTTCAAGAATGCGTCCACGTTCGTCGGCCAATCGGATGAGGAATTCGGTCATGGGGGATCGTCTGTCTGAGAGCTTAGACGATAGCGACCCCGTTTAGCCTCACCCATTTGCGCCATGAGCCATTGCCTGCCCTGCCCTGTGCCCAGGCTGGCCCAAAACGAACACCCCCGCTCGTAAGCGGGGGGGACCGAAGAGGAAAACAACTTAAACGCTAAAGCTGGAACCACACCCGCAGGTCGATTTCACCTGGGGATTCTCGAACTTGAAGCCGGCGGCCTCCAGTGTCTCGACATAATCCACAACGCACCCATTCAGGTACATGGCGCTGGTGGCATCGACAAACACCTTCAGATCGTCAAACCGGACGACCTTGTCCATCATCCCCGCGGCGTTTTCAAAGCTCATCGAGTACTGAAAGCCGGAGCATCCCCCGCCAACCACGCCGATGCGCAGACCAGCCGGCAAAGGATCCTGCGTGGCCATGATCTCTTTCACCTTGGCAATGGCAGAGTCGGTCAGGTTCACGGGATTGGACTTCACCGGAGCGGGACCGGTCACAACCTCGGGGGAAGGTACGGCGGAAGTGGCCATGCTGAATTCTCCTCGCTTCCCAAGCCCAAAATGAGCGGAAGCTTCAAACCTAGTCTATGCCCGAGTCCGAGAGGCAGCAAGCGCTTCTGTCCACAAGCGACGGGTTGAAGTTCTGATGCTCTCGCGGAAAGAACGTTGCAATTTTCTGGGCAGCGTCGTTCTGCCCGCGTTCTTCCATCCGCCTGTTCCGTACACCTGTTCCGTACGCCTGTTCCGTACAATAGGGGCCATGCGGTTCCTAGACCTTCTTGCGGCCGCGTTTATCAATACGTTTGGCATTACCCAACCGTCGGAGGCCATGCGCCGGCGTGCGGCCTGGTTCATCTTTTTGACCATGCTGCTCACGGTCGCCGTCGTCGCGGCCGTCGGGTATGCGTTTTACGCGGCCATGCATCACTGACCGCTTCGGGAAGATCCCCGCAAGTTGAAGCCCTTGCGCTTTTAAGCGGCCGGGTACCGTCCCAGCTCCTTCACAAACGCGCAACGCCCGGCCAGAAACGCAAGCACCTCCTCGGCGACGGCGTTGCCCGCGTAGCGCAGATCGACAAAGAAAACATACTCCCACGGTCTGCCCGGCACTGGCCGCGACTCGATTTTGGTGAGGTTTACGCCCGCAGCGGCCAGCCCTCCCAGCGCTTCGACCAGCGATCCGGGGCGATGCTCCACCGCGAACGCCAGGCTGAGTTTATTGGCCTCCCCCTGCGCCGGGGAAGCCGGGAGTTCAGCCGAACGCAACAGGTGGAAACGCGTGAAGTTCTCCTTGTGGTCTTCGACATTGGCAATCAGCACTTCGCCACCGTAGAGTTCCGCGGCCAGCTTCGGCGCGATGCCGGCGGCGTGCTTCAACTGTCCCTCCACCACGTGCCGAACACCTCCGGCCGTATCGTAAAACGGCACGGCCAGGGCCTGCGGAAATCCTGCCAAAAACGTTCTGCATTGCGACAGGGCGACCGGGTGCGACAGCAGTTCGGTGAGGTCTTCGCGTCGGACGCCGGGCGCGGCAATCACATGGTGCTCGATGCGCAGAAGGCTTTCCGCCTCGATACGCAAGGGATGGTTCAGCAGCAGATCGTAGTGTTCATCCACCGATCCATGGAGGCTGTTCTCAATCGGCAACACAGCCGCGTCCGCGCGCCCTGAAAGGACCGCTTCGACGACCTCGGCTGAAAGACGGCAGGGCAGAATGCCAATCGCCGGCCCCAGCATTTCCCGTGCTGCAATGTGGCTGTTGGAGCCACGCTCCCCCTGGATGGCGACCTGGCGCACGGCATCCATCTTCACCGGGTGCGCGACGTTTTGTGTAGACGGCAAAGGCAACTCCGATCCGGGCCAGAGACATGGAGACCCCACGAGGAAGATAAACGCTGAAAAGGACAACCTCGCTCGAGGGCCCAGCAACCTACCTTAACAAAGCCGCTGTTTGGCGGCGGCCTGCGCAGCCGGTCGGAGAACGTATGCTTTGGACCATCACCGTGATCCTCGTCATCCTTTGGGCGATCGGCTTCCTCGGATTCCAGGTGGTCGGCTGGTGGATCCATCTGCTTCTGATTCTGGCGCTTGCCGTTCTCATTCTCAGCCTGCTCGGCAGCCGTCGGGTGTAGCACAGCTTCGGGTCTCCGTTCGTAGCCGAGACTTCAACCATGTCTAGAGCAAGGGTGCTGCCGCTCAGCAGTCCCCTTCCAACCTTTACTTCGGGGTACCCACACTATGAACGACAGCACGGTCAAGGGAAAGCTTAACGAAGTCGCCGGCAAAGCGAAGCAGGCGTTCGGCAACGCCACGGGCGATCAATCGACCGCCAACAGCGGCGCAGCGCAAGAGGTAAAGGGCCACGGTGAGCAGGCGTGGGGCTCGGTCAAGGACGCTGCCCACGATGCTACGGCAAGTCACGAAAGCGGCGCCGCCAGCGATTCGCAAAATCTCCGCACGGCAGCCACGTCCGAAGCCGCCAAGGCCAAGCAGGGCATCGACAACGCTGTGGACAAATTCAAAAAATAAGTCCGCACTTACCCGTCTGCGATTAAGAAGGGAAGGTTGCGCTAGGCGCGCCTTCCCTTTTTATCGTCGCCAGCAGACATCGGTGGCAACGGACACAAAGAACACTACGGAGATAACTCCGTTCAAGGTGAAAAAAGCCGCGTTCATGCGCCTCAGATCGTGGGGGCTGATGATGGCGTGTTCATACGCCAGAAGCAGGACCACAAGGGCCAGCCCCACCAGCGCAATCGGTCCCAGGCCGAAAACATGGGCGAACACAAACAGCAAAATCGCCGTCGCACCATGCATTGCACGGGCAATCCAAAACGCCCCTTCGATCCCGAAAGCCTGCGGAATGCTGTTCAAACCGGACGCACGATCGTGGTCGAAATCCTGACAAGCGTACAGCACATCGAAGCCGCCCACCCACAGCAGAACGATCGCGGGAAGAAAAAGGATTTTCGGATCCAGGCTGCCGCGCACGGCAATCCAGGCCCCGGCGGGAGCGATGCCCAAAGCCAGCCCCAACACCAGGTGAGACCAGCGCGTGATGCGCTTCATGTAGCTGTAGAGCAGGACAACTGCGAGCGCCACCGGCGACAGGGACAACGACAGCCGGTTCAGCATGGCTGCACCCAGAATGAAAACCGCGGCCGCCCCCACGATGAAGGCCGCTACAAACGTCGGGCTGAGTTGGCCCGCCGGCAAGGCGCGGGTCGCCGTACGCGGATTGGCTGCATCGAGTTTTGCATCCGCAAGCCGGTTGAACGCCATTGCCGCCGAGCGCGCACTCACCATGCAAACGGCAATCCACCACAACACTCGCAATGGCGGCCAACCGTCCGCGGCCAGCACGGCGGCGGTTAAGGCAAAGGGGAGCGCAAAAATTGAATGCTCCCACTTGATCATCTCCAGGGTGATACGCGTACTGCGCAGCACTCGTTCCATGCGTTCCGTCCCCCCGGCGCACTACCGCTCCGGTCTTTGCCCCGCGATTTGCAGATCGTTCTTTACGGAAAATACGCCGGGAACACCGTTGGCGCGTATGCCCGCGACATCGCGGTCCCCCACGTTGTCCACGGCACCCGCGAGCGTCACATGACCGTTGATCACGATGATGCGAATCGGCTTGACGGGATTGAGGGCATACCGGTTCAACTGGGGTGCGCCATACACGGCTGCGAACACGGCCCGGCGTATCCCGTCGTCGTTCGGCGACAACGGCGCTACCTGGAGGTGATCGACCAAACCACGTACCCCAGGTTGGTGAGTCACAATGCCCAGGGCTGACTCCTTATCGACGGGCAGCACCACCTCGCCGCCAAGAATGGCGACGCCGTTCCGTACCTCCAACGTGATGTAATTGAAGGCCACTGTGCCATAGCCCTGGCCGTCATAAGCGAGCTTCTTGCCGAGCTTGGAATATAACTCTGCATCCGAAATGCCTTCGGGAAGATGGATCGTGATCTGATTGTCGACGGAAGCGGCTTCATGTGTGCCATCGATTTTCTTCTGTGCCTCGAGCTTGTCGGCCAGCAGCTTGACCTGGCCTGTCAGCGTGACGACCCCGCCGGAGGCCTGAATCGTCACATCGCTGAACTGCTTTCCACGCAGCTGCTTTTGCGCATCCGCTTGCAGCTTCCCGTCCGGCACGGGCCCCTGCGCGACCGCAGCCCAGGAAAGAGCCACAAGCAAACCTGCTCCCAATCGACTCCCCGTACACAATCTTGTATGCATGCTGCCTCCCTTAGGCGTTCGTAAGGCCGGAAGCACGGATGAACCGGCGACTATTTAGACGCCGGCCGGGGGCAGTACGGCGCAGCAGTTAACGGTAGCGTTTCCGCAACCTGTACACGATGGAGAAGACGCCGGATTCGTCTCGCGTCGCCACGACAGAGGTGTTCTCCGAGAGTTGGTACTGCACCTGAATCAACTGCTGCGTCGATTCATTCACATTGGTGGCAAAGACCAGGGTGAGCTGCTTGGTGAGCGGCTCCTGTACCGTGATGCGCGCGGTGGAATTGCCCAGTGTGCCCACGTAGGAGGGATCGATCTTCACGGATCCCGCACCGAACAACTTGCTGACGCGGCTGGAAACGGTCGCGTTCAAGGCTCCGCTGAGGATGGCGCTGGTGGTCGGATCGGTTCCGGCCTGCGTGGCCTGCTGGTTCGAAATTTGCGATTGCTCCTGGGTTTTGCCCAGCGCCAGCAAGTTGAAAATATCGGCCTCGGTCAATGGCGGCGAAGAGCGGTAGGTCGGCTTCAGGCTCGTGGCATCGCCGTGCACACCTATGGTGATGTCGTAGTTTTCAATGTGCGTTGTGACGTCGAGATCGACGGTGGGATCGATACGTACCGGGTTTGAAAAGTAAATGACGCCGCGCTCCAGCTCGTAACTGGTTCCCGCAAAGGTTGCGCTGCCGTCGGTGATGCGTATCGTGCCCAGGATGCTCGGCACAGCTGCCGTGCCGCGAACATTCAGATCGACAGTGCCCGCGATCTTGGCATAACTATTCTGAAAATTGAGCTGCGGCGCGCTGGTTACATGCACGTCGAGCCGGACCTTGTTCAGGATCGATGCCGGATCCGGTGGAACCGAAATACCGCCCGTTCCCGCAAATTGTGCGAAATCGACGTCCGGCCCAACACCGAAGCGCGTGATTTGTACGTTGCCGGAAAGGTACAGCGATTGCTGCCCACCCTGCAAACGAATGCTGGCGTTGGCCGTGGTGCTGAGCCCGGCATACCGGATCCGCACATTATCGACCGTGGCGACAAGATCGGAGAATATGCCCTTTTGGTACCCGATATAGCCGCTCAACGTGAGCTTGCCGCCGCCGGAGGTGCCCGTGACATTTTCCACCTGCAAGCGATTCCCGCTGAACACCATGGTGCCGGTGAGATTGCTGAGACCGTTTGGAATGCCATCGAGCGCCACGTTCGCGTTGTCGAGGCGCACACGGCCGACCAGTTCCGGCTGCTTCAGCCGCCCGGCTGCTCCCACATCGAAAGAGATCTTGCCGGAGGTGATCAGCTGCGGTGCAAAGGTGTGCACAATGGCCAGGTTGACCGCGCCATTCGCGTGCACATCCAACTCGCCGCCCAACGGATTATTGTCGCCGAACACTACCGCCGTTCCATGCGCGGCCAGGCTCGTATCCGGACCTTCCAGGTGCAGGCTGTCGATGTTGGCAACACCGTTGCGAAGGCCGATGCGAATGGGCTCCGCTTGCTTCAACGTGACGCCCTGGACGGTTACGCTGAAGGTCGAAAATTGGGCCGTAGCGGCGAGCTGCATCGGCTTGGCGGCGGGTCCGCTGAGGTCGATCGTAGCCGCAACGTCAGAGGTCGCATCGGTGGACCCGGGCGAGTATAACGCTACGACCCTGGCCACATTCAGCCCCGAGACCGTCAGCCTTGCCTTGGTCTGGTAGTCACCCGTGAGCGCTGTTTCCCCGTTTGCCCCAATCTGCGCACCGATCAAATCGGAATGGACGTCATAGAAGGCCGTCGATCCAGCCGTATGCGCCGTTGCCCGCAGGCCACCCAGCACCTTGCCTTCCACGGTCAGCCCGGTGAGATCGATTTGTGCTTTCAAATTGGGCTGCTGCACCGTTCCGTCGGCGCTTAGATTGAGGTTCACCAGCGCATCGTCGCCGGGGTAGTTCTTTGCCAGGTAAGCGATTTTCGAAAGTCGAATATTCTGCCCGGAGACCTGCGCGCTCAGGCGCTCGGTTCCGACGTTATAGCTGCCCGAGGCTGCGATCTGTTGCCCGCCTGATTGCACCACCAACCGGCTCACATTGGCCTGTTCCGTCGCCAGGTTGTAGGTGGCCGCACCGTTTGCCTGCAGATCCTGCGCGTTCACCTGCAGGCGCGTCGCGTTGATTTCCTGGCCCGCCACGCCCGCGTCCACGGAAACCAGCTGGTATGGCTCGCCATACGCTACGCCGTTGGTCAGCGTGATGTTGCCGGCTCCGTTCAGGCTTCCCAGCGTTCCACTCACATGGGCATTCACGTTGGCGGTGCCGGTCAGCTTGAGATTGCCTCGCCCCGCAATTTGCAGCAGGTCCGGAACCTGTGCGTTCGCCAGCTTCACCGTGGCACTGATCGCGGCTTGTTTGTCGAACTCGTACGACACCACGCCGCGGCGCACAACGCGATGTGGACGCACACTGCCGGCCAGGTTCAACACCGCCGTTCCGCGTGTGATGGTGGACTGCGCCACCGAAACGCCGGCATCTGCGCGGTATTCCGCATCGGCCACAACGGAATCGAGCAGCACATCGGTGGACGTACCGAGCTTCACCTCGACGCTCTTCGCTGCGAGGTGGCCGTTCACGTCGATATCGCGGATCGGCCCCTTGGCTGTGCCGTTGAACGCCAACGATCCGTGCAGGATCACAGGCAGCGCGGCGCTGCCATTTTTGCCGTTGGAGGCCACACCCAAGGCCTGCAGCGTTTGATCGAACTCGCTGAGATCGCGCGCCTGCAGGTTCAACGAAAGATTGGTCAGCGGATCGCCCCTGTCGACCCCGAGCACACCTTTCGCCGTGAGGGTCGTTCCCGGTGTCCGCAGGTCGATCGTTTGGAGATCCACAACCTCCGTTTTGCCGTCATAGCGGGCCTGCACGCGTCCACTCACGGGCACGTTGGCCACCCCGCGGCGATGCTCGTTGCCGGGCCGCAGCACCAGGTCCGCGGAAACGTTGACGGTGTCCGCAATATTTGTCGCCGGGCCGCCCCACTGTGCCGTCAAAGGGCCGCTGATGGCGGTATCCAGCCCAAGGTCGCTCATTTTGTCCCGCCCGGCGATGCCCAGCACGGTGCGCAGCGTGATGTCCTTCAACGTGACCTTGGCAAAGGCCTGCGCACGGCCTACGGGCGTCACCGTCACGCTTTGGACCGGGGGAGCAGCACTCACACCCTTGGCGACGTTGTTCGCCGTTTTCGCGGCGGCTACGGTGGTTGCCGAGTTGGCCGGCGCATTCGCAGGCACCTCCCCCAGCCAGTTCTCGATCTTCAACTCACCGGCCAGGCTGCCGCCGCCGGGCAGGTAGCCGGTCAAGGTGCTGAAAAGCAACTCCGTAGGCGTTACATGCAGCTGGGCCGCGGCGTTTACGTTGTGCAGGTGTACGTTCGGCGTGATGTAACTGACGCCCTGTGCTTTCACATTGCCGACCAGCAGGTACCCCGCCTGACAGATCTCTGTCGGCGTGAGCACGGGCACATTCAGCGGCTTGGTTCCCTTGCCCTTCCATTTCCAGAAAGACGTATTCTGTTGCGCTTTCTGGGGGCTCACCTCGCAGTTGTGGCCTTGCACATCCAGGTTCACAGCACCCGAGGTAAACCCTTCGATTCCCGACAGGTACCCGAGTTGCTTCAGATCGATCCCGCCGTTGACCTGCGCCTGCCACTCCGGCTTTGCAAAATGTTCCACCAGCGCCTGCGCTCCCAGGTGCGTGTTTGTTCCGGAATAGAAATCCAGGTCCTCGAGCCGGGCCATGTCGCGGCCGAGTTGCAGGTCCAGATGCAGCCGCGATTGCACCTGCGGCTCCTTGACCATGTGCGTTTCGAGGTTGGCCAGGTCGATCCCGATCCCATAGCGGTCGGTCGACGGCAAGTATTTCACCTGCGCATTCAGGTCTTTCGCCGCCGCGTCGAAGGGGATTGCCCGGTCGTTGATGAGGATCAGCCCGCTATTCAGCAGCACCTGCTTGGCCTGCAGGTCCAACAATGCATCCTGCACCGGTTCCGTGCTGGTGGATGGGTGCTTGGGCTCCGGCTGATTGGTCTTGCCGTCCTTGTCGATGATCAAGTGGGCATGCGGCTGGTCCACCGCGAGATAGTTCAAACCGATATGCGATTGCGCGCCTTTGCCCACCGTGTGGGAGATCACGGTATTGATCTTCAAGCGCACAAGGATGCGGGCCGCGGACAGGTACGGTGCCTGGCCCGGACCTTCGGTGCCGTGAATGACGAGGTTGTCGACCTCGATGGCTAAATGCCAAAGGTCGACCGAAATGTGGTCCAGATCCACCTTTCCCCCGGTGGAGTCCTCCAGCACACGTTTGACTTCATTGCCAACACGGCTTTGGAAACTCGTCGTCTTCACGTAGAAGGACAGACCGACAACCAGGACAACGATCAGCAGCACAAGCGAAAGCGCGGTCCAACCCACAAACCGCAACACCTTGTGCCGACGGCTCGGAACCGGGGACGGGGCGCGCTCGTTCTGGCCTCCACCAGCCAAAACGGGTTGGAAGGGGTCCCGTGAGGGATCGTCGAACGCGTCGCTCATGGCGCCTCCTCCCCGGGGTGCAGCACCGTGATGCTGCCCTGGGCACGCAGGCTTTGTAACCAGTCGCGCAGCAGGTTGCTGACTTGCCGATGCAGAAGAATGTCGCGGATGCGGCCTTCTACGGAGGCCAGCGGCGCGGGCCTGGTATGCGCCTTTGCGTACTCCGGCAGCATCGTGTTCTGGTAAAACTCACGCACCTGGGCACCCGAAACCGTCGCTCCCCCGCCGAAACGGGCATCGATGAACGCCAGCACTTCCATGCGTTGCCGCCAGCGGTATTGGAACTGGGCGCTGTTGAATCCATGGGAGGCCAGAAAGCGATTCCACCCGGCATCGGTTGCGCACCCAAACTGCTTGCATGCCGGCAACGTCTCACGCAGGCCCGCGATCTCCTTGTTCAGGTCCACGGTCGAGACGTTGATCTCGGTTTGCATCTTCGCCTGCTGCAGGATGAGGTCGCGATTGATCAACCGCTCAATCTCCTGGTCGCGCGTGGGCTCTCCTTCCGTGTTGGGATAGGGTTGGATGGCCTCGAATCGCTTCTCCTCGTTCACGTCCGAATCCAGGACAATGTCCCCATTCACGATCGCAACAACCCGATCCACCTCCTCCCCCGGTTCCTTCGGCATCATGGACGGAACTGCCGTCGGCACAGGCACCGTGTTCGGTGTGGATTGCTGCTCTTGTGGCGTTTGCGCGTGCGCCCCAGGTACCGCGAGCAGGCAAAGTGCGGCCGCGAAAGCCAAGCGATGGAGAACGAGATGGAAGGTCTGCGCCATGGGCCTAGAACGCCTGTCCGATGCTGAAGAAGACCTGAAAACGACCCGCCTGGCCAACATAGGGCAGGCTATTGGTGTAGTCGTAAAAGACGGGGTACACGGGCGGGTTCAGGTTTACCGCGAAGTCCAGCCGAAGCGGGCCGACCGGCGTCCTGTACCGCACACCCAGACCGATATCGTGGGAGTAGTAGTTGAAATCGCACGTCCCGGTCGCCTTGTCCTGGGTAACTCCGGGCGGCAGGGTGACATTGCGGCAAGTCGATTCATTGGGCTGATGAAAGTGCCTGATGCTGGTGAACATGTTCGACGGATAGCGGAACACGTTGCCCATGTCATGGAAAAGAACAAATGAAATGCTGTCGCCGACAAGGGGCAGCGTGGGCGGCGGAAAGCGCAGTTCAAGCTGGTTGACGACCACGCCCGATCCACCCACAGGGTAGCCGGTGGTGAGATCGCGCGGCCCGGCGTCGTTGATGCCGAAGCCGCGGAGGGAGGTCGCGCCGCCGGCATACATGCGCTCCGGCAACGGAATCGGATTGCAGGTGGCGTTCGTGCTTTCGAGAACCCCTTGGCAGTTCGCGACGCCAATGGCTCCCGTCGTGCCGTTGGTCGCCGATCCGAAGACGTTCTCAAACCCAACACGCAAGTTGCGTGCAAACGTGTACTTATGCCGCTTGCCCCAGGTGTAATACGTCGATTGCGACATGTCCAGGCGGTTGAAGTTGGTGTCCGAACCGAAGATGCCGGCCGCCACAAATTCGTTGAGCGAGAAGAATTGCCCGCGCGTTGCGTTCAAGGGACTCGGATCGCGCGTGTCGTGAAAATACGTGAGACCTGGCCCGCCCACGCGCACCGGCAAAGAGAGTTGTGGAATCAGGTTGGGGGAAATCTCCAGGCTGTTGGCATTCACATCGATGCGCCGGTACTGAAAGTCGTAGATCAGGGTATCGGCGCGGCCCACCTTTTGACTAAGGCGGAAATCGCCCTGCAGCGTCTTGGCCTGAAAGGTGGTGATGTTCTGCACGTTGGAATAACCACCCGAAACCGTTGCCGTCAGAGAGCGATGTCCCAGAAAACTGGGGCTGTTGAAGCTGAGCGTTGCAATCTGCTCAAGCAAGCCATACGCCGTGTGCAGCGTAAGAGATTGCTGGGTTCCCCGAAGATTGATGCGCGAAACATCCAGCATCACCCGCGGGCTTACACCGGCTTTTCCATTTTGTGCGGCGGTGCCCGTCGCTCCTGCCTGCAACTTCTGACCCGGAATAAAGCCGGGTTGGTTCAGTTGCACCTCAAATCCAAACCCATAGGTGACATCCCAACGCTTCGCCTCGGTAATTTGGATCAGCACATTCTTCTCAGGCGCGTCGCCCGTTGGATTTTGCACCGCTGTGTTCACTTCGTTGAACAGCGCCAGGTTGTAAAGGTTGCGCTGCGTTTGCAAAAGCGCTGCCTGGTTGAGCGGATCGCCCGCATGCACCTCGACCTCGCGTTCCACCAGCGATCGGCGGGTGTGATTCAAACCGGAAAGCAGAACGTGATCGATGAAGACCTGTTGTCCCTCAACAACGTTCAGGGTTACGTCCGTCCGGTTTTTGTCGCCGGGATCTGGCTTCTGGTTGACTTCAACCTGCGCATGGTCGAAGCCCTCCGTGAGGAAATAACTGAGGATCGCATCGCGGTCACTGGCCAGCGTGATGAGCGAAAACGGCTGTCCAGTCTCCGAACTCATCAACCCGCGCACAGTCGCGACGCGCGAAGGATCCACGCCTGCCAGGTTCACCGCGCCGAACTTCTGCTGCGGGCCTTCAGACACAATGTACGTCACGGCGATTTCAGCGTAGGTCTTCCCCTTCTTGCTGATCTGGTTATCCTTCACGGACGAAGTCACCTTCGCGTCCAGAAAGCCGCTGGCCCGGTACAACGATTGGATAGACGACACATCGGCATTGACCAGCTGTGTGCTGTACGTTCCGTTGCGCACATAGAGGCTGGCCCTCTTCACCCGCAAACGCTCATCCAGCGTATCCGTACTGAAGTAATGATTGCCCGTGATGTTTACGGACATCACCTTGTGTCGTTCCCCGGGAACAACGTCGTATTGCACAACCACATCGTTTGTACCGGCACCTAACAGCTTTACCGAAGCCTGCACATCGAAGTAGCCCTGCTGCTGCTCGAAATCGCGGATGTTGAACGCACCCTCGTTGAGCAGATCGTTGTCCACCGCGCCTTCCTGGTACACGGGCACAAGCAGCTTTTTGCGCGCGTTGGAAACCTTGACGCCGTTGATCACCACTTTCACCACGGGACCCTGTTCTGCCTGGAACTGGTAATTCAGTTCCCGTACCGGCGGCTGGTAGGTCTGCTTTTCCAGGGTGATGGTGCCCTCAAGCCGGTTCTCCTTCTTGTAAAACGAGCTCACCCCGGAGAGGGCATCGTTCACCGTCTGCCGGGTTACCTTCAGCTGGCAGTCGTGCTGGAACAGAAGCACTAGCCGCGAGCAGTTCAAACCGCCTTTTTTGCGGAAATCCACCACGCCGATCCCGGGATCCTTGCCCGTGATGGTGATATTGCCGACCTTGGCCTGGGGGCCAACCTGGATCATGAAAGTGAAGTTGATCTGCTCGCCGCGATCATCCATCGCGGTCGCGACACTGATTGTGGGCTGATAAAAGCCGTTGGCAGCGAGCGATTCCTTCACCCCGTCCAGCGCCGACGGAACCTCCGTCTCCGTGTAGGGCGTGCCCGGATCGAGTTTCGTCGCAAACTGCAGAACCGAGGACAGACGTTCCGAGGAAACGCCGGCGATGTCCACCCGGCCGATGTAGAAGCGCGGCACACCCGCATAAATCAGCTGCAGGCCGGCATCGGTGCGCACGGCGCTGACGCTCAGGTCACGAAAGCGTCCACTGTTGAACAGCCGGTGCTCGTCGGCACGCACGTGTTCGGGGTCCAATGGCTGCCCGGCGTGCTGCAAAAGCTGCTTCAGGATGGGATCCTGCTCGTCGAAACGCACACCGTCGAAGCGTATGGCCGAAACGTTGGCACCGCTCTCGTCCCAGAGCGAGGGCACCAGCGCCGGCAACGGATTGGTCACCACCGGCGGGGATTGGCGCACCGTCGGGGTCGATGGATTGGCCTCATGACTGGCCTGGGGCACGGCCATGGGTGCGATGGGATTGGCGGAGGGTGTTTGCGCCGCGGGCTGGCTGGCGGATTGATTATTGAGAAGCCCCGGGCTTTGGGCCAGCAATGCCGGCCAGGCAGGGACGCTCAATAGCGCCAACAAGGCAACTATCCGGGAGGTCAGGAACACCGACGTGCGACCAGCGACTTTCACCTTCGGATGCCACCCGCGACCGCCGAGGTACTCGGTGCCCGGGCGCCATCTCTCCAACCTTCTTTGCCCCATCTGGCCTTCCGCACAGATTTCCAACCCAAACCATTGCCTGTGCTTCCATCGCCCAAGACCTGCCGTCGCCGAAACTTCGGTGGGTCCGCTGAACCACAGACATGGTCGGTACCAGCCGAATCAGCCCGACACGGACAGGATAGTACACAAGGGGACCCCGGGTCTGCTCGCAGGTTGGCCCATTTGAGTCATGCCTTGCTTCCGTTCCCATTTTGGGAAAGATCGAGGCCGTCAGGCCCAGATCGACTTGCCGGAAAGCGACTCCCGTTCTGCTCCTATACTTTTTTTATGGCCTATCCCCGATTGGCGCCTTCGGCTAAGCTCCCGGCGCAGGCTGCACCGTCAGCCCCTGAACCGGACGGCCCCGAGTGCCCCCCGGCCCCACCGCACCGCTCGCGATCGTCCGTCCCCTCGCAAACCCTGCACACCTCGATCGATCCGGCGGAGCGTTATTCGCGGCAAATCCTCTTCCCCGGCATCGGTGCCTCCGGGCAGGAAGCACTGGGTGCGGCGCACGCCGCCGTGGTCGGGGTCGGGGCCACGGGTGCAGCCGTCGCCGGTCTGCTCGCCCGCGCCGGCGTCGGTACCCTCACCCTGCTGGATCGCGACTTCGTAGAGCCCTCCAATCTGCAGCGACAGGTGCTTTTCACCGAGGAAGACGCTCTTCAATCGCTGCCCAAGGCCGACGCCGCTCGTCGGCACCTGCTCGCCGTCAACCGCGAAGTCGCGGTGCACGCCCACATTGCGGACCTGGTTCCCGCCAACGTCAGCCAGCTTCTGGGGAGCGCGCACCTCGTGATGGACTGCACGGACAACTTTGAAACCCGCTACCTGCTCAACGACTATTGCGTGGGAAACGGGATTCCCTGGATCTACACGGCTGCCGTCGGCTCCTACGCGGTCACCATGAACATTCTGCCCAGGCCGGCGATCGACGCCACCCCTCCAGCCTGGGCGGCGCGCGCCCAACCGACTGCCTGCCTCGCCTGCCTCTTCCCTGCAGCCCCCGGCGGCGAGGTCGAAACCTGCGAAACCGCCGGCATCCTCGGCAGCGCCGTGAACTTCGCCGCCTCGCTGGCGGTCACGGAGGCCCTGAAGTTTCTCACCGGCCAGCCCGAGGCTATGCGGCGCACGCTGCTTTCCTACGATCTGTGGAGCGGCGACCGATCCGAAATCGCGGCCGGGGCCCCCGTTTCCGCTTGCCGGGTGTGCGGCGCACGGGAATTTCGCGCCCTCGCCGGAGAGGCTCGTCCGCACATCACACTTTGCGGCCGCAACTCCGTCCAGATCCACGAGAGGGCACGTCCACTCGATCTGGCGCAGCTGGCCCATCGCCTCCGTCCGCTGGGCGAGGTACGCTCCAACGGTCTGCTGCTCCGCTTCACCTACGGCCGGTTTACCCTGACAATTTTTCCGGACGGCCGCGCCCTGGTCCAGGGCACCACCGACACCGGTCTGGCACGCTCCCTCTACGCGCGATTCGTCGGCAGCTAGCGCAACTGATTCCAGGCCGCCACGGGTTTTTCTCCCGCCCTGGGGTGCCGTGCAGGTCCCGCACCGCCGCCGAGTGCGATAGGCTGATGTGAGGCGTGACGCCGGCGAAACTCAAGAGGACGGTCCCGGCGCGCGCGACGACATCGGAAGGGCAACACCGAAAATGCAGACAAAATCGACTCCGGGCCTATTCAAGCGCAACCCGCCCATCGCCGGCGAAGCCGAAGCGATCGAGCGCGCAAAGCTGGGCGACCCGGACGCTTTTTCCAAGCTCTACGGGCTGCATAAGCGGCGCGTGTACACCCTTTGCCTCCGCATGCTCGGCAACGTTTCTGAAGCCGAAGACATGACCCAGGAAGCGTTTCTCCACCTGTTCCGCAAGCTCGGCAGCTTTCGCGGCGAAAGTGCGTTTTCCACCTGGCTGCACCGCCTTACGGTCAACCTTGTGCTGATGCACCTCCGCAAAAAGGGTTTGCAACTGGTTTCGCTCGAAGAAACGATCAATCCCTCCGAGGAAGACGCGCCCAAGCGAGATTTCGGCTCGCGCGATCCGCAGCTTTCGGGCTCCGTCGACCGTGTGACCCTGGAGCGCGCCGTCGCTTCCCTGCCGCCCGGCTATCGCATGGTGTTCGTTCTGCACGATGTGGAAGGCTTCGAGCACAACGAGATTGCCACCATGCTCGAATGTTCCACCGGCAACAGCAAAAGCCAGCTGCACAAGGCACGCTTGCGGCTGCGGGAGTTGCTGCGCCATCCTGAACAATTACCGCCGGCAACGCTGGCCCTCACGCGGGAGTTGGTGCAATGAACGATCTTACCCAGATCAACTTCGACACCATGACGCCGTCGGACTTCGAGCAATACCTGCCCGAGCTCTTTCAGGTGGGCGGTAAAGTGAGCGAAGATCCTCGCCTGACCCGCTTTCTGGCTGCAAATCCCGATTGCGCGGCGCTTGTTCGCGACCTTGAAACCATCGCCGCAACAGCCAAAAGCCTCTTTGGTCCACCGCAGGAACCGAGCGAGGCCGTCTGGTCCAATATCGCCAGCAAGTTGCAGGAAGAGAGCGCAGGCGATGGCGGCGTGAGCGACCTGGCCGGTTAAGCCTTGACCGGCGAGCCGATCTCCGCCGTCGATCCGATACCGGCAGCGGTTCAGCGGATCGTGCTGACGGGCTTTATGGGTTCGGGCAAAAGCACCGTGGGGCGTGTGCTCGCCCATCGGCTGGGATGGGATTTTGCCGATCTGGATCGATGCATCGAAGCCAGGCTCGGCCTTTCGGTCCCCGAAATTTTTGCTGTCGATGGCGAAGCGGCGTTTCGCGCCACAGAGGTGCAGGAACTCGGCCGTCTGCTGTGCGGTTTCAGCCGCGTAATCGCGCTGGGCGGCGGCGCCCCCGGCACGCCGGCCTTGCGCGCTTCCTTGCGTGGCGGCGTCGGCACCGCCGTTGTGCATCTCCACGCGCCGTTCGCTGTGCTGTATGACCGCTGTCAGAAGCAGGCGGGACAGGCTGATGCCGTCCTCCGGCCTTTGCTCGGAGACACTGAAGCCGCGGCCCGCCGGTATCAGGACCGCCTGCAGATCTACGCCGCCGTCGCACACTGCGTCGTCGACGCCGCCGAGTCGCCCACCGTTGTGGCGGAGGCGATCCTCAATCGACTCAAACTCAAACCTGACCCACGGCCGAAACGCTCACAATAGCTCCGGAGAAAATCCGCTCACCCGGAGGCAAACGGATTTCCCTTCGGCTTTCGGGGTGAGCTTACTTCAGTTCGTACCCGGCAAAGAAATAGCCAATCTCGAACGCAGCCGTGTCTTCCGCGTCTGAACCATGCACGGCATTTTCTTCGATCGAGCCCGCGAACAGCTTGCGCAGCGTGCCTTCCTCCGCATTGGCCGGGTTCGTCGCACCCATCAGCTTGCGCAGATCGGCGATTGCATTTTCCTTTTCCAGCACCATCGGAAAAATCGCCCCGGAAGACATGAATTGCGTCAAGGAGGCGAAAAACGGCCGCGCTGCGTGCACATGGTAAAAACCCTTGGCCTGCTCCTCGGAAATGGAAAGCTTTTTGATGGCGACGATCTTGAAACCGGCCTTCTCGATCTGTGCGAGGATGGCTCCGGTGTAGCCCTTGCGAACGGCGTCGGGCTTGATGATGCTGAAGGTACGTTGTGACACAAAGTCTCCTGTGAATCTGCTTGAACTTACAGCCTCACCCAGTGTACCCAACCCGCATCCGCTTCAATATTTCCAGCTGGTGAGGTCCGCGCCCGCCGGTGCCGTTTTCGCCATCCGCGCCAGCATCATCGGAACGTACATCTGGTTGTAGTGCAGCCGCGAATACCAGTTCGGGTGATCCGGATCGCCGTTCCAGCAGTGCTCCGCACGCGGTCCATACCGCACCTCACCCTCGTAGGCCACACCGTGTCCGGGCCTCCCGGTCTCGTTCAGGAAGTCCTCCATGAGGTACACCGCATCGTTCAGGAAGTAGGTATCGTCGGAGCCGACATACAGGTGCAGCTTGCCCTGCAACTTCGGCCCCAGGGTCGCCCAATCCCGTTGCAAAATCGCATTCAGATCGTAATGGTCATGCCAGTACGCCGCGGTCGCATGGTCGATCGCGCCTGTGGCTTTGTCGAAAATCGGCTGCGGGTACCCATCCGCCCCGACCGGCGAATACACCGCCTGCCAGATGTCGAACTGGTCGCCGGAACGCCCACGATCCCCCAGCGCCGCCTCGTACCGCACGTTGCCGCGCACGGAAATCAACGTTTGCCCCAGGTAGTTCCGCATGGAGGGTTGCTCCACCTTCTTGTTGGCCCCGGGCAGATAGAGCACATTGTCCTGCCCGTACAAATCGACCGTGGAGTAAGCATGGAAGTCCACCGGGTCCGGGCAGGCGACGAACGCGCCGTTATAGTGATCCGGATAAAACATCTGCACCGCCAGCGACTCCCAGCCGCCCGTCGAGCCGCCATAGACAAACCGTGCCCATCCCTGTCCCAGGGCGCGGAATTGCCGCT
Organism: uncultured Acidobacteriaceae bacterium; assembly: GCA_964242195.1. Classification (GTDB taxonomy): domain Bacteria; phylum Acidobacteriota; class Terriglobia; order Terriglobales; family Acidobacteriaceae; genus Granulicella. Next base: position 35,584 of record CAXTBI010000024.1, read on the forward strand.
CGATGGCCGGGATCAGCTCCGTTTCTATGGCCGCACCGTAGGGGCCCAGGTTGGCGGAATCCACCGCATAGCTGTCGTCGTAAAACGGATTGGCGTGATTGATCTTCACGATCAGCATCCGCGGCTGGTTGGGCCGGATCCATGCCTCGTAATTTTTGTGTGCTTCTTCCTGCTGAATGCGGTTGTAGCCGGCGAGGTGAAAGCGTTCCGAATAGTCCGGCGGTAGATTCGCGTCGGGCGGGGTCTCGCGAAAATCATTGAACTCGGGCGAAAAATGATCCTCAAAGATCGCCAGCGGATAGTGCGCCTCCGGATGGCTGTCGAAACCTTCCGGCACCATCACCACGGCATCCAGAAACATCGGCGTGCCCCAGAATTTTGTCAGCAGTGCGCTTTGGAGGTGCAGATGACGAATGTATTTCGTGTCCGGTCTTGGCTGAATCGGCGGGATGGCTTCGCTCAACGAAATGCTGACCGGCGGGGCACCCGGTCCGATATGCATCCGCTGCGGACGGCTGAACAGATTGCCTGGCTTCAGGTTCCAGTGCTGCCCTTCACCTCGGTCTGGCGGCAGTTTCACGGTTTTGCCATCGGCCCGGTGAAACGTTTGATACACATTCAGCACGGCCTGCACGGTGTAGTCGCCCGCGGGCATGTCGCTCAGTTTTGCGTAGGGGTAACCGTCCGCGCCCTCGGTACCCGCGACCGGGGTACCCGGCTTCCATCTATCCACCGTTGTCCCAAATACCTGCTGCGAGTTCAATCCGTCGGTGATCGCCATGCGCGGCTCCACGTTGGGATCGTTTGAAAGCAGCAGAAGCACCCGCCCATCCAGCGGCGCGGCGGAGCGGTTTGCCGGAAACGTCAACGTGAAGCTTTGTGAGAAGGCTGAGAGGCCGCATGCAGCCGAAAAAGCCGCCAGAAGAAGCTTGCGTCGCATGGAGAGCAGTATACCCACACCCTTGCAGCGCAATCGCCCCAAGCGGCGTCCAAGGGTTATGCGTCGCATGGCGTGGATATGGCTCGCTGGCTGTCTGGCATGGACCCTCGACTGCGGGGTGAACCTGGTCTACGGCAATCGCCCTCACGCCGAACTCGCGCTCATTCTGGCTGTGCTGTTCGGCATCGCGTACGGGTTCTACCGCAACCAGCCACGTTGATGTGGCCGGCTGCCGTGAACTCGTTTTAAACTGACGATCTACTTGCGCGCGGCCTCGATATCGAACGTCATGCGCACGTCGTCGCCCAGCATGTTGTCGCCCGACTTCAACGTTCCATTCCACGTCAAGCCGAAATCTTGCCGATGGAGCGTCGTAGTTGCGGTGAATCCACGATGCGGCATTTTGTCCATGCCAATCTGCTCCTTGCTGGGCGCTTCCATGCGCAGCGTGATGGGTTTAGTCACACCATGCAGCAGGAGGTCGCCCGCCACATCGTAGCCGTCGCCAGCCTTGGTGATCCTTGTGCTCGTGAACGTCGCGGTCGGGTACTTGGCAGTGTCGAAGAAGTCCGGGCTCCGCAGGTGCGTGTCGCGCGCGGCCTCGCCCGTGTCCACGGACAGCACGTTGATCGTTGCCTTTACAGACGAATCGGCGACATTCTTTTCATCCAGGTCGATCGTTCCGTTGGAGATCGCGAAACGGCCATGCACCGTGGAGATGGCCATATGCTTGATGCCAAACTCCACCTGGGAATGCTGCGGGTCGATGGCATAGGTCGCACGTTGGGCAGAGGCAGCGCCTGCAGCCAGGAGACTGCCGGTCAAAAGCGTTGTGGCAGCAAACGTCGAGCGGAAAATCTGTGTCATGGGATCCTTTTAGAGGGCAGGACGGAACCAGCAGGGGAGAACCTCACGGAACGGTACGTGCTGGAACCGAAGGCTTTCAAGAGTTGGAAAACGAGAGGGGTGGAAAGCTACCCGGGTGCTCACTTTCTTCCAGTGCTGATGTCTTTCGATTAGTTTACCGCGCCAGCACGCGAGCCATGGTCTCGCCGATCTCGGCCGGCGACTTCACGACATGGATCCCGGCCGCAGACATGGCTTCCATCTTGCTTTCCGCTGTACCTTCGCCGCCGGAAATGATCGCTCCCGCATGGCCCATGCGGCGGCCCGGAGGTGCCGTTTGGCCGGCGATAAAACCCACCACCGGCTTTCTTACATGCGCCTTAATGTATTCGGCGGCCTTTTCCTCGTTGGTGCCGCCGATCTCGCCGATCATGATGATCGCCTCGGTTTCGGGATCGTCATTCAGCATCCGCAGTGCGTCGATGTGCGTTGTGCCCACGATGGGATCGCCGCCGATGCCGATGGCGGTGGACTGGCCGATGCCGCGCGTTGTCAACTGGTACACCGCCTCATAGGTCAGCGTGCCGGAACGCGAAACGATGCCCACCGAACCTTCCTTGTGAATGCGGCCGGGCATGATGCCGATTTTGGCTTTACCCGGAGAAATCACACCCGGGCAATTCGGTCCGATCAGCGTGGATTTGGTCTTCTTTACCAGGTCCCAGGTCTTCACCATGTCTAACACCGGGATGCCCTCGGTGATGCACACGATCAGCGGCAACCCCGCATCGGCCGCTTCAAGAATGCCGTCCGCGGCAGCCGGTGGCGGCACAAAAATCACGGTTGCATTGGCGCCGGTGGCCTTTACGGCTTCTTCCACGGTGTTGAACACGGGCCAGCCCTCATGTGTGGTTCCGCCTTTCCCCGGCGTCACGCCGCCCACAACCTGCGTCCCGTACTCCGCGCAGCCCTTGGCGTGAAATGTGCCCTCGCGGCCCGTGATGCCCTGCACGATGAGGCGGGTGTTTTTATCGACCAGTACTGCCACGATTGTTCTCCATTCTCAAACCAGTCACAACAGGGGGTTAGCTACATCGGGGGGTAGCCAGGGATAAATCCATGGCGGCCTTGGCGAGACGCTTGTCTCGTGTCCAAAGAAAAGCACCGGGTGTCAGTTGCACGGCAGCCAACAGGTGGGCATCCACGTAGCTGAGACCCAGTCCAAACAGCTTATGGACGGAAACAAAATGCAGTACCTCTTTCTCTTCCGCAACCGCTGCCTGGGGCAAATCCTGCAAGGTGCTCAACACCATCTCGCGTCCCTGCAGGTTACCCATGGCCAGTTCACCGACGATGAACGGATGTGAGAGGACCCGGTTGCCGCCAAGCAATCTAGCCAGGTCGTCATCACGTTTACGCAGGTGGTCGATCCAGACGGAGGTGTCCACCAGCATCATAGGTGTCGCTACTCCGCGGTGCGCCGCCGCCGCACTGCCTCAAGCTGTGGCTCGCTTCCACCCAGATTCGCCAGCCGCTTCGCACTTTCCCGCTGAATCAAGGCCTGGAGAGCTTCACGGATCAGCGCCGGCTTTTCCGTGATGCCTGCCAGGCGACCGGCTTTGGCAAGCAGAACGTCATCGAGAGCAAGGGTCGTTCGCATCGGGGAGCCTCCTATCCATGCCAACAAGGTATCATAATCGAGCATCATATGATGTTTGATTTGATGCAAATTCACTATGACTCACATCCGACATGTGTATACGACTAGACCTTACCGTCGCCATGGCCAAGCCGCGTTCCTCGTGATCGCGGGGACCTCGAACCGCAGGCCCGTCTTGGCCAGCCCCGATAATTCCCGGCACGATCACGCGTGTTCTTGTCGATCAGACTGCATACTCTACTCTCCCTTCCTAGATCGCTGCGGTACAGGTAGTTTCATAATCTAAACGGCCTTGTCTGCTTATTTTGAGTCGGGCAATTCTTCCTCGCGAAGAATCTTGAAGAACTGTACTTCGTGCTTATCGCCTTCGTCCTCAGCGAAGTAAAACTGCAGTTCACCAGTGCCAGGAGACTTCATAGACGGGTCTACGAAGTAGTGAGGACCCGGTGCGTTACCCAGGGTGGTCATGAACTGTTTTCCGACTTGAAGGTCGCAGACATCAGGGCCATGTTTGAATCCTCCACCGTTGTATTCGTAGGAGTCACAAGCTAGGACGAAACGCTTACGGTGGTAGGTCCCAAGACTGGAATCGAAATCCTTGTAGTTTACAGTCCATTCTTTTCTTAACCCGTCGTAAGCCATCACGTGATAACCACTTTCAGAGACCTTCCTACATCCAACGCAGGCAAGCAGGGTTAACGCGATGATTGGAAGCAGCTTGTCCGAATGCTTATACATGTCAGTTAGCGTGAACTAATTCGAGCCTTTCGCCGCCGCAACGGCCAGGTCCGCCGCTTCCTTCATCGTTTCGCCCACCTGGAACTTCAAGCCCGATTCGGCAAGAATTTTTCGCCCTTCTTCGACGTTGGTGCCTTCGAGGCGAAGGATGATCGGAATGCCCACGTTGAGCTTTTTGGCCGCAGCGACGACCGCGGTCGCCAGCACATCCACACGCAAAATTCCGCCGAAAATATTGATGAAAATCGCCTTCACATTTTTATCGCTGAGCAGAATGCCGAAGGCGTTTTCGATCTGCTCCTGGTTTGCGCCGCCGCCCACATCGAGGAAGTTCGCCGCCGACCCGCCAGCGTACTGAATGATGTCCATCGTCGCCATCGCAAGGCCCGCGCCGTTCACCATGCAGGCAATGTTCCCGTCCAGCTTGATGTAGTTCAGCGCAAACTTCGAGGCTTCGACTTCAAGGGGATCTTCTTCCGCCAGATCGCGCAGGTCCTTCAGGTCCTTGTGTCGGAACAGGGCGTTGTCGTCGAAATTGATCTTGCAATCCAGCGCCGCGAGTTTACCGTCCTTTGTCGTGATGAACGGATTGACCTCCATCAGGAGGCTGTCGGTCTCGAGAAAGGCCTTGTACATGCCGGTCATGAAGCGCACAGCTTCGGCGATTTGCGGGCCTTCCAGACCGAGCTTGAAAGCGAGGCGGCGCGCCTGGTACGGTGCCAACCCGATTGCGGGTTCGATTACCTCCTTGAAGATCGCGTCGGGATTTTCATGGGCGACTTCCTCAATCTCCATGCCACCGGCCTGCGAGGCCATAAAGACCACCCTGGACGAGGCGCGGTCGAGCACGATCCCCAGATAAAGTTCACGCGCAATGGCCGAACCGGACTCCACCAGCAGCCGCTGCACCTTTTGCCCCTGCGTTCCGGTCTGGTGCGTAATCAGCTGCATGCCCAGAATTTTTCTGGTGTGCTCCTGCGCCTCGTCGCGGCTTCGAGCCAGCTTGACGCCGCCACCCTTGCCGCGGCCGCCGGCGTGGATCTGCGCCTTCACGACGACCACGCCATGGCCGGCGCTGAAAAGCTGCTGCGCCGCGGCATCGGCCTCCTCAAAGGTGACGGCAACGCCGCCTTCGGGCACGCTCACACCATAGCGGCGCAGAATTTCTTTCCCCTGGTACTCGTGAATCTTCAATGCGTACTCCGTGAGCCGGTTGCCCAGACAGAGCCATAGTAGCCGATGGCTGGGGCGCGAAGCCAAACGCCGCTGACGATTGCCGGGCTAATTTTTCGGCAGATTTCCCAATTTGGTAGCCTCGGGTCTGATATGGGAATCCAGGCAGAACTCCGTCTCATCGTGGAACAGGGACAAACTCTTTCCGTTCCGCAGGCGCAGGCGCTTCTCGAACGCATCCTCGCGGGCGAGGCCTCTGACCTGGAACTCGCCTCCCTGCTCGGCGGCATGAGCGCCCGTGGCGAAACCGCTGCCGAGCTGGCCGGCTTTGCTGCACCGATGCGCCACGTCGCGGCGGCGTTTCCCCTGACCGAAGCCGAACGGGACGGGCTTGTGGATACCTGTGGAACCGGCGGGGACGGTTCCGGCACCTTCAACATCTCCACCGCCGCGGCGCTGGTCGCGGCCGCCGCCGGAGTCAAAATCGCCAAGCACGGCAACCGTGCGGTGACCAGCAAGTGCGGTTCCGCCGACGTCCTCGAAGCGCTGGGCGTACCGATCGACCTGACGCCCGACGCCGCGGCAAGCGCTCTGCGCCAGCAGAATTTTTGCTTTCTGCTGGCCCCCGCACATCATCCGGCGATGAAAGCCGTTCTGCCCGTGCGTCGGGCGCTGAAGGTGCGCACCATCTTCAACGTGCTCGGGCCGCTGCTGAATCCCGCCGGGGCACGCCGGCAGGTGATGGGCGTCTACGCGGCGCGGCTGGTGCCGATTGTGGCCGAGGCCATGGTGGAGCTTGGGGTGCGCCACGCCTTTGTCGTACACGGCGCGGGCGGCCTCGATGAATTGAGCCTGAGCGGGCCGAGCGAGGTGGCGGAGGTGAACGGTTCCGAGCCCGGGGCCCGGATCAGGACGTATCGTATCAGTCCGGAGGAGGTGGGCCTCCAGCGCGCTCCGCTCAGCACGCTGCGTGGCGCCGAGAGCGCACAGGGCAATGCGGCGATCCTGAAGAACGTGCTCGCTTTGGACGGTGCGCGGCCGGAGCGGGGACCGCGGCGCGACGTGGTTTTGCTGAATACGGCGGCGGTCTTTGTGGCCGCGGGCAAAGTTCTGGACCTGTCGGCGGGTGTCCACATGGCTGCGGAGACCATCGATTCCGGTGCTGTGGATCGATTGCTGATTGCCTTGCGCGGAGCGCCCCCTGCGCAGCGGCCTGCCTAGGGCAGCTCTGATCAAGTATGTTCATCTATGTTCGGACACTACACAGCCGCC
>CAXTBI010000025.1:0-29261 GCA_964242195.1 uncultured Acidobacteriaceae bacterium
CATGGTTTGGAGGAGGTTTTTGGGGGTGGGGTGGGAGGGGACCGGGGTGAGGTGGCCACCGAGTGCGGCGGCCATGTGGGTGAAGTGGCGGGGACCGATGGGCCGGGGGGGGGGGGGGGGGGGAACGACGGGGACGGGGGGGCCGGGGGGCGTTTGCGCGCGCAGGGGGGCCATTCCGCTGAGCAAGAGCAGCAGGCCGATGCGCATCCCTCGCTTAGAAGCCCCCGCTTTCCCGGGCTGATTGAGAACCAACGGCATTGCCTTTCCGAGTTGTTTGTGGGGGAGTGTGGAGTTCGTTGAACCAAGGAACTGCGGTTGCGCATTCGAACGAAAGCAGGTCCTTCGCTGCGCGCACGATGACAGAAACGTATACCGGCTTGCCGGCTCGGAGCAACGGCTTACTCGTGTTTTGGCCCGTTCGGCGAGTTTGAGGCGACGGGCGGATCGGGGTTGTGATGCACGGGGGTGCCACGCCCGGTGAGTTCGCGCAGGAGGTCGACCTCGCGCTGACGGTAGGGTGTGTCGTCCTGCTGATACACCTCATGAAACCAGACGGTGGGTTTGATCAGGACATAGGGGCGCTGCCAGGAATCCCACGGCAGATAGGTTTGCGTTTTACCGGCGACAAGGCCCCAATTCATGGCGGCGACGTTGTATCGCTTGGCGATGGGCAGAATTGTGTCAAAGGTGCTGCCATTGCCGCGCGCCATGTATTCCGTGCAGAGCAGGGGGCGGCCCAGCGGCTGGAGTTCATGGATGCGGGCTTCGAAGATTTCCGGCCAATCGTAGTTGTGGAAGGAGATGACGTCGGATTGGGCGAGTTGAATTTTCGTGGTGGCGCTTTCCTTGTCGGGGTGGCTCCAGTCCCCTTGCCAGACGCCGCTGGTGAGCGGCTGTGTGGGATGCATGGCGCGGGCCCAGGCGAACGCTTCCGGAAGGAGTTGATCGACGCGCTGGACCTTGGCGGCGTAGTCGGCTTCGATGTCGCCGCCGCGGTTATCCGGCTCGTTCCAGATGTCCCAGCCGAGGATGCGCTTGTCGTTGGCAAAGGCACCGACGACGCCCTGCACGTAGGCCTTCAGCTGCGGTTCGACGGCGGGATCGAGCAGGCGCTGTTTGCCTGGGCTTTGCACCCAGCCGGAGTTGTGCACGCCGGGGATGGGCGGGTGCTGTGGACCGAGGTGCGGGTCGGTTTCCCAGCAGGAATCGAACAGCACAAGCAAGGGACGGATGCCGTGCCGGGCGGCGATATCGAGAAAGGTGTTGAGCCGCTGTTGAAAGCCCCTGGGGTCGCTGAGCCAGAGTTGGTCCTGCAGGAATACGCGCATGGTGTTCATGCCGGCGGCTTCGCCCATGCCGAGTTCTTTATCGATCAGCGCGGGATTGAAGGTAGCCGGCTGAAACATTTCGAATTCATTGATGTCGTCGGACGGGATGAAGTTCGCCCCCACGAGCCAGGGTTGGCCACCGTACCACGTTTGAGCTTTCGCTTCGCTCCAGCGAGGGACGGGGTCCGATGCCGTTTGGGCCACGGCAGGTGAACCGCCGACTGATACGGAAACCGCTAAAAACAAGGAAAGCATACCTGCGCGCATAAACACCTTTGCCCCGATGCTACAAATCGCCTCCAAGGATGCAACAAAGACGTGAGTGCATGCAAGCGCTTACGTCGGGAGGGGCCCAAGGAGGGCATGCTTTCTCCAGAAAGCCTACCGGCGCGGCTTTTTGGTTGGCGGAGCGGTGGAGCCACGCACAACGAGGGTTGGCTGAATGGTTCTTTCTTTCACGGTCAGCTTTTTGACCGGCGTTGTTTTGTGGCTGAGCAGGCTGCGGAAGGCGAGTTCGGCGAGTTCACCACGGGAAACCTGCAAGGTGGTGAGCGCCGGTTGCGTGTAGGCGCTTAGCTCGATGCCGTCAAAGCCGATGACGGAGATGTCTTCGGGGATGCGCAGGCCGGCTTCGTGAATGGCGCCCATGGCCCCGATGGCGGTGAGATCGTTGGAGGCGAGCACCGCCGTGGGCCGGCGTTTGCCGCCCGCCAGGATGCGCGCCATGGCGTGGGCACCGCCTTCGACGCGATGGTTGCCTTCTTCCATCCATTGCGGATGGGTGGTGGCGCCGCGGCCTTCCAGAGCTTCACGAAAGGCACGGGCGCGCACCTGTGCGGAGCCAAGCGAGAGCGGACCGCTGATGAAACCGATGTCCCGGTGGCGGAGTTCGAAAAGATGCTGCATGGCGAGATTCACGCCGGCCTTGTAGTCGATCTGGATGACATGGACCGCAGGTCCGGTGACGGCGGTGTCCATGAACACCAGTGGAACACCGCGGCGTGAGAAGTTGCGGATCAGGTGATCTTCCATTTCGGAAGTCATGATGGCGACGCCATCGACCTTGCGTTGCAGCATGCGGGCAACGCAGGATTCCATGCGTTTTGGATCGTAGTTGGTATTGGCGATGAGCACCTCCTGGTGGTGCTCGACCGCGATGTCTTCAAAGGCTTTGACAAGCTCCGGGAAATAGGGATTGGTGATGTCGGAGATGATCAGACCGTACATGCCGCTGCGGCCGGAGCCGAGGGTGCGCGCGTTGGTGTCGGGGTAGAAGTTCAGCGCGTCAATGGCGACACGTACGCGCTCCGCGGTGGCCGGCGCGACGACCGCGGAGCCATTGATAACGCGAGACACCGTTGCGGTGGAGACACGAGCGCGACGTGCAACCGCCAGGATGTTCATGGCTCTATTGATGCAGGACAACTCCTTTTTGACAAGCGCAATCGGGAAAACGGACGGGCTAACCTGGACCCGATGTGGCTACCGAGGGAAAGGCGAGGAGGCGAAAGGAGGTTATCGGCCGCCGGCGCCCGCCGGGGCACCAAGGGCCTTGCCGGAGGCGTTGGCTGCCGGGGCCACCTTCACGTCGGTGAGATCGTGAGCGTGCCACGGAACGCTTTCATTGGCCAGTTCAGAATGGTTGCGCAGGTACTCGAGAGCATAGGCGCTGGCGGTGGGGTCGTCTTTCTGATCGGCAAAGGCGCGGGCCTCGGCCGCCGCCTTGTCGCGAACCCCCATGCGACGGTAGAGGATGGACAGGTTGTAATGGGCGGCGAGGTCGTCGGGATCGATGCCCTGCAGGGCCTGGTATTGCGCGACGGCTTCGGTGTATTTGTGCTGTTGATAGAGCGAGAAGCCGAGTTCGCGATGCGCGTCGCGGGATCGTGGAAAGGCTTTGAGCACATCGCTGAAGTCGGCGATGGCGAGATCGAGATTGCCTTCGTTGCGTTCGACGAGGGCGCGGTAATACATGGCACGAGCGCTGTTTGGATTGAGTTTGAGGGCCTGGGCGAGGTGGGGCATAGCTTCGCTGTAACGCTCCCACTGGATTTCTACGATGGCCATGTTGATGAAGGCGTCGGCGTAGTCGGGCCGGAGTTGCGCGACGTGCTCGAAGGCTGCAAGGGAGGCGGCATATTGCTGGGCATCGAGGAGAGCGATGCCGAAGTTGTTCCAGCGCATCCACTCCTTGTTTTCATTGGGTCCGGGCGGGGTTGCGGTGTTTTCGCCGACCTGCACCGTGCGACTGGTGCTGACCATGTCCACGACGGGCTCCATGAAGTGTTGCTTGCCCATGCCGAAGTCGAGGAAGTGCTGATCGAAGCGGCGATATTTCACGGTCGCCGTAAGGGTTACGGCACCGTCCGCTTCGGCGGGCATGCGGAAGCTGTAACGCACCAGCTGCGAACGGCCGGACTGAACCGAATTGTTGTAGGCGACGACGCGGTTATTCCAGACCTGGTGGAGGTCGTTGATGCCGCCTTTGACATTGATGAGGCGATTGGTGAAGCTGTGGGCGCGATTGTCGAGATCGCCATTGGGTTTGAGGAAGCCGCTTTCGGCGATCACTTTCCCGGAGGCATTTTTGACGGTGAAGTCGACCCAGGCCTCGTACATGTCGCGCTGCTCGGGCACAAGGCTGTGCGCGGTGCCTTTGTTCTGGATCACGACATCGGCGGTGAGGCGTTCGCCGGGGGAGATTTTGTAGGCCACCTGACCCAGGGGAGCTACGGTCGCGGCGGTTGCCGGGCCTTGCGTTGGGTCGGTTTCAGCGTCGCGCTCCAAGGCAAAAAGATCGACATTGAGGACGTTGTTTTGAAGGAATTGCAGAATTTTTCCGCTTTGGACGGGGTAGTTGTAAACGGCGGGGATGAGTGTATTGCCGCCGAGCCAACGATGCGAGGCGAGCTTGCCCGCTTTTGCGCCGGGGTCGTTGCCCTCGAGCGTTTCACGCTGCATGTGGCAGGTCTGGCAGTTGGAAACAGTGTCCTTGGTATAGAACGGCAGGGGGGATTGCCTGGCGAAGGAGGAGTTCTGCCACTCGTCGTAGACGGAGAAGGCACGCAGCCATTTGTAGTCGTTCAGCATCCGCGGAAGGGCGGCTTTGTGGCAGCTCGCACAGAATTCGCTGGTGCGGTAGAAGGGCTTCATCACGGCCTTGCTGTGGCGATCCAGATGGGCGAGGATTTCGGCATCGCCGACGGGCCGGGTGATGGGCGCCCCCGCTTCATCGACGAGCACGGCGGGGGTGCCCATGATGTAGCTGCCGGTGCCCTGGGTGCTGACCTGCTGGATGGAGTGACAGACGGTGCAGGTGATGCCGGCGGCGTCAAAGGCGTGGACCTTGGGTTGAGACGGCGTGAGACCGGCGGAGAGCAGAGCGATGGGGTTGTGGCAACCCTCGCAATGGCGGGTGTATTCGACGCCTTTTTCGGCACGGAGGAGATCGACGTTGCGCTGGTACCACACCGGGCGGTTGGAATTGCTGTGCGCGGATTGACGCCATTGCACCTCGGAAGCCTGGTGGCAATGACCGCAGTAGTCGGCCGTGAGAAAGGCGGAGGGCTGGAGGAATTGCCCGGTATCGGTGGTGGCGTTGGAGGGCAGAAATGGGGAATTTGTGCCGAATTTGTAGGAGTAGGTGGAGGCGTTCCGGGCCTGGTAGGTCGCCCGCGCGTCCCTGGCTGCGGTTTCCTCACTGCCGGCGTGCACGCTGCCGCGGAACGCAGCGCCGGCGGCCCCCAGCACGAGGCTGAGGAGCAACATTCGCTGGATCAGGGATCGGAACGGCCCGGGTAGGTGAGAATCTGCGCGCATGGAGGCTGAGAAATGGTAGAGCTTTGTGTCGGTACAACGCAAGACCCCAAGTAAGCATCATGGCGCGGACAATTGTCAATGACCCGGCTCGGGGCGGCCTGGGGCATGGGGAATTGGCGCGGCGTCCGGGAGGAGATGTACGCTCAGCGGCTGACGGTGGAGCAAGCATGCAGGCACGGCTGCAACCGCGCCCTTCCCTTCAGGTGCGGGGTGAGTGTACCGAAACGGATGAGAGCGGCGGGCTGGAAGGCGGAAGGGACGGGCCGACGAGGTTCGCCTGGATGGGGTGTGAGTGCAAGGGCTTACAATGTAAGCGCTTGCGGGGGAGAACAGCGAATGGAAATCCGAATGGGAATCCGAATGGAAGTCGGAATGTACGGCCGAATGGAAGCCGTGGGGCGTTTAGGGCGATTCAGCGTGATGTTGCGCAACGTTGCGGGTGTGGCGGTCGTTTTGGCGAGTGCCGCGGCCGGGATGCGCGCAACGGGGCAGCTTACGGAGCCGGCGGCTCTGCCGGGAGCTCCGAACGCAGGTTCCGTGGTTCATCTAAAGGTTTCATTGCCGTCCAGCCCGCGGGTGATTCCGGACACGCTGTTTGGGAGTTTTTTGGAGCCGATCGGCCATTCGACCTACGGTGGGCTTTGGGCGGAGGTGCTGGAAAATCCCTCGTTTGAGGAGGGGTTGTGGTCCGCAAATAACGTTGCGGACATGTTGCAGATGCACCCGGAGCTGCACCGGGCCTCGGAGTTGGGCCTGCCCCTGCCCTGGCAGCCCCTGGAGGCAAGCCAAGGCAACCGCTACCTGGCCGTTCGGGGGGATGCGGGCAATTCCGCGCAATCGCTGCTGGTGATGTCGTTGCCGGGCAAGGAGGTGGGCGTGTTGCAGGAGGTGTACCTGCCGACCAGGCGCGAGCTTACCTACAACGGCAGCCTGATGGTGAAGGATGTGCGCGGGCCGGCGGCGGTGAGCCTCACGTTGCGGCGGCATGCGCATCGGGAGGAGGTGCTGGCCCGAGCGTCTGTGAGCACGGAAGGGGCGGGATGGAAGAAGTACACCTTTACGCTGACGCTGAAAGAGGGTGCGGTGGCACCGCTGGAGCCGGTGGACCTGGTGGTTTCGCTGGCGAACGACGAGCGGGCGGAGATCGACAACGTGACCCTGGTGCCGGCGGATGCGGTGGAGGGCATGGATCCGGATGAGTTGCAGATGGCACGTGCGCTGGAGTCGACGGAGGTAAGGTTTGGCGGCAATTTTACGTCGGCCTACAACTGGCGCGATGGCATTGGACCGGCGGACAAGCGGGTTTCGGTGCTGAACGCATCGTGGGGCATCCCGGAGTACAACACGTTTGGAACGGACGAGTTTTTGCGTTTTTGCGCGCTGATCGGGGCGCAGCCGCAGATTGCGTTGAACCTGGGTACGGGCACGGCGGCGGAATCCGGCGAGTGGGTGCGCTATGTGGACAGCCATTGGGGGGACGGCAAGGGTGGCCTGCTGTGGGAGATGGGCAACGAGCTTTGGGGTGATTTCCAGATCGGGTATCCCTCGCCGGAGCGCATTGCGGCGGTGACCCTGGCGACGAGCCGGGCGGTGCGCGCCGCCGATCCGCGGGCGCGGCTGATTGCGACGGGCGGCGATGAAGATTTTTTTCATGACTGGAATGCGCATCAACTGTCAAACCCGGCCGGCACGTTTGATTTTCTTTCCACGCATTTTGTGGTGAACGATCGCGTGCAGCTGCCCGGCGCCACCGACGAGTTTCGTACGATGGCCGCGCTGGCGCTGCCGTGGGGGTTGGCGCCGCGGATGCAGGCGATCCACGATCAGGCCGCGGCGGCCGGGCAACCGAATGTGCGGGTGGCGTTTACGGAATGGCTGATGATTTCAGACAACCGGGATGGGCCGACCTTCACGAACCTGGGTGGCGGGTTATTTGCGGGTGGGTTCCTGAATATGCTGATGCGGAACTCGGATGCGCTTGCGATCTCCGACATGACCGGCATTATGGAATTTGGCGGCATCTGGAAAAAGCATGCGCAGGTGTACGGGGCGCCGGCGTACTGGGTGCTGCGTGAGTACAGCCGCCGGCATGCGCACTTTCTGCTGGACGTGCATTCGGATGGGCCGACGTATTCGGTGGCGCACGGCATTACACGTTTGCCGGAGATCCACGACGTGCCGTACCTGGATTGCGTGGCGACCGAACCGGCGGACAGGACGAAGCTTCTGCTGACGTGTGTGAACCGCGGGCTGCATCGGGACCTCGCGGCGGAGTTCGATCTGAGTGCCTTGCCGGTGGATGGGCACGAGGTGAAGGTCAGTACGGTGGGCGGGGATAGTATTTTGCTGGAAAACGATGAACACCATCCCGACCTGGTGGTGCCGAAAGAAGGGACGCAGGGGCTGGGGGCTGACCGAAGGCTGCATCTCAGCTTTCCGAGCGCGAGTGTGACGGTGATCGAGGTGGCGTTGGCGCGGTAGCCGGGCTGCCGATGGTTTTTCGTCCGTGGTGTCGCGACAAATTTTGTGCAGCACGAGGCAAAAGGCAGGGGGGCTCTCCACTTCGGCTTCGCCTGCGGTCGAGATGACGGCTTGATCGCTTGGGAAACTGCTGTAGGGACGACATGGTTAGGGTTGGGAGGCGTTCGCGGTGTCGTCGTAGGTGGTGAAGGCTGCCGGTTCGGTGCTGGTGGGCATTGTGCGCAGGGTGGCGAGATCGGCTTGCAGAGCGGCCCAGGCCGGCGGGTCCTTCCTGGTGGCGAAGGGTAGATCCAGGTCGGCGTAGTAGGCGAGGATGTCTCCCTTGATGCCGGGGGAGATGGGCTGGGCCGGATGGGCTGCCAGGCGATGGGCCAGGGTGGCGTAGGTCTGGTCGGTGAGGCGGTAGCCGCTCGGTTTGACAGGATTGCCGGTGTCGAGATCGCGGTTGGGCAGCGGGTGGTTGGGGTCGAACAACGGGCGATGGGTGGAGGAGGAGGCGGCGGTCTGGGCTGCGGTCTGGGCTGCGGTCTGGGGTTCGGTCTGGGGTTTGGACTGGGGTTTGGACTGGGGTTCGGTCTGGGCCTGGATGGGTGCCGGGGGTGGTGAATCGGCGTGGGTGTCGGCGGCGGCGGCGAGGGCGGCGGCGAGGGCATTGGTGGCGGGCGGCGGGGTGAAGCGGTGCAGATCGCGGTTCAGCTCCGCCACGGATTGCGCCACGGAGTGGATGTACTCAGCTTCGGTGGCCGCCGTGGGACCTTTGATGGCCAGGAGCCGGAGCGGGCCGACTTTGGGCAGGATGTAAATGAGGCCGGCGAGCGAATAGGTGCCAAGGCCGGCTTTGCGACGGTACGCGTTCCAGTCGTTTTCCTGCGCCACGGTGGCCATTTCGGCTTCGAGCTGCTTCAGTTCCGGGGTGTCGGTATCCGCCGGTTCGGCGCGGCGATGGAGCAGCGTGGTGGCGTAGGCGATGCGCGGGATGAAGTGGTGAACGGCGAAACGATAGGCGCCGACGTTGACCCGGCGGCTGCGGGTTCCGGTGAAGTCCTCACTTAGGCCGTAGGTCTGGTAAAAGGCGAGTGCGAGCTGCTTTGCCGGGACCTCCAGGCCGACGTGGCGAAGGTAGTGCACGGGAGCCAGGCGATGGTGAGCGAGCTGGTCGATGTCGAAAGCGAATTCGGTCTGAACGTGCTGGTGCTCGCCCTGGGCGTAATTTACGGTGTCCCCGTAGCGGCGGCGAAGTTTGGGAAATTCCACGGGAACGGCGAGATTGGTGGCCTCGGAATGGCCGTAGGTATCGCCGATGTAGTGGGAAAGCGCGCCGACGGCGAAGGCCAGCTCGTCGGCATTGCCGGCATCGCGAAAAAGGTTGACGACGAAGTCGCCGCTGCGGACGTAGTGGGTGAGATCGGACACAAAGGCATTGCCGAGCGGGTAATAGCCGATGTCCTGGATGACGCAGCCGCCATAGGCGTAGGCGCGGGCGTGTTCGAGCTGGGCAGGGGTCAGGGTGGGGTAGCGGCTGAGCAGCAAGGGAACGACAGAATGTCGCCAGGTGAGATCGATGAGCTGCTCATGCGTGAGCAGGGAATACGCGTTTGCCGGCCGGCAGACGGAAGCGAGCAGAAGAAGGGCCGGAAGCAGGCGGAGGCGGGCAAACATATCTCGACCAAGGGTACAGTGGCGGGGTTGCGAACCCGTGATGGCGGGGCTGATCTTTAGGGGGATTGCGTGGGGGATTGTGTGGCATCGTGCGTGGGGGATTGTGTGGCATCGTGCGTGGGGGATTGCGTGGCATCCAGGGACGGAAGCGCGACCACCGCGAATTTGCCGTTCGATTCGCGGGTGAGCGTGGGCGCGTAGGTGCCGAGGAGATCACGACGCCACCACACGCCCTTAGCGCGTTTTTCGGCGAGGGTGGAAAACCAGTATTGCCAAAGCACGGAGCGCACGAAGCGGGGCGGGTGCAGCGGAAAGGGGTTGCCGTCGAATAGGCCGAGGACGGGTGCGGAACCTTGCAGGAGGCGGATTTCGGTTCCCACGACAATTGGGGCCTGCTGCCACGTGGACAGCGAGGCAAACCAGAGGTTCCAGTCAAAGCGGGGCTGGTAGGGAGCGTATACGCGGGGCCGGTCGCGGGGGTTCTGCGGCTTGTAGCGAAAGGGATAGGCGATCCAGGTGCGGCCGTCGTCGGAACCTTCGAACTCGACCTCATAGCGGTGCGGGGTCATGACGGCGAAGAGGCCGTAGGTGTCGGCGATACGGAAGGGGGCGAGGGCGGCGACGGGGGCGGATGGAAGCGGGACCGACGGCCAGAACATGGCCAGAAGTGGTTCCGTGGTGGCGTAGGCGACCCACGCCAGAAGGACGGTCGTGAGGGCGATGCGGGCGGCGCGGAGGACTTCGCGGGGATGGCGGCGGAGTTTGAGACGGGCGGCGGCGGGGTTTGCGGCGGTGTGTGCGGGTGTTTCGGCAGAGGTTTCCGCGGCGGCGCGTGGCGTTTCGGGACGAAGGGACGGGATTGGGGCTGCGAGGCCCCCTCGCCAGCGTTGCGAGACGAAGCGGAGGAGGGCTCCGTCATCCAGCAGGAGGACGCCGAGAAAAAGCACGAGGTAGTTGAGGAAAGCGTAGTTTGCGGTGGCGATGACGCCGATTTGCCAAAGGCTGACGATGGCGAAGCAAGCGTACCGCCAGGGCCGCGGCAGAAAGGCCAGAAAGACGACCGCGAGCTCCATGACGAGCGTGACGCCGGCGGTGAGGCGGTGGAACCAGAACGGCAGGTGTCCCAGGTACCAGCCGATCCAGGTGGGTAAGGGGCCATTTTGGTAGTACTCGTACATGGCGGTGAGATTGCGCCAGGTGGGGTCGCCCGAGGCGAGCTTGACGACGCCGGATTCGAAATAGATGCGAAACCACTCCCACACGAGCAGGAAGAGGGCGGCGCGGGAAGCGAGCGAACGCCGTCCCCAGCCGGGACGAAAGCCGGCCGGGGCGACGAAGAGGGCGAGGAAGCCGGCTTCGAGCAGCATGCCGTCGGATTGGTATCCCGCGAACTCCTGCGCGGTGGAAACGAAGCTGAGATAGCAGACGAAACAGACGAGCAGAGCGGGCTTGGGCAGGATATTGAGGATGACCAGAACGGAGGCGGCCAGGCCAGCCCAAACGAGCGCGAGGAGGGCGTGATCGACCGAGGCGGGCGTGGGGTGCACCCACCAAAGGAGCGAGGGCGCGGCCCAAAAGGCGCGGGAACCGAGTGGACGGAGGGCGCCCAGGAACTCAAAGGCAGGTTGAATGCCCCCGGACCCGACCAGGCCGAGAATTTGGAACGCGAGGGCGAAGAAAGCGGAGAAGTAAACGCCGCCGAGTAGACGAAGAAAAAGCCAGCGCGGGAGGAGGCGATCGGTTGGGCCGCGGTCGCGATCGACCAGGTAGAGGAGGGGGCCGAACGGTTCCGGGGACGGGCGGGGGTCCATGCGGGCTTGGATGCGAGGTGCCCGAAGTTTGGGGAATCGGCGTGGCAACCGGCTTATGGGCGGGTTGTGCCTGGGGGAGCTGCTTCTTCTATAGGCAGGCGCAGGTTGGCAAGGTGGGCTCATCCAGCCGGTTGATTGTAGGAGTGAAACACCTCGTGAAAGTGACCTTTTCCCGAGGCGAAGCGTAGAGAGCGGGCGCGCTCCACGGTAATTTCAGGCAGGCCGGGCTCCCTTCGCAGAAGAGACATAGTTTCTGCCGGCAATGATGACGCGGTTTCCCAGACGGTGGAAAGTTTTAGCGAGCCCGCGACCGATGCCAGAGCTGCACCCGTGATGAGGATTGTGTTTTCGGCGAGACGCATTTTTCGATATTCCTTTCAAGCCACGGTGGGGCCGATCTGGTGTCAGCAGGCCTTTGTTGCGCAGGGGATTACGTTTTCATCTGCGCCTGGCTACTTGCCTTCTGTTTCCCCCAGGAATCGAGCGAGCAGATGGTTGACGCGGTCAGGGGCTTCGAGCGTGATCATGTGTGAGAGTCCCGGCAGGATCTCTACTTGGGACCCGGCAATCTGCTCATGGATGGCCTGGGCCGCGGAAGGCGGTGTGCTCATGTCCAACTCGCCGGTGAGGATCAGCGTCGGGCAGGTGAGGTGAGAGAGTTTGGAGCGCACATCGAAGCCGTACATCATGTCCCACAGGGCGGCATGGATGAGCGGGTCGTCGGCGAGCAGAGTCTTTGTCGCGCGATCGATGAGGTCCGGCCGGCGAGCGATCGTTCGCTCCGCAAACCAACGCCTCATGGAGGATGCGACGACCGACGGCATACCACGTTCTTTTAAAACTTTCGAGCGTTCGAGCATGGCCTTGCGCCCGGCTTCAGAGAAGATCGGGGCCGCCCCCATGAGAGTGAGAGAACGCACGAGATCCGGTTGTGTGACGGCGAGCGTCTGCGCGATGACGCTTCCTACGGATAAACCGACAACGTGGGCGGCAGCGGTTCCCGTCTCGTGAATCGCCTGCGCCAGCATGAGGGCAGCGTTCTCCAGCGTCCAATCGGCCGGGGTGCCGGGACTGCGCCCATGACCGGGGAGATCGAAGGCGACGATGTCGTAGCGATCGCATAATGCTTCGATCTGCGCGTCCCAGTACGTGAGGTCCAGACCCGCTGGATGAACGAAGACGACGGGTACGCCGCCACGCGGTCCGGTACGGACTGTGTTCATTGTCCACAGGGGTGACGGTGTTTCGGACATGGGCTCTCCTGTTGCAGGCTGCAATACGAAGCCTGCGGCTAAGCGGCAGTTCAATTTTCTCTCAGACGAGGGTATGTTTGCGCGATGACGGTGTGGGCACAACAGCATTGGAGATTGGATACATCTCAGTCAAAGAGCGGATGTGGGAAGGGGTAGTGACCCCATGCAGCTCAGGAGCTCGACCGATGAGCGGTGTCGAAGCGATACAGCGCCCCTCCTACAAGCCCGAGTTCTTATCGGTCGCTGTTATGCCTGGCCTTACGATTTCCAGCGTGATGATTGTGAACAATCCGGGTGATGCACGATCTGCTTTTTCTGTGTTGAAGCACGCTCACTGGAATGGGTTTACACCCGCCGACTGGGTCTTCCCGGCTTTTCTCTTCATGATCGGTGTGGGAACAACGATCGCCCATGTCGAAAAGGAAGCGGCAGGTGAATCGCAGACCACGCTTCTTCTCGCCGCGTTGTGGCGATCGATTTATCTCATTGCGATCGGCTTGTTTCTCGATGCCCTGTTTCTTCATCCGTGGCGTCATGTGCTGATCTTCGGCGTTCTGCAGCGCGTAGGCTTGTGCCTGGCTTGCGGAAGTTTTCTGCTTGCCGGTGCACGCCGGCCGTGGCCCCGCCGCATCGTCCTGCTGTGCGGTTTCGCAGCCTGCCTGGTGGGATATTGGGTGCTTATGCGTTTCGTTCCGGTTCCCGGCTATGGTGTTCCTCGACAGAACATCCCACTGCTGGATCCGGCGCATAACCTGGCCGCCTGGATCGACTACCGGCTCTTTGCAGGTCATCTTCTGCACAAAACGTTCGACCCGAACGGACTTCTGAGCACTATTCCCGCCACCGGGACGTTTATCGCGGGAATGTTGACGGGGCTTTGGCTGATGAGCGGGTACACGGAGCGCCAGAAGGCCCTTGGCCTGGTTGCCGTTGGGTGCGTTTCGTTAGTGCTGGGCGGCCTTTGGAATTTCACCTTTCCCATCAACATGCAGCTGTGGACAAGCTCGTATGTCCTTTGGGCGGGAGGCTGGACCTTGTTTGTGCTTGCCGCCCTGTTCACCCTGGCGGATGTGCTTCAGGTGCGAGGACGCGGCTGGTCGATCCTGCTTGTCTTTGGAACCAATGCGATGGCCAGTTTCATCCTCGCGTCGGCCGTGAGTACGTGCTTTGCCTCGGTGCCGGTCGATGGCGAAAACACTGTCGGCATTCTCTACAGCAACTACTTCGCCGCAATCAGACCAAAGGAGATCGGGTCCCTGGTGTATGCCCTTCTGTTCACGGCGGGCTGTTGGTTTCCGATGCATTGGCTGTATCGACGCAAGATCGTTCTGAATATTTAGCGGTAGCGGCAATAAAAGAGGGAGGAGCCATTTGGCTCCTCCCTCGCCCTTGCCCCCTGGAAGTTATTTGAAGGCTGGTTCGGGCTGGTGCTTTTCCGCGTACTCCTTCAGGTGAAAGAGAAGGCCGCCCCAGAGTGTGTTGCAGGTCTTGATCTTCTCGTCGGTGTCTTCGAACCCTTCGTGTTGAAGTTCGACCGTGGTTTTTCCTTCGCCCTTGGGCGCGAGCCGAAACACTGCTTTCGTTCCCTTCGCCTGACCCGGACCTGCCGTGCACTCCCAGGCGATTTCGGACTCCGGCTTGAGGGAGGTTACCTTCCAGGAGAACGGCCCTTCATGCTTTGGGAAGGAAAGGGTGAACTCACCGTTCGTCTTGCCGGGATCGCCCTTGACCTCTTTGGTATACCAGCCCTTCAAGCCTTCGGCGGTTGTGATGGCTTTGAACACTTCACTGGCGGGGGCCTCAACGGTGGCTTTGTGCTCGGACTTCTTCATAGTGATTTCTCCTTTGAGAGTGCGGTAGGGTTAGCGGCTTCGTGTTGACTAGGCCGAGGGAGAGGTGGAGGTGACCAGGGGGCCCCCGCCGTTCAATGTTCCCTGCGTTGCACCGTTTCTCTGCTCGCTTTCGAGCTTGCCGGCACCGTTCCAACGCGGGAACAAATCCTGGGGGAGTTCTACCCCAAGCAGATCGAGCGCACGATTCACCGTCTGATCGATCACCTCTTCAAGCGTGGATGGACGGTGATAAAAGGCAGGGACCGGAGGCATGACGATGGCTCCGATTTCCGCGACTTGCACAAGCAGGCGCAGATGTCCGAGATGCAACGGGGTTTCGCGCACGAGGAGCAACAGCGGGCGGCGGTCCTTCAGCATGACATCGGCGGCGCGCAGCAGCAGGTTGTCGGAGTAACAGGAGGCGATGCCTGAAACCGTTTTCATCGAACAGGGCGCAACGATCATGGCGTGGGCACGGAAGGAGCCTGACGAGATCGAGGCGGCGATGTCGGCTGCCTTGTAGTTTCTGAAGGCAAGAGCTTCCACCTGCTCCACTGAGAATGATGTCTCAAGAGGGATGGTGCGCCGTGCAGCGGGGCTAAGAACGAGATGAGTCTCGATGCCGTCGACGCCTTGCAGAACCTCCAGCAGCCGAATGCCGTAGATGGCTCCACTTGCACCCGATATTCCCACAACGATACGTTTCTTCATGCGTTCCTCACGACTTCGGTCCATTCCAGAAAGGTGACAGGAACGCCATCGGGGTCCTGAATTTGGAAGAGTCGCGCACCCCACGATGTTTGCGATGGCTGGGGCGCGGGAACCGTCATTGTTTTCCAGGCAGCGTCGATATCGTCCACTTCGATGACGACGTGGACGCGCGAGCTTACGTCGAGCCGAAAGGGATCGCGCTCACGGGCGTTGTCGAGAATTTCCAGCCGGAGACCGCCTCCGAGATCGAAGCGGCGACCTCGGCCGTTGGCGCGATCCCATTGCGCAACGACTGGGAATCGTAGGGAGTTGCCATAGAACGCGACCACAGCATCGAAGGCGTCCGTGGCGAAGGCGATGTAGCTCATGGAAGAGCCTCCGTCGCGGTGAAAGCCGGCGTGCCCTTATGACACAACGGAAGAACGTCGTGTGTAAGCAGATCGAGATTACGCTCCCAGGCCGCACGTTCGTCCTGCGCGTCGTAGCAGACGACGACCAGGTGGCCGAAGCCGCCAACGGCTGTGTCGAAGTCGAGGATGCGGCGGCTGACTGTTTGAGGGGAGCCCACAAACCAAAGCCGGTCGCAAAGGTATTCAAGATCGATGGCCTCATCCGGTACCGAGGGATGCTCTTTGAAGAGTGGGCCGAGACCGAGCCCAAGATACAGGGGCAGAAGGAACTCCCGCCAGCAGCGGCCCATCATGCCGTCGATGGCGCAGGAGCGCGCTTCGGCGTCTGTGGGCGCGACATACACATCGCGAATCACTCGCCACTGCCCTCGGTCGGCTACGCGTCCGGTCGTGGCCGCGCCCGCTTCCACTGCCGCCCAGTGCGCGGCGGTGACGGCGGGGTCGGGGCTGATGCTGAGGCTTACGGGCAGATAGCCTTCCGCGCCGGCCAGCTTGTGATTCGCCGAGCCAGGCGTAAGCGCCGCAATGGCAATGGGCGGATGAGGGCGCTGGAACGGCTGCATGTGGTAGCCGAGGTTTTTGAAGGTTGAGTCAGTTCGGCCGGTACTCCAGAATTCTCCTTTGAAGTCCTGTGCGCCGTGCCTCCAAAGAGACGTCATGATTTTTAGGGCTTCAAAGGTCATCCGGCGATTGCGGCCGCCGGCGGTATCGAGACCAAAGAGCTGGTGATCGGTGGGCAGCGCACTGATGCCGACGCCCAGGTTGTATCGGCCTTGTGCCAGGTGGTCGAGGTAGGCGACTCGATGCGCCAGCTCCACGGGATGGTGGTACGGAAGCAGGTGTCCAAGAGAACCGAGCCGTATGTTTGTCGTGCGCTGCAGAGCTTGCGCGATGAGGAGATCGGGCGCGGGACAAGGCTCCCAGGCAGAGGTGAAATGTTCGCCGATCCAAGCCTCCTGGAACCCGAAGGAGTCGAGACGTTCCAACTCCTCCAGGTCCAGGGCTTGTCCCGCGCTTAGGCTCCGCTCAGGCGGATGCGAGGGCATGAGGAATGCACCGAGTTTCATGACGATCCCTTACGCCTGTGGCTTCTGGTCGGAGTACACGAAGTTGGTATCGGCAAAGACGTATGGGTAATCCGGGCGTTCGTCCGCCATGCGGCCAAGCTTGGGACGGAGTTGACCGAAGGCGCGGTAGAGGGACCGGTAATTCTGACTGGCGAAATGGGTGAGAATTTCGTTCCAGCTACGCGGCTTTTCCCGGATCATCTTTTCCATTTCTTTGGCGATCTCGTCATCGCTCATCTGCTTGGCCTTCGGATCGACTTTAAGCGGCTCCGCGACGGCGGCGGCGGCGTAGGAGAACGGATCGACTTTCCCTACCAGCGGAATCGTGCAATCGAAGCCGACCTTGGTGACGTCGTTGGGCGGATGATCCGCGTTGAGGCTGGGGTCGAGGGGAAGCATGTTCTGGCCGGGCATCGGCACGATCCCGGTTGCGGGGTTGAAGCGCCATGCCTGCGCCCACTTCACGCGCTCATCGTTGTAGATGTCGATGTCCTCATCGAAGACCCAGGCCGTCTTCGGCATCCATTGCCGCGAGCCGGTGAGCATGATGCCGAGCGCCTGCTTGGCATCGCCGCCGGAGCGGGTCTTGATGCAGCAATAGCCGATGTTCGAGCAGCCGCCTTCGGGAAGATAGACGTTTTGCACAAGGATGCCGGCCTTGTAGAGCGCGTTGTAAAGATCGCCCTCGATGGCGGGCATGAACGCAAACATATCGGTGCGGCCCGGGTGCAATCCGCCGATGGTTGCGTACTGATAAATGGCGTCCTTGCGATAGGTGATGCAGTCCACCACAAAGCGATTGTTGTGGGGCAGACCGCCGCCGTAGGTGCCGGTGTACTCGCCGTACGGACCTTCGTCGTGAGTCCAGCCTTCCGAGGTGATGATGCGGCCTTCGAGAACGATTTCGGCGTTGGCCGGGATCGGCAGGTCGTTGGTCACGCCTTTCACGAGCTTGGCAGGCTCACCGTAATACCCGCCCAGAACGGCCCAGTCGTTGCTGTTGGGGTTGCTCATCATGGAGGCGATCTTGTCCAGCGTCGGTCCACCGATCAACACGGTGATGGGCATGTCTTTGCCCTTGGCCGCATAGTCTTCGGCCGCGATGCGTGCGCGGTGAGTTGCGTTCCGCATGTCGATGTTGGTCTCGTTCTTGGAACGGTACATGAACCGGTAGATGCCCTGATCGATGTCACCCGTCTCCGGGTTGCGGCTTACCACGTTGGTGTCGTTCAGGTAAGCATTGCCGTCCTTGGGATGGTATTGAAACAGCGGAAACATGGTGAGATCGATGTCGTCGCCTTTGAGGATGACGTCGCGGCAGGGGGCGGTATCGACCATCACCGGCTCAAAGCTTTTCTCGAACCGCCTGGCGATTTCCAAGCCGACCTTTTTCGGATCGCAATCGAGAGCAAGGGCGTACTGCGGTCTGACGCCGTAGCCGTTGGCGTAGAAAGGAAATGGCGAGTCTTTGACTTTTTCGACGAGAACCGCCTGATTGGGATTGCTCTCCATGATCATCGGGAGTTCATCCACGCGTTTCTCTTCCTTGATACGGATGACCAGGCCGGCTTTTTCCAGATCGGCAATATTTTCGCGCAAGCTTTGTTGTGGCATGTAACCCTCTCGTTCGGTTGTCCCGGTGTTATGCAACTGTGATCAATACGGTAGGTGGCGAGCCTCGCCCACCACACAAACGTAAACCCGGGAACGGATCAAAACCGTGTGTTTTCGGCGAATTCAGCAGTGCCGAACTGCAAATTGAGGTTGCCGGGATTGCAACTATCCTCGCTGCGGGCGGGCGCATCGCGGGGCCCCATGTTGGCGGCCCCGAGCTTTGCGGCGAGGGGTTGAACGGCGATGAGAACACCGAAACATTGATAGCGGTTTGCCTTGAGGTGGATCGAAGCGTCGAGCAGAACAGAGGGATGCTTCGCTACGTTCAGGAGGACGGCGGACACCCCGCTTTTGCGTAGGCAGGCTTAGAACTTGATACGCGCCGCGAATTGCAGCAAGCGTGGTGGGGACGAGCTTTGAATCTGGCCGAAATTCGTGCTCGATATATTGCCGCTGACGGAGGCAGGGCCGAAAAACTGACCGTGATTGAAGGCATTGAACGCTTCAACCCGCAGCTCCAGCGTGGACCGATCCTGAAGCTGGGTGGATTTGGCGAGGGCGAGGTCTGTGTTGTCGGCACCGGGTCCGTGGAAGAACCGTCTGCGAGCGCTGCCGAGGGTACCCAGGGCCGGCATGGAAAACAGGCTTGCGTCGAATGCAGGGGTGTTCGCTGAAGGACGGTGATGGAGCTTGAGAGTGCCTCCGGCAAAGTCCGGCTCGTCGACCCCGTTGTTGTTGATGCCGTTCGGCTGGGTGCCGAGCAGAGAGGTGTCGTTGTTGTTGACCAACGTGACAGGAAAGCCTGTGCTGAAGCGGGTGAGGCCGGAGACCTGCCAACCCTCGGCGAGCCGGGGATGATGCCGCAATAGGCTGCCGAGGGGCAGCTGGTAGCGATAGGCGGCGACGAAGTTCTGGGTGAGATCGAAGGCGGAAAGCGCGCGGCTTCGGCCCGCGTCGCCGGGATCGACAGCCTCCGCGAGACTGGACGATTGGTCGATGGACTGGCTCCAGGTGTAGCCGATCTGCAAGAAGAGGGCGCGAGTCGAGTGGCGGAGGCTTAGCTCGAGAGCGTTGTCGTGCGAGTTTGCGATCGTTCGTTGGAGGTTGACGCTGCCGAAGGCCGCATTGAAGGCTGTGCGGGTGCCCGCAACCGTTTGCCCGGTGGATGTCCGATAGGTGCTGCTTTCACCGAAGGGGCCGCACGTCGCTGAACCCGGCGCGACCGCTGCGGGCGTGCTGAGGGCGAGACAAGCGGAGGCATTGCCGGGGTTGGCCTCCTGGATTACGAGCAGATGATGGGCCTGGGTACCGACGTAGCTGGCCGTCAACACGGTGCCCAGCCCTAGCTGCCGCTCGGCGGAGATGCTGTAGTTTTCAGCGTAGGGCGTCACGTTGTCCCTGGCGAAAGCGGGAATACCCGTCAGGGGCTCGAAGTTGCTCCAATCGACGGACGTGTTGGGATGGGCGGACGAAGCGCCGAAGGCTACCTGTTGCAAGGGAAATCGCTGCCCTACAAAGACGCCGGTAGCGGCGGTGATGAACGGCCGATCGAACAGTGTGGGCGCGGCGCTGGTGTCTGTGAAACCGTAGGGCGGGTTGCCGCTCATGATGCCGGCGGAGAGTCCTTCAAAGGCGGTGTAGTAAAGGCCGAACCCTGCCCGGAAGACCGTTGCCCCCGAGGTGCCGAGGACGCGCCGAACCCATGCCGAGCGCGGCTTCGGCAGCTGCCACGAGGCCGCCACGCGAGGGGCGAGGTCGGTATGCCGTGTGGGTGAAATTGTGTTTGGGACGCCGGGATCGCCGGGGAAAAGGATGCCTTTCGGCGCATTGGGAAACAGGAGGGACTGCTCGTTGGGATCGAGTGTAAGCAGCTGGTTGAACTTTTCCGACCACGGCGGCAAAAAGTCCCAGCGCAGGCCGTAGTTGAGCGTGAGCTGAGGACGGACGCGCCAACTATCCTGGGCGTAGAGGCCGAGGTAATGATTTCGGTTATAGAACGGCTGGCCTTGTCCCTGGGTGTAGCTGGAATCGATGCCGAGGAGGAAGTCGGCAAAATCGGAGCCGGTTTCGCTGCCGGTGAACGAGAAGCTGCCATTGTCGTAGACGGATGGATGGGTGTTGATTTGATCGGCGTGGAAGGCAGCCCCGAGCGAAACGGTGTGGGTGCCGATGGTGCGGCTGCCGTCCTCGGCAAGCTCGAAGATGTTCTCCGCCTGGGAGAGGCTGGTGACATCGGTTCCAAGGGTGAAGCTGTTGAAGATGACGTTCTCGACGCCTTCAATTTGCGGCGACAGGGGAACGATGCCGGGGGTGTTCACCCCGGTGACAAAGCCCTGCGAAGCGAGCGTGGTTCCGACACCATCCTGCGGCTGTCCGACAGAAGCGGCGTTGCGCATGTAGCTGAGGTGGGCCGCATTGGTGGCGTTTGCCCCGAAGGTGGTGACGAGGTTCGCGGCATAGAGCTGGGCGCGGCCCTTGTTTTGCGCGTTGAACCCCGGCACGGTCGCCCCACCCTGGCCGGTGGGGTAGGGATCGAGCACGGTGTAGTCGTCCAGAAAGCCGTACCCGCTCAGGGCCCCGAGCGGGGTCGCTCGATCCAGGCGAATCGAACCTTTGTCGTCACGGACGCGCTGCGGATAAAGCGAGGTAGAGAAGGTGGAGGCACCCTGGTTCGGGGACGGGATGTATGGGAGCAGGTGCTGTGCCGGAGTTGAAAACGCGCTCTTCGGAATGACCGCACCGGGGAAGACGCAGGTAGCCGTGGTGCAGCCCGGATCGTAATACGGTTCCCCTTGTTGCACGGCGTAGCCAAGCCGGGAGCTGAGCTGCTGCGCGAAGTATCCGCCGCTGACTTCCCCGGTGAGCGCGGCTGCCCCGTCGAGTAGGTTGCCGGTCCGGTCGGCGAGGGTGGGAACGGCAATCAGACCTGTGTCGATGCCCTGCGCCTGCCGCGTGCCCTGGTAATCGGCGAAGAAGAAGAGCCTGGGCGCGTGGGAAACCGGGCCGCCGAGGGTTCCGCCGAACTGATTTTTGTGGAAGGGGGCACGGTTCAGGGAAAAATAATTGCGTGCATCGAGAGCGGTGTCGCGGAAGTAGACGTAGGTGCTGCCATGGGTGCGTGCCCCGCCGCTCCGTGTTTCGACGGCAACGTGAGCGCCGCTCCCATTGCCGAGCCTGGCATCGAAGCTGCTGGTTAGCACCTGGAGGTCCGCGATGGAATCGAGGGTCGGAACGATCGCTACACCCATGTTCACGTCTTCCTG
This sequence comes from uncultured Acidobacteriaceae bacterium, assembly GCA_964242195.1. Classification (GTDB taxonomy): domain Bacteria; phylum Acidobacteriota; class Terriglobia; order Terriglobales; family Acidobacteriaceae; genus Granulicella. Next base: position 21,249 of record CAXTBI010000025.1, read on the forward strand.
CACGTCGGATCCGTTGACGCGGAAGGCGTTGGCGGTCTCGCGCTGGCCGTTTACGGAAAGCGCACCGAGATCGAGGTCGCCCGAAGGGGGCGTACTGGCGACACCGCTCATGACCACGGCATTGGGCTGTGCGGAGCTGGACGGGACAACGCCGGGGCTGATGGCGAGCAGATCGGTAAAGCTGCGGCTCATCACGGGGAGCAGAGCCAGTTGCGTCCGGTTGAGGGTGCTGCCCATCTGCGTGTTCGCCGGGTCGAGCGATGTGCCGTCGTCGCCATCGACCTCGACCGAGGAAACGGCCAGGGCGAGGTTCAGGTGAATAGAGAGCCCTGCCCCCGGCTCCCCTGAAAGCACGACGGTGTCTGAATAGGTCCCAAAACCGGGTGCCTCCACGGTGAGGATCGCCGTTTCCGGCTGGGCCGGGGCGGGCAGCTGAAATGTTCCCTGGTCGTCGGTTTGGGTTTGGAATGCCGGTTGACCGGGGCTCGCAAGGCGGACGTGGGCGTGGGCGATGGCTGCCCCGGAGGGATCGGTGACGGCGCCGTTGCGTGAGTTTCCAGGCTGGATCTGCGACGGCGAACGCGGCCTTCCCTGCGCCGGGCAGAGGCCGGTGGCGAGCGAGCAGGCAAGAAAAAGGCAAAAAAAGGGATCGGCTCCCAATCGCATAAGGCTCCGTGACAAGCACGGCAGGCAGCCTTATCATGGCGACAAGGACCGCGACCGGCTGGTTGTGTGTTCGCGCGGGAACCCATGATCTCGGCCAAGAGGAAGTGGGTTTCCGCCTTCCCCTTGAATATACGACAGAATCGGTCCCAGTTCGGCCGACGGTCAGCGAAGTGACGGCATGGGGCCGTTTTTGACGGCGGGAACCTCGTTTGCGCAGAGTGATGGAGGATATGCTGGACGGAACACCCTAGCCAGCCCTTGGCGACCATTTCTGCCCGGAGAGCCTTCCATGCGCCGCCATCTGGAGCTCTACTTCGGATTTGCCGAGCGCGACACGTCTTGGCGAACGGAAACGCTGGCCGGGGTGACGACGTTTGCGACGATGGCATACATCATTTTCGTGAATCCCTCAATTTTGAGTGAAACGGGGATGCCGGTGGCCGCCGTCACGATTGCGACGTGCCTGTGCGCGGGATTTGGGTCGGTTTTGATGGGCGCGCTGGCGAACTATCCGCTCGCACTGGCGCCGGGCATGGGGTTGAATGCGTACTTCACCTACACGGTGGTGAAGGGCCTGGGGATCCCGTGGCAGACGGCGCTGGGTGCAGTGTTTCTTTCCGGGATCATCTTCTTGCTGCTGACGATGGGCGGCATCCGGCAACGGCTGCTGGCGGCGATTCCGGGGGAGTTGCACGCGGCGGTGGGGGGCGGGATCGGGTTGTTTCTGGCCTTTATCGGGCTGCGGAATGCAGGCATCGTTGCCCCCAGCGCGGCGACGACGGTGACGCTGGGGAACCTGCATGCACCGGCGACGCTGCTGGCGGTTTTCGGCGTGGGGCTGATTGCGGTGCTGCAGGCCCTGCGGGTGCGTGCGGCGATCTTGCTGGGCGTGCTGGGCACATCGCTGCTGGGGATTCTGTGCGGGCAAATGCACTGGGTACCCGGCACGTTGCATCCCCTGGCGATATGGCAACCGATTGAGGCGACGGCCTTTCACCTGGACCTGCGCGGGGCCCTCCGATTGCATGGGCTGGAGATTATTTTTGTGTTTCTGTTTGTCGACCTGTTCGACAACATTGGAACGCTGGTGGCCGTGACGGAGCGGGCGGGCCTGATCCGGGCGGATGGCACGATCGCGCGGCTGGACCGGATCTTTTTCGCCGATGCCGCCGCGACGATCGCCGGTTCGCTTGCCGGAACCTCGACGGTAACCAGCTACATCGAAAGCGCCGCGGGTGTAGCGGCCGGCGGACGCACGGGGGTGACCGCGATTGTGACCGGTCTGCTGTTTTTTCTGTCCATCTTTGTCGCACCGCTCGCCGGGGCCATCCCCAACTTTGCCACGGCACCGGCGCTGATCCTGGTAGGCGCGCTGATGGTGGCCAGCGCGGCGCGGATCGACTGGGAGGAGCCGCGGGTGGCCATTCCGGCCTTTCTGACGTTGCTGACGATTCCGTTGACCTATTCCATTGCGACCGGCCTGGGCTTTGGGGTGATCAGTTTTGCCGCGCTGGAGGTGCTTACCGGGCGGGCGCGGCGCGATCGCTGGATGATGTATGCCCTGGCGCTGTTGTTTCTGGGCCGCTTTGTGTGGATGCGCGGAGGTTGACCGAATCTCCGGGGCTCACCGCCAGTGGGTGCGAATGCATCTTACGGAGGCTGAAGGTGTCCAACGTTGCGCCGCGAATATGCGCCGCGACTGTGCGCGAGGGAGTTCAGATTTATGGATCGTAATGCAATGGCGATTTGGCAGGGGCCTCTAAAGAATGGCAAGGGCATTCTGAGCACAGGAAGCGGCGTTTTGCACGAAACGCCGTACAGCTTTGGAATGCGTTTTGAGAATGAAGCGGGGACGAACCCGGAGGAGTTGATCGCGGCGGCACATGCGGGCTGTTTTACGATGGCGTTTGCCGGGCAGTTGTCCTCCGTGGAAAGGCCGCCGCAACAGCTGGAGACGACCGCGACCGTGTCGATGGAAAAGACCGACGACGGCCCCACCGTTACAAGAATTCACCTGAAGACGCGGGCACGGGTTGCCGGCATCGAAAAGGCGCAGTTCGATGAATTGGCGAAGAAGGCGAAGGAGGGCTGCCCCATCTCGCGGCTGCTCAAGGCGGCGGAGATCACGCTGGATGCGCAGTTGGTGTGAAGGGGGTCCTCGGTGTCCTGGAGCTTATGTGGGGCGCCGGGCGAAATACAGGGGTTTCTCCACTTCGGTCGAGAGGACGGTTGCTTGGCGAAAACGGACAACGGCTGTTCCTAGTGGGCGTGGGCGTGGCCTTGATGGGAGTGACCGCCTGGGCCGTGGCCGTGGTGGGAGTGGCCGTCGACGATGTCGGGTTTGGGCGGCATGGCGCAGCCGTCCGTTGTGGTGCAGGCGGTGATTTCGAACTGGATGGTGGTGTGGGCGATGCCGAAGTGGTCCTGGAGCTGGTGATTCAAGCGGGCGAGCAGGGCCTGGCACTCGGCTAGAGGCATTTCGTTGACCTGCACATGGCTGGCGAGCGCGTGGGATTGCGCGGTAAGACTCCAGATGTGGAGATCGTGCACATCGACAACACCTTCGATGCCGCGCATGGCGGAGCGCAGGTGGGTGAGATCGACGGAACGCGGTGTGCCTTCCAGGAGAATGTGCAGGGTTTCGCGCACGATGCCGAAGGAGCTCCAAAGGATCATGCCGGCGATGACGAGGGAAAGCAGCGGATCGATCCATTGCCGATGGGTGACCGCGATGAGGAGGCCGCCGACGATGACCGCGGCGGTGGAAACGGTATCGCCGAGCATGTGGACGAAGACGCTGCGGATGTTGACATCGCCCGCGAAACGCCAAAGCAGGCCGGCGATGACGCCGTTCATGACGACGCCGGCGGCGGCTACGGACATCATGAGGCGCGGCTCGACGGGCACGGGATGGAGGAGGCGCAGGACGGCGGCAACGGCGATCCAAAGTGCGAGAGCGGCGAGCGAAAGCGCGTTGACAAAGCCGGCGAGCACACCGGCGCGCTGAAAACCGAAGGTGCGCTGGTCGGTGGGCGGACGGGATTGCAGCCAGACGGCGATGAAGCTGAGCCCGAGCGCGGCGAAATCGGAAACGTTGTGGCCGGCCTCTGAAATGAGCGCCAGTGAATGGGCGCGCAGGCCGAAGAGGAAAGTGGCCAGGATGTAAAGGAAAGTCAGCGCGAGCGAGATCTTAAGAATGCGTCCAATGGCGGCGTTGGGCGGCGTTTGCGCGTGCATAGGGGCCCAGTGTAACGCGGTTGGGGAGGGCGTGGGGATATGTGAGATGGACCCACCCAAGACGGGCGGTTGCACCTGGTTGCAGCCTACGACGATGCCGCAGCCTACGACGATGCCGCCTTTCACGAGGAGGCTTTTGCCGGAAGGGCAGGAACCGGAAAAGCCGGAGAGCAGGGGGCGGATCGTGCCGTCCGGGGGTCGGGGCTGAGGTTCATGCCCCACTTGTCGCGAAACTTGTTGCCGCGACGGTCAAACCGAGCGATATGCGCGATGGCACTGGCGACCGCAAAGTGAGCGGCGAGATGGCGCCGGCCGCGTTCCCTGCCACTCCATGGAGGACACAAAAGGACAGATCGCATCCAAGTGTAGGCAATGCACGTGTAGGCAATGCACGTGCAGGTAGCGGAGGGGATGTGGGGATGAAGGTTTCGGCAGTGGGGACGAAGGGTCACCAGATGACGCGGATGGGGTTGTTCAACTGCTACCTCCTGCGCGAGTCGGATGGCTATACGCTGATCGATTCGACGTCGTCCGGTGCGGGAAAGGGCATTGTCGCGGTTGCGCGGGGGCTTGGCTCGGGACCCATTGGGCGCATTCTGCTGACCCATGCGCATGGCGACCATGTCGGCTCCGTGGATGAGTTGCATCAAGAGTTGGGGCAGGTGGATGTGGCGATCACGGAACGGGGCGCGCGTCTGTTGATGAGACCGCCGGACACGGCGCCGGTGCCGGGTGAACCGCAGGGCAAGGTGAAGGGCAGTTTGCCGGGAATCAAAACGCAACCGACGCATCTTTTGAGCGACGGCGAGCTGTTCGGTTCGTTGCGGGTGATTGAAACGCAGGGGCACATCCCTGGACACGCGAGTTTTTTCGATGAGCGCGATGGAACGCTTTATGCTGGCGACTCGCTGATCACGGTGGGCGGGGGCGTGCATGTTTCCGGCTTCGGGCCATGGTTTTTTCCGTTCCCGGCGCTGGCCACATGGAACAAGCCCATGGCCATCACAAGTGCGCAAAAGATGCTGGACGTGCTGGGAACGGGGATCCGGCGGTATGCGAGCGGCCATGGCGTGGTGGTGGAAGGGGGCCCGGCGCTGTTGCAGGCGGCGGTGGACAAGGCACGGGCCAAGCTGCGGTGAGCTGCGTTTCGCGCGGGTGGACTGTGGTGCGGCTCGGATCGAAGGGCGTTCTGTGCGACATGCGGCGGATCTAGTGAGTTGCTTCCGCCGGCAGGGCCTGGCCTGCGGTGTTGCGTTCGCCGGTGGGGCAGATTTTCAGTAGCGGGCATTCCGTGCAGCGTGGTTCCGAGAAGGTGCAGAGGGTTTGGCCGTGCAATTTGACGAGGGTGTGGTGCTCGTCCAGCATGGCCGCGTCCCAGGTTTCGGGCACGAGTCGCATGAGACGTTCTTCAGTGGTTGCGGCGTCGGCGCGCGGAACCACGCAGAGCCGCTGGATGACGCGGAGGTGGTTGGCATCGACGGAAAGCGCGCGGCGGCGCAGGGTGGAAAAATTCACCACGGCTGCGGAAACCTGGGCGCCTACACCTTCAAAGTTTTGCAGCCAATCGCGAATCTTTTCGGTGCGGTAGCGGGCGAGAAAATCGAGCGAAAGCGCGCCGGTGCGTTCGGAGATGGCGATGAGTGCGGCTTTGAGGCGCGGCGCCTTGACCTCCGGGAAAGTGACGACGGCGATGGCCCGTTCGATGTCGGCGATTGAGGCCAGGCGCACGGCTTCCCACGCGCCTGGACCGCTGCCGGGAAAGGCGCGCTCGAGATCGCGCATGACCTGGTGGGCTTCCTTGGTTTTGGTGCGGGCGCTGAGCAGCGAATAGATGAATTGCGTGAGTGGATCCCAGGGCACGCGCGGCGGCGGTGCGCCGTAGAAGCCGAGCAGGAGGCGGTGGATGCGGGGAAGTGTATCCGCCTGCTCGGGGGTGAGGGGGCGGCGAAGCGCTTGGAGGTCGGCGGGGTCCTGGAAGAGTGCGGGCGACATCGGGTTAACGATTTGGATGCGCCACGGGCGTCGAAGACCTGCCACGGGCGTCGGGGCGCGGGTGGAACCAAGAGAGTAACCCCGGGTTCAAGCAGGGGTTGAACGTCCGGCCGGCGTACCCGGCGCGTAAGCTGTAGCGAGCAAACCGAGGGGCGGTATGAATCGAGGAAGTTGGGTGCCGGCGCGGCGGTCGTTTGGGTCCGTTGTGGCGATGGGTGTGGTTTGGAGTGTGGCTTCGGCCGTGTCGATGGGCCAGACCGCGGGTACGGGTGCGCAGGCGACGCAGGCGATAGGTGCGCCGGCAGTGGGTGCGCCGGCTAGCGGACCCGCGGCCGAGGTGCAGCGCAGCTACAACGTGGTGAAGGCGAACATTCTGAAGTCCGCCGAAAGGATGCCCGCCGCGGAGTACAGCTATAAGCCCGAACCGGACATCCGTACATTTGCGCGCGTGGTGAACCATGTGGCGGAGGCGCAGATGCGCGCCTGCGGAGCGGCCAATGGCACACCGGCGGCTTCCCAGCCGGCGATTCCGGCAGAAACCGCGGACAAGGCCGCGATTGCCAACGCACTGCAGGCGTCGTTTGCCGAATGCGACAAGGCCTTTGCCGCCGTGACGGACACCAACCTGGCGGATAGCTTCAGCATGGGAACGGCCAAGCGGTCGCGCATCGGGCTGCTGTGGGGCACGGTTTCACACGACAATGAGCAATATGCCACGCTGGCGCTTTATCTGCGATTGAAAGGGCTGGCCCCGCCGAGCACGGAGCACTAACAGCAGGTTCTTTTTCGCTGCGGGTATGCTCCCCCTTTAGCTGAGCTCGGACAGTGGCAGATGTTTGGCAAGGAGATTTCATGGCTGTAGGACAAGGACAAGAACGGCAACGTGGATTCGGCTTCCGGCGTACGACGCCGGTAGTTCTGACCGGCGTTACGAGCCTGGTGGGGGCATGTGCCCTGTGTGGATGTGTGGTTGTGGGAGCGTCCAGCCGGGGAGGGCTTTTCATCTGGCCCGGTGGGTTGGGGCTGGTGTTGCTGATTCTGCTGGTGGTGCTTTTGCTGCGGCGCCGATGAGCTGGATTGGGCAAAAATAGCTGTTTTCACATGGACGAAGCGGTGTAAGCGCCGGACAAACGCAGATCCCTTCGGGAATGACAACACAGAGTGCAAAGGAACGACTACACCGGCATGAAAGCATCTCTAGTTCAAGCGAGCTGCACCAGGATCGGCGTGTGATCGGAAGGCCTTTCGCCGCCACGTGGGGTGCGATCGATGGTGCATGCACGGAGGCGTTCGGCCAGTGGCGGTGAGAGCAGAAGGTGATCGATGCGGATGCCGCGGTTGGTTTCGAAGGCCTGGCGAAAGTAGTCCCAATAGGTGTATTGGCCGATGGTTTGGGGGTGCAGTGCGCGAAAGGCGTCGATGTACCCGAGTCCGAGGAGGGCGCGGTACGCGGCGCGGGTTTCGGGCTGGAACAGAGCGTCGCGCACCCAGGACGCGGGCTTGTGGCAATCGATCTCTTCGGGGATGACGTTGTAGTCGCCGGCCACGACGGTCGGCTCGGTGATCCAGCCGGCCATGGCCTGGCGGAGACGCTCCATCCAACGCAGCTTGTACTCAAATTTGTCGGTGCCGACGGGATTGCCGTTGGGCAGATAGATGTTCACGACGCGGATGGGTCGAGACGGAAAAGCGATGCGGGCTTCGAGGAAGCGGGCCTGGGTATCGGCTTCGTCGCCGGGCAGTGCGGTGGCGAGGACTTCGATGGGGTGACGCGAAAGGATTGCCACGCCGTTATAGCTTTTCTGGCCCAGGAACACATTTCCGTAGCCCATCTCCTCGAAGGGGGCGTCGGGGAACTCGAGCCCCTTGAGCTCCTGGAGCAGAAGCACGTCGGGCTGCTGGGTTTGGAGCCAGGCGGTGACGGCGGGCAGCCGCGCCTTGATTGAGTTGACGTTCCAGGTCGCAATCCTGATGGCGATCTCCTATCTGCGGGCTTTGATGCGTGGAGGGTTTGCCGGGGGCCGAGTCGGCAAAGCTGATACCGCTGCGGGCAAAGAGTGGGTCCTTCGCTGCGCTCAGCGATGACAAGGATTGCTCAGGAGGACAAGGGTTGCCGGG
>CAXTBI010000025.1:29361-40763 GCA_964242195.1 uncultured Acidobacteriaceae bacterium
CCTTCGCTGCGCTCAGCGATGACAAGGATTGCTCAGGAGGACAAGGGTTGCCGGGGACAAGGGTTGCCGGGGACAAGGGTTGCCGGGGACGAGGGTTGCCGGGGACGAGGGTTGCCGGGATGAGGGTTGCCGGGACGAGGTCAGCGCGGCTTGGGAACGACCTTGATTTCGAAGATCGTCGGCCACTGTTTGCCGGTGACGAAGAGACGATCGTGGATGGGGTCGAAGGCGATGCCGTTGAGTACGGACTCGGTGTCCACGCGTTGGTCTGGCGGGAGGAGGCCGGTGCAATCGATCCAGGAGAGGACGTGGCCGGTTTTCGGCGAGATGCGGGCGATTCGATCGGTGTGCCAGACGTTGGCGTAGATCCCCCCGTGGATGTATTCGAGTTCGTTGAGTTGATCGACGGGCTTGCCTTCGTCGGTGACGGTGAGGAGGCGTTGTTCGGCAAAGGTTTCGGGGTTGCGGAAGCGAAGCGTGGAGGTGCCGTCGGAGGTGATGATTTGTTTCGCGGACCGGGTCATGCCCCAACCTTCGCCGGTGTAGTGGAATTCGCGCAGGGTGCGGAGCGAATAGCGGTCGATGACGAAGCCGATGTGCGATTGCCAGGTCCATTCGAGGAGTTCCGGTCCCCAATCGACAATGCCTTCGCCGAAATACTGCGGAGGGAGATCGACATGCGCCTGCACCTGTCCGGTTTGGGGGTCGGTGACGAGGATTTCGGAATGGCCTTTGAGGCCGGTGCCCTCGTAGAAGTTGCCGTTCAGGAAGAAGAAACCTTCGGTGTAGCTGCGGGTGGAATGCGGGTATTTCGCGACGACCTTGTACGTGAAAACCGGGGTCGCCGCGAGGGCGTTCGCGGGGCAAAGGGAGGCTGCCGAAAGGGCGATCGCGAGGCGGCGCGGAGTGGCGAAAGGCATGGCTTCACGGTAGCAGGCGCGGGATGGCGACCAACAGCAGATCCTTGCGAAACGACAGAGAAGAGAGGCTGTTGGCGGCGGTCGGGAAGACAGATTGGTAGAGCGGTTTGCTTTTAGGTGTATCGAGGAGGTGTATCGAGGAGGTGTATCGAGTAGGTGTATCGGGGAGGTGTATCGGGGAGGTGTATCGGGGCCGCGAGCAAGGATACAGAGATCCTTCGCCATGCTCAGGAGGACGGCGGACACTCCATCCTTACGCAAAACAGCTGTAGCTGCGGACGGTTTACGTTAATGCAGGGCGGATTTGGGCTGGGCGAGGACGAGGCCGCGGGGGGTGGGCAGAAGGAGGATGGAGAGCAGGCCTTCGCGTTCGAGTTGGAGGGCGGCGTCGCGCACGGTTTTGAGGTGGGAGCTGGCGTCGTGGATGACGATGAGGCCCCAGGGGCTCATGTGGGGGAGGAAACGGCGGACTTCGGCTTCGCGCAGGTCGGGGTCGGAATCGGAGAAAAGCAGATCGATGGTGGCGCCGCCGGGGGATCCGGCGGTCATTTCGAGCGAGCTTTCGTTGCGCAGGTCGACAAAGGCGGAGAGGGGATCGGCCGGCGGGAAGCGGGCGCGGGCGCGGGCGAAGACGACGGGGTCGAACTCGCAGGACACGACTTTTCCGGGCGGGGTGCCGGCGGCCGAATGCGCGTTTCGCTGGAGGCCGCGCGCGATCCATTCGGTGGAGACGCCGAGAAAGCTGCCGGTTTCGACGACGAGCTTCGGTTTCAGGGTGGTGACGAGGGTGGCGAGCAGCTCGAGAATTTCGAGTTCGGCGGTCATGGAGTCGAACATGGACCACTGCGCGGGGTGCGGGCACTCGGGCGTGCTGCGGTGGTACTCGGGCTGCAGGACGCCGGCGGCGCGGTCGTGCTGCAGCATAATTTTGTGTTCCTGTTTGGTTGTTTTGCGGAAAAGCGGCATCTCGGGTCTCTGTACAAGCATGTACGAGCGCCCGAGACGACGCAACCTCCTTTGGGTGCGATGGGGGAAGAAAAGCGAAGTTACAGTGCCGCCAATTGCGATGATGTTATACCGAGCGGGATAAGCAATCGCGGCGCAATAGACCAACGATGCCCAGCATGCCAGTACCTAAAAGCAGCAGGGAGCCGGGCTCGGGCGTGACGGACGAGGGTCCGGGACCGGGCGTTACGGGCGTGGCCGGATTGAAGGACTCTTCCAGGGAAAAGTACGTGTTGCCGCCATTGGCTGCCAGCGCCGTGATGAAGTTGGCCGTACCCTTGGTGTAATCAGGAGAGATACCCGTGAAGTACGTGTTCGGACCGCCATACCCTGTTGTATCGAAAGCGTTGCCCGGAGCGCCGTAATAGGCGAGACCGTCTCCATCGAAGCCGAATATATCGACGCCGTTTCCGTCAAGCGTGATGCTGCTGAGTGGATTGGACGTGTTGTTGATGATGCCGACGAGCGCATCGTCGCTGCCGTCATAATTAGTTCCATTCGCGGGCATGCCGGCCACGGTGAAACTGCCATCCGCGTTGACGGTGATAACTTCATTGCAGCCGGGGGCGGCGCCATACGCAGGGCAGACGCCACTTGCGCGCGCCGCCGAATGTAGGACGAGAGGGAAAGAAAGGATAAGTACCAGCTTGAGAGTTTTCATAAGGCTCCTGAGAAGAAAGGTCTATATGGGCCCGAGTTACTTACTCGCTGCTTCGTCTGGTAGAGAACTGCTTTCTTTTTCGCGCGATGCGCAACGCCAGGTTGTGCGCGCCTGGAGAAATCCCAATGCAGTAGATACAAGAATTACAGGAAACAAGGCGGAAAGGGAGCGTACTCCGGAATTCGCATCCAGATCTGTTCCGTAAAGAGTACGGCACAAATTCAGAGTGAACTGATTTTGTCGCCCCAAACCGACAATTTTCCACCAAACGGAGGTGAGTCTGCCCGTGAAGGCCGGTTTGCTTTCCATCCGAACGGGTTCTGACCCAGTCCGACTTGAACGGGTTGTAGCCGGAGCCAAATAGATGGAGGAGCCGCGCTCGCCATGGGTACGCCTTGAACGGCGGGGCCGATGGCTGGGATAAGTCGCTCTTTCGCGTTCTTAGACGCATATCCCCAGCGACACGGCTCGCAGCGGAAATGAAGAGATCGATCCAACTTGAGCATCTTTCTCCGTTTGGCGGCATCTTTCGTAGCAGGCCATACCTGCCGTGCGCAGGGGTAGGAGAGCCATGCCGCCTAATGCCGAGGACCAATGGAAACCCACGGTCAACCCTTGGTTAATCGCAGCTACCGTGGCGCTTGCAGCCTTTATGGAGGTCCTCGATACCTCGATCGCCAATGTGGCATTGCCCCATATTGCGGGCGACCTAGGTGCCAGTGAAGACCAGGGGACATGGGTGCTGACGAGTTACCTTGTTTCGAATGCCATCGTTCTGCCGGCCGGGGCCTGGGCCTCCAGCGTAATCGGCCGGAAAAATTTCTTCATGTCCTGCATCACCCTTTTTGTGATCGCGAGCTTTTTGTGCGGCATCGCCCCCTCACTGCCGATCCTGCTTGTTGCACGCGTAATTCAAGGTGCCGGCGGCGGCGGTCTCCAGCCCATGGCACAGGCCATCATGGCAGACAGCTTTGAGGAGAAGCGGCGTGGCCAGGCCTTTGCGCTTTACGGCCTCGTGGCCGTGCTGGCGCCTTCGATCGGGCCCACCCTGGGCGGATGGATCACGGATAACTATTCCTGGCGTTGGATCTTCTACATCAATATCCCGGTAGGCGCGCTGGCACTATTTCTGGTCGCCCGTTTTGTAGATGACCCGCCATGGATCAAGGCCGACCGGGCAAATCTACGAAGGCTGGACTTTGTAGGACTAGGCTTTCTGACGCTTGCCATGGGCGGCATGCAGGTGTTTCTCGACAAAGGTGAGGAAAAAGCCTGGTTCAGTTCGGACTTTATTCGCGTTTTCGGAACTCTCTTCGTGGTCGGGATGATCGGCCTGATCTGGTGGGAGTTGCGGGTAAACCGTCCATTGATGAACCTGAAACTGTTCCGTTACAAAAACTTCGCTATCTGCTGCTTATTGATGCTGCTGGTCGGGGGCGTGTTGAATGCGGCAACCGTGCTGCAGCCGCAATTCATGCAATCGCTGCTCGGCTATACAGCGACCAAGGCGGGCGAAGCCCTTACCGGCGGCGGCATCGCGCTCGTGATCATGATGCCGTTGGCAGGCGTCGCCGTTGGCCGCTTTGCCGCCCGCAACCTCGTCATCATTGGCTTTACCTTCTTCGCCTTCAGCTTCTACTTCTCCTCCACCCATATCTCGCTGGACATGTCGTTTAAATGGAACGCCATCCTCCGCGTCATGCAAGTGATGCCTATCCCCTTCGCTTTCATCGCTATCACCAACGCAGCGTATGTGGGTCTGCCGCGTGAGGCTTCCAACCAGGTTTCGGGCATCATCAACTTCGTGCGGAACGTTGGCGGCAGCGTGTTAATCGCACTTACAGGCGCAGAAGTCACGCAGCGCACCATGTTCCATGAAAACCGCTTGCAGAATCTTATGCAACCCGGCAGTCAAGCCTACCAAAGCCGTCTCAATGCCATGACCGGCTTCTTCACGGGAACGACCGGCAACGTCGCCGACGCACATGCCATGGCGCAGGCATCTATCTACCAGCAGCTCAATCAGCAGGCATCTGTGCTCGGGTACCAGGATATCTACCGCATCCTCTGCTGGATGTCCATTGTCTTGATTGCTTTCGGTTTTCTACTGAGCAAAAACCGTCCCGGGCAGGGTGCGCCGGCAGGGGAGGCTGTGCACTAAGCGGCGTTCCTCCCCAAGGAAGCGCTCTCCCCATCAACGGGTGAGCGCAGTTATCGAGTTCCGCGGAACATTGCGGCTTCGGCCGCGCGTCGCCGCACCAAACCGGGTATCGGCTTACCTTCCACGTGGACCCAAAAGCCGAACTGAAGGGCCGCCGCGACAAAGTCCTCCCTATTGATATCGCTCAGCAGCGTGGATTCCTGAAACTTGCGCCGGCCCACGTTAAAGCAGAAATCCACCAGGGCATCGAACTGGTGCTGTGCGAACCCCACGCTCGAGATCACCGCGCGATTCACACAGTCGATTGCCTCGCGAAGGTCTGCCAAGAGCAACTCCTCCGCTTCCATCACGGTCACACGCTGGCCGGCGTGCACCTCCGATCCGGTGTGCCCGTAGCCCAGAGTCCAGATTCCCGCACAGTCCCGGTAAGCTTCCAGACGCAGACCCTCAAATTGCTTCGTCAGGGCAAGCCCTGCGGTGCTGTATTCAAACGTCTTCATCCGAATTCGTCCCCTTTGTTGATAGATCGAAGCTTGCCGTGTTGGTAGATCGAAGGTTGTAGCTCGGCGTGATTTTCCGCGCAGCCCGGGCCGGCCTCGCCGCCACGAACGAGCGTTAAAATAGGGAAGTCCGCGGTTTGGCTTCGGGTTGAGCGCTCGCGTTAGAGCGCCGCACCACGGCCAGGGAGCCGCACACAGAAAGTGGAGCTCACCACACTTGGCAGCAGATACGATTTATGACCTCGTCGTGCTTGGCGGCGGCCCGGCCGGCTACACCTGCGCGATTCGCGCGGCCCAGCTCGGCCTGAAGGTCGCCCTCATCGAGAAAACCGACAAACTCGGCGGCACCTGCCTCCATTGGGGATGCATTCCCACCAAAAGCATGCTGTTCTCGGCCGAAATTTGGGATCATCTCAAGCACGCGGGCAGCTACGGCATCGATGGTGTCGACTCCCCGCGCGTGAATTGGGAAACCGTCATCCAGCGCAAGAACGACATCACGATCAAGCACACCAAAGGTCTTGACTTCCTTATGAAGAAGAACAAGATCACGGTCGCGCGCGGACATGGCCGCTTGACTGGCCCGGCAAAGGACGGCATGTGGGCCGTTGCGGTCACGGACGAGGATAAATCGCAAAATCGCGGCCGCGACCTGCAGGCTGAAGGCTACGCGCAGCAGACCAAAACCGAAGTCAAAGGCAGAAAGCTCGTGCTCGCCATGGGCTCCGACGCCCGCATGTTACCCGGCTACCAGGCCGACGACACGATCATGACGAACATGCAAATCCTTACCCTGCCGTCCATGCCGAAATCCATGATCGTCATCGGCTCGGGCGCGGTCGGGGTGGAATTCGCTTCCGTCATGAACAGCTTCGGTGCCGAGGTTACGATCATCGAAGCCCTGCCGCGGGTCGTTCCCGTCGAAGACGAGGAAGTCTCCAAAGAACTCGCGCGCCAGTACAAAAAGCGCGGCATCGGGATCAATACCGGATGCAAAGTCGAGAAGATCGAAAAGAACGCCGAAGGCGCGCTCGTCACCTGGGTGGACGCCGCCGGCAAAACCCAATCGAAGCAAGCCGAAAAAGTTCTCGTCGCCGTCGGTCGCGCACCGCGCACCTATGATGCCGGTCTCGACACCGTGGGTCTCGAACTCGAGCGCGGCTTTGTCATGGTGAACGAGTGGATGGAAACGGCGCTGCCCGGCCTCTATGCCATCGGCGACATCGTCGGCGGTCTTCCCCAACTGGCGCACACAGGCTCCATGGCCGGCATCGTCGTTGCTTCCAAAACCGCCGGCAAGTACGCCCGTGCCGTCCGCAAGGATCGCGTCCCCGGCTGCACCTACTGCGACCCGCAAATCGGCTCGGTCGGCATCACGGAGGCGCAGGCTCGTGAAAAAGGTCTGCAGGTCAAGGTTGGCAAGTTCCCCTTCGTCGGCAATTCCAAAGCCACCATCCTCGACGCGCATGACGGCTTCGTCAAAATCGTATCCGACGCCAAATACGGCGAAATCCTCGGCGTACACATCATCGGCCCCTCAGCCACCGAACTCATCAGCGAGTGCGTCACCGCCATGGAACTGGAAGCCACCGTCGAAGAAATGATGTTCACCATCCACGCCCACCCCACCCTGTATGAGGCTCTGCTGGACGGCTTCTCCGCAGTCGAAGGCATGGCCATCAACGTCTAAGCACACAGCAGCTAGTGCCCTGAGTCCAGGCTCGCAAGAGAAAGCCTTATCGTCTTGAATGGCTAGTTCGAAAAGTTACGAATCTCGGACTCACCGGCACTTAGATCTAGCCGCAAGCGCATTCTTAATTCGGACGGAATCTGCGTACACAGCGTCTGCTCCGCTCATGCTGTACGAACCATCCTTGATCGATCCAACGCACGTCCGAAGCTCAGACTTACACTCGTTTCTCGTCGCTCAACACCAGTGTCTGCTTGCGTCCTTCGGTAATCGTTTCCACGCACGTCAGTTCGGCACAGCCGCTCTCGTCCAGCGGCCCCGTAATCTTCAACTTCACCTCCGTCAGGCCGCCACAATGGGCCGTCCGCAGGTTTAACTCCATCAGGTTCACGTGCAGGTCCTCCATCTTCTTCAACTCGGCCGCATCCCCTACCCCGAAGGCCTGCGGGTCATGGGTGAGGTCGTCGCTGCCCGTAAATCCGGCACAATCGCCGACACCCTTCTGCTCATGGAGCACCCGCCCGTCCTCACGCTCGGCCGCAACGCCACCCGTGGGAACATCCTCGCCACCGACGATCTACTCGCCCGCAAAGGCGTCGAAACCCACGAAATCAATCGCGGCGGCGACGTCACGTACCACGGCCCCGGCCAACTCGTCGGTTATCCCGTCTTTGATCTGCGCGGCGACCTCCCTGGCAAAAGGGGCCCACATCTAGGCCCCGTCGACTTCGTGCGCCTCCTCGAAGAGGCCCTCATCTTCACCTGCAAAGATTTCGGCGTCCCCGCCCAGCGCATCTGCAAACGAACCGGCGTCTGGACCTATGCCGGCGGCTCCGTGACGGAGAAAAAGCTCGCCGCCATCGGCATCCACGTCGCCGCCGGCATCACCACGCACGGCTTCGCCCTCAACGTCACCACCGACCTCCGCGATTTCAACTGGATCGTCCCCTGCGGCATCGCCGACCGGGGCGTCACCTCCCTCGAACTCGAAGCCGACCCCGGAACTCAACCGACCTTGGCCCGAGCCACGGATGCCGCCGCGAAAAACTTCGGACGTGTCTTCAATCGCCAGGTCCTAGCCGTCGACTCATTGCCCAGCCTCCTCCAAGCCGTATCCTCCTGAGCACGCATCTTGTCACCGCTGAGCGATGCGAAGGACCTGCCTGTCGGGACCGCCTACAACCTCCGGTGCATCGCTAACCGCCCAAGACGCGCCAGCCCCGCACCCATATTCGTATAATCTCCACTGCCAAGGCGCATCAACCCAACGGAGAAGCCTCACTCATGCCGACCGACGTCCTTATGCCCCAGATGGGCGAATCCATCACCGAAGGCACCCTCACCAAGTGGTTGAAAAAGCCCGGCGACACCATCGCCCGCGATGAACCCCTGTTTGAGATTTCTACCGACAAGGTCGACGCCGAAATCCCCTCGCCCATCGCGGGAACCCTTGGTGAAATCAAAGTCGAAGAAGGGGCCACTGTCGGCGTAAACACCGTCGTTTGCACCGTCAGCGATCACGCCGCCCCCGCGGCAACCGCGTCCGCACCGACGCCGGCAACCGCCGAGGCGTCCGCGCGGGGGGAAGATACCGTCACACCCTCCGCCGAAGCCACCGCGATTCGCGATACCGCCGTAAACAACACTCCCAACGCAAACGGCTCCACCCCACCGCCAGCTGCCGGTCCGGGCACCGACCTCCTCATGCCCCAGATGGGCGAATCCATCACCGAGGGCACCCTCACCAAGTGGCTAAAGAAAGTGGGCGACACCGTCGCGCGCGACGAACCCATCTTCGAGATCTCCACCGACAAGGTCGACGCCGAAATCCCCTCGCCCGTAGCCGGCACCCTCACCGAAATCAAGGTGCAGGAAGGCGCCACGGTCTCCGTCAACAGCATCGTCGCCGTCATCGGTACCGCGACTTCCTCCCCTGCTCCCCAGGTTTCCGCTCCCGCACCGGCCTCTGCTCCAAAGGCCGAAAATACCTCTGCATTTGCGCCAGCGAAAGCCTCGCAGGGCGAGCCCCAGCGCTCCTCCCCCCTCGTCCGCAAGATCGCGTCAGAAAACAACGTCGATCTCGCCGGCATTTCGGGCACCGGAGCGTCCGGTCGCATCACCAAGCAGGATATCCTCGGCCACCTCGAAGGCGGTGCCCCGTCCCAGGGTGCCCCATCTTCGCCAGCCGCCTCATCGCCGGCGAAGGTGGGCTCGCAACCCGCCGCAACCCCAGCCCAACCCGCATCCCAGTTCCAGAACCAGACCACCCCTTCTGCCCAGCCCCCGGCCGGCGCCGCCACCCACGCCACCTATCAACAGGCCCAATCCGCCGCCGCCACAACCGCTCCCGCCAAGGCTGCGTCCGCCCCTACACCGCAGCCTGGCGATCTCGTGCCCATGTCCAAAATGCGGGCCATCATCGCCCGCCGCATGGTCGAATCCAAGCAGACCAGCGCCCACGTCCACACCGTTTTCAAAGTCGACATGACCCGCATCGCCCGCCTGCGCGAAAAGGAGAAAACCAAGTACGAGCAGCGCAACGGCGTAAAACTCACCTACATGCCGTTCATCACCCGCGCCGCCGTGCAGGCCCTGCGCAAACACGCCATCGTCAACTCGGCCACGGAAGGCGAAGCGATCCGCTACAACAAGCACATCAATATCGGCATCGCCGTCGCGCTCGAATGGGGCCTCATCGTCCCCGTGCTCAAGCAGACCGAAGAGAAATCTTTCCTCGGCATCGCCCGCGGCATCGTCGATCTCGCCGATCGCGCCCGCAACAAAAAACTCGCGCCCGACGACGTCGCCGGCGGCACCTTCACCCTCACCAACTCCGGCATCTTCGGCGAGCAATTCGGCACTCCCATCATCGCCCAGCCGCAGTCCGCCATCCTCGGCATCGGCGGCCTAAACAAGGAGCCCTTGGTCCTCACCGACAAGGACGGCAATGAGTCCATCGCCATCCGCTCCATCCAGCGCTTCACCCTCGGCTTCGACCACCGCATCATCGACGGCTCCGACGCCGGCAAATTCATGACCGACTTCAAAAACTACCTCGAAAACTGGACCGAAGACATAGGCTAAGGTACCCCAAAGTATCTGCTCCACGCCGATGCCGCATTAACTTTCTGGTTGTCATCCCCGAAGGGACCTGCTTCTCGGCCCAGGGACCCTCCTCAAAGAGGCTGCCCGTTACGCCGGGGCCCCGACTTCAGCCAGAATCGCCTCAATCTCCCCCATAATCGTCCCTACCAGCGCCGTCAACTTGGCGCTGGTAGATGGATCGCTAACCTGCGCCAAACATTCCACCTGCGCCATATCCCTGCTCACAGCATTGAGATACGTGATCAGCGTAGGCGCAGGTCCCGCATCCTTGATCACCACCGCCGCCGCCGCCATCGCACTTTGCACCTTGCCGATCAATGCATTCACGGCCGGTGCCACCGCCGGATCCACCAACGCCACCACCATCTCCACCATGGGAGCCACATAGGTCAGCGTCGCCGCCGCGCTCGCTTCCCACCCCGGCGCGTGAGTGAATAGCTTTTTCAACTCCGCCGCTACCTTCGCAAAAAACGAGAGCCTCACCGTCCCCGCGGGTGCTACCAAAACAGTTCCTGACATTGCATCCTCACTTCTTCAACTGCCTTCAAGCTGTAAAGGCTTTCTTTTTTTGTTGTCATTCCCGAAGGGAATCTGCGGTTCTTTTCGGGTGCCGTGTCCTCCTCAGGACTCCATCGGACCCTTCTAACTCCCCCGCACCACAGGCACAACGCCCACCGCATCCGGCTCCTCATGGCTCGGCACCATTTGCGGCTCCGTCGACCCCGGCACCAGCGCTTGCACGCGCCCTGCGTCCTGGCTCACCCCGCTCACCGCCGCCGTCAGCAGCCCGCAGCCCACACCGAACCAATCCCGGGCCGTCATCGCCAGGTGCCCGGCCGCGTCGAAATGCACACCCCGTTCCGCCGCCAGCGCCAGCACGCACAGCCCAACCACCGTCGATTTCGGGCTCCGCATCACGTGCGACCAATCAAGCTTCAGCATCGCTTCCTCCATCACGCCTCGGTTGGCATCCGCTCAATGCTTGCCGCTCATGTACGCAATCGCCATATGCACAAACGTCAACGCTCCGCCATAGGCACCCGCCATCCCCTTCATGCGTTGCATATTCCGCTCATGGCAATCCACACGAACCTCCAGCTGCTGCATACGACCCGGTTGGCCAATGCCGATCAGCTGGTGTACCTGCGCCTTCAACGCGCTCAAATCTTCCAAAACCTTCTGCTCAAAATCCGTCATTTTTTCACCTCAAGATTCACCCACACACAATCCCTCCCCGCCCCGCGCCCAATCCGTGATGAAGGCCGACCACTTTTTATTTGTCATTCCCGAAGGGAATCTGCGTTGGCTGTTGCTGTTGCACTTGCAGTCGCATAGCGCTTTCCGTCACGGTTGCCGTTGT
>CAXTBI010000026.1:0-39791 GCA_964242195.1 uncultured Acidobacteriaceae bacterium
AGCCGTCGCGCGCGCCGCAGCCAGGGCCGCCTCCGCTTCCGGCAGCGACATCATGGTTTCGGCAATCAGCAGGTCCACGCCGCCTTCGGCCAGCGCCGCCATCTGCTCCGCAAACACCGCGCGTGCCCGCTCCGGCCGCAACTCCCCCTCGCCGGTTCCCACCGTTACCCCAAGGGAGCCGACCGCGCCCGCGGCAAACGCCTGCTCGCCGTGCTTTTCGCGGTGGGCGTCCACGCTTTTCCGCGCCAGCGTGGCTCCGGCCAGGTTCAGCGCACGCACACTTTCACCCAGGCCGTAATGCTCCAGGCGCAGGGCGTTGGCCCCGAATGTATTGGTCTCGATGACCTCCGCGCCGGCTTGCAGGTATTGCTCATGGACCGAGCGCACCGTGTCCGGCTGGGTGAGGTTCAACTCGTCATAGCTGCGATTGATGAAGACTCCGCAGCCGTACAGCATGGTGCCCATGGCACCGTCGCAAAGCACCGTTTTCCCGCGGAAAAGCTCGGCCGTTTCGCTGCCATGCCCGGCCGTTTTTTCGCCTAAACGCTCATCCGTCGCGCTCATCGCGACCCTGTCCCTGCCATGCCCTGCATGGACCCATCCTACCTTGTCCGTCCGGGCGAGAGCGGCGGACTGGTATACTCTGGGTGACCGCACACCCGCTTTTGTGGGATATCGTGCGTCGTTTGGGAGCCGCAGCCGTTGATCCGTAGATGTTTGTCTGCCCGCCTCGTTCTTTGTCTCGTTGTGGGCTTTGTCTCGACCCTTTGTCTTACGGGCATCACGGGCTGCCACGCGCCTCTTTACTACTACCCGCAGTACAACTTCGCCGGGCGAGTCACCCCGCCCAGCGGCCTGCTGCAGCGCGTTCTCGCCACCTATACCACCAACGGCTCGGGCGGTGGCGCCGCCATCCTCGACGGCCTGCGCGATATTCGCAGCAACATCCAGAACACGGTCACGTCGTTTTCCATTTCCGGCTACACCGGCGCGTACCCGATTCACATCTACAATTTTCCCGAACAGCAGACCGGGTACATTCTTGACCAAACGAATGGCAACGTTGCGGGCCTGAATTACGCCACGGAAAGCAGCAACGGTCCCGCGCCGACGAGCTTCGGCGCCAACCCCGGCGGTGTAGCCGTTGCCCCGGACGGGACTCGCCTTGTCGGCGCAACGGCCACCTCCGGCCAACTCGTCGTCACAGGCGCCAACGGGACCATCCCCCTCAGCCTGCCGAACATCAATAGCGTTTTCCTGAACCCCGGCAACACGGTCATCCTGGCCACGGCACGGTACTCCAACAACCTGTACCGCGTCATCCAGCTGCCGCAGACCGGCACTCCCGTTTTCCCGCCCGGTGCCATCGACTGCGAACCCTTGCTCATTCCGCTGTATTGCGTCGTTCCGGTACCGGGGATCTATGACCGACCCACCGGAGCGTATTTTTCCCTGGACGGAAGCAAGGCCTACATTTTGAACTCGGGCCCGGAGCAGGGGGGCATCACCGCCGGGGTCACGGTGCTAAACACCAGCGCTCTGCTCACCAGCACCATCCCGGCGGTTGACCCGCTCAGCGCCGGTGCACCGTCTCCCATGACGAGGCTTCCGGTCGCAAACCCGATTGCTGTCCCCGGCGGCGTTACGGTGGCGGTTTCGGACGGATCGAACCTCTATGTTTCCGGGCAATCGCTTCTTCGTCTCGCCTCGGACGGCTCACTCGGAACGACGCCCGCGTCCGACGGCCTGTTTACCGGCTTTATGACCGTGCTAAACGAGACCAGCTTCGTTCCGTCCAGGCCGATCTCGGTCTCCGACGGCACGCACACCCGCATGCTGCTGGCCGACAACAATACCCTTTGGGTGGGCAGTTCGCAATGCGCCAACGGGGAGCGCGCGGCTACGGGCCAGAACTACAATTGCCTGACCCGGGTTAGCCTGGCCGGTGCCACGCCCACCGCCACCGTAATCCCCAGCCTCACCCCAGGCGGCACGACCACCGTTCCCTACCCGAACAGTAACGGCAACCAGTACTACTACGGCAATCTCACCGGGATCTGCTGGATTCAGAATTACAACAAGGTCTACACGGCATACGGTGGGCAAATCCACGTCTTCTCCACGGTCGACGGCTCCGAAATCAACAACCTGAACGTCACCATCCAGGGCACCGTTCTCGATGTGGCCTACATGGACGCCCTGACCAACGCGGCTAACTAGGACAATGAGAAACGCGGCCAGGCCAACGACCGTGGATGTTCTCGCCATTGCCGCCCACCGCGACGATGTCGAACAAACCTGCGGCGGCACCCTTCTTGTGCAACGGGCCCTGGGCTGGCGCACCGGCATCCTCGACCTCACCCAGGGAGAGGGCGGAACGCGCGGAACCGCCGGAGAGCGCGCGGCCGAGGCTACGGAAGCGGCTCGCCTGCTCGGCGCTTCCCACCGGCAGGCACTCGATCTTCCCGACAGCAACGTCGAGAATACCCTCGAAAACCGCCTGAAGATCGCCGCCGTGCTCCGTCAGTTGCGGCCTCGCGTGGTAATCCTGCCCTTTTGGCAGGGCCGGCACCCGGACCACTACAACTCCGCGACCCTTGGCTATGAGGCATGTTTCGCCGCCGGTCTGGCCAGCCTTCCCTTGCCCGCCGAACACGGCCCCCCGCACCGGCCCTTCAAGATCCTGTACGCCTCGCTCTACGCCGACGTCCGCCCCACCTTTGTCGTCGACATCACGCCGTACATTGAAACCCGCCAGAAGGCGTTGCTCGCCTATCGTTCCCAATACGGAACGCAAACGGCCGGTACCGGCCTGTTCGTTCCGGAAGACGACATTCGCGAACGCATGTTTTCCACGGCGCGCCACTACGGTCTGCTCGCCGGTGTGCGCTACGCCGAGCCCTTTGTGCAGCGCGAAGTCGGCGCCGTCCAGGACCTGGTCATGTTGCCTGTCCGCAGTCTCTAAGGCACAGACGATTCAGCCCACGCGCTCAGCCGGGGGAACCTGCGCCAGACGATCTCGGGCAAACGCTGCCAGTTCCGCCGTGCAGTACACCGGCGCCTCGAAGTAAAACTTCGGCTTGCGCGCAACCAGTTGCGCCGAAACCCCCGCCCACGCCACGCCGTCCTGGGCCAGGTTCCAAACCAAATCGCGCGCAGACTCCGGCATCACCAACCCATCCACCCGGTCCAGAAAACGCAGGGCCGACGGTTTGAAGTCCTGAACCGCGGGGTCTAGCACGCTCAGGGCCAGGTCCGGTCGCAGAAACCGCAACACGCTGTTGGATTCAATGATGATGTTCCCGGCGGACTCGATCAGCTTTCGCACCTTGGGCATGGCCTCGTGCAACTCACCCTGTTGCGTGCGCACCCAGAAGGAATTGGACGCTCCCGCTGCCAGGTAGCGCGAAGAATCCGTTCCGCTGCCTCGCATGCGCTCTTCGCTAACGGCGATGGTGTGGTCGGCGGTCGCGCAATCGCACGCCTCGCCGTTTGCCGAGCAGATCCCGTGACCATACTGCGTGATCTTTACCGCCGTCCACACCCGTTCAGGCAGGGCCGCAATCAGGCCGGCGACCACGCCGGTTTTGCCGATATTGCGCGTATGTCCGCCGACAACCACAACCGCCATGCAACCCCTCTCCCCCTATCGGCGCCCGCGACGGAGGCCCCGCAGGGTAGCCAGCGAGCGCATGTGCTCCCGCAACGGCTCGGCGGGTGTGCCGGCAAATATTTCGCCCGGCCCCGTCAAGGTTTTGCCCCGGTACACCCCGGCCTGCCCCCCAAGGATCACCCCCGGGCCGATATGGCAATGGTCCGAGAGACCTACCTGCCCGGCCAGCACCGCTCCGTCTTCCACCACGCACGAGCCCGAAATTCCGACCTGCGCCGCGATCACAACGTTCTTTCCGATGCGGCAGTTGTGCCCAATGTGCACCAGGTTGTCGATCTTTGTCCCTCGCCCGATCCGGGTTTCCTCGAGCGCACCGCGGTCGATCGTCGTATTCGCGCCGATCTCTACGTCGTCCTCGATAACTAAACCACCCTGCTGCGGAAACAAGAGGTACTCGCCCGTTTGCCGATGCCGGACATACCCGAAGCCGGTCGAGCCCAGCACCGCACCGGCCTGCACCACAACGCGATGGCCCAGAACGACATCGTCGCCCACCGCCGTACGGCTGCCAAGGACAACGTCATCCCCAATCTGCGTCCGTGCGCCCACCGTGGCCCCGGCACCGATCCGCACCCGCCGGCCCAGCACGGCCGTCGCATCCACAACAGCGGAGGGGTGAATCTGCGACCTGGTCCGGGGGGAAGCCGAATCGAAAAGCCGGGTGAACTCCCTCGCCGCCAGGGCAAAGGCGTAGCGCGGATCGGGAACCAGCAGCAGTCGCGGATCGCTTCCCAGACCCTCACTCACCAGGGAACGCAGCGTCAGGATCGCGCCCGCGCCGGACGCCACCGCAGCCCCCAAGCTGCGCTCGTCCTCAGCGAAAACGAGGCTTTCCGCGTCTGCGGCCGCCACCGTGCTCACACCGAAGATCGACCCCGCAGGGGCCGATGCAGCACCCGCGATCGACGCCCCGGTCAACGCGGCGAGTTGCGCAAAGGTAAGCTCCTGGCTCATGCGTACAGGCTACCCTGCCCCGCGGGCCGTGTCTTCCAGCGCCGATGCACCCATAGCCACTGTTCCGGATAACGTCGGATGTACCCCTCCAGGGTTCGGGTAAACAGGGCGGTGTTGGCCAGGGCGTCCGCCTCGGGGTCGCCCGTTCGTTGCAATGTAAGCTCCGCCCCGAAGTGCAGCACATACCTGCGTTCGGCCCGCTCCCATAACAGGAATCCCGGCAGCACCGCCGCCCCGGAACGAAGTGCGACCCGAGCCAGACCGGAGGCCGTGCACGCCTCCACCCCGAAAAACGGCACAAATACCCCTTGGGGCGGCGTCATGTTCGTATCCATCAGGATGCCGACGGTCTGACCCGCGTGCATGGCCTTCAGCAAACCCCGGGCGAACTCGTCCTTGTGCAACACACGATTGCCGTGCATGGTGCGAATGCCGTTGACCAGGCCATCCACGCGGCCGTTGTCCAATCGCCGAATCACCAGACCCATGGGATACCCCATGAGCGAATGGAAGAAGCTGGAAAGCTCCCATGCGCCCAGGTGCGCGGTCAACACCAAAACACCACGCCCGGCGGCACGCGCCAGGAGATAATTTTCCAGGCCCTCGTAGCGGATCAGGCTTTGCGCTCGTATCGGATCGTAGTGCCGCATCTGGGCGAACTCGGCCAGATGGAGGCCGTGGGCAACGAAGCTGCGCAGCAGGGTTTTTCTCCACCGGGCCTGTCCTCCCTCCGGTAGAGCCAGCGCCAGGTTGCGCATTCCTACGCGGCGAAGTCTCGGCAACAGGGCCCAGGCAAGAACTCCAAAGCAACCACCCGCAAAGCGCGCCAAACCGCGGGGCAGGGCTCCGAGAGTGAACAGCGATGCCCGGACAGCGGCGTACTCGAGGTCCTTACGAAGGGTTCGAGCCAAAGTCGAATTTAGAGGGGCCAATCCCAATCAACCAAGTGTATCGAGTCTTCTCCCCACCCGCGAGAGAAGGCGGCAACGGAACTGTGGACAGGGAGCACAAACAAAAGGCGAGCGGCCTAAGCCACCCGCCTCTGCTTGTTTTTAATGGCGTTTAGTGGTCGGCCTTGGCCGCGACAAAGTACTTGGCAACCGTGCGCTCAAAAACACGCGCATTTTGCGGTACCGGCACCTGGCCATCCAGCACGGCGTTCGCAGTCACACCGTCACCGTACTGATCCTTCATCTCGTCGCCATCCGTTCCGAGGTATTCACCGGTAAGGTCCAGGCCGGCAAACAAGCCCTTGGCGCGGGAATACGTGAGGAACTCGGCATTCAGGAAGAGATCCGTATTCGCCGCAGCATTGCGGCCTACCGGACCGGCTGCCGCGGAAGCGTCCGCCCCCAGCTTTACCTTGCTGTGCAGCAGATCCTGTGCACTCTTTTCATTCATCCCGAGCAGAACGAGGTCCGTGGACTGACCGCCGATCTGAAATCCAAAGCTTCCCCCGCCCAACGTTACCGGCACCGGTCCGCTCCACCCATGACCCGTGCGGCAGGTCGCGACACCACGGCCGTATTGGCCGCCAATTCCGAAGGCCAGCTTCTTCACCGCGGGAATCACGATGACGCAATGCGCACGGGCCAAAATGCCCGCCGGAATTGAGCGTTCCGGGATGGACTGAATCTCGTTCAGAATGCCGGTGGACGCCGCCAGCCGCTGATCCATTTTCTTCAAGTCTTTCGCGCTCGCTGCCGGAGCCATACTGCACGCCGCTACCACAAGACCACAAAGCGTTCCCATTACCTTCTTCATCTACTCACCTGCCCTTTCAGATTCAAAACTTTTCGTGCGCTCAAAACGCACTCAACGCATGAGATGGAAAGGCGAGCGAGGGGGTTGCCATTACTCTTTGGGAACGTTGCACAACCTTCGAAAACAAAAGCAGGGGCTCCGTCCTCCCCGTCAGGCTCGACGGAGACCCTTTCTCCAAGGTCTGTACTGGAGCCAGCATTTCAGTTCAGAGGCCGGTCACAAACACGTCCGTAGAACGAACACACCCGCGCGCACCTCCCGGGTTGCGGGGGGGGGGGTTAGCCAAGCGGTGGGTTCCTGTGCCGCTACCCTTTGCCTTTGTTTTCCGGGGCGCGGGCTTTCCCTTCCGCCAGGGAGCGCAGCGTCAGTTCCACCCGGTTGCTCGCCTCCGCCTTGCGCAGCATGCGGCCCAGGTGCGCCTTCACCGTCGCCTCATCGATGCCCATGGTATTCGCGATTTCGCGATTCGATTGCCCGCAGCTCAGCCATTGCATCACCTCGCGCTCCTTCGGCGTGAACCGCTGCGAAAGCGGCGCGGGATCGGGCCCCTGCGCCACCTCGCCGGTTCGCTCGCGCGGTGTCCAGGTTTTGCCCCGCAGCACCGCCCGTACGCAGGCACGAATCTCGGAAATCTGCGCCGTATCGGGAAGAACGGCACGCGCCCCCGCCGCCAGAATCTGGTCGAACTCGGCTTGCGTTTCATTGCGCGAAAGAATGATGACAGCCACGCCCGGCATGTGCAGCAAGGCCCGGCTTAACGGGATGGACAGGCCGGCCGGCTGATCAAGCCCCTGATCCACGATCAGCATCTGCAGCTTCACCCCGCGCGGCTTGGCGTCGTCGGGCAGAATCACTGCGCGAACGTGTAGAACCTCTTCCAGAATGGATTGCAACCCAATCGAACGCAGAGGATCGGCGGCCAAAATGCCGATGCAAATCTGCTCCTTCCCGATTTGGGGCGCCGTGGACAGAAGAATCCTCGAATGACATGCGCTGCGGGCCCGAGACCATCTTCTCACTAGGATGTCAGAGTTTCGGCAAAACAATGCCTTGCTGCTTCTGATACTTCCCGTTTCGGTCCCCGTAACTGACCTCGCATGCCTCGTCGCTCTGAAAAAAGAGAATCTGACAAAGCCCTTCGTTGGCGTACACACGCGCCGGCAGGGGTGTGGTGTTGGAAATTTCCAGGGTCACAAAGCCCTCCCACTCCGGTTCAAAGGGCGTCACATTCACGATGATCCCGCAGCGCGCATAGGTGCTCTTGCCGACGCAGATCGTCAACACATCCCGCGGAATACGAAAATATTCGATGGAACGGGCCAGCGCGAACGAGTTCGGGGGCACAATCACGGAATCCGCAACCACCGTCACAAACGAACGTTCGTCAAAGGCTTTCGGATCGATAATGGCGCTGTTGACGTTGGTGAAAATTTTGAACTCGTCCGACACCCGCAAATCGTAACCGTACGACGACAAACCGTAGGACACCACACCCTCACGCACCTGCTTTTCGCAGAAGGGTTCGATCATGCCGTGTTGCTGCGCCTGGGCGCGAATCCATCTATCGCTCTTGATCGACATGGTTTTGTATGTTCGACGCAGCGGTGAAACCGACCCGCTACCCCTTTCTTGATCTATTCCATGAGCCTACCGCACGTCCCATGAGCCTACCGCACGGCGTCCGACATTGACATTCCGGAAGTCGCTTTCTACCATCGGGAGGAACGACGACCCTTCTTCCACCCACAACCTGAAAGGGGCATGCGTTTGATTAAACAGGACCTTATCCAGCGTGTCGTCGAGCGTACCGGTTTGCCGCGCGGCAAGGCAGAGGCGGCCATCGACACGGTTTTCGGTTCCATGAAGCGCGCTCTTGCCGAGGGCGACCGCATCGAGTTGCGCGGCTTCGGCGTTTTCACCGTGAAACCTCGCAAAACCGGCGTCGGACGCAACCCACGCACCGGCACCCGCGTCGACATCACGCCGGGCCGGGCTGTTCGCTTCAAACCCGGCAAGGGTCTGCAATCGATCGACTAGGGCAGCCGGTCCAGCGCTTGGGGCACCGAGCAGCCAGACTCCAGGCGCTCACATCAGGCGCAGCGCGTCTACATCGAGCACAACATGCCGGCGCGGAATTGCCTCCCGGTCCACCGTCGCCAGCATCTCACGGAGGCAGGCGCGCAGGGCATCCCGCCGCTCAGCCCGCAGCACAAAGTGGAAGCGGTGAATGCGCTTCAGGCGGGAAAGCGGGGCCGCCGCCGGCCCAAGCACACGCACTCCCCGTGGACGTGCCGCCCGGAACCAGCGCCCCAGCGCACCCGACCACGCCAGCGCCTCCGCCAGCTCTTCACTTTGCACCACCACATTGGCCAACGCCGCAAAAGGGGGGTACCGTGCCCCACGCCGGAGGTTCATCTCTCGCGCCGCAAACCCCGGGAAGTCATGGCTTCTGGCGAACCTATGCACATAGTGGTCCGGTTGGTAGCTCTGCACAAGCACCCGGCCCGGCTTTTCGCCGCGTCCCGCGCGCCCACTTACCTGGGTCAGCAATTGAAATACCCGCTCCGCCGCCCGGAAATCCGGCAGGCTCAGCGCAAAATCCGCGCCGACCACGCCCACCAGCGTCACACCATGGATGTCATGGCCTTTGGCGATCATCTGCGTTCCCACCAGCAGGTTGATCTCGCCCGAATGTAGCTGCCCCAGCAGGCGCTCGGTGTCGCCGCGTGTGCGGGTCGTGTCCCGGTCCATGCGCCCGATGCGCGCGCCTGGAAACAACTCGGTCAGCCGCTCCTCGCCTTGTTGCGATCCCGCGCCCAGGTAGAACAGGTGCTCGCTCGCGCATTTCGGGCAGCGCTCCGGCACACCCCGCCGATAGCCGCAATAGTGGCACTCCAGCCGCTGGCCCACCGGCGCACGGCCCTCCCCGTCCAACTCCGCACCCGAAGCGCTCTTGTGAAACGTCAACGAAATGGAGCAATTCTCGCATTCCAATTTGTCTCCACAGCTGCGGCACGATACGGCAAAGCTGTAGCCGCGGCGGTTGAGCAGGATCATCGCCTGCTCACCCCGGTCCAGCGTGGCCTGGGTCTCTTCGAGCAGCTGCCGGCAAAACAGGCTTTCCTTGCCGGTGGCCTGGAATTCCGCGCGCATGTCGATGGTTTCCACCACCGGAAGTGGCCGGTCGTTCACCCGCGACAGCATCTCCAGCCGTGCATAGCGGCCGGCATCGGCGTTTCCCCAGCTTTCAAGCGAGGGCGTCGCCGATCCCAGCACAACGGTGCAACCGAGCAGTTTGGCCCGCATTACGGCCACGTCCCGCCCGTGAAAGCGCGGCGTTTCCTCCTGCTTGTAGCTGGCGTCGTGCTCCTCATCGACCAGGATCAGCCCAAGGTTCGGCAAAGGTGCAAACACCGCTGAGCGCGTCCCCACCACCACCCGCGCCTCGCCCCGGCGAATGCGGTGCCACTGCTCGGCACGCTCGTCCGGGGTCAGCTGGGAGTGCAGCAGCGCCACCTCGGTTCCAAAGGCGGCCACCATCGTGGCCGCCGTCGCCGGCGTCAGCCCAATCTCCGGCACCAGCAGAAGAGCGCTCTTGCCCGCCGCGAGCGCACGCGCCATCGCGGCCACATACACCGCCGTTTTGCCCGAACCGGTCACCCCAAACAAAAGGTGCGGACGGAATTCCGCCTTTTCCATCGCCGCGGCAAGGGAGGCCAGCGCTCCGCCCTGTTCCCCGTTCAGCGCATGCTCATGCGCAAACCGTTTGCCGCCGTGGTTGGCGAGCCCGCTGACGTGAAAAGCCTGCGCCGCCTCCTCCATGCGCACCAGCCCACGGCGCACCAGCGATCCCAGCGTCGTTGGGGGCACACCCTCCCGCCCCAGCCGCGCCTGCAGCTCGCGGACCCGCTCACGGCCACCCACCCCTGCCAGCGCCGCCATCACGGCGAGTTGGTTGTCAGTCAGCTTGGGATACCGCCGTCCCTGGCTCTCCCGGGGGTTCAGGCTCGGCTGAGAAATCTGGCTCGGCTCGGGATCCGGGCTCGGCTGAGGATTCAGGAGGGCCTGTGCCTCATCGCCGGCAAGGGCGGGCGCATCCGCCTCCGGCACACCCGCATCGATGGGTTCCCCCGAGAAATTGTCATCCCGCAACGCAGCGGAGGGATCTGCTTTTCCCGGCCCTGCTTTTCCCGCCCCCGCTTGTTCCGCCCCCGCGCCCAACTTCTCTCCATCGGCATGGCCCACAAGCACGGCCACTTCTTCCACCCGCCGCGCATCCCTCGTCTCCGCCAGCGGCTCCCGCAGCAACCAGCGTTTTTTCGCCATCGCGTCCAGCAAGGCCTTATTCGCCCCGGTCGCCGCCCGCAGTGTGACGGCCTTGGCCGGCGCGCCCGCTTCCAGGTAGTTCAGCACGGCGTATTCACGGTTCTGGTCCTCGGGACTTAGGCGGGAACGCCGCGAGGATCCCTTTGCCGCTCCCTCGTACAGCACTCGCCTTCCGGCCTCCGCGATGCGGTACACCCAGCGCCGCCGCACCTCCGCGCCCAGGGGCACCATGCCCCGCAGCACTTCGCCCAAGGGGGCACAATAATAGGCCGCCACCCAGCGCGCCAATTCCAGCAACTCCGGCCCCAGCAGCGCGCCCTCATCGAGCACCCGCTCCACAGGCCGCACCTCGATCTCGGCCGGGGGCGCCTCATCATGCAGCCGAAGCACGAACCCAACCAGCCGCTGCCCCGCAAACGGCACCACCACCCGCGCCCCAACCTCGGCCTCCAGCGACCCCAGCCGATAGGTAAAGCTGCGGTCCAGCGGCACAGGCAACGCAACATCGCAGAACAGGCTCACAGCTTCAGTTTAGTTCTGCAAGGCAGCCTGCCCTGTCGAGCTCTTGACGACAGCCGCAAGCCTACACCGGATCGAGTTGACGGAGCCGGCTTTCAGCACAATCTGTGCTGCATCTGCCGTTCCTCCGCCGCGCGCTTCGGTAGGCGAGAAGTCTCGTCCAAGAAGTTCCTTTACGAGATCTCCAGCATGAAACGTTGCTCCGGGAGGACGCAGCAACAGCACACCACACTCGTTTTCCGACTCCACGCCGAGAACAGCGCCTCGACCCTTTGCTGCCAAAACGGCAGCAAGCCGCCTCGCAAACACCAAGTCCTTGTTCAAATACGTAGCCTCGATCAGTGCCCCTGGGACAAACTTTGCATCCAGCAGAAAAGCCTCAGCATCCGCCAGCTCATGCAGGAGACTCTGCCGCTCTTTGTGACTCGCCTTGACGGACGTCAACAGGCTACTGATCCGATCGGATAGTTGACCCGATCCAACGGTGAGTTGATTGGCAAGTTTGGCCAGCACTGCATGCTCCTGCCGCGCTGCCCGCACCGCGCGCAGACCGCACACGAATTCGAGGCGGACGCCCGCTTTCACCTTTTCCGTGCCGCGCAGCAGCAAGCCGCCGATCGCCCCGGTCGAGGCCACGTGCGTTCCCCCGCAGGCATTGAATTCCACTCCCTGCATTTCCACCACGCGCATCGGCCCGGTGCGTTCCGGCAGTTTGCGGAGCTCACCCCGCGCCAGCATCGCCTCCGCTTCCGCGCGGGTGTGCCAGCGCGGAACCAAGAGTCGATCCTGAAAAGCCAAGCGGTTGGCATCATCCTCCACGTTTTCCCACTGCCCGGCGGTGAACCCGGCGGCCCCTTCCGGCAACTCCAAATCGATGGTCGCGCTCTCGGCGCCGAGATGAAACGACACGGTCCGCGCCCCGAGCCGGTGAAGGCACACCGCCGACAAAAGGTGCTGTCCCGAGTGCTGTTGGCTATGGTCCAGGCGGCGATCCCAATCCACATAGCCGACAACGGACGTGCCCTGTTCCAGTGGTTTGCGAATCTGGTGCCAGACCTCCCCGGCGTCATCCTCCACGACGCGCTCCACTGGCACCTCGAGCATCGTTCCGCTGCGCGAAGTCGCCACCAGCACACCCGTGTCCCAGGGCTGGCCGCCACCCTCCGGATAAAACGCCGTCCGATTCAGAGAGATTTGCCAAACATGGCTTTTTCCTCGGGCCTCGTCGGTCTCCGTGGCCACCAGACGAATGTCCGTCACCTCGCCCGTGAACTCGGTGTCGGCGGACTTGTAGTACAACCGTTCCGCCACGGGCGTACCGGAGTGGCTCCCTACCCCGCTCCCACGTCCAAGCCCCGTTTCGGTCATTTAGCCTGCCCCAGCATTTTTTGCAGCAACTCCACCTCACGGCGGCTGCCCACTACCAGCGCCGTTCGCTCGTGGATGCCGTTCGCCTCCAACTCGGGAATCCTCACCTGCCCATTCGTCGCCAGACCGCCCGCCGCTTCGGCAATCATCGCCAGCGGATTGGCCTCGTACTGCAGCCGTAACTTGCCCTTGGGCGCTTTCTCGGTGGGCGGATAAAGGAAGATTCCGCCTTTCAGCATCGTGCGATGGAAATCGGCCACCAGGCTGCCGATATACCGCGCGCTGTACGGTTTTCCGCCCAACTCCCCCCTCAGCAGCTCCGGGATGAATGCGCGAAAACCAGCGGGCCAGCTGCTTTCATTCGCCTCGTTGGCCGAGTAGTAAATCCCCTGTTCCGGCATTCGCATCCCTGTCGTGCTTTGGGTGAAGTTCCCGTCGTCGTCCAGCGTGAACGCCGCAACTTCAGCCCCGACCGTCCCCACAAACACCACCGAGGGACCGTACACCACATACCCTGCGGCCACCTGCTCCGACCCGGGCCGCAGCACAGTGGCTTCGAGATCCTCGGTCCGCCCCCCAAGCAACCGGCGCACACCGAAAATCGTTCCCACATTTACGTTCACATCGATATTCGACGACCCATCCAGCGGATCGAAGCTCAACACAAACCGCGGTGGACCCGCCGGCGTTCTCTCGAAAACAACCGGCGCGTCGTCCTCTTCGCTCACCACGCCCGCAACACAGTCGCAGCCGCGCAGCTTCGCTATCAGAACATCGTTAGCGAACACATCCAATTTCTGCTGTTGTTCGCCCTGTACATTGGTCGCGCCCGCGGCACCGTAGGCATCGTCCAGCCCCGCGAAACGAATTTTCCGGGCGATCTCGACCGCCGCCGCAGCGACCGCTCCGAAGATCTCGCCCAACTCCGGATACGCACTCTCCCTTGCCCACGCCGCCACGGTCGGCGGTCGGCGATTCCCCTGTTCACTCATGGCATCCTCGAACCCGGCCAACGCCGGGCAACATCCATCCAGCCCCGACCATAGCACCCCGCCCCCGCCGCCGCCAACGACAGGAAGTTGCACAAAATTCCGTCCCGTGTCCCAAAACGCGACACGCCTACAATCGTGTCCATGCCTACTCGCCGCCGCTTCCTGCTGCACGCCGCCGCTGCTGTGCCCACTCTCGGTTTGCCCATCAGTCTTGCCTGCGACGAACGGGTTCTCTCGCAAACCACCCGGCCGAGCGGCGCCGTGGTCCCAGCGATGCTGCCCATCCCGATTCTGGCCCTGCACGACCGCACCGCCGACATCCAACCCATCACGCCCCGCGAGCGCGAAGAACGCCTCGACCGCGCCCGCACCCTTATGACTGCGAATAAGATCGATGCCATTGTGCTCACCACCGGCGCCTCGCTCTTCTACTTCACCGGCGCAGATTGGGGTCAATCCGAGCGCCTTTTCGCCTATGTCCTGCCCGTCGCTGCCGCGCCCTTCGTCGTTTGTCCCGCGCTTGAACGCGACCGCTTTGCCGAGTTGCTGGCTCACTTCCCCGAACGTGAATCCACCCTCACCTATTTCTGGGAGGAAAACGACGATCCCTACGTCATCCTCCGCCGCGCACTCGCGCAGGACAACATCGCCACCGGCACGCTTGGCATCGAGGAGCACACCCAGTTCGCTTTTTCCAATGCCATCGCCCAGGCCTGCCCCGCGCTCAAAATCGTCTCCGCCACGCCCGTCACGGCCGGTTGCCGGGCGATCAAATCACCGGCTGAACTCGCCCTCCTGCGCCTGGCCAACAACATCACCCTGGATGTCTATCGCGCGGTCTTCCAATCCTGCCACCCCGGCGACACCAACCGGACCGTCTCCGATCTGATCGCGAAAGCCTACACCCGTTGCGGCGTACAGGGCGACGCCAGCTGCAACGTGGGGCCCAACACCGCCGTCCCCCACGGGACGGGGAAGCCGCAGACCATCCACGAAGGTGAAATTGTGATGGTCGATGACGGCTGCACCGTCGAAGGCTACAGCTCCGACATCACCCGCTCCTGGGTCTACGGCACGCCCACCGACGAGCAGCGGAAAGTGTTCGACATCGTGCATCGCGCCCAAACCGCCGCACTCGCCGCCGCCCGGCCCGGTGTCGAAGCGCAGTCGGTCGACGCAGCCGCTCGCAAGGTCATCGTAGAAGCCGGCTACGGCCCCGGGTACAGCATCTTCTACCACCGCGTCGGCCACGGCATCGGGCTCGACATGCACGAATGGCCCTACCTTGTCGGCGGCAACATCGCCAAGCTGCAGGCCGGCGAAACCTTCTCCGACGAGCCCGGAATCTATCTGCGGGGCAAGTTCGGCATCCGCCTCGAGGACTGCATGTACGTTACCGAGACCGGCGCCAACCTGTTCACCCCGCAAAGCCCGGGCCTCGAACATCCGTTCGGCACGCAATAGTTAAGTAGTACGACGGAGATGTCGAGTCTTCCGGTTCGCTGGATTGCAGGGTCGATACGGAACGGCTAGTTTGTTGCCGCAACGAAGATTAACTGCCTAGCCGCACATTCATTCAGTTGCGCCAGCCACTCGTTCATTTCGGAACCTACCCGGTTGTCAATTGTTGTCGGCTCTTCAAGCCAAACTGAATGCAAGTCGGTACTATTGTCAGCATGAAATTGACTAGAAGTCGCCATGCGTAAGCCTGCCTTGTCTTTTCTGTTCCCTTGGATTGTCATGCACGCTACCTGCCTGTTTGCTCAGGGCATCAAGACAGACGGTTCTGGTAGTACCGTGGTTGGCGCGACGACCCCGACGGCAACAGGTCCCTTGTGCCGCGCTGATGCCAATACAACAACCTCCACCAAAACATGTTCTATTGCCGCTGATCCTAGAATTTCCAAGAGAGCCGTAGCCAGTCCAACCGCTGGTACTGCTTACAATGCAAGATCGATCGCCGCCGGTACTACCGCTGTCACCAACTACGGTGTGGTCTGTAGTGGGTCGTTCGTCGCGGGCCAGATCGCACAGGATGTTTACGCTTACGCTGCTCAAGCCAAGGTTAACCCTTCGAGCGCTCTGATAGATGCCAAGCTGCAGACGGCCATTGCCGCCGCTGCGAGCTACGGCACGCAGCTGACCAGAGGCGGAACGTATCAGAGTAGCTTTATCGGGCCAAGTATTGAAGGGACAAGCGCGGACGAAAACAATCTTAACCAGGGTAATATCCTGTTTCCGCAGGGCCAGCTATGCGCCGTTTCTGCCGACGTCGACGTACCTGTAGGTATGGGCATTCAAGGAAATCACTCGGTGCTTGTACAGACGAATGCCAAGAGCAACGGCTTAGTTTTTGCTGATACCGTTCCGGGAACCGCGGCCTATCCCAACGGCAAGTACGGACGTAATGGCGACCGCGTGGAGGACCTCATCCTTATCGGACCAGGATCAAGCAAGAGCACTGGCACGGGTTTCAAAGCTGACACAGCAGACAGGATGTATGTCGCGGATGTGGCTGCGTTTGGCTTCCATCACGCGCTGGACCTCTTCGAGGTCGAGTACTCCAACTTCTTCGGCTTCTGGGGCGCACACAACGGCAAAGGCGTTGTGATCGGAAAGGGGCTGCAGCGGTCCATCGAGAACAACTTCTTCGGGGGCGGCTTCGAGCGGAACGATGACGAAAACGTTTGGATACCGGACGGCATCCGCAATCGATTCTACGGCACCTCACTAAGCTTTGCCGGGCACCTGCCCGTGCTGGTCGGCCCTCAACCATCGCCGTATGTGTCCACCACCGGCTACAAGGTGACAGCAGGCGGGGCGGGTTGCGTAGCGACCATCATTACCGCAAATGGCCCCGCCTTACCTTTTTCCACCTCTGGGCTTAACTCCGCAAGGTTAGCCATAGCTCCCATCGCTATCAATGGATCAGGCTCGGGTGCAACAGGCTTTGCGGTGATCTCAGGCGGCCGGGTAGTAGGAGCTTATGGTGTCAAGGCCGGCTCCGGCTACTCGACCCGTAGCGGTGCAACGGTAAGCGTACCGGCCTGCTTAAGCCAACCCTCAATCACGGCAACCGTGATCGATGAGCAGGCTGGTGAAACGCAGGGGATAGGGAGGCTCTCGGCTGAGACCGCTATAGGCTCCAATGTGTTTGACGCGAACGACGTAGAGCAAGAGGCCTACCTCGCAGACGGCAACACGCCAAACAAGCCTGCCTTCGGGTATGCCTTTGCTTTCATGGGCGACACCAGTAATGACATACTCCGGGATATCTCTATGGGTTCAGGTAGCACTGCTCCCGAGTTCTATCAAATGATCTACGCAGCCGGGCAGCGTGTAAACATTCAGGACAGCAATCTCGACGTCAGGAATCCTCTTACGGGTTCCCCTTGCTCTATCACGCTGGTCGCGGCTTACTCCGTAAGTCTCAGGTCGCTTGGTGACCCGATGGGCTCACTCTGTGACATAAACGACACGCCGATCGTTGACACCGGCACAGCCAACAGCCTTGGATTTTACAACGGCACCATCTCGGGCATGGGCTATACCGCCTGGAGCACCAGCAAGTATAACCCAGTTATGAGTGGTCGTATCTTTGGACAAACGGCACCGGCCGGCAGCTCAACCGTTACGCCCTGGTTCGTTGATTTTCCTGATGGTCGGCGCGAATATGCCGATGGGACTGGGAAACTTCCAACGGACTTGATCACGCAGCGCAGCACGGATTTGCTCGGAGCTGCTTTTACTCTGAGCCTAGGTCACACCAATCTCAGTACAAATGTTATTCCCGGCCCGATTCTAGCTTTCGCCACGCAATATTACAGTACCGGTACAACGGCTAGCTTTCCCAATGTTGGCTCTGGACCGATCATGGCTGGCAATCCCGCAACTGTCATTGTGGGCACAGGGATCCCCCAGGGCCAGGTTTGCCAATCCTTCCATCGCTGGGATGGTGGCGGAGTCAATGGGAAGCTGTCAAGCATGACGTTTGTGGCTACGGCGACTTGCAACAACGTCGATGGCGGCGGAGTATCTTTCTACCGATCCAACGGACAAATTATCGGGTTGGAGCAGTGGTCGACCTCCCCTGTAACTGCGGCTTTCGGGGCTTCGCAGGTGAAGGCTCCCAGGGGAACCTGTTATATGCCCTATGTCACCGTCTTCAGCCAGGACGGACACGCCACATTCTGTCCGTCAAATGGCGGTACATGGGTAGAGAAGTATTAGGGCTCGACCGTCATAGGCCCCCTAACTCTTTCCTGATCTCCTTACCTGGACGTGTGTCCACTCACACACCCACATGCGGACGTAACTCACTTGTCGTCCGGTGAAGAATTTGCCGACGAACCAACGTACTGCCTTGTGCCATGCTCGAATTGAGCAGTGTAATGATCGCGATAAAGAACGACGACGTCTCAATGCTAAACACAAACAGCCCTGTAACCGCAGAGTAGAGCGCTGAAAAGAGCACAAAACCTGTGCTTGCCTGTAAAAGAGGAGAAGAACTGCCTCCCCGTGCTCCAGAGACCCGCGACCACACAAATAGATATTGTGCTAAAAACACAAGCAAACCAAAACCGCCGTAAGTAAACATAATCCCCGCAAAACCAATATCACCAGGTACGAAGTAGGCACCCACGGCGCCTACCACGCCCCCCTCCCACTGGAGACTTACCGCACCTACCCCCAATATGGGATGCGCCGCAATATAAGGTTTCGCTGTGTCCGTTTCATAAATCCGAGCGTTTGCGGAGACGTCCTGCACTTCAGAAGCTCCCCCGACTACTCGAAAGGCATCGCTGTATTTGTGCAATCTCTCCGCGGTATCCTCATAGCGCACGCTAAGACCCAGGCCTATCACGAGAACGAGCAGCGCTATAAAACTCGCTATTATAGGTAACGATCGCACAACTCCCCTGAAGCGAACAACGTACACTAAAAGTGTTGCAACGATTGCAACACTTAAGGATCGTCCCGAGTGCCCCAGGCAGCTAGCGAACTGAATGAGTCCCAGGATGTAGAACAGTATTCTTTGCTCGCGTACACCTCGAAAAATGTAATAAAACGTAGCGAAAACGTTCAGGTATATAGGAAACGTAAAGGACGCGTCACTTCCAGTTCCTACCGCAAAGCCGACCTGCTCAAAGTTGGCTGGATTAAGGAAAAGTCTCATGCTGTTAAATAACGCACAAAGCGCCCACGACACAAACACGAGTGTCGCCCTGAGATCTGTTTCCGTTATCCACCGCAATCGCCACGCATTGATCAATAACAGCCACCAGAGCACGGGTAATGCGGAGCGTTGAGGGAAGATGCCGTAGAAGAACGGTTGGCCAAACACGTTGTGGGCGGTTATAGCGGGTACGACAAACAGAATCGGCAAAATGCCAAGTAGATATAGTTCGAATCGAGTGAAGGTCCAATCCGTGACAATCTTGAGCAGAGGATAAAGGATTAAGAACGCTAGGATCGTTACTCCGTACCATCCATCCTGCAGAACTCGGAATCCAGGAAAATACTCGAAGGTCCGGAAGTTCATTAAGATTAGGAAGCCTAAGATCACTCTGGTGAGCTTGACCCGCGATCTCCAATTAAGAAAGAGCGCCTCAAAGAGGCCGGAGCCTAGCCAATCTACAAATAATCGAGGCGAATCACCAAATGATCTCATATTGACACCGCCGCTATCTGCGCACTTGGTATCTCGCGATTGCTGAACACAATTCGAGGAGAAGGCTCCATCATGTAGCACAGCCAGAGACAAAGCAATATGTACGCGGTGTCAGTATAGCCGAGCACGAGAACCCCCTGGACAGTAAAGTGCTGATGGAATGCAACAATCACACCAGGAGGTAGCAGTATCATGCAGGCGGCCAGGCCGGCGAGTAAAAAAAAGCGTTCCACCCGCATCTCGACAAAAAAGCTTAATGAAGCTATACAGACAGCTCCGCCTGTCAAAACAAAGAATACCAAACGCTGATGTGCTGGCGTCATTGCACTGAGAAAGTTGGCGACGTGCAGAGGAGAGAAGTGTGCGGAATCGTAGAAGTAAAACGGTGCGGTGACGATGAACGTAACGATGAGCGGCTGAGCAAGTTTTGCGAGCCCTAATCTATATCCGTCCCTTCTGGCGCAGTACCCAGCCAACACTATAGGAACAATGAGTAGGTAGCTCAATCGAGAGCTCAAGGCGAGACCTAGAAACACGACGCTGAACCAATACCGCCACCCTTTTGCCAAAACACTATATTTCATAAAACAATAGGCCGTCACGCATACATAGAAGCAATTAGCAGGATAGTCGGCTCCAGTCATAAGGTTAGTGAAAGTATGTGCATTCGCAATGATTAGGCAGGCGAAGAACACTGCCGTCGATCGTCGTTTAAAGAAATGAGCAGCGAAGATGAAGAAGATCGCCAGCCATACCAGGTTCTGTACTCCGGCGTGACTGTAGGCTGCAAACGGTAAGTCTAACAGTAAGGCGCCAGGCATTGGCGTTATGGGATTGCCCAGGTATGTCTTAGCGTAGTAAGGATAACGCCCGTGCAAAAGATTCGCGGCGCCACGATACAGGGCGTCCTCGCTATCATTCCCCTGAGTGACGGTATGACGAATAGACACGGGGTGGATGACCGCGAAGAGGCCCGCAACGGCTAGCCACAAACCTGCAAGCACCAGTCTTGAAGAACCAATGCGTTTAGGTATCTGACGCACACCCCAGAGAATTAGGCAAACTAAACTGATGCCAATTGCAAGAAAACCCGGCGCAAAGTGCTTGGTGTACTTGTCTATATCCATGGTCGAACCAGCGAGCCACAGTATCAGAACGAGTAGAAGAACTGGCCAAATCAGTGCATGAGGCATTTTATTGTCTGACTCCGCCATTTCCGATCTCCTCCCTGCATTATGCAGCAAGGATCCCCTTATGGTCGCGACTACACACAGCGAATACACCAAATGATGTATCCGAGCCGGACGTGAGCGTTAAACCTTCGGCAGCCTGACCCGAGCCGACTGCTGACCAAACAGACGGGTAGTTGGCGCGTATACACGCGCATTTGAAAGGAGAGCGAGCTCTTGGCTCGGTAACTTACAGCAGACACGCAAGTGAGAAGTGGCATGGCTGTTCCAATCGCGATCTTACAGCTGACCGAACAACCTGCGGAGATGTTGATGCCAGTCGCCGGCTGACTCGCGACTACGAACGGCTTGACACCACGCTCAAAGGCTTTCACTACCTCCGCTTCGCCTGCCTCATGCTCACCCGCATGTTCCACTTGCTCAACGCAACGTCATAACAAGCAACGATGGTTGGGAAAATCAGCTGCTTTGGGTTAACGTTCGCCCAGAGAACAACATCTACGAACGGCAAGCCTTTGAAGCCATCGGCTCAAGATCACTCTGGCCCTGTCAACTCAGGAGGCAAAGAGTCATCTTGATGTCGTAAATACGCGGCTATCATCTCGGACATGGGGCGCCGAGAGAGGCCGCGCGAAGGCTACGCGCTTCTTTACGGACTGAGAGAAGAAGGCAAGGAAACACCGCTCTTCTTCTACGCTGCCTCCAATCTCTCCAGCGCACAAGAGAGACCCTGGAACATGGCAGTCAGGGCTGTACGAGCAATGCCCAAGTCCTGTTCGAAATGGTGACTCATTCTGTTGCGAAT
This sequence comes from uncultured Acidobacteriaceae bacterium, assembly GCA_964242195.1. GTDB lineage: Bacteria > Acidobacteriota > Terriglobia > Terriglobales > Acidobacteriaceae > Granulicella. The sequence goes on from CAXTBI010000026.1 coordinate 21,263, forward strand.
ATGAGGCGCTAGGGATCTGGGTACCTGCACCGGCCACCCTTGCGACAATAGCCATGTGAGCCTCACCGCACCGCCGGCAGTCGGCATCGATTTCGGCACCACCAACAGCTCCGTAGCCTTTGCCCGCAACGGCGATGTCCGCCTGGTCCAGTTCCCCTCGGCTCCCGGGCCGAGCGCCTCCTCCCGTTCGCTGCTGTACCTGCAACGCGAGATGACCCGCCCCGGCAGGCCCGTGTCCGCCTGGACCGGTGCGCCCGCCATCGACCACTACCTGGCAACCGACAGCTTCGACGACGTCTACCAGGGCCGCCTGATCCAATCGCTCAAGAGCTACCTTTCGGCCCGCGACCTGCTCGGCACCGAGATCTTCAGCCGCCCCTATCGCTTCGAAGACCTGCTCGCGCGCATCCTCCGCGATCTGCGCCTCCGCGCCACCGAGTTCTTCGGTTTCGACGTGACGCACGCCCTTTGCGGCCGTCCCGTCGTCTTTGTCGGTGCGAACACCGAGGCCGACAACGACTTTGCCGTCGAGCGCCTCCGCAACTCCTTCCTGCAAGCTGGCTGGGCAGACGTCCGCTTCGCCATGGAGCCGGTCGCCGCAGCCTACGCCTATCAGGCCGACGCCGCCCGCGATGAAACTCTGCTGATCGGCGATTTCGGCGGCGGCACCACAGATTTCTCCCTGCTTCGCGTAGGCCCCGAAGCCAACGCAAAGGGCGGTCCCCAGGTCCTGGCCAACACCGGCGTAGGCCTCGCCGGCGACGCCTTCGACGCTCGCCTGGTGCGCTACCTCATTTCACCCGCGCTCGGTTCCGAATCGCAGGCCCGCTCCCTCGGCAAGCTTTTGCCGGCGCTCCCCGCCTGGATCTACGCCAACCTCGAACGCTGGCACACGCTTTCGTTCCTGCGCACCCGCGAGGTGCAGAACCTGCTGCGCACCGCCGAAAAGAACGCCCTGGAACCCCAAAAGATCGCCGCCCTGCGCACGGTCGTGGAGCACGACCTCGGCTACCGCCTCCACCAGGCCGTGCAGCGCGTCAAAGTCGATCTTTCCATGCACCAGGAAGCCGAGTTCGACCTTCACACCGACGCCCTGCACCTGCGCACGCCCGTCACCCGCGCCCAGTTCGAAGCCTGGATCGCTCCCGAACTCAGCCGCATGGAAGCCGGCCTCGACGGTCTGTTGGAAAAAGCCGCGACCCCCGCCTCGCAGGTAGACCGCGTCTTCCTCACCGGTGGCACCTCACTGGTCCCCGCCGTCCGCCGCGTCTTCACCAGCCGTTTCGGCGAAAATCGCGTACAAAGCGGCGAAGCCTTCACCTCCGTAGCCCACGGTTTGGCCTTGATGGCAACTAAGAATACGGTTTGACGATCAGAATCTCCCGCATCAGGACAGCAGTTGCCAATGAGTGCACACTAGACTCAAGCGTTTCCACTCGCGGGTCTGCGACGTTCCGACGACTCGCCACCGTACAATCTCCTAATACCGAGGAGAGCAGATGCCCCCACAACTGGGCTGGAGAGAAGCAGCTATCGAAGTTTTAAAGAACAGGCCTGAAGGCATGCTCTACACCGATATTGCGAAAGAGATCATAAATCTAAAGCTACGTACAAGTCTTGGTGCGACACCGTCATCTAGCGTTAATGTTGCGATGTCCGACTCCATTCGAAAAGAGGCGAACTCTCCTTTTGAGCGCACGGGAACTGGTTGGTACAGATTACGTAGCGAGGCAGCGTCCCCACCGGCTCTGAGTGACCAAGGTGAGGCTCCCGCTACTCCAACCCAAGAGGCGGAGGAACTAGAGGAAAAAAAAGAAACAACCGGCCTTATCAATGCTTTTGGTATGTACTGGTCCAAAGATCGAGTGCATTGGAATGCAGCGACTCCGAAAATGCTAGGACGACAGACAGCAGGTAGTGAGCCAGTCGACTTTTCAGATCAACGTGGCGTCTATCTTCTCTATGATCGCAGTTCAGTGATTTACGTTGGCAGAGCAGTTGACCAGGGTATAGGGACACGGCTACGGCAGCATATCTCTGATCGCTTAAGTAGCCGATGGGAGCGCTTCTCGTGGTTTGGGATATACAAGGTCTCCGAATCGGGTAAGTTAGACACACGAGATCAGAACTATGATCGCGGGCTTCTGATCGCGACAATGGAAGCTCTGCTTATAGAGGCTGTTGAACCACGGCAGAATCGCAGGCGAGGAGATGAATTTAGTGCGGTTGAGTTTCTTCAAGTAGATGACCCGGAGGTAGAAAAAGCACGAAAGAAGGCAGTTCTTGATGAAATGCGAAAGAACTACGTCTAGAGCCTAGATCGGCAGTAAAGATGACGCGCGTTTAGTCTTCGGAAGACTCACTGCGGCAACACCATCAACTCCAGCCCACTCGCCGCATCCGCCTGGTGAAACACCGTCTCCGTCGCCGTCTTGAAGTCCTCCGGCTGCGCCTTCGAAATATCCATAAACACCTGCGGATTGCGATCCGTCAGCGGAAACCATGAGCTTTGAATCTGCACCATGATCCGGTGCCCCTTCACGAAGGTGTGGTTCACGTCCTGCATGGAAAAATTCACGGCAGTCACCTTTCCCGGTACCAACGGGTCGGGATGCTCCCACGAGTTGCGGAATTTGGCCCGAAACGGCTCGCCGCGCACCATCATCTCGTAACCTTGCAGGATCACCGGCGGCGCGCCCGTCACGTGCTTGCCCTCGGCCTCCGCGTCGGGGTCTTTGAAGTCCTCCGGGTACACGTCGATCAGCTTCACATCGAAATCCGCATCCGTTCCCGTCGACGCAATCCGCAGCCTGGGCAGGATCGGCCCCGCCACGGTGACGTTTTCGGTCAACGGCTCGGTCTGGTACACCAGCACATCGCCGCGCGTCGTCCAAAAACGCTGATCGTCGTCCATGTAACGTTGCGGCACGTCCGGCCCGGTCACATACGGCGTAAACGGCACGGGATGCGCCGGATCGCTCACGTATTCGTCCTTGCTCGCGGACTCCGTCGGCGCGTTCCACGAAAGCCCGCCATGCGGCTGCAGATACAGCGTCCGCGGCTTGGCCGCAGGCGGAGGCCACGCCGTGTACTGCTTCCACACATCCGTTCCAGTCTCAAACGTGTACGCCTTGGGCAACGGCGTCCAGGACTTCCCTTTCAGCCAATGATCGAAGAACGGCGCCTCGATATTCTCGCGATAAAACACAGCCGTATCCGATCCGAAACTGATGTCGCCCAACTTGTTTCCGAGCCCTCGCGACCACCCTCCATGCACCCACGGTCCCTCGACCAGCGTGTCCTCCGGCGCCTCTGGGCTCAGCTTGGCCACCGCGTGAAACACCTTCACCGGCCCGGCCAGGTCCTCGGCGTCGAACCATCCGCCCACCGCCATCACCGCCGCGTGCACACCATGCAGGTGCGGCGCGATGTCCCGCTTTTGCCAATATTCGCCGTAAATCGGGTGCGTCACCTGATCGTGGAAGTACGCATTCGTTCCACCCGCCGGCGAATCCAGATGCGCCAGCGTCCCCATGCCGAGATAGTACGCATACATGTTCTGCGTCGGAAACGTGAACCCTGTCGGCGGTTCGACGGTCAGCGGATTGCTCTGCGGCGCAAAGAACGGCGCATAGAAGCCGTGGTTCGCGTCCAGCATAAACGCGCCGCCATGGTACGCATCGTCGCCCATCCAAAGGTCCACGATCGGCGCCTGCGGACTTGCCGCCTTGATCGCCGGGTTGCCGTCCACGATGCTCGCCGCCGTGTAAAAGCCCGGGTAGCTGATCCCCAGAATGCCGACCGCCCCGTTGTTCTCCGGCGCATGCTTCAGCAGCCAATCCACCGTGTCCGAAGTGTCCGTCGACTCGTCGATGCCGTGGCCATCTTTAGACGGCGTCATCTCCACCCAGCTCCCCTGGCTATCCCACCGCCCGCGCACATCCTGGCACACCAGAATGTAGCCGCCCTCCAGCAATTTCTGGTTCCCCGTCACGCGCGGCACAATCTTGTCCGCCCCATACGGCGCACAGCTGTACGGCGTCCGCGTCATCAAGAACGGATACGGCCCCTTGTCCGCAAACTGCGCCGCCACCGGCGTGTACACCGCCGTATACAGCTTCACACCATCCCGCATCGGAATTTGATACTCCCGCTTGGTGTAATGCGAGGCGAAAAACTCCCGCATCTGTTGTGGGGTTCTCGCGGCCTGCTGCGGCGCGGCAGCCGGTGCGGCCGCCGTCGTTTGCGCTCCACACGCCGTTCCTACAAGCCATAAAGCCGCCGTTCCTGCCCACCTGTTTCCCTTACGCTCGCCCGTTCTCGTCACGCCACCCTCCACAACAATCCCGTTTTCGATTCTACGGTCGACCCTACCTCCTTTCTGCGATACTCCCCTCCATGGCACAATGCGCCCGCCTCCGCACCGCGCAAGCCCCGCACCTCCCACCGCGCTGCCCTCTCTTTCTTCGCGTTCTGCTTCGTGCGGTTCTCACGGTGCTTCTCGTCTGCATCGCAGGTTTTCCGGGCGCTTCCAATCTCCATGCCCAAACAACGCCCGTCCCTTCCGCAACCGCGCCCTACACCCTGCACGTCTATGAAGATCTGCTACAGCTGCCAACCCTTGTGCTGGACAGCGCGCAAAAGACGTACCGGGGCCTCACAGCCTCTCAGTTCACCCTGCAGTTGGACGGTGGGCCGCCCTTTCATCCGCGTCACATCCGCCTCGAGGGCGATGACCCCCTTCAGGTTGCGCTGGTCTTCGACGCCAGCCGGGAAAGCACGCTCGCCCTTGCGCAAAAGCTCGGAAGCGCGTCACCCGGGAAACTCGACGCACTGGCAACGTGGCTGAGCCCAGCGGACCACTACTCCCTCTACGCGCTCGACTGCCACCTGATCCGTACCGCGGCCGGTCTGTCCTATTCCGCCGCTCGCGTCGAGGGGTCCCTCGCCGCCGCACTTGCCGCCGGCGATCTGCATAGGCACGACGCAAACGCAGCCTGCGGCAACAAGCGCCGACTTTGGGAGAGCCTGGCCACTGTGGTCTCGCAGCTCAGCCAGCTCCCCGGCCGCCGTGTCCTCATTGTCGTTTCGGACGGTCTCGACGACACCAGCCAGCTCTCCCCCAAAACCCTGGGGCACTACGCCGGCCGGTTCAACACCACTCTCATGGGCCTTCGCGCGCCCCTCTCCGACCCACGATCGGTCGATCCGATGAACCGCTCACCCTTTTTCGCTCTGCCCACGGAACAGCTGGTGAGACGCGAGGAAAACACCTTCGATCTGCTTTGCGGCGAAACCGGCGGCGTCGTGCTCCCCGTAGATTCGGCGACGATGCTGGGAGCGATGAGCAACCTGATCGGTCTGCTGCGCGGGCGCTACATTCTGGAGTTTTCCCGCCCCCGCAACGACACACCGGGCGTCCATCACGTCGAGGTCACCATCCCGGATCGGCACGCGGTCGTGCTTTCCGCCGGCATCGCTTTTCCGACCCGCGATCCCGCGCAGGACACCGGCCTCGGCACGGTTCCCTCCGACCCAACGCGAGACCCGCAGGTAGGCAATCGCAAAATTCCCCCCGATCCGCAGTAGCGTTGGCATCCCACTGGATTTGTCATCCCGTAGCGCAGCGGAGGGATCCCCTTCCCCGGAGCGCCGTAGCGCTTCACGAAAAACCCACCTCGTTTCGGAAACGGCAAAAACCAAATGGCCGTGTCGCCAAACACTTAACGGCGGCCCCAACTTCGGGCTGGCAGCTACGCCTCAGCCATCTCCGCGCCACGCCCCGCCAGCCGCAACACCAGCCGCTCCAGCACCAGCCGCTTATCCGGCGGGCTCGACCGCAGCTCCAGATCCGCCTTTGCTATTGCCCGCAGCCCGGCCTCCAGGTCAGCCCGGTTTTTATACCGCCGCGCCTGCGCAATCAGCGCATCGGCCGCATGCGGCGCGACACGCATGCCCGGCCACAACACCTGCCACATCGCCCGCTGATCCTTCACCTGCCGCTCGTTCAGCAGAATCATCTGGCGGTACGTCTTGGCCAGCGAAAACACATGCCCGATCGCCGCGTCTTCCCCATCGGACGCATTCAACAGCCCGCCCAACAACGCCAAAGCCCGCGCCGGCTCCCGGCTGCTGATCGCGTCCGTCAGCTCATGCAGGCTGCGCTGCTTGGCTGAAGGCACCATCGTTTCCACGTCCCGCACCGTGATCTCCGCCGCGCCGCGCGCACCGGCCTCCAGCATCAATTTTTCGAGCTCGCTGGCCACGCTCAGCATGTCGGTCCCCACCGCCTCCACCAGCTCGCGCGCCGCATCGTCGCCAAAGCGCATACCTCTCTGCGACGCCTCGCCCTGCAGCCAGACCATCGCGTCCTCGGCCGTAACCCGCTGTAATTCGACCACGCCGCAGACGTCGCCGAACACCTCGCGCACCCGCTCCGCCTTCTCCTTCTCCGCAAAGTCCATCCGGCGCAGATCCGCCGGCAGCGTCAGATGATCTGCCACAAACATCAGCAGCGCCTGCGGATTTGGCCGGCGAAAATAGTCCGCAACCGCCGCAAACTCCTCCTTTTTCGATCCCCTTCCAAACAACACCTTCACATTTCGCACGAAGATCACCTGGAAAGGGGCCATCAACGACGGACTTTGCGCCGTGTCGAGCGCTTCAAAGATCGATGTCTCCGCCAGATCCAGATCGTGGAGGCAGAACTGCCGGGAATCCGCCGGGACCAGCGCCCGAAGCACACCAGCCCGCAATCGCCCGTAAAGAAACGCCTCATCGCCCAGCAGCAGGTAGCCCGGCCGGCGGTCCGGCCCCCCGGCCTCCGCCAGAAAGCGTTCCACCGCCTGAAAGCTGCGTGGTTGCCGGGCATTTCCGTCGGTTCTGGCCTCGGCACTCATCGCCGGAAACTCTCCTGCATATCGCTCACCAGCGCCTGTGCGAATGCCCTGGCCAGGCGCCGCACCGCCGGTGTGTCCTCCTGGATCGAACCTGAAAGATCCTGCGTGGATTGATACTGCTCCCGCCAGTTGAACGCATCGTTCCGGTACAGCACCGTGCCATCCCGCGCCACCAGCCGCACCGACGCCGTAATCGTCACCAGATAGCTCGAAGTCTGCCCGCTCGACGAGTCATACGTCAACGGCGTTACCGCCTCGCTCAGGATCGTCCCGCGCAGCACGGCATCGGCATCCGCCGTACTTGTATCCGCATTGCCCGACACCGCCGTTTGCACACGGTACCGCGTGGCAAGGTTCAGCTCCCGCACCACGGCCTGCGTAAAGTACACTTCCGGGCGAAAACCCTGCACCCGCGTCGCAAAGATCGGCACGGCAATCGTCTGCACACCGCCCGGAATATGCGTCGCGCCCCCCAGCTGGTGGTAGCCGCAACCCGTCAGCAGCGCCAGCCCCATTGCCAGCCCGGTCGCCAGCCTTATCGTCCGCACCCTGCCCCACATATCTACTGCGACCTCGCCACATTCACGTAATACTTCTCCAAGGCCACCTGAAAACCTTCCGGCGTTCCCGTCCACGGCAAACTTTGCCAGTCCGCCGTCGGATGCAGCACCGTCCAGTGCCCGGGATCGCCTGCCTCGACCGGCATCGCGAAACCCGCTTCCCCGGCATGCCAACGGTACATCACTTTCTTGGCCGCAGGGACGAATTGGAGCTCCAGCGCCGGCAGGTCGGCATGCCGCAGGTACGCGTTGAAAAAAGGCGTCAGGTCGCTCCCCGTGCGCTCGTTCCACCAACGCACGACGTCTTCGGTCATGATCTGCCGATACTTGAACTGCTGATAGAAGTCATGGATGTCGGCAAACCACTTCGGGTCGTCGCCGATGACGCTCCTCAGCGTATTCAGCATCAGCGCCCCTTTAAAATACTGGTCGTCCGGCGGCTCCGTATTCGTGCCCCGCGGCGTGAGGATTGGCCGCTCGTTCTTCACGTGCCCCTTTAAGCCGTTGCAATAGCGCAGCCCGTCCGCTTTGCCCCAGCGGTACTCGACATACAGGCACTCCATGTAAGTCGTCCATCCCTCATGGATCCACATGTCGGAACGGTCCGCGGCCGTAATCGCGTTGCCAAACCATTCATGCCCGCTCTCATGGATGAGGATGAAATCAAAGCGCGGACTGATGCCCACACCTGTCCAATCCTTGCCGAAGTAGCCGTTCTCGAAATGATTCCCATACGCCACCGCCGATTGGTGCTCCATCCCCGCATACGGCACCTCAATCAACTTGTATCCATCCTTGTCGAACGGGTACTCGCCAAAATAATGCTCATACGCATCGAGCATTTCCGGCACCTGCGCGAACTGCGCTTTCGCCTTTTCCAGATTCGCCGGCAGGGCATAGTAATCCAGCGTGGTTTCCCCGTGCTTCGGTGCTGAAAAGTGCTGGTAATCACCGATATTCAGCGCCACATCGTAGCTGTTGATCGGATAATGCACACGCCAGCGCCACTCCGTGTATCCGTCCCCAAGATGCTTTGAGCCTTCGAAGCGTCCGTTCGATACGTCCATCAGGCCATTGGGCACGGCCACATCGATCGTCATGCCGTCCTGGGGCTCGTCGCGCCACTGGTCCTTGTTCGGCCACCAAAGCGACGCTCCCTGCTGCGCCCCTTCGCAAGCCGTCGTGATCCAGGGTTTTCCGCTGGGATCCTTGGCAAAACTGAAACATCCAAATCGTCCGGTGGACACCGGACGCCCGGAATACGCCACGGCAACCGTGTACTCGCGGCCGGCCTGCAATATCTCGGGAAAATCGACCCACAGCGTACGCCCCTGGCGTTCGTACTTCAGCGGCTGCGAATCCATCGTCACCGAATCGATCGTCAACGCCGGGGACAGCTCCAGCTGCACACGCCGGCCCTCGGCGAGCATCCGAAACCGAATGAGATTGCTGCCTTTGATCCTCTCCGCCACAGGGTCCACTCGCAGGTGCAGCGCATAGGAAAGCAGGTCGTTGTTGGCGCGATAAGGGCCGTAGGAGCCCCGCAAAAGATCGTCCTGCGAGATTTGCCCGGTAGAGCCCTTTTCCCGCTGAGCGACCGTCGTCTCCCCTGCCGATTTCGTCGCCTGTAGCGAAGAATCCGAGTCTTGCCCCGAAACATTGGGAGGGACGAACAGATTCAGGGCCAGCGCCATCCCCACAACCAAAGCAAACCGTCCCATGCCCCTCAGTATCGCATCGGCTGCTTCCCCGGAGTCCCCCCTTGATCGTTACTGCTGTCTCGGCAAAACCAATACAGGACGAATCCCCGTGACATGGGCGGACCTTCATCCGGTCGCACCCCAACGAGAAAGAGGCAGCCCAAAGGCTGCCTCTCTCGCGTTCTTACAGTGATGGGGTTATGCAGGGTTGGCAGCACCCTCACCGAAACCGGGCTTACGCCCACTTTCCGGCTTGAGGATCTTCTGGGTCTCATCCGGTCCACTACCCGAATCGGCCTGCGCCAGGGCAGACTTCATCGGGGGCAGATCTTTGCCTGCAATGATCAACTCGATCTCGGCCGCGTCCAGCGTCTCGCGCTCTAACAGGGCTTGCGCCATACGGTGCATGATGTCCTGGTTGGCTTCAAGAACTGTGTACGCCGAACGGTACGCGGCATCCACGAAGCTGCGGACCTCTGCGTCGATCTGCTTGGCCGTATCGTCCGAGAAATCGCGCGACTGCCCGATGTCCCGGCCGAGAAACACTTCCTGCTCCTTCTTGCCGAAGGTCATCGGACCGAGTTTGCTCATGCCGAACTCACACACCATGCGGCGAGCAAGATCGGTTGCGCGCTCGATGTCATTGCCCGCGCCGGTGGTCATCTTCTTCAGGAAGATCTCCTCAGCGCAGCGTCCGCCCATCATCATTGCGAGCCGCGACTCAAGATAATCCTTCGTCACCGTGTGCTGATCCTCTTCGGGCAGATACACGGTCACTCCGAGCGCCATGCCGCGTGGAATGATCGTCACCTTGTGCAGTGGATCCGAGTGGTCGCGCAAAGCCGACACAAGGGTGTGCCCGGCCTCGTGGTAGGCCGTGATCTTAAGTTCATCCGGCGAACGCAGCATACTCTTGCGCTCCGCGCCCATGAGAACCTTGTCCTTGGCTAACTCGAAGTCATACATGTGGACGGCCTTGCGATTAAACCGGGCCGCGGTCAAAGCCGCTTCATTGACCATGTTCGCCAAGTCAGCACCTGAAAACCCAGGTGTGCCGCGAGCCAGAATGTTGAGGTTCACATCTTCCGCCATGGGCACCTTTTTGGAGTGCACCTTGAGCACCTCTTCGCGACCCCGGATGTCGGGACGGTCCACGACAACCCGGCGATCGAAGCGGCCCGGACGCAGCAGCGCGGGATCGAGCACGTCGGGTCGATTGGTGGCCGCGATCAGGATCACGCCGTCGTTCGACTCGAAACCATCCATCTCCACCAGCAGTTGGTTCAGGGTCTGCTCCCGCTCATCGTGCCCGCCGCCCAGACCGGCTCCGCGGTGACGTCCCACGGCGTCAATTTCGTCGATAAAGATGATGCACGGAGCATTCTTTTTCCCCTGCTCAAACAGATCGCGCACCCGGCTTGCGCCGACACCCACAAACATTTCCACAAAGTCCGAACCGGAAATAGAAAAGAACGGAACATTCGCTTCGCCGGCAACAGCACGCGCCAGCAAAGTTTTGCCGGTACCTGGAGGTCCAACCATCAGGACGCCCTTCGGAATACGGCCACCCAGCTTTTGGAATTTCTGCGCTTCGCGGAGAAATTCGATGATTTCCTTCAGTTCTTCCTTGGCCTCATTGACACCGGCGACGTCCTTGAACGTGACCTTTTTCTGCTGCATGCTCAACAGGCGTGCACGGTTTTTGCCAAAGCTCATCGCCTTGTTCCCACCCGACTGCATCTGCCGCATCATGAACAGGAACAGCGCCAAAATGACGAGAATGGGTGCCACCTGCAACAGGAGCCCAAACCAAAGCCCGCCTTGTGGATCCTTGATTGTGACGTTTACACCGTGCTCGCGCAGGTCCTTATACAGGTCCGGGTAGTTGCTGGGGATCGTGGTGGTGAAGGTTTCCTTACCATCCTTGTACTTCCCGCTCGCCTCTGTACCGGCTACGGTTACGTCCGCAATCTTTCCGGACTCCGCATCGTTCTGCATTTCAGACAGGCTGATCCCGCGGTTGTGCCCGGCATTCATGTTCTTCAACACGAACTGCCAGCCAACCAGCAAGCAAGCGACTGCAACTACCCAGATCAACAACTGTTTTACAGTCGAGTTCAATGGATCCCCTCGTTTCCTAAGCCCCTGGTCGACCTCCAGCCCTCGCGGCCAGCCGTTTCCGACCTATCCGTTAGACGACCGTTGCGAAAGGAAGGTGCAAGGCCCTTTTCGCCCGGATCAACAGATATTCTTGGATTCTAAACCCGCCCTTCCGTAAGATTCGAGCTACTTTTCACGATTCACTACATCTTCTCCGGCAGGGCTGTCCCAAAATGGGCCAGTCGCAGTTCCCGGGCCGATCTTTCGGCTCGCAACCCGCTCCTCAGCTCCAGCCGCGCTCCAATCCGCCCCCGCAGGCCCGCCATCGGTTCCAGACCCGCAAGCGCCAGCAGCTTGGCGGTTTCCTCGGCATTCAGGCGATGACCGAGGCGCGCCGCCGCCGCCCGGACCAGCCGCCGCTGCACCGCGGGAAGCACCGCCTTGAGCCGCTCCAACTCGAGCGCAATCACGGTTTCGCCCACCGCCGTACTCACCGCACGGCCGCCGCCCCGCACCGGCCTGCCCGGCAAGGTCAACCCGGGCAGCAAGCGCACCATCTCCGCTTTCCAATAATTCTCTTCGTCGCGCGCCAGCGTTGCCGTCCGCGCCAAAGCCTCGTCCACCGCAGGATTCAGGGTCCGCAGCAATGGCATCACCTCATGGCGGACACGATTTCGCAGCAGTCCGGGATCGCCGTTCGTGCTGTCCTCGCACCAGCTCTGGCGGAGCCCTCGTAGGTAGGCCTCGACAGCAGAACGCCGAACGCCCAGCATCGGCCGCCGCACACCGCCATACGCTGTACCCCATCCCTCCCCCGGGGAACCCAAGCCGCCCCCATGCGCCGGCCCAGGTGCCTCCAACCGGGGCGAAATGCCCCCCAGGCCCTCCGTCCAGGCCCCTCGCAGCAGCTTCATCAAGACCGTCTCGGCCTGGTCGTCGAGCGTGTGCCCCGTGGCCACCGCCTCGGCCCAGCCCTCCGCGAGCAATCGCCAGAACACACCGTAGCGCAGATGCCGCGCCGCTTCCTCCACGCCTTCCCGAGCCTCGGCCTGCCGCGCCGCGGTATCTACACGCTCCACGTTCAGCTCGACCCCGAGCTCAGCGCAAAGCGCCCCTACAAACGCCTCATCCGCGTCCGCCTCCGCACCCCGCAGGCCATGGTGGACGTGCACGGCCCGCAAAATGAGCCCCAGTGGCTCCTTGCCGCCGTTGGCCTCGTGCATCGCTCGCAAAAGCGCCACCGAATCCGCCCCACCCGAAACCGCGCAGCATACTCGCTGCCCCGGCCGAAACATCCCCACCTGCAGACCAACCAACCCCATCCAGCCTTTCCTTTCGGCCACACCGGGTAACGGTGTCTCCTCGGCGACCTGTCCCGCCGTGTCACGGACCTCCTCAAACGGTATACTCGGGTTCCCATGGCTGTCTTTGTGATCCTTCCCGCGGCGGGGCTCGGCACCCGCATGGCCGCAGTCCCCGGTGCCGCTCCCAAGCAGTTCCTTTCGCTCGGTGGCGTGCCGCTCCTTGTGCACTCGCTGCGCGCCTTTCTTGCCGTCCCCCGCATCACGGGCATCTATGTTGCCGTACGCGAACCCGAGCAGCCTCGTTTGCGCGAACTGCTCGCGGACCTGGCCCGGACAGAACCGAGCCTTACCGGCCGCGTCCACGTCGTCGCCGGGGGGGACATGCGCCAGGACTCGGTCGCCAACGCCCTTCGCGCACTGCCCTCGACGGGGGAGCAGGACATCGTTCTCGTCCACGACGCCGTCCGCCCCCTTGTCGACCCGGCCACCATCGAGCGCACGATCGACGCGATCGAACGCCACGGCGCCGCCATTGTCGGCATGCCGGCCACCGACACGATCAAAAGAGTCGAGCGCACCTCCGACGGCGCCCTGGTCGTGGCCACCATTCCCCGCGAACTCATCGTGCACGCCCAAACCCCGCAGGGAGCCTATGTGCCGCTGATGCGCCGTGCTTTCGACGCCGCGGCAGCGGACGAATTTCAGGGCACGGACGAGGCCAGCCTGCTCGAACGCGCCGGGATTCCCGTCCACGTGGTTCCGGGCAGCGCGCGCAACCTCAAGGTAACTCAGCCCGGCGATCTGGACGTTGCCGAGTTTTACCTGGCGGGCTAGCCGCTGCGAAACCCACCTTCCGCACTGCCGTAAACTCGTCATTGCTGTCCGAAGCGAAGCGGCGCACCCACTTCTGCTTCTGCCGTCTCAAGGGAGAGTCTGAACATGTCCATGCGCATCGGCCTCGGTTTCGACTCGCACGCCTTCCACCCCGGCACACCCCTGGTGATTGGCGGCCTCAAGATCGATCACCCCGAAGGCCTCGCCGGCCATTCCGACGGCGATCTGCTGCTCCATGCGGTTACCGATGCCCTGCTCGGCGCGGTTTGCGCCGGCGATATCGGCACCTTCTTTCCGCCCTCGGACCCGCGCTGGAAAGGGGCTGATTCGACTGTGTTTCTCCAGACGGCTCTCGAGGAAGTCGCCCTTGCCGGCTATAAAATCGTCAACATCGACTGCGTGCTGGTCATGCACCGCCCGAAAATCGTGCCCATCGCCGGCGAGATGCGCGAGCGCCTAGCCGATCTGCTTTCGCTCGACATGAACTGCGTGTCCATCAAGGGCAAAACCCCCGAAGGCCTGTCCCAGGACGGCACCGCCGTGGCGCATGTTGTCGCTCTGCTCGAAGCGATCAAGCTCCCCAAGGAGCACAAGAAATTGGCGGTTGCTGACGAAATTCCCGCTGAAGAAGAAGTTGATGGCGTGGTCTCCACTTTGGTGGGGGACTCCCGCGACCTCAGCGCCCTTGGCCGCAAGCGCCCCGCCTTCGACTCCGACGACCTGACCTGACCGGCAGGCCTTTCCGGCCCGCTCTCTGCTCTTGCTAAATCCGGGCATCGGCGTTTTCATCGCGCTCTGCATCCTGGGCTTCAGCGAATGGAACGTCGTGCCAACATCATCCGTCTCCGGCCTGCCGGCTTACCCTCTCTCGACCTTTCCCACAACAACGAACTACCACACCCATTGGTCCGCCCCAACTGTAGTAAGGCGCGACTCTCTACACATCCAACGTCGGCACATCATAGCTTTGGATCGCTCGATCGTGAGTTACCAGGATCAGCCCTTCCGTCCTCGCCTGGGCTATCAGAAGGTGGTCGAAGGGGTCCCGGTGCAACCGCGGTAACCTTTCCATCTCTTCCACATGCCCGAGCTCGATCGGAAGCATCGTGATGCCCGAACTGTGCGTGGATTGGGCAAACGATCCGGCGAATTTCAACTTTCCAAGCGCACGCTTGATGATCAGCTCCCAGACACTCGCCACACTCAACAGAAGCTCATGCCGATAGTCGTCCAGGTGCTCGCGATGCTCTCGTGAGAGCGGACTCTTGCCGTCCTTGTACCAAAGAAACACATGCGAATCCAGCAAGTACCGCATTAGTAGCCAAACTGCTCAAGGATGTCTTCTGGCAGAGGTGCGTCGAAGTCCTCGGCTATGTAACTGATCTGCAAATCATTCTGGCCGGAGACCCTCTTCGTGGGAAGATCTGTTGCATGCAGAGGAACTATCTTCACAAGCGGTGTACCCGCGCGAGCGATAATAATTTCTTCACCAGCAACGGCACGTTCCACGAGCCTGGACAATGTCGACTTCGCCTCATACATGTTGATCGCGGCCATGAGAAGCTCCCAGCGCGATTGTCCCGGATGCACCACTGTTAGTCAAGTTGGTCAACCCAGCCTACCCGCGCCTGCTAGCATGGGCAAGTCATGGATTCCGCCCCATCCTCCCCCCGCCCCACCCGCGTCCGCATCGCTCCATCGCCCACCGGCGACCCGCACGTCGGCACCGCCTACATCGGCCTGTTGAACTACCTGTTCGCCAGGCAGCGCGGAGGCCAGTTTGTGCTGCGCATCGAAGACACCGACCGCACCCGCTTCGTGTCCACCTCCGAGGCCATGATCTTCGATGCCCTGCGCTGGGTCGGCCTCAGCTGGGATGAGGGCCCCGACGTTGGCGGCGCCTTCGGCCCGTACCGCCAATCCGAACGAACGGAGATCTATCGCGAATACACCGAAAAGCTGCTCGCCTCAGGGCACGCCTATCGTGCCTTCGAAACCCCCGAGGAACTCGAGGCCGAGCGCAGGGTGCAAACCGCCGCCAAGCAGCCGCCAAGGTACAACGGCCGCTCACGCGCGCTGTTTGAAGAGGAGGTTGCAGCCAATCTGGCGGCTGGCGAGCCTTTTACCGTTCGCCTGAAAGTCCCGCTCGAAGGCTCCACCACGTTTCGCGACGAGCTCCGCGGCGACGTTACCTTCGACCACACCAACGTGGACGACCAGGTGCTGATGAAGTCCGACGGCTTCCCGACCTACCACCTCGCCAATGTCGTGGACGACCACCTGATGGGCATCACCGACGTGATTCGCGCCGAGGAATGGATCAGTTCCACGCCCAAGCACGTCCTGCTTTACAAAGCCTTCGGTTGGGACATTCCAAAGTTCTGGCACATGCCTTTGCTGCGCAATGCCGACAAGAGCAAAATCTCGAAGCGCAAAAATCCAGTCTCGCTCGTCTATTACCGCGACGCCGGTTTTCTGCCGGCAGCCCTGCTGAACTATCTCGGCCTGATGGGCGGCGGCATGGCCCAGCCCAGCGAAGAAGAAATTGTCAGCAAGAATCTGGACATGAAATTGAGCGATATGTTCTCGCTCGACGACATGCTTGCTCGCTACGATTTCAGCCGCATTTCGCTCGGCGGCCCGGTCTTCGACCTGGTGAAACTGCGCTGGTTGAATGGCGAATACATCCGCGGTCAATCTCCGGAGGAGTTCTTTCACTCGCTCCGCTCCACTGTTTTTTCCGACGGCTACCTTCGCGCCATCGCTCCACTGATCCAGACCCGCATCGAGACGCTCGGTGCCATCGGCGATGTGGCAGGCTTCTTCTTCCGCGACGACCTGCCCGTTTCCGAAGCCGTGTGGCTGCCCAAAAAGCGCACCCCCGAGGAGACACTCGCCTTCACCGCCGATCTGCTCACCACACTTGAGGCCGCGACGTGGGAATCCGCCGCCATCGAAGCCGCCATGAAGAGTCTCGGCGAAGCGAAGGGCTGGAGCGTGAAAGAAAACTTTATGCTCCTGCGCGTGATCCTCACCGGGGGCACACAATCGCCGCCGTTGATGGAATCACTGCTGGTTTTTGGCAAGGCGCGCAGCCTCGACCGCGTCCGCCGCTTCCTCACGGATGCCAAGCGGATCAACAAATAATCCGGTCTCGCCGTTACCGTTTTCTGTCCTAGCCCAGCGGTGTTGCCGCAACGCTCGCGCCGCATCCAAGATGTTTGAACGCAAATGATCGGACCAACCACGGGAGCCACCATGCAACGCCGAAAGTTCATCCAGTCCGCCGCCGCTGCCGGCGTCGCCACGGTCAGTGCCCGTACGCTGGGTCAGCAGCCCGGAACCAACTCGCCCACCTCCCGGGAAGCTCCGATCCGACGACCGGAGAATCCCGCGATGATCTATCGCGAGCTCGGCACCACCGGCGAGCGCGTGTCCGCCATCGGCATGGGCGGTTTTCACCTCGCCAAAGACCCCAACACCACGCAGGCCGATGCCGTTCGCCTCGTCCGCTCGGCTTCCGATAACGGCATTACGTTTTTCGATAACTGCTGGGATTACAACGACGGCATCTCCGAGGTTCGTCTCGGGCAGGCACTAAAGGAGGGCTATCGCCACAAAGTTTTCGTTATGACCAAGCTCGATGGGCGCACGGCGAAGGAATACAACAAGCAGCTTGAACAATCCATGGGTCGCCTCGATACCGACGTGATCGATCTCGTACAGTTTCACGAAATCATTCGTTTCGAGGATCCCGATCGCATTTTCGCCGACGACGGCGCGATCCACGCCGCGATGGCCGCCCGCGCCGCCGGCAAAATTCGTTACATCGGTTTCACCGGCCATAAAGATCCGCAAATCCACCTGCGCATGTTCGAAGTGGCCGCGCAGCACGGCTTCCATTTCGACACCGTGCAGATGCCGGTCAATGCCATGGACGCGCACTTCCGCTCCTTCGCAAACCTGGTGATTCCAGTGGCGCAAAAGGCCGGTACCGGTGTGCTTGCCATGAAAACCTTTGGCGACGGCTACATTCTTCGCTCCGGCACCATCGATCCCATCCAGGCCCTGCACTACAGCCTGTCGCAGCCCGTCTCCGTCGTAATCACCGGCATCGACAAGCCCGAATACTTGACCCAGGCGCTCACCGCCGCGAAAACCTACCAGCCCATGTCACCTGAAAGGACAGCGGCCTTTCTCGCCCGGACTCGCGATGCGGCCATGACGGGCAAGTATGAGCCGTTCAAGACAGCCAGCATCTTCGACGGCACGGCCAACAACCCCCATTGGCTGGGCGGCTCCTCCGGCACCGAGATCAAGCCCTCATCCCCCAGCACCGAGGAAAAACGCGTGGGTTGATCCCCGGGCAGGCACACGTCCCTGCGAAGTGGACTGGCCTTGAGCAAACCGTTCTCACGTCCACCGCGGCAATCTGCGTTCCATCGGTCCGGCAAACGGGCTACCATTGCAGGCATGGTCCTTGCACAAAGCCGTCCCATCGCCTTCATCCCCACCCAAAGGCCTGAGGCAGCGCGCGCCTTTTACGAAGACAAGCTCGGCCTCACCTTTGAAAGCGAGAACGAGTTCGCCGTCGTCTTCCGCATCGGCCACGCCCCAGGGACCATGCTGCGCCTGGTTCGCACCCAGCGCTTTACCCCCGCCGACTACACCATTTTCGGCTGGCAGGTTCCCGACGTGGACCTGGCCCTTGACGTCCTGATCGCCCAGGGCATCACTTTCGTCCAATACGACTTCCTGCACCAGGACCGTCGCGGCGTTTGGGAAGCACCCGACGGCGTCCGCATCGCCTGGTTCAAAGACCCCGACGGCAACACCCTCTCCGTGTCGCAACACACCGCGCAGCAGGAGGTCTAATAGCGACGGCCGTTGCCACGAAAGCTGTTGGCGTATGGGTGTGATAGCTGCCGTCATTCTTGCGAAGCGTCGACCGCTACGCCCCAACCACCTCACGCACCAGGGGTTCCCGCTCCCGCGCAGCATCCCCCACAACCACCGTGTCCGCCAGCATCCGGTACCCCACCTCCAACAGCGTTTCGTCGTCGCTGAAAAGCGTGAACAAAACTTGCCCCGCGCTCACCGGGTCGCCCAGCTTCGCATGCACCTCGATGCCC
>CAXTBI010000027.1:0-38467 GCA_964242195.1 uncultured Acidobacteriaceae bacterium
GACGCCGTTACAGCGTCGGCGTCGGCGTGATTGCGCAGAATCTTTTCGGCAACACGGACCCTGCCGTGCCGGTCGCGCAGCTGGACGCTGGAACGAACTTCGGCAAAAGCCTTGTTCTGCAGGGCGGACCGTACACGCAGCAAAGTGCTGTACGCCGGGTTTCGCTTCAGGCGTCGTTTAACTTTTAAGAGCGGCAACGTCTTACGTCTGAGGGGACACTGGCAGCCTCAGCGCAACGAAAGCTCCCGCAGCGCACGCGCCAGCACGCGCACGCCGCAGGTGATGGCCTCGGGCGTAGCGTACTCATCCGGCCGGTGTGAGACGCCATCGCGGCAGGGGATGAACAACATGGCCACGGGCGCAATTCGCGCGAGGAAGCTGGTGTCGTGATACGCCCTGGACACCATTGGCCGAAAGCTTGCCCCTTCGGTACGGCAGGCCGTTTCCAGAACCTTCAGGAGCTGCGGGTCGGAGACAGCGGGGTCGTCGGCGTGGATGCACTCTTCCGAGAGGCGCACACCGCGCTCCCTCTCCGTCCTGCGGATGGAGGCACGAATGGCGGCGAGCACGGCTTCGCGCCGATCGGCGACCGTATCCCGCAGATCCAGGCTGAAGCTCACGCGCGAAGGCACGGAATTCGCGGCGCCGGGATGCACATGCAGTGTACCCACGGTGGCCACCGTGTCGGTACCCCCGGAGGCGCGATTGGCATCGTGCGCGGCGGCTTCGATCGCCAAGACCACCTCGGCGGCGGCACAAAGCGCGTCGTGGCGATCGGACATGGGCAGCGCCCCGGCATGGCCGCCGGAACCCTCGGTCGTGAAACGGTAGCTTGATGGGCCGGCGATCGCCGTGACGATCCCGCAACCCAGGCCCGCGCGTTCCAGCAGCGGCCCCTGCTCGATGTGCAGTTCGAGCCAGGCGCTGTAGTGGCCTGTTGCGAGCCGCACGTCCGCGAGCGGGCCGTGGAATCCGGCCTCTTCGCGCACCTTGCGCAAGGTCTGTCCCGGTTCTGCGTTGGGTTCGGTCTCGTGCAAACGGTCCGGCAACGCATCGGCGACTTCCGGCGCGAGCGCACCGCCCAGTAACCGCGACCCGAGACAGCCGATACCGAAGCGCGTTGGTTCCTCGCTGGTGAACAGGACGAGTTCCAGCGAACGACGGGGCTGAAAGCCGCTTTCTTTCAAGGCTCGAAACGCCTCCAGCCCGCCCAGCACACCCACCGTTCCGTCATACATGCCGGCATGCGGAATGGCGTCGGTGTGAGAGCCGGTGCCGACGGCGGGCAGCGCCGGTTCCGAGCCTTCCCAGCGCAGAAATGTGTTGCCGACCGCGTCCTCCCGCACACGCAGGCCGGCGTCGGCGGCGAGCCCCTTCAGGAAGCTCCTCGCTTCCAGATCCCGCCGCGTAAAAACGATGCGTGTGACCGCCTGCGCGGGTTGCCGGAAGGCGGGGTCCGTGGGCGAAGGGCAATCCGTGAACGTTGCCAGGTGGTGCAGCTCGCCCATCAACCGGGTCTTGTTCAAATGCAGACTCAAGTTGAGATTCGCGTTGGGATTCATGCGATCACGTGGCGGTTCGCATCTTTGTAAATCAGGTACCTGGCCGGTGTTTTGCCGAGAGCACCGAACCATTGCGGGCAGAAGGGCGCCATCCAGATGAAATCGCCAGCTTCCACCGGGTACCACGCATCGCCGAGACGGTAAATGCCGCCACCTTCGAGCATCAGCAGGCCATGCTCCATGTAGTGAAGTTCCACCTGGGACAGCGAGGCTCCCGGGGCGTACGTCATCGTGTTCACGGCGAGATCGAAGGCGGGCGCTTCGGGCAGCAGGCTGCGTACGCTCACCGCGCCGTCACCGTTCAGCGGCATCGGCGCAATGCCCGGCTCATAGCCGATGACGCAGGCGGGGTGGTCGGCATGGGGATCGCTGTTGTGCTGCGCGGGCAGGAACTGGTGCTGCTTTTCGATTACCACGGCGCGGGTGGCGACCTCGGCGGTGAGGGTGTGCGCGAAGCCGGAGGGAAAGAACGCGAAGCCTCCCGGCGGCAGCATCTGCGGCTGCGGGAAATTGGGCTCGGCGGCAACCAGGGAACCTTCCAGCACGTAGACGAAGCGTTCGCCGGGACCTTCGACCAGGGTGCCCCCGGCCTCGAACTCCAGGCTGCTCATGGCAAAACCCGCACCCATTTGCGGCGCGGCATGCACAATGGCCATGCCCCCGGAGAGGCCCGGCAGAGGGGTGCGGACGAAAGTGTCCGGCGTTTGCAGCAGGTGGTCATGGCGGTTCGTGCTTCGCGTCAACCCGAGGTGGTGCATGGCGTTCCATTCTACGAGATGACGCCTTTCGTTGCAGTTTACAGCTGCAGGTGAGCGATCAACTGCAGCAGCGTCGCGAGGGCTGCTTCCACGTCCGGCTCGCGGACAGTCTCCTCCGGATGATGGCTGAGACCCCCCGGCGTGCGCACGAAAAGCAGGGCCGTGGGTACATGCGGCGCCAGGATCATGGCATCGTGGCCGGCGCCTGAAAACATGTGCCGGCAACGGTAGCCGGCGGCATCGGCGGCCGCGGCAAGCCCTTCCGCCAGGGCCTCGCTCAGCGGCACGGAAGCCTGTTCGGCAAGGGCACGCGCGCGCACCTTCACCTCGCGCGCCGTCCCAAGATTTTCGGCGGAGGTAAGCAGGCGCGCAACGGCTGCATGCCGCGATTCGTCGCGCGGATGCCGTACGTCGAGCGAAACGCGCACCTCGCCGGGGATGACGTTGGCGGCGTTGGGCGAGGCCTCGATGCGACCCACCGTGGCCACCAACTGCTTGTAGCCCAGGGCAAACCGTTCGACTTCGGCGATCCAATGCGCGGCGGCGACCAGGGCATCGCGCCGCAGCGGCATGGGCGTGGTGCCGGCGTGATTGGCTCCGCCGCTGAAGGTGAGTTCCAGCCGCGATTGGCCGATGATTGCGTCGGCGACGCCCAACGGCAGGTCCTCGCTTTCGAGCACAGGCCCCTGCTCAATGTGCACCTCCAACGCCGCGCGGGTGTTGGGGGGCAACGCGCAGTCGCTTCGAATTTTGCCTGGATTCAGGCCGAAAGCGGCAATGGCCTGCGCCACGCTGATGCCGTCCGCGTCCGTGCGCGCCAGATGCGCGTCGTCGAGCTCACCCACCGCGGCGCGGGAAGACAGAAACGGAAATCCGAAACGCACACCCTCTTCCTCGCTGAAGGCGATCAGTTCGACGTGAAAGGGAAGGGCTTCGCCGGCCAGATCTTCCAGCGCCGCAAGGCCAAGCAGCACACCCAGGGGGCCATCGAAGGCGCCGGCATTCGGCACCGTGTCCAGGTGCGAAAACAAGGCGAGCGTGGGGGTGTTCTCGTCCGGGTTGGCCGCGCGCCGCCAACCGCGCAGATTGCCGACCGCGTCCACGCGAACGCTCAGTCCCGCCGCCCGCATCCACCAGCCCACCAGCGTGTGGGCGTCGCGCGTGGCGGGTGAGAGGAACAGGCGCGTTGTTCCCCCGGGCACGTCGCTCACGGTGGCCAGCTCGCGGCAGCGTGCAATGATTCTGGCGGCGCGCGCACTTGAGATTTCAGCCACGCCGCACCGTGGCCTCGATGGTCCCGTGCGGCTCATCGGTGGGAACGAAGATGTGATTCGGGTTATCGCTTCCGAAACGCCCGAGATCGACGAGTAGATTGTGTTTGTTGGGCATACGCAAAAATATTTCGTCGATCGCATCCGTACATCCCAGCGCGGCTTCGGCCATGGCGTACAGGGTCTGTTGGACGCTCAGGGAATCGTGTTGGGCAAACGTCGAAATCATGCGCTCACGCAAAGTTTTCCGCAGAGCGGCGAATGACGGCCCGTTCGTCAGGGACGCGGGCGTGTAGGTCCACTCCGCCGTCAGCGACGTTCCGAAAAGCCGGTCCGTGGTCTCGGGCAAGGTCGTCAGCTCGTCTCTAATAAAGCCGCTGAATCCCGATTGCGCGGTCTTCAGCAGCGTCATTTCCGTGAAGCCGCCGCGGACCTCCAACACACCCCCTTGGGTGCGCGAAACATGCGCCGTCCCGCGTTCGTCGGAGCCCTTCATAAAGGCCGTCGGATACGGTTCACCGTTCACCGTAAGCCGCTTCCAAAGGTGCGATTCGATGTTCACTTCAGCGCCGGTCATCTGCGGATTGCGGCCCAGCAGAAATTCGACCAGATCCCCGGCAAAGCTTTCGATTGACTCCGCTTTCGATTGCCGCGCCAGGAAGTACACCGTGTTCTTCAGCGTATCGGTGGGGAGAATGCGGGTGTTGTCGCCAGCGGTGAACACCTCGTCGAAAGGCCCCGTCACCAGCACCTCGGCAGTCCATTCGTCGAGATCGTGGTGCGTGCCGTGCCGCGTGACGCGCATGAGGCGCACACGCGATTTGCCGTAGCGATGACTAACCAGCCGTGTTGGGATAGCGTCGTCCCCGGCTGAAGCATCTTCCACGTCGTGCGTTGCTTGCGGTTCTAACATTGCGTCTGTCGCTCCTTGCCCCAAAGCCGGCATTGCGGGCGTTCCCCTAGCTGCCGCGATAAGTCGTATAGCCGTTCGCCGTGACCAACAGGGGAAGATGGTAGTGCTGTCGCGGGTCGGTCACGTTGAACACAATCTCCACGTACGGATACAACGGCGTAAGCCCCGCCCGCGCGAAATAGGGTGCAATCCCGAAACGCAAGCGGTACAAACCGGCCTCCAGATTCGCATCGCCCAGCAGTGTTCCGCAGCGGCCCTCCCGGTCAGTGTCCCCATGGTCGATTTCGGCCCACCCGTCGGCCGTCTGCCGGAACAGCACCAACGGAACGCCGCTTGCAGGCCGCCCCGACGCGGTATCGAGAACATGTGTGGAAAGAGGCATGGTTGCAGCCGAGTCTACACGTCCTCGCACCTAGCTGCGGGCAAGCCCATCCATTTGCGCAGGCGCAGTTGTGTAATGCGGCGCCCCTGTTCGACCGCCTCCAGCAGCTCGGTTTCCGGTTCATTCGCGAGTCGCCGGCGGAGGATGGAAAGCGTTTCCGCCGCGCTCTTGCCCGTCGCGCAAAGCAGAAAAACACGCCCGAACCGGGCTTCGTACCGCCGGTTTCCCTCCGCCAGCGCCGCTCGGGTTTCCGCTTCGGTGCCCAGCCCGCTTTGTTCCCCTTCGCTCCACGCCAGGCTCTGCGCCGCGGCCTGTTTCGCGTGTGCTTCGCCCAGGCGCGGATGGCTGTCGAACGCTTGCTTCCAATCACGCGGCGGCAGGGAGCGCCAGATCGCATCGGCGGCGGTGAAAATCTGCTCGGGGCGCGTGAACGGCCGCAGCACGGCTAAACCGCGCGCCCACGCAACCGAGCCATTGCACGGCAGCACGACCTCTGCCGCCTGTTCGAGCGGCAGTTCATTCCATCTATGGAGTACATCGTTCATCGCCGGGCACCGCCGCTGTGTTCGCGGCCGTTTGCCTCTGGCGCGAACACGACCGCATCGCCCTCGTCGCGGAAAACCGGCTCGCCGCGCACCCACGTGCCCCGCACCACGCCTCGCAGGCGCTCTCCGGTGTACGGCGAAATCAGATGCCGGTAGTGCAGCCGCGCGGGTGTGACTTCGGCGACTGCGTCGGGGTCGAATGCCACTAAATTCGCATCGCGCCCCGGCGCAATCGCACCCGCGTGGTGCGACAGGCCGGCCAGCGCGGCAGGAGCCGCACACATCCATGGCAGCAATCGCGCGAGCGGGATGCCACGGCGCACACATTCGGTCCACACGACCGGAAGCGCCGTGGAAAGCGAAGCGATGCCGCCCCACGCGCGGTCGAACCGGCCCCCCGCCGCGGTTTTCATTTCCGGCGGGCAGGGCGAGTGATCGGTTGCAATCAGGTCCAGTGTGCCGTCCAGCAGGCCTGCCCAAAGCGCCTCGCGATTGGCCGCCGAACGCAGCGGGGGAGCGCACTTGAACTGCGTGGCACCGTCCGGCACGGCTTCGGCAGCGATGTGCAGGTAGTGCGGGCAGGTCTCGGCCGTTACCGGCAACCCTTCAGCTTTCGCCGCGGCGAGCAGAGGCAACACAAGCGCGCTCGAAACATGCACAATGTGCAACCGGAAGCGAAATTCACGGCACAGATCCAGCAGGCCCGCGACCGCCGCCACCTCTGCCGCATCCGGCCGCGAGGCCAGATAGGTGCTGTAGCGGCACCAGTTTGCTCCCTCCTGCATCAGCGTCGCGGTGGCGGCTTCGATCGGTCCCGCCAATTCCGCATGCACCAGCAAGGGCAGCCCCGTGCGCGCGATTTCGGGTGCCGCCCGGCGCAGATTCGCGTAATCGATGGAGCGAAAACCCTCGCAGCCGGGATAAATCAGAAAGCACTTAAACCCCCTTACGCCCGCCGCGGCCAACGAGGTTAATTCCCCCTGGTTGCCGTCCACGGCACCGCCCCAGAACGCGTAATCCACCCTGCATTTGCCCTCAGCGGACCGGCGTTTTGCCTCCAGCGCCGGGACGTCGATGGTCTCCGGCAGGCAGTTCAACGGCATGTCGACGATCGTCGTAAACCCGCCCGCAGCCGCGGCACGCGTGCCCGTCGCAAAGCCTTCCCACACCGTGCGGCCAGGCTCATTGATGTGCGTGTGCACATCCACCAGCCCCGGCAGCAACGGAAGCTCCCCGAGGTCTGCGCAAGAAACACTGCTTCCGATTTCCCCCGCGGCCACGACGGCCACAATGGTTTCGCCGTCGATCACAACGGCGGCGTCGCGCTCGCCTGCGGGCGTCATCACGCGTCGGGAACGGAGAGCATGTAGCATGAGAATAATTATGCCCGGGGACGCCCAATTCATGCAGCAGGCCATCCGCCTCGCCACCGAAAACGTGCTCTCCGGCCGCGGCGGTCCCTTCGGGTCCGTGGTCGTCAAGGAGGGCAGCGTGATCGCAACGGGCGTCAACCAGGTCACCGCCACCAACGATCCCACCGCGCATGCGGAGGTGGTCGCCATTCGCAATGCATGCCGCGCGCTCGGCACCTTTCAACTCACCGGCTGTGACGTCTACAGCAGCTGTGAACCCTGCCCGATGTGCCTGGCCGCGCTGTACTGGTCCCGTTGCCGCGCCATCTTTTTCGGCAACGATGCCGCGGCCGCCGCTCGCGCCGGCTTCGACGATTCCTTTCTGTACGACGAAGTGAAAAAGCCTCTCGACCAACGCCAGATCCCCATTCATCAACTGCTGGGCGAAGAAGCGCATTCCAGTTTCGAAGCATGGCGTACCAGTCCATGCCGGGTGACTTACTAATGATCGATCTTGTTCCAGCCAACGTCGGGAAAGCTCCCAAGGGGGTCAATCCTTCACTGAACATCGCTCTGCTCGGCTTCGGTACCGTGGGCAGCTGCTTTGCGGAGGTGCTCGCCGCGACCGGCCGCACCGACATGCGCATCACCCATGTCTTCAACCGTTCCGTCGAGCGCAAACGCATCCACGAACGCGCCGGGTTCGTTCCCGGCGACGCGGTGTGGACGGAGAATGTCGAAGACATTCTGGGCGCGCCGGACGTTCATCTCGTCGTTGAATTGATGGGCGGCCTCGACCCGGTTGGAGGCTGGGTACGCTCTGCCTTGACGGCCGGCAAACACGTGGTCACGGCCAACAAGCAGCTGATCGCGCATCGTGGTCCCGAGCTCTTCGCCGTTGCGCAGACGCATGGTGTGCAGCTGCTCTACGGTGCCGCGGTTGCCGGCGGCGTGCCGGTGTTGCCGGGCATTGCGCAGGGCCTGGGCGGCGACCGCATCACGCGACTCAGCGGCATCGTGAACGGAACCTGCAACTTCATTCTCAGCGCCATGGAGGCGGGTGCGGACTACCCCGCCGTGCTTCGCGAAGCGCAGCGTCTGGGCTACGCCGAGGCCGATCCTTCCGCCGATGTCGACGGCTACGATGCGCGTGCCAAGCTGTGCATCCTTGTGCGCCTGGCCATGCAGGCCGAGTTGCCGCTCGAAGAAATTCCCACCCAGACCATAGCGCAGGTGTCGGCCGTCGATTTTGCCTACGCCCGTGAACTCGGCTGCACCATTCGCCAGGTTTCGCGTGCGCAGATGGAGGGCAACACGGGCTCGCTCGGAGGGACCGAAACTCCGCTCGTGCGAGCGCGCGTGGGCCCCATGCTTGTGCCGCGCAACTCGCCTGTTGCCTGGTCACATGGCACGCAAAACATGGTCGTCACCAGCGGTCGCTTCGGCGGCGATGTCGTGCTCAGCGGCCACGGCGCCGGTGGCCACGCAACCGCCGTTGCCGTGGTCAGCGATGCCCTCGCCGTCGCGGGCCGCAGCTTCCCCGTCGCACGCCAAGCCACGCGCTGCGTCGTCTCCGACGACGTTCATGCACCGCACTACCTGCGCTTCACGGTAGACGACAAGCCAGGCATCATCTCCGCCATCTCCGGTGCACTGGCGAAGTTCAAAGTGAACATCGACTCCATCGTGCAACGGCGAGGCTACCCCGCGCACCGCCTCCCGTTTGTCGTCACCACGGAACCCTGCCTGCGCTCCACCGTGGACGCGGCCGTGGCCGGGATGTCCGACATGGACGCACTTGTGGAGCCACCGCTGGTGCTGGAGATTCTGGTCGTCGACGATCGCGACACCGACTAGCGCATTCTTGGTTTGTCGTTCCCGAAGGGAATCTGCGTCTTGCCGTTGTCCACTCGTTACATCTCAGGAGCACAGCTTTACCCATTCACGCCGCTGGCTAGAAACCCACCATCCACCACGATCGTCTGTCCGCTTGTAAACGAAGCTGCTTCCGAAGCGAGGTAAATCGCCGCGCCGACCAGTTCTTCCGTTCTGCCGAACCGCTCCATCGGTGTGCGCATACGCAGCTCCTGCCCACGCCGTGTGCTCTCCAGCAGCGCCGCGTTCAGATCCGTGCGAAACACGCCGGGTGCAATGGCATTGACCACGACGCCATGTTTCGACCACTCCACCGCGAGCGAACGTGTGAGCGATACCACACCCGCCTTGCTCGCCGCGTAAGCCGCAACCTCGTTCAACGCGACGAAAGAATTGAGCGAAGCGATGTTGACAATGCGCCCATAGCCGCGCTCCAGCATGTGAGCTCCAAAAACCTGACAAGCGCGCAACGTGCCTGTGAGATTGGTGTCGAAGATGTCGTTCCACTCGCCCTCGCTTACAGAAAGCGTTGGGCTCCGCTTGATTACACCCGCGCAGTTCAACAGGATGTCGACATGTCCAAAAGCATCGACGGTCTTCGCCAACAACATTTCTAGGTCCGCGCGGTTACCCACATCCGTCGGCTGCCGCAGCGTTTTGCGCCCCATAGCTTCAATCGCAGCGGCGACATCATCGACCTGTTCCGCACGTCGCCCCGTGCTTACGACATCGGCCCCCGCCGCGGCCAGGCCCAGGCTGAGCGCACGGCCAATGCCGGAGGTGCCGCCGATCACCACCGCAACGCGGCCTTCCAAACTCAACGGGTGTTTCGGCATGCTCCCCCCTCGCTCTCTCCCCCGTGCGGACACACGCTAAAGACGATACGCACGCCGTACCAGGCCACTCGTCAGTTCGTACATCAGATCCACACCTTCGTCCTCGTCCAGGCGGTGCTCGGCAATCAACCGCGCCAGAAACGCGGCATCCACGCGACGCGCAACGTCGTGCCGAGCCGGGATGGAAAGGAACGCACGGGTATCGTCGTTGAACCCCACGGTGTTGTAAAAACCCGCGGTCTCTGTGACCTGTTCGCGATACCGCATCATGCCTTCCGGACTGTCGTGAAACCACCACGCCGGCCCAAGCTTGAGGGCAGGGTAGTGTCCGGCCAACGGCGCCAATTCACGGCTGTACGCGGACTCATCCAGCGTGAACAGAATGATCGTCAAGCGGGGATCGTTGCCGAACAGATTCAGCAACGGTCGAAGCGCCTCCACGTAGTCGGTGCGCGTGGGAATATCCGCTCCCATATCGCGGCCATAGCGCTGCAACAGCTGCGCGTTGTGATTGCGCGAGGAGCCTGGATGGATTTGCATCACCAGGCCATCGTCGACACTCATGCGGGCCATCTCCGTCAGCATCTGCGCGCGAAACAGTTCCCGTTCCGGCGCGGTTGCCGAACCGTCGCGCACCTTGGCATAAAGAGTTTCGGCCGCGCCGCTGTCCAGGTTCGCCGTCCGTGCGGAAGGGTGGCCATGATCGGTAGCCGTTGCGCCGAGCGCCTGAAAACGAGCCCGCTCAAAGCGCAACGCCGCCAGGTATCCCTTCCATGTCGACGTGTCTTCGCGGCTGCGCTCCCCAAGTTTGAGGAGGTTTTCTAGGAAGCCGTCGAACTCCGGATCGACCACGGGGTCGGGGCGAAAGGTCGGCAAAATGCGTCCACCCCAGCCTGATTTGCGCAAGCTCTCGACATCCGCCAGCGAATCGAGCGGCGAATCGGTCGTTGCCAGCACCTCCAGCTTGAAGCGCTCGTACAACGCCCGCGGCCGGAACTCCGGCGTGGCAAGCTTTTCGGAAATCGTGTCGTAATAAACGTCGGCGGTTTTCGCATTCAACCGTTCGGTCATGCCGAAGAGCGTACCGAAGCTGTGGTCCATCCACAGCCGTGTGGGTGTGCCCCGAAACAGAAAGTAGTTTTCCGCAAACAACCGCCACACCGCGCGCGGGTCGCGCATTTCGGACACGCCGATCTCCAGCCGATCAAGCGAAATCCCCTGGCTGTACAGCATGCGGTGCACATAGTGATCGGGCTGAATCAGCAACTTGGCGGGATTCGGAAACGGTTCGTCGGTGGCGAACCAGGCGGCCTGGGTATGGCCATGCGGGCTGAAGATGCGCGCCTCCGCAACCTCGGCATACAGCCGCCCGGCGATCGCGCGGGTAACGGGGTCGGAGGGGAAAAGACGATGCTCGTAGAGGAAGGGCATTGGAACCTCGGGCAGATTACTGCGCGGCACCGCCGGAGACCCCCGCAGCGGCCTGTGGCCTGGGCTCCGACTGCTGCATCAGATCAATGAGATACTGCTGCCAAACCGCCGCCTGCGTGTGTGTGCCGTGCCCGCGCGTGGCGTCCGAGATGGGCAGCAGAACGAAGCGCGCTCGCGACATAAGGCCGACCGTTTTCTCTGCGATGCCCAACTCGGGCGGGTTGATGAAATCATCGGCCGAGTTGATCCACATCACCGGCACCTTGATTGTGCCGAGTCGCGGCAACGGGTTGTAATTGCGCGAGGCGTCGAAGTAGTAAATGAAATTGTCCGCGTCCGCCGTCTTCAACGCCCGGTCGAGATAGGTATCGATGTACGTTTCGGCAGCGCCACGTGTAGGCGCGGCTTTCTGATTCACCAACGGCGCCGACCCCATCACAAACACCAGGCCATACGCGCTGCGCAAACCCTCTTCCGGTTCCGCTGTGTAGTCGCCGCCCTTCCACGCCGGATCGCGTTCAATTTCCTCAATTGCCAGACGCCGCATCATGCGATTGCGTCCGGCGATCTCCACCGGCAGGCAGGCCATCGGCATCAACGCATCCGCGAATCCTGGGTAGGTTTCGCCCCACACAAAGCTCTGCATGCAGCCCATGGACGTGCCCAGGATCAGCCGCAGATGATCCACATGCAGACCGTTCAGCAGCATATCGTGCTGACTCCGCACCATGTCGTCGTAGTCGTATTTTGGAAAGCGCATGCGGAGGCCGTCAGAGGGTTTGGAACTCTCGCCCTGGCCGATATCGTCCGGGAAAATCAGAAAGAACTTCGTGACGTCGAGCGGTTCGCCCGGCCCGAACAGCACATTCGAAAACTGCGGGGCAAAGAGCGAATGCGCATCGCCGCCGGTGCCGTGCAGCAGAAGCACGGCATTATCGACGTGACCGCCCGCATCGCGATGCGCCGCCCCCAGCGTGAGGTAGTGCAGTTTCAGCGCGGGCAAAGCTTCACCCGTGCCGAAGCGGAAATTCTGTGCAACGTAGTCGCCCGGCTTGCCTTTGTAGTGACTTCCGGGAAGAGCCGGCGCCGGCGCGAGGCCCGGGGTCGCAACCGCCGGTTGCTGCCCAGGAGACACAGCGTGGGCAAGCAACAGAAGTGGAGCAAGGAGATGCGGCTTCATGCGGGTTGTCCTCCGAATCGACATTCAGGGCACAGCGTACGAGGAACTGGAAGGCACCCGCCTTCGTTCGAGCGATCGGAGGC
Source organism: uncultured Acidobacteriaceae bacterium (assembly GCA_964242195.1). GTDB lineage: Bacteria > Acidobacteriota > Terriglobia > Terriglobales > Acidobacteriaceae > Granulicella. The sequence goes on from CAXTBI010000027.1 coordinate 12,189, forward strand.
GGCCTTGTTGCTTATCGCGTGATCAGCGATTGGTGTCGGTCACAATGGCCGCGCTGACCCCCGGCGCCAGCGGCCGGATAATCTCGTCCAGGTAATCTTTTTGCGTCTCATCGCGCACCAGCGTGGGGTAACGCATCCCCTCGTGGTAGTCCAGATCCACCGGCTTTACATAGCTTTCCGTCTGCATCAGCAGGTGAATGGGCTCGCTGCCGCCCTTGGCCGCCGTCACCGCCGCAATCAGCGTTTCCGGGCTGAGTACGCGTCCATTCACCGCGATCAGCTGTTGCCCCGGGGCCAGTTTGGCCTTGTCCGCCGGACTGCCCCAGCGTACATCCGAGATCTGGCCCGTCGGGCTCACGCGCAGCCCAAGGGAATACCACACATCGATACCCGCACCGCGTCGCCCGGTAGCCAAGGTTTTTTCCGCATCGGAGGCGTGATCCAGGTACACCAGTTTGTAGCCGCCGCGCGTGATGCCTTCCAGATCCGCATGCGGGTTGATCTCGTCCACGCGTTTGTGCAGAAACCCCGCCCAGTCGTACGGCACCACCTGGTTGAGGTCCTTGATCAGCTCGGCGCGATCGTACGTCACGATCACCGGACCGGTGTTGCCCCCTTTGCCGAGGAAGATTTGCAGAAAGTCGGTCAGCGATTTTTTGTCATTCGTCAATTGCCGGATGAGCGTATCGGCATCGAGCCAAAGCAGTTCTCCTTCCTGGTAGTAGTCCTGGCTGCGGCGCCAGTTTACCCAGGCTGGATTGCCACCGCGCAACACACTGCCCGCCGTTGCCGTGTCGTCTGTGGATCGCCACACGCGCCCCGACTTGTAGTCCAGCTGCGCCGCGGAAATGGCCAGCATCTCGCGATAATCTTTCGCCGACCACATGCCGTCGCGCGCTGCCAACACATTGCCCATGTACTGCGTCATGCCTTCGTACACCCACAGCAGTTCGCCGACTTCGGGCTTGGAAAAATCCGTCTGGTACAGCTTGTCCGGGCGCCTGTATTTGCCGTTCCATGAATGCGTGTACTCATGCGAAAGCAGTTCCGCGTTGCCCAGCAGGTGCTTGCTATCCGCAAAGCCCAACTCCTCCACACCGTTGTCGGAGCTCTGCTCATGCTCCAGACCTTCACCGCCCGCGACATCGGAAAGCGTCAGCAGAAAATTGTAATGGTCGTAGTGGTGCGTTCCATACGCCTTGTCCGCCTCGCGCACCAGGTTGTCGACGCTTTTCAGCACCTCCGGCCGCAGGTTCGAGTCGGTGGGTTCATCGGAAACCACATCGATGTAGCGCTTCGGCGTCATGTCCGTGGCCAACGGGAACTCATGGAAGTATTCGCCCGCAATCACCGGCGAGTCCTCCAACTGTTCCACCGTGGTCGGCTGGTATAACACCGTTCCGCCGGGCTTGGTATTGGCGTCAAACGGTGTGACCGGCCGTAGCGCCGTGCCGATGCCCCAACCGGCGGGCACCGTCACGCTGGGCTGAATGGGGATATTTTTTACCGGTGTGTGCGAGGGATAAAGCAGCAGCTTTTCCCATTCCAGCACCGCCATCTTGTCATCCGCGCGCGTGTGCACGATGCAGTCCAGGTGGGCATGCAGCGTGGTTACACCCTTCGGCACATCCACATGAAACTCGTACAGATCGACATCGTCGCGCCGCCAGGGCAGGGTCTTTCCATCGGCGGTGAACACCACGCCGGTGATGTCGTCCACCGGCCCGGTGGGGCGATGATTTCCCGGAATCCACTCCGGCGTCGTGAAGCTGTTCGGTCCCGACTTTACCGGCAAATCGATTTCCGCATGGTAGAGCTTGCGGGGCGCCTCGGTCAGGTCGGCCGTGATGCGGATGAGTCCCTGGCCTGCGGTCGGCAGCGCGAGCGCAAGGGCCGAAGCGGCGACCACCGTCGAGCGCCGGGCAAGGGTTTGGGCGAAACGAACAACGGGCAGCTTGGGCATCGGCAAACTAGGTCCCTCTCCTGGAGCAGTGCGGAATCAACAGACATGCATTGCGAATGGCAGATGAAAAAAGCATACGCGACCGGAGGCTACTCGCGGTCGCGCAGCCGTTCATCCCATCGCTCTCGGCGGTAGCGAGATCGCAAACGGGGTATGTCGAGACGGCTCTAGCCCAGCGCGGCTTCGATCGCTTCGACCAGCTTCGGGTCATCCGGAACGGTGTCGGGCGCAAACCGTGCACGCACCTGGCCGTCGCGGCCCACGAGGAATTTCTCGAAATTCCAAAGCAACTCCGGCGGTGCGTTCGGCGCGGGCAAACCCTTCTTCGCGGCGTAGGCCGCAAGGTGGTCGCGCATCGCATCGCCGTTGGGGAGCCGCGTGGGTTGCGCCCCAATCAGCGCCGCAAACAGCGGATGCTTCCCCGGTCCGGTCACGACGGATTTGCTGAACAGCGGAAACGTCACAGGGTATTCCGTGGAGCAGAACGTGGCGATTTCGGCGTCGGTGCCCGGCTCCTGCCCGGCGAAGTCGTTGGCCGGAAAACCCAGGACCACCAGGCCGCGCTCCTTGAATCGACCGTACAACGCTTCCAGGGCCGTGTATTGCGGCGTCAGTCCGCATTTCGAGGCGACATTCACAATGAGTAAAACTTTGCCGGCAAATTGCCGCAGTGTGGCCGGCGTACCCGGCAGCGTCGTCAAGGGAATTTCTTGCAGAGCAGTCATACGCCATTATGGCGCGAAGGGACCGCCCCTCGCATCCCATGGATTCATGGATTTGCATGCTCGCACCGTTCGCCGTGAACGTGAGAGCATGAAATGTGAGGTGCCTTCTTGATCGAGCTCAAGGATCTGGAGAACATACCGGTGATGTGCTGTTTGACCGAAAGGCAGCGGGCTCACTTTGCCGATGTGGCCGCGGACGTGCGCCTGTGTCCCGGCGACTGGCTCATCCGCGAAGGTGAATCGCCTTGGTTTTTCATCGTCATCAGCGGTTCATTTGACGTGCTCAAGGAAGTGAATGGCTTCCAGGAAACAGTGAGACGTTACAGCGCGGGAGACTTTTTCGGGGAGCTGAACCTGCTCTTCTCGGCGGGCTCCACTGCCTCTTTTCGCGCCCATGAAACGTCCCGGGTCATGCGCCTGGATCATCTGCAATTCAAGGATCTGATCGATTCCTCGGCCGAATGCAGCGCCTTGATCATGAAGGCGATGTCCGAGCGCGTGGTGCGCATGCAGGAGTATGTTCGGGAGAAGCCGGCGAACCGGGTGCTTGTTGTAGGTTCGCAATACGACATCGATTGCCGCGAAATTCGTTCATTTCTTTCCATCAATCGGATTCCGTTCGAGTGGGTGGACCGCTCTCGCGAGCCCGACCGCGTGCCCGCTTGCCTTGCGGCCGCAAACACCGACGGTCCCGCCGTCGTTATCGACGGCAACACCTGCGTGGGCCAGCCACCCACGGTGCGCAAGGTCGCCGAAGCCCTGGGGTTCCGGACCACGCCAAAAAGCGAGCGTTACGATGTGATCGTCATCGGTGCCGGCCCCGCCGGACTTGCCGCCGCAGTGTATGGCGCCTCCGAAGGCCTCAGTCTTCTGCTGATCGAGCGCTCCACCGTGGGTGGCCAGGCAGGTACCTCCTCCCGCATCGAAAATTACCTCGGCTTTCCCGGCGGGATTTCGGGTGACGAGTTGAGCGATCGCGCCGTGAAGCAAGCCACCCGTTTCGGGGCCGAACTCGTGGTGACGCGCGAGGTCCGCAACGTTTATCCAATGAATGGCACCGCGGCCGGCGAGTATTGCGTGGAGCTGGACGAGGGCGAACGCATCACCGCGACCTGCGTCGTTCTGGCCACCGGCGTGGACTGGCGTCGCCTCCGTGCGGAAGGCGTCGATCGGCTGCAGGGTCGTGGCGTGCTGTACGGGGCCTCTCGTACGGAGGCGGCCACCGTCAACGGCAAGGACATTTTCATCGTCGGTGGCGGCAACGCCGCTGGCCAGGCCGCCATGTTTTTTTCCAGCTACGCCCGTACAGTCACGGTTCTCGTGCGCGGCGCCGGCCTCAATCTCACGATGAGCCAATACCTGATCGAGCAGATCGGCCGCCGCCTCAATGTTAAGGTCGAGCCGTTCACCGAGATCGTCTCCGTCGGCGGGGAGAACAACCTCGAATCAATTTGCACCACGACGGAGGGCCAGCCTCCCATCGAGCGCGGCGCGGACGCCCTTTTCGTCATGATCGGTGCCGACGCCAACACCGATTGGCTTCCTCCCCAGCTCCTGCGCGACGAAAACGGCTACGTCTGCACAGGCCACGATCTGCCCGACGGCTCCTGCGGCCGCCGCCAACCCTACCTGCTCGAAACCAACCTGCCCGGCTTTTTTTGTGTCGGCGACGTCCGCCACGACTCCATCAAGCGCGTGTCGTCCAGCGTGGGCGAAGGCAGCATGGCCATCGCCTTCATACACCAGTACCTCGCCGTGAAAGACGCGCTTCCCACGGCACCGCTCCTCCCCGTTTAGGGGACGTCTTCAGCAAGGCAGTGGCCCTTCGATAGCCTCAGTCCCGAGGGGATCTGCTGTTGCCTGTTCCTGGCACCACCGGCGGATCCGCCCCGGCAGAGACGCCCGCCGCCGGGTCATGCGTCCTCCGGTTCCATGTCCACCTCCACCTTGAGGCTGCCCCGGCCGCCGCCCAGGATCAACCCCCGCAGCGGGCTCACATCGCCGAAATCGCGGCCCCAGGCCACCGTCACGTGCCCATCGGTGGGCGATACGTTGTTCGTCGGGTCCATATCGATCCAGCCTGCGCCTCGGCAGTAGGCCGAAAGCCAGGCATGGGACGCGTCGCCTCCGACCAGGCGTGGGCGGCCCGGCGGTGGATAAGTGCGCAGGTAGCCGCTGACGTAGCGTGCCGCTAACCCGATCGAGCGCAGGCAGGCAATTTGCACGTGCGCGAAGTCCTGGCACACGCCACGCCGCTTCTGGAAAACTTCTTCTGCCGGCGTGCGCACGTCGGTGGCTTTGGAATCGAAGTCGAATTCGGTGTAGATGCGTGTGGTGAGCTCCATCAACGCCTCACGCATGGGCCGCCCCGGCTGGAAGGACCTGAGCGCGTAGGCGGCAAACTCCGGTCGCCGCCGAATGCGCGGAGACTCAAACTGAAACTGAAAGGCGTCCATCGTTTCCGGACTGAGATCCCGCGCCAGGGGCTCCGCAGACTCCTCCCACGGCAGCGAGGCCGGCTTTTGCGGAACCTCGGCCACGGCGACCTGGCTGCGCGACTCCACCATGAGCTCCTTATGCGGAGCCTGCACCGTGAAATAGCATTGTGTGTTGCCGAAATAGTCTTTGCGTTCCGTGTAGGTCGCGGGCCTGGGCGAAATCTCGAGCGAGTTCATCAGCAACTCGCTGCCCGGGAAGGACCGCGGCTTGAGACAAGCCACGTGATTGCCAAACGAGACCGGATACACATACTTGTACGTGGTCCGGTGACTGATTTTGTAAAGCATGGCGTTTACCCCATCGTACTCGGCAACGTGCGCGCGTGGCTGAAGTAGCGACTGGACAATGAGTTCGACCAGGAATACAGGGATTCGGTGAGTTGGGCCAGGTAGCGGTCCAGCTGCGTGAATGAACTTTTCGCCGCGGCTTTGCCGTCCGTCGGAAACCGCATGGACCCTAAGTCGGTCCCGCGCAAATCCTCGAGCGCCCGTCGCATCGACTGCAAATCTTCCGGCTCACCCCTGGGCAGCTTCGCGTAGAGATCCACAATGTGCTCGAGTTGAAAGTGCAGCGAGCGCGGATTGGTCTCGTCCATCAGCAGCACGTCCAGCACCGGCAAGGGCTGCAGCGTTGTGTAGTAGCGCTGCCGGTAGGTCATGGAGCTATCGGCCACCTCCAGCAGCCATTGCATGTAGGCCCAGTCCGCCGGGTCCAGCGGCCGGGTGATCTCGCCGAGCGCCCGCGTCAGCGTCAACGCACGTTCCAGGCGCCGTCCCAAGCTCAAAAACAACCAACCCGCGCCGCGAATCAGGTTTTCCCGTTCCATGCCGCTGAAGGTCGAAAGCAGTTCCAGCCCTCCGGTCAGCTTCGCCGAGGCATCTGAAAGCTTCGTCTTCGGATCGAGTTGCATCGAGTCGCGCAGTTGATGGATGAGCAGGGTCATGTCGGCGGAAAGCCGCTCCCGCACGTTGCCGCCGGTCCGCGCTACCTCGGCCAGGGTCGCGGGCAGGCTGTCGCCTCGTTTTGGGTCCGTCAACAGCGACAGGGTTTCCTTTTCCAGGAGCGCGAAGGTGGGTCGTTTTCTTTTCGGCAGCTTGCTGTAGCGGGAACCCAGGCAGCCATGCAGGCGCAGGAGGCTACCCATTTCCGCTTCCGACGCCATGCGCACCCGCGGCACCATCGACCGCAGGATGCGCGCCGTGTTTTCCGCACGCTCCACGTAGCGCCCCAGCCAAAACGTGTTGTCGGCGACCCGGCTCGGCACCACCGAGGGAACCCTGCGCAGCTTCACCGCCTCATCCCGGGCTGAGGGCGTACGTAACGGGTCCGACGGCTTGTCGCTGAGCACCCAGGCGTCCTTGCTGTGGCCGCCCCGCTGCATCGAAACCACCGATCCACTGGCCGCGCCATGCGCCTCGGCCACACGCACCAGACCACCCGGACTCACGGTCCAACCGCTGCCCGTATTGAGGACGTAGGTGCGCAAAACCACGCTGCGCGAGCTCAACCCGCCCTCCCAAACCGGTGCGGTTGAAAGCGCTACCTGCTCCTGCGCCACGTACTCCTGCGGCCGTGCCCGCAATCGGGTCAGAAACGCCTCACGCTCCTCTGGCTGCAGTTCGGAGCCGAACACCGGCTCGATGCCCAGCGCGGGAAACGCCGGTTTTACCACCACCTTATCCAGGTGATCGACCACCCAGTCGAGCGCGCTTTTCTGCCCGCACCACCACGTCGCCACCGACGGCAGCAACAACGGCTCGCCCAGCAAATGCTTCGACAATCCCGGCAGAAACGGCATAATCGCGGCCGATTCAATCAGTCCGCTCCCCAGCGCATTGGCCACGCGCACATTGCCCGCCACCACCGCGTCCACAAGCCCGGCCACACCCAGCAGGGAATCGCTGCGCAACTCCAGCGGATCGCAAAAGTTGTCGTCCACCCGCCGCAGTATGACGTCCACCTTCTCCAGCCCGCCCACCGTCTTCAGGTAGACGCAGCGATCCCGCACCGTCAGATCCGCGCCTTCCACCAGCGTCAGATCCAAATGTTTGGCCAGGTAGGAGTGCTCGAAATACGTTTCGTTGTGGGGTCCCGGGGTCAGCAGCACCACCCGCGGATCCGGCTGTGCGGCCGATGCACCTTCCGGCTCTGCACCTCTCGCCTCCGGGCGTGCCGCCATCCCCAGCAGTGCCTCGCGCTGGGCCCGGAAGAACGGTGTCAGCCGCACCACATTTGCCTCGCGAAACAGCTCCGGCATGACGTCACTCACAATCAGCCGATTTTCCAAGGCATAGCCCGAACCCGAGGGCGCCTGCGTTCGATCCGCCAGCACCCACCAACGGCCATCCGGCGACCGCGCCAAATCCACCGCCAGCATATGAAGGTAGCTGTGCGCCGGCACCGGCACTCCTGCCAATGGCCGCAGGAATGCCGGGTTCGCATACAGCAGTGCTGCCGGAAAATGGCCTTCGGTCAACAGCCGCTGCGGACCGTACAGATCTTCCAGCAGGCAATTCAAAAGCTGCGCCCGCTGCTTTACACCCGCTTCGATAAAGCGCCATTCCTCGGCCGAAATCAACAGCGGAACGATGTCGATCTTCCACGGCCGGTTTGCGCCCAGCGGATCTCCGTAAACGTTGTAGGTGATCCCGTTATCGCGAACCCGCCGCTCGGCCCGCGCCCCGCGCTGTTCGATTTCCTCCGGCCCTAAATCGCGCAGGGTGTCCAGCAGGTGCGCCCAATGGGGTCGCGGGCTCACCCCGTCGCTCGTGGACTCCTCGAAGGTCGCGCGGTAGGGCAGTGGAGACTGGTAAAGATCGCCGGTACTCACGTGAGGCGGTCGCCCCCTACCCTGAGCCAGCCACCGCCCGCATCCTCGCCCTCGCCCTCGGCCCCAGCCTCGCCGTCGCCCTCAGCCTGGGACGCGGTCGCGGGCCAGCGCAGATCCAGCGTCATCGGAAAAACCGGATTCCTCTCCTCCGCCGGTACATCGGCGAGCTCCGTTCCAGCGTCCGAAATCACAAACCGCTGCAAACGCCGTTCCCGTGCCTCGGCCGCGTTTGTCGGCCGCGTCATGGCCGCCGCGTCCCCTGGCGGTCCCGCGAAATACGTGCATCGTCCGGCAACGCGTCCGGTCCACGTGTCGATCAGATCGATTTGCAAAGGGGTATGCACCGGGATCGTTGGATGCAGCGTTGCGTTCAGCCGCCGTGCCCGGTATCGGATTCCCGCAATCGCCTCCCCTGGCGCACCGGTCGGCTGCAGCGGCACACGCCGCCGATTGCAGGCCAGGAGGTAACGCTCCGCCACTGCCAACCCTGTAACCCTGAGTTGAATCCGCTCCAGCGAGGAATCCACGCTGCGCCCCGTTCCACCCGCGGTGGTTTCTTCCGCCAGCACATTCCAAGGCTCTAACGCCGCCCGTAATTCCACGGTGACACCGTCCACGCGCATGGCACCGATGATTGGGAAGCGGAATTCCAGGTGCGTTTGAAACCAGCGCTCTTCCAGGCCAAATCCCGCCCGGCGCACGTGCTCCAGGACCTCCGCGAAGTCCTTCTCGACAAAATACGGGAGCATGAACCGGTCATGCAGGGCGGCACCCCAGCGAATCAGGCCCCCGTGAAACGGTTTCCGCCAGAACCCGGCCACCAGCGCCCGCACCAACAACATTTGCAGCAGGCCCATTCGGAAGTGCGGCGCCATCTCAAAAGCCCGCAGTTCCAGCAAACCGGCGCGCAGGCCCGCGCCTTCCGGCGGGTAAAGCTTGTCGATGCAAAATTCCGCCCGGTGCGTGTTGCCCGTCACATCCACCAGCAGGTTGCGGAACAAACCATCCAGCGTCGCCGGCGAGCAGCCTTCCCGCGGCAAATGGCTGAAGCTTAACTCGGCTTCGTAAAGCGCATCCGTGCGCGCTTCGTCGATGCGCGGATACTGGCTGGTCGGCCCAACGTACATCCCTGCGAAGAGATACGAAAGCGACGGGTGGTTCTGCCAAAACGTCAACATCGACCGCAGCAGATCCGGCCGCCGCAACATCGGGCTATCTTCCACGGTCGCTCCACCCAGCACGATGTGACTGCCCCCGCCCGTTGCCGTATGACTGCCGTCGTACCCAAACTTGCCCTCGATCAGCCGATAGCGGTGCGCCTCCTCCGCCAGCACACCGTTCAGCGCCTCCAGGTCATCCCACTCACTCGTCGGCGGAAGGTTCACCTCCAGCACCCCGGGGTCGGGCGTCAGGCCAAAGGTGCGCATGCGCGGATCAAAGCTCGGCGGATATCCCTCTATCCAGATGGGCAGATCTAAATGCCGACTCGTATCCTCAACCGCGGCTACGAGATCCAGGTAATCCGCAAGCACCGGGACAAACGGCAGAAATACATGCAAGCGGCCCTCGCGCACCTCGGTGCAAAGTGCCGGACGAATCAACACAGAGGCAGACTCGGGCCGCTCCGGCGCGGGCGGCAGCGGGTCCGCCACCGGCGCGGTCGCAAACATCTCCGGTTGTCGCGCCGGCTTGGGCGGCAACGCAATCTCGCCGGCCGAATCCCTTTCGTACACCAACTCATCCGGTGCGACCCACGGCATAGCCGTCACCGGGATCCGGTACCCGATCGGCGAATCCCCCGGCGAAAGCACAAGCCGTTCGGGACGGTCGAACCAAAGTTGGCTCGACCACGCCAGCTGCCCCCCGGGCTGTCGCCGACGCAAGGGCAGGGCATACCCCATCGGCGCATCGGCGCTTTCGTCATTGGCGGCCTCTTCGAAGTTAAAGGCCGGCAGCACATTCTCCACGCTCACACCAAGCCGCCGCGTCAGCGCCTCGGTAAAGCGTTTCGCCTCGGCGTCGCCAAAACCGTACATCGTCGTGTGGCAGGCGAACAGGGTGCCATCCTCCCAGACCGGGACCCCATCCACCCGCGAAAGACACATAAATGCCCATCGCGGCAGCGCTTCATTGGGATACCACTTGCCCTGTCCCAGGTGCAGCAGTCCACCCGGCGCCGTTCGCGCACGCAGGGCCCAGATCAATTCCAACCCCCGCGTCCGCTTGCTCGGCCCCAGCGCCTCAAAGTTCCATTGCAGGCTGTCCGGCTCATCTATGCCGACAAATGTGGGTTCGCCGCCCATGGTCAGCCGCACGTCCCTTGCCTTCAAGTCGCGATCGACGGCATGCGCCACGGCCCGCACCCGCTCCCATTCGGCGTCGCTGTACGGCTCCGCCAGCCGGGGCGGTTCGTCCACCCGCCGCACGGTTATGCTGTGATGAAATGCCACCCCCGCTGGCTCTACCGTTCCCCGAACCGGCGCGGTCTGGGCCGGTGTGGGCGCGCAGGCTAGCGAAAGGTGCCCCTCCGCTGACAATAGCCCCGAAGTCGGATCGAACCCGATCCAACCCGCACCCGGCAAATACACCTCAGCCCATGCATGCAGATCGGCGCTGTCCATGCCCGGCCCCGATCTCGGAACGCCCGGCAGCTCGTCCTCGGCAAGCTGAATTAGGTAACCCGAGACAAACCGTGCGGCCAACCCGACCTGCCGGCAAATCTCCACCAGCAGCCAGGCCGTATCCCGGCACGATCCCGACCTCAACCCCAGCGTCTCCTCCGGGCTTTGCACCCCATGCTCCAGACGCACGTTGTAGCCGATCTCCGCCGCCAGCCGCTGGTTCAGCCCCACTAGAAAGCTCACGGCGGGCTGCTTCTCCCGTGAAATCGCTGCAAGAAAGCCCCGCAACCCCGGTCCAGCCGGCCCGGGTACCAGAAAGGGAGCTAAATCTGCCGCCAAGTCTGCCGGGTAGGATAGCGGGAAGCTCTCAAACCCCGGTTCCACCACAAAATCGAAGGGGTTGTAGGGTTCCAGATCCGCGATCAGGTCCACCGTTAGCTCAAAGAGCTCGGCTTTTTGAGCAATCCCAATTCGCGCTACATGGTTGCCCAAGGCGTCGAAACCCCATCGCAGCGTACCGTCCGACGGCGTGACCCCCAGCGAGTAGCTCAGCACCGGCGTACGGCAATGCGGGGCCGGGCGCAGTTGTACCGTTTGGCCGCCGAGCGCGACGGCTCTCTCGTAGCGGTACACCGTTCTGTGCTGCAATGCGACCTGTGTTCCCATGCACCCTCGTGACTTTTGGCCAGTTCCGGTAAAAGAGCGTTCCCGATTGGGGAACTATCGGCCGTTTCAGCGCCGCTTTGCCCACTTCGTCTCATACTCTCGGTTAGGGACGTTTGACGCTATCCTAACCAACTTTTCCCGACCGGAGATTCCCCGTGGACGAAACGCGGCTCACGCGCCTCGTCCGGCGCACCCCGGAAAACCGTGCGCTACACTAAACGTTCTCCGGAAGACCGCCGCGCGAGTCCCACAATCTCAAGGACGCCATGCTCATCTTTTCTGAGTTCGACATCCAGTTTCAGTTGCCTTTCCCCACGCCCATGGTGGCCGTGCTACACCTCCACCCTTCGCTTGAACCGCGGCTTAGGTCGGGTAACGAACTCAAAATCGAGCAGCTTATCGGGTCCGATCCCGCCCAAAACACCATTGTTCCGTCCATCGACTACACGGACAGTTTTGGTAACCGTTGCGCCCGCTTCGTCGCGCCCGCCGGTCACCTTCGTCTCACCGGAAACAATGTCATTGACGCCGAAGAGCACGGCGACCCTATTTACGCGGACGCGCGGCAATCCCCCATCGAGGACCTGCCCTCCGACGCGCTGCGATTTTTGCTCCCCAGCCGCTATTGCGAGGTTGATCGTTTCGGCGCCATCGCGCAGGACCTTTTCAGCTGGACAAAGCCGGGCTGGGAGCGCGTGACGGCCATTCGTGACTGGGTTCACGACAAGGTCATCTTCAACTACAACGCCGCCCGCCCTACCAAGACGGCGATGGACGTTTTCACCGAGCGCATCGGCGTTTGCCGCGACTTCCAACACCTCGCCCTCACCCTCACGCGCTGCATGAACATCCCCGCCCGCTACGTCACCGGCTACATCGGCGACATTCGCCGCCCCTTTTCCGGTCCCGGCGATTTCAGTGCGTGGTACCAGGTCTGGCTGGACGGTCAATGGATCGATCTCGATGCCCGCCACAACTACCCCCGTCTCGGCCGCATTCTGATGGCGACCGGCCGCGATGCCGCCGACGTAGCCATTACCACCAGTTTCGGTGCCGCGTACCTCACCTGGTTTTACGTCGAATCGAACGAAATCGACACGGCCGGTCAGAAATCTACGCGCCCTGCGGCCCCCCCGCACACGCCGCCGCCTCCCAGCGATTGCAGCACCCCCACCCAAAGCAATAGCAGCCAGTTCAGCCCCAGCCAGACTCAGTCCGGAACCACCTAGATGCTCGCTGGACTCCTTCGTTTCATCGCTGCTTTGTAAGAGCGGTCGCCCGGAACGTGAATCGAACGGTGGGTGGCACAGGTGTCGTCGGTCTCCATTCATGTGGGCTTCGGTCGCCATGTGCCTCCGTCGGCGGCGCTTCGTACGTGGTCGCCGTCTCTCTATATACGCACGGAAAACGCTTGATCGGGTGTCCTGTTTCAAGACAGGACGTAACCCAAAGGATGTAGCTGTTGCCGCCTTTTCTTCGCCATCACCCCTAAACATTCTCCGCAGTCTGCCGTTGAGATAGGTGAACCCGCTGCGCGTCTCCCAAACGTGCTCGGGCTTGATCTCAGACCGGTTCCTGACGCTTGACTTCATCTCTTTGAAGCCTCCGCGGCACCGTGTCCGGGCTACAGGGTGAGGAGAAGGAACGTGTTTCGATCGGAAAGTTATTTCCCGCTGCATGGGCGTTGGACAACGGCGCTGTCCACGCGATCACTGCGATTTGCCGCCAGCGTCCTTTTCCTTTTTCTCCCTGGGATGGCCGCCCTGGCGCAGGGTGGGGGCCTGACTTTCAGCACCACCCCGGTCGGCACCACCTCGCAGCCAGTGGCAGTCACGCTGGTGATGCGCGGCAGCGGGCAGGCAGGCAGTCCCGTGGCGCTCACCAGCGGAACACCCGGTCTTGATTTCGCCGTGTCCAATTCCGGCACGTGTGCCGGCAATCCGGCTGTGATGAGCGGTGGAACCTGCACCCTCGAAGTAACTTTCTCGCCGCTCTACCCTGGCATTCGTCACGGTGCGGTGCAGGTACTCTCCACCGATGGCCGGACGGTTCTTGCCAGTGCGCCGCTCAGCGGCATCGGCGGGGGTGGCCTGCCGGTTCTGGTCCCGGGCACCATCAACACCGTTGCCGGCGATGGGCAATGGATTTACCACGGCGATGGCGTCGCCGCGACCTCAGCCCCGGTGTTCCTTCCCAACGGCCTAGCGGTCGACGGAAGCGGCAACCTGTTCTTCTCGGACTCCAGCAACAACCGCGTTCGCCGCGTGGACGCCGCCACCGGGCTGATCTCCACCGTCGCCGGTGACGGGACTGCCGGCTACTCCGGCGATAACGGCTCCGCGACCCATGCCGAAGTCAACGCCCCGACCGGCCTTGTGCTCGATGGTGCGGGCAACCTCTACATAGCCGATAGTGCCAACAATCTCATTCGCCGCGTCGACGCCGTCACGGGAACCATCACCACCGTCGCCGGAACGCCCGGCACCACGGGCTACACAGGGGACGGCGGCATGGCGGCAAGCGCAACGCTCACCGGCCCGCAGGGGCTGGCCCTTACCCCGGCCGGGGATCTCTTGATCGCCGACGCCGGCAACGCTGCTATCCGCCTGCTGACTTTCGCTTCAAAACACATCACTACCGTCGCGGGCACAGGCACGCCGGGCTATAACGGCGACGGACTGACGGCGATCACCGCTCAACTCAATCAGCCATGGGGTGTTGCCTCCCGTTCTGACGGCGCCATTGCCATTGCGGACCTCAACAACCATCGCGTCCGCCTGGTCAGCACTGCGGGGGTAATCTCCACGGTCGCGGGTACGGGCGTCCGGGGCTTCTCCGGCGACAGTTCCACGGCGACAACGGCACAACTCAACAGTCCGGCTGCCGTTGCCTTCGATCCCGCCGGAGATCTCCTCATCGCCGACGCCGGGAACAATCGCGTGCGTGGCGTCTACGGCTCGCCCGGGGTCATCACCACTCTTACCGGCACCGCCAGCGAAGAGTTTGCCGGCGACGCTGGACCGGCCAATCAGGCCAGCCTCTACGGTCCTTATGCTCTTCTTTTCGATCCATTGGGCAACATCTGGATCTCGGACATGTTCCACAACCGCGTACGCAAAATCAGTGGATCCTCGCTGGGTATCGCCTACAGCGCGATGCGTGTGGGCAAAATCTCCACGCCCGTTCTCGGCATGCTGTACAACGCCGGCAACAGCAATCTCACGCTGGCGGCTCCTATGCTGCACGAAGCCGCACTCGATGCCGCCACCACGACCTGCAACACGGGGGCGATGAACCCTACGACTTTCTGCAACATGGGTGTCGAGTTCGCCCCGACCGAGGTTGGGCAGAGTATCACGGGCTCGATTCACTGGCTCTCCGACGCACCCAATGTCACGCCGGTGGACAATCTCAGCGGCCAAGTGCTCAGCGTCGAACCCACAAGCGTCGCCCTTGTCTCCACCCTCAATCCAGGCCTGCTCGGCAAGCCGCTCACCCTTACCGCAACTGTCACCAGCGCGGATACCAGGCGCTCGGGGGCAGTGACCTTTGTCGAAGGCTCGAGCACCTGGTGCAACGCCGTCCCGCTCGCAGGCAACGGCACCGCGGCCTGCACGGTCCCCGGTCTCTCCCTTGGCGCGCACACCTTCACGGCTGTCTACACCGGGGATGACAACAACGCTGCGAGCAACTCCGCTCCCTACAGCGAAACGATCAAGCAACAAGCCGCCCTGGCCTTCGCCGTTTCGCCGGGGCAATCCGTCGTTACCGGCACGGTTACCTTGACTTTGAATGCAGCCGACGGAACCGGCACGCCCACCGGCACGGTGGTCTTTTACGACGGATCCAACGCACTGGTCTCCCTCACGCTCGATAGCAACGGCGCGGCCACCTGGGGTACGCGGACGCTGGCCATCGGCACGCATCGGCTCTCCGCGCAATATGCCGGCGATTCGGCTAACGTCAGCGGCGTTTCCGATACCGTTGCGCAGCAGGTCACGCAAGCCAATAGCTCGACCACCCTCGCCTCCTCCAATGCGGGCCCCACCGTGGGTAGCAGCATCACTTTCAATGCCGCCGTTGTCAGCACGAACGGCCCAGCTCCTACGGGCTCGATCCAGTTCACCGACGGCAGCGGATCCAGCGCGATCGTTCTGGGATATGTCCCGCTTACAAGCAACGGTACCGCGGCGTTGGCGACCGCGAGTCTTACACCCGGCGTCCACAACATCACTGCTGTCTATAGCGGAGATGCAGACAACGCCACCAGCAGCTCGGCTCCCATGGCCGAAACCGTACAACAGATCGCAACGGTAACTACCGTCGCAACCGATGCGAACCCGCTCAACGCAAAAGCTACCCTGCATCTCGCCGCCGCGGTCGCCCTCGCCCCAGGTACAAGCGCGGACGGTTCGCTGAGCGGAGACATCAGCTTCTTCGATGGCTCAACCCAACTCGGCACAATGGCCATCAGCCCCTCCGGCACCGCCACTCTTGCGACCTCTACACTCAGCGTCGGTACCCACCTCATCACGGCGTCCTTCACCGGCAACTCCAATTACGCAGCAAGCACATCGCCCACGGTACATCAAACGGTTCAGCAAACAGCCACACAGGTTTCCCTTTCTTCAAGCAGCACAACCAGCCTGGCCGGCAAGGCCATTACGCTGCAGGCCAGCGTGATCGGTGCGACGGGCAATCCCACCGGCACCGTGAGCTTCCGCGAGGGCACGGACCAAATCGGCACCGCAGTCCTCGATGCCAACGGTAATGCCAGCGTCACGTTGTCTTCGCTCAATGGCGGCATCCACAACCTCACCGCCGTCTACACCGGAGACGCAAACTTCGTCTCCTCCACCTCCGCCGCCTTGCAGCAGACCGTACAACTGGCGCAGGCGGCGCTTACGCTGAGCGGCCCCTCCAGCCCCGTCGACGCAGGACTACCCGTGCATCTGCCGGCAACGCTCACCAGCCCGGGTGTCGCCCCTACCGGCACGCTGACACTGCGGGAGGGCAGCACCATCCTGTCCACGCTGCCGTTGTCCACAAGCAGCAAGTACGATTTCGTTACCGGCAACCTGGCTTTGGGCACCCACACCCTGATCGCTACCTATAGCGGTGACGCGGACAACGCCACCGCTGCCTCTTCAACGGTCACTGTCGTCGTCCAGCAGGCCCCAACCGCGATCGCGCTCACAAGCTCCGCCAACCCACTCACGCAGGGCTTACCCCTTGCCCTGAACGCCACGGTAACCACTGACAGCCCCAATTCCAGCGGCACCGTCAGCTTCTTCGACGGAACCACCCGCCTCGGCACGGCGAGGCTCGGGGCGAACGGGACAGCCGCTTTCACCCTCACGGCAAATCTCAGCCTCGGCCAGCACTCAATCACCGCGACCTACAGCGGGGATGAGATGCACGCAGCCTCAACCTCCGCGGCAACGCCCGAGCTGGTGGTGCAGGCTGTCGCCTCTGCCCTCAGTTCCAGCAACAACCCATCGCCCAGCGGCGCAAACGTCGTTTTCACCGCTACATTTTCTGGCAACGGTGTGTCCGCCTCCGGTACAGCGGCATTTCGCGACGGCGGAACACTGCTCGCCACCGTTCCACTGGCAGGGACCGGTACGGCCGTCTACTCCACCTCCGCCCTCAGCGTCGGTGCACACCCAGTCTCCGTCAGCTACAGCGGCGATTCCAATTACGCCGTAGCGACGGCCCAACTTACCCAAACCGTCGTCAGCGACACCACGCAGGTCACCCTGGCTGTGAGCACCAACTCGTCGGTTTACCTCCAGCCGCTCACCTTTACAGCGACGGTGACCAGCAACGGCGGCCCCGCTACCGGCACCGTGGCCTTCACGGAAGGCAGCATCACCCTGGGCACGGCTCAACTGAACACAAACCACCTTGCCACGTTCACTACGACCTCACTCTCGCCCGGCAATCATGCCATTACCGCTCAATACCTTGGCAACGGCAGCGCTGAAGCCTCGCTTACGACACCCATCACCGTCTCCGTCAAGCAAACCACATCGCTGACGCTGGCCTCCAGCAGCAATCCCTCGCCGACCCTCAACGCCCTCACCTTCACGGCTACCCTCACCAATGCGGGGGCTGCGGCAGCCACCGGCCCGTTGAGTTTCTTTGACGGCACGAACAGTCTCGGCTCGGCCACGCTCGACGCGTCAGGTCACGCCTCACTCACCGTTGCTCAACTCGCGGCGGGCAATCATGCCCTCACCGTCACCTACAACGGCGACCTCGCCGATCTCCCCAGCAACTCCGCACCCCTCACCGAAGCGATCCAGCTACGGCCCACGGCAACGGCCGTCACCGGCTCCGCAACGGACGTCGCTAACCCCCAGCAAGTCACCTTGATAGCGGTCGTCAAGGGGGTGGGAAGTGTTCCTCCCGCCGGGAGCGTAACCTTCACCGCGGGCGCGGTCACGTTGGGGGTCGCGGCTGTGGACACGGCAGGTGTAGCGACCCTCACGATCATCTTTGAGACTCCGTCGAAACAGGTGCAGGCCAGCTATACGGGAGATGCTTCCTACGCCGCCTCACAGTCCGGGGCCACACCCATTACCGCAGGCCAGGCCGCACAATTCACCCTGAACCTCAGCTCGCAAAATGTCGCACTCGTCACCAAACAGCACGCGACCCTCACGCTCTCCCTTGCCTCAGTCAAAGGCTTCACGGACAACATCATCTTGGGTTGCGAGGGCCTGCCCTACGCCGCCACGTGTACTTTCAGCAAAACGCAACTGGCCCTCAACGCGGACGGTTCTGTCTCGGCAAACCTGGTTGTCGACACGGGCAATCCCCTCGGCGCGGGCTCGTCGGCAACCGCCTCGCTCCACCCTCGGCCCGGTGCCACGCTGCTTTGCTTCACGCCGGCCGCCCTTCTTCTGCTCCTCTTCGGTCGCCGGGCCAGAACGAGCGGTGTGCGTAAGCTTTCGGCGCTGCTTACCCTCGCTTTCACGCTTACGCTGGCCATGGGGGCAACCGGCTGCAGCGGCCTCAGCATCAGCGGTACGCCGCCGGGCACGTACAGCTTCAAGGTGGTCGGCACGGGGCAGGGCTCAGGCACAACCGAGACGCAGACCGTCACCCTGGTGGTGACCCAGTGAAGCTCACACAGCGGTTCCTTCCACTCGCGGTTCTTCTCCTCAACGTTCTCTACCCACGCCAACTTCATGCCCAGGCCGTACCCACGGCCTCGGGCCCAGGGAGCTACATCGCCGTAGGCGGCGGAATCTCCTGGTTCCAGGCTGACTACGGCCACCGCGACATCGGCGGCGGTGTTCTCTACGCCGAGGTGAACCCACACTGGCGCTTCGGCCTGGAGGGTGAAGCCCGCTTTCTTCGCGCTCACACCGCCCAGGACGTCAACGAGGCCAACTACCTCGGCGGCGTCCGGGTCGCCCTTCTCCACCCCCGTAGATTGCAGCCCTACGTCAAGTTCCTAGCCGGTGTTGGCAAGATCACCTTGCCCTACCGCTATGCGCACGGTTCCTTCCTCGTCTATGCCCCCGGAGCGGGCCTCGATCTCGCCCTCAACGACCGCCTCAGCATCCGCGCGGTCGACATCGAGTACCAGCGCTGGCCCGGCTTTCCCTACGGTCGCCTTAGCCCTTATGGTGTAAGCGCCGGCTTGCTGTTTCGGTTGAATCCTGTGCGCCGCTACCCATGAACCGTTGGTTAAAAGACGTCCCTTAAAGTCCCCACAACAGCAACCACTTGCAGCCGAGCCTCTTTACGGCCTAGTCTGACCCCATGTCGACCTCCACAGTGCCGCCAATGCCGCTTGCCCCCGACGATCTGCGCAAGATGAACGCCTACTGGAGTGCCTGCAACTACATGTCGGCCTGTATGATCTATTTGCGCGCGAACCCCTTGCTGCGCGAGCCCCTCAAGCCGGAACACATCAAACGCCGTCTGCTTGGCCATTGGGGCACCGACCCGGGCCAGTCTTTCGTCTGGGTTCATCTCAATCGGCTGATCAAAAAGTATGACCTCAGCGTGCTTTACGTAGCCGGCCCCGGCCACGGCGCCCCGGCCACGCTTTCCAACAGCTACCTGGAAGGCCACTACTCCGAAATCTACCCCGACCGTGGCCGCGATGCTGCCGGTATGCTGCGCCTGTTCCAGATGTTCTCCTTTCCCGGCGCGCTCGGCAGCCACTGCACCCCCGAAACCCCCGGTTCCATTCATGAGGGCGGGGAACTGGGGTATAGCCTTTCGCACGGCTTCGGCGCTGCCTTCGATAACCCCGACCTCATCGTCGCCGTGGTTGTCGGCGATGGCGAAGCCGAAACCGGTCCCCTCGCAACCTCCTGGCATTCGAATAAATTCCTCAACCCTGCGCGCGACGGCGCCGTTCTTCCCATCCTTCACCTCAACGGCTACAAGATCGCCAACCCCACCATCCTCGCCCGCCTGGCAGACGACGAACTCGAACAACTCTTCCGCGGCTACGGCTACACGCCCTATTTCGTTGAAGGCCATGAGCCGGAACCGATGCATCAGAAGATGGCGGCGGTGATGGAGCAGTGCATCCTCGCTATCCGCGACATCCAGACGGAAGCCCGTGCCGAAGGAGCCCCAAACGCCGAGCGCCCGCGCTGGCCCATGATCGTCCTCCGCTCCCCCAAAGGCTGGACCGGCCCCAAATCCGTTCATGGCCACAAGGTCGAAAACTTCTGGCGCGCCCACCAGGTGCCTGTGCTGGACCCCGTCACGGACCCATCCTCGCTTGCCCTCGTGGAAGGCTGGCTGCGCAGTTACAAACCCGAAGAACTTTTCGACGAACACGGCACTCTTGTCCCCGAACTCCAGGCGATGGCTCCCACGGGTGACCACCGCATCAGCGCCAATCCCCACGCCAATGGCGGATTTCTCACCGTTCCTCTCGACCTGCCACCGTTCAAGGACTACGGCGTAGCCATTGAAGAACCCGCCGCCCAGTACGAGTCCCCCACCGGCACCCTTGCAAAATTCCTGCGCGACGTCATGAAGCGCAACATGACCAATTTCCGCGTTTTCGGTCCCGATGAAACCGCCTCCAACAAGCTGGAAGGCATCTACGCCGCTTCAAAGAAAACCTGGCTCGAACCCGAACTCCCCGAAGATCTGGACGGCACCCAGATCGCACGCGACGGCCGCGTCATGGAAATGCTCTCCGAGCACACCCTGGAAGGCTGGCTTGAAGGCTACACCCTCACCGGCCGCCACGGTCTGCTCAACTCCTACGAAGCCTTCATTCACATCATCGATTCCATGTTCAACCAGCACGCAAAATGGTTGGAAAAATCCAAAAAAGAGCTTGGCTGGCGCGCTCCCATTCCGTCGCTCAACCTGCTCATCAGTTCCCTCGTCTGGCGGCAGGACCATAACGGTTTCACTCACCAGGATCCCGGATTTTTAGACCTCGTGACCAACAAAAGCCCCGAAGTCACGCGCATTTATCTGCCGCCCGATGCCAACTGCCTGCTCTCGGTAGCCGACCATTGCCTCCGTTCCCGCGACTACATCAACGTCATCGTCTCCGACAAACAGCCTCACCTCGTCTTCCTCAAGATGGAGGACGCCGTCAAGCACTGCACCAAGGGCATCGGCATCTGGGACTGGGCCTCCACCGACCAATGTGTGGAGCCGGACGTGGTCATGGCCTCCGCGGGCGACATCCCCACCATGGAATCGGTCGCCGCCGTGGCCATTCTCCAGCAGTGGTTCCCCGAGCTCAAAATTCGCTTTGTCAACGTTGTCGATCTTTTCAAACTTCTGCCCGATTCCGCCCATCCGCACGGCCTTTCCGACGCGGATTTCGATTCACTCTTCACGGTCGACAAGCCGGTCATTTTCAACTTTCACAGCTACCCCACCCTTATTCACAAGCTCTGCTACAAGCGCCACAATCACGAACAAATGCACGTCCACGGGTACCGCGAAAAGGGCAACATCGACACACCGATGGAGCTGGCGATTTTGAACAAGATCGACCGCTACCACTTGTGCATGGATGTTATCGATCGCGTTCCGAAGCTTCAGCGCATCGGCGCGCACGTTCAGGAATGGCTGCGCGACCAGGTCATCGAAAGCCTGGACCACGCTTACAGCGAAGGCATCGATCGCCCCGAAATCGCTAATTGGACATGGCCCGGCAACAAGGCGAACGCCGACGAGACCACGAGCGCCTGATGCCCGCGGCCCATACCATCCTCGCCCTGAACAGCGGCTCATCCTCGCTGAAAGTTGGCTGCTATCAGCCCTCCCCCACAAACCGGGGAGAGGAACAGCTCATCCTCACCGGGGCGGCCGACGGCATAGGCCGCTCCGAAGGTAAGCTCTCCCTGAAGACGGCGGACGGCACGGTTCTGCTCGAACAGCCTCACCTTTGTGAATCACAAGAGGAAGCGCTTCATCGCCTGATCGTCGCGATCGGCCCTCATCTCCCTTCGCCGATGGCGGCTGTCGGTCACCGCGTGGTCCACGGCGGCCCCAAACTGCGCGAACACCAGCGCATCACACCCGCCGTGCTCGACGACCTTCAGGCCGCCGAAGATCTAGCTCCACTGCACATTCCGCAAGCCCTAAAACTCATCCGCAAAGCCGAACAGCTGTACCCGCGAATCCCGCAATTCGCCTGTTTTGACACAACGTTCCATCGCAGCATGCCGCCCGTCGCCACGCACCTGCCCATCCCCGCGCGGCTCTTTGCCAAAGGTGTCCAGCGCTATGGATTTCATGGTCTTTCCTGCGAATCCGTCATGCGCCGCCTGGGCCCCCAACCGCCCGCCCGCGTCATCATCGCCCACCTCGGCAACGGTTCCAGCGTCACGGCTGTGGAAAACGGTAAGTCGGTCGATACCTCTATGGGCCTGAGCCCCACGGGGGGCATCCCCATGAGCAGCCGCTCGGGCGACCTTGATCCCGGCGTCCTTCTGTATCTCCTCCGCACCGAAAAGCCCACCCCCGAAGCCCTGGAAAGGCTCCTCGACCACGACTCCGGCCTGGCCGGCCTCTCCGGCGGCGAAAGCGACATGCAGGAACTCCTGAAACGCGTCGCTGCCAACGACGCCGCTGCCACGTTGGCCGTCGACGCGTTCACCACCGGCGTTCTGAAAGCCGTCGGCGCCTACACGGCCCTTCTAGGGGGGCTGGACCTGCTTGTTTTCACCGGCGGCATCGGCGAACACAGCAAAGAGATTCGTAACCGCATCGTCGGTCGGATCAAGCATCCGGAGGGCGACCAACCTGCGATACGGGTGCTACCCGCGCAGGAAGAGCTGGAAATCGCGAGGCATTGCCGGCGTTTACTCGGCACCTGAAGCCGTCCTCCTGGTTCTTTGATTGATTGTGATGGGTTGTTGTGATCGACGCTTCCAAAGCATTGTCATGGCGAGCGAAGCCAAGAATTCGCTTCTGCTCGAAGCGGACACAGTAAAGGGGGTTGCCCGTGGCCCCGGCGCAGAGCTTTGCGGCACGCCCCGTTGCAGATTGACACAGCTTCCGGTCAATTTGTCCCGTTTGGGGGAGAGATCTTCGTGGTGAAAACCGATACGCTTGATCAAACGGCCTTGCACCAACGAAGACACCCCCGGGAGACCTGCAGCCATGAAGCCGCCCATCGGATTTGCCCTCGTCACCCACAACCGGCCGGAGCAGATCCTCCATCTCTGCCGTCGTCTCAACAGGATGTTCGGCGATCCCCCCATCGCCATTCACCACGACTACGGGCAGAGCGATTTGGACCGTTCCGCCCTTCCAGGGAACGTGAGCGTGGTCGAAAAATGGTACCGCACGGGCTGGGGATCCATCGCCGTCGTCGACGCCCAGCTTGCCGCCATTCGCCAGCTTTACGATACCGCCGACCCCGAGTGGTTTGTCCTTTTGAGCACGACCGACTACCCCATCCAGACTGCCGATCGCATCCTCGATGACCTGCGCCGCGCCGATGTGGACGCTTTTTTCGACATGCGTCCCATCCACGATCTTGGCCAGCGCTATGTGAATGAGGGTCACGGAGAACTCGCGTTCAATCACCCCCGCTACCCCCAGGGCGCGTTCAATCGATACGTCGCTCTCCCGCTGATCAGCGTCAAAATGGCGCGCCGCATCCGCCAGCCGAACGAGGCCTGGGTTTGGAAAAACAAGGCCCTGATCCGGCGCTTCACCCCTTTCGATGGCACGCTGCAGTGTTTCGCCGGCGATGCGTGGATCACCGCCAACCGCCGCGTGGCTCGTTTTTTGCTGGAAGAATCGCCTCTTTGGCAAAAGCTGCATCGACATTTCACCTCCCGCTCCATTCCTGAAGAGGCTTTCTATCACACCCTGCTTGGCAACACGCCCGGCTTCCGCCTCTCGCCGGACAACCTCCGCTACACCGATTGGAAGGGCTGCTACGCCCATCCGCGCACCCTGG
The DNA here is from genome assembly GCA_964242195.1 of uncultured Acidobacteriaceae bacterium. Lineage (GTDB taxonomy): Bacteria > Acidobacteriota > Terriglobia > Terriglobales > Acidobacteriaceae > Granulicella. The sequence continues at coordinate 35,917 of CAXTBI010000027.1, forward strand.
GCCGCGCCGATTTTCCGCGGCTGCTCGCCTCCGGCAAGCACTTTGCCCGCAAATTTCCTTTCGAACCCGACATGCTGCACGACTTGGATGAGGCCGTAGCAGCCAAACCGGCCCCGATTTAAAGGGCGCCCCCTTTTCACGCGATGGACGTCCGGAATCTGCGTTCGCGCCCGGGACAAACAGGGAGCACAAGGCGGCAAACGGTGCTCGAACGGCTGCCACATCGGCAACCTGCCGTTCGGTCTCCCGTCTGGAGGAGCGGGTTCGAACCCAGGCAAGGAACACGATGGCCTCCAGATTGGCGTATGGGTCAGTTACCCTGCCTGCTTCTTCTCCCCGTGGGGTCTCGGAGAGTACGAGGCTTGGCCGCAGATGGAAGCGTATGGGTGGCAGCCGACCTTCTGGACTTTCTGACCTCGCCACTGGCCTCGCCACTGGCCTCGCCACTAAGGATTTTGTTCTTGGGAAATCGCGGTGGCTCCGTTGGGGAGTGTCTTGACGAAGGCGACAAAGCGGACGGCGAGGTCGGCGAACTCCCCTGGGTTGGAGGCGTAGTACTCCACGCACGGTCCCCCGATGGCGACGGGCGGGCGTCCGTTGCATACCGTGCCGAGCTTGCGCCACGTTGCCGGGATGGAGAACAGGCCTGGATAAACCATGACAAGACCGACCCGGTGCCGGCGAACGGTTCCGTCGAGCCAGGCGGCATCCTTGTTCGGCTCGCGTGCGGTTTCAAGCGAGGCCAGACCGCCAAGATCGAGAACATATCGACTCGGGCCCAGGCGGTAGCTGACGAGCCCGAGATCGTTGACCGCAACGTTGCCGCGGTAAAACTCCGTGGCGAAACGATGCATCTGGAACTGCTGATCGTAAACGTCTCGGGAGCTCAAAACGGCTGCGGGGATGGCCGAGGCATACGGCCCGGCCAGGGCCAGGAGACCCATGGTGAACCAGCCCAGGCGCTGGGGTGGGTCTTCGGCAAGGAGCCGGAGAACGATGAGCGACCCGAAGATGAGCGCGTAGATTTCATAGCGGTGCAGCCAGCCGAAGCGGCCGAACAGCAGATGAAGGCCAACGGTCGCCGTTGCCCCGGTGAGGGCGTATTGCCTCAAGCGGGTCGGTTCACGCCAGGCGGCGCTGCCCAGCATCAGGCAAAGTACGACCAGCGGCCATCGCGTTGGATCGGTTGCGGCGTGAAAGATGCCCGAACCCGCCAAGCGCAGCAGTGTTTGCAAACCATGGGTCTGGGCGCCCGCGGCCTTGCCTTTGACCAACACCGAAACCGGGAGCATCGGCAACCCGTGTCCGTGGAGAAACGCGGCCAAGGCGAGTAGCGGGGCGACGGCGAAGAGAAACATCCCGAGAGCAAGGCGCTTTCGGCCTTCCGACAGCAAAATAATGCCGGCCACCAATGTGCAGGCCAGCCCTTCATAGCGAACCGAGGGGGCAACGGCGGCGGCAACGATGCACCAACCTGGAAAGGGACGTCCGTCCAGGACGCGGCATACGCCAAAGGCGACACCGATGGCCAGCGATACCTGCAATCCGTGCTCCATGCCAAGGACGGTGAGGCCCACGAGGTTGCCGATGAGCAGCAGGCTAACGATGGCGATGCTTCGCCGCCACCGGTCCATGGCCCATCGCTCGGGCCATTCCGCAACAGCAACCCCGATCAGGGTGGCAGAGATCAGGCCCGCAAGCAGGTTCCAGACCAGCGGCAGGTAGGGGTGAAAAGGCGTGCCAGAGAAGGGCACGAGCAGAAACGGCCAGATCACGCTGGAAGACGGGGAGGAGACCTCAAGGGCATTGATGCCGTAGTGACCGTGTGCGAGTTTCTCGGCGACGGCGAGGTGAATGTAGGGGTCGTCCAACGAATAGACGAAGTGCCCGTCTGCCAAGCGCCAGACGCAGACCAGGGCACACGCAGCTACCAAGGCGTAAAGCGCCACGGACAGCGCAACAAGGCGCCTACAAGCGGGGAGCATGAGCCAGAGTACCCCGAAGATGCTTCAAGAGGGGGACGGGAACGGACAGCCTGATCGGCAGCACGAAGCGATTTCGGCAGGAGCGCGATGGGAATGAAAATAGTTCCGTGACGAGGTTGACAGACGGCGCCACGGCCGATACTCTAAGGAAGTTGTTACGGAGCGATGGGGCGCATAGCCCTGGCGCGGCAGTCCAAGTGCTGGATTGGTATTGAGCCGGATGAGTGTCAAGCTCCGGACTTGCCAGCTAGCCCAAGTTACTGGTACAACTAAATCAGTCAGCGATGAGCTAAAGGCTCGTTACATGACGCAAGTTCGAGGACGGAGCCTGGCTCTTGTCCTTGATCCAAAGCAGACGGCATAAGCCTGATCTGTCCAGGATCTTTGACAACATGGTTGAACGTGCCAATCGTGAGAGGCAAAACCTTTCTGGTTTAGCCAATTCTCACAAGTTATACCCCCACACCTTTCGAGGGTGTGGGACGCTTCGGATCGGGGACCTCCGTCCTGTCGGGTCCTGGAGCAAACCAAGATTAAACGAGAGTTTGATCCTGGCTCAGAATCAA
>CAXTBI010000028.1:0-8489 GCA_964242195.1 uncultured Acidobacteriaceae bacterium
GGCGATGCATCTGCGGCGGCCGGGGAGGCTGCCGACATCGTTGCCGGTGGGTGGGGTGATTACGCCGGTATAGGGGGACGCGCGCGATCGCGGGTGGAAGCGAAGGACCTGTTTGAGCCCGGCTGCGAGGCGGGTGAAGCAGGTCCTTCCGTGCGTTCAGGATGACGAGGTGTTGGTGGTTGGTGGCTATAGCGGTTTGCTTTAAGGTGCGTAGAGGCCGCGAGCAGAACCCAGGGATCCTTCGCTACGCTCAGAATGACGGCGGAACTTACACTTTCACGCGCAAACAGCTCCAGGAGAACGTGCTTCTTTGCAGCTTGAGCAGAAGGTGGTTATTTGCCGGTGGAGCAGGAGCGGCCGCCTGGGCCTTTGGCGCCGGCGGCCCTGGCGGCGGCTTCGGGCATGTAGCGTCCGTGGGCGGTTTTGCCGTAGTAGCGGTCGCCGGGGCAGTGGTAAACGCTGGAGTTGGTGTTGACCCAGACCTGGCCGGGGCCGCCGCCAGGGGTTTGCTGGACCGCGGGACGGGGAGCCTGGCGCTTGCTGCCGGTCGGGGTGGTGGCGGCACGGGGTTGGGAAGCATTTTGGGAGGCGTTTTGGGAGGCGGCTGCCGGGGTCTGGGCGGAGAGCAGGGACGAGAGCGAGAGCAGGGCGGCAGCGGCGAGCGAAAGGCACTTCATGGTGGGTCGTTCTCCTTGAATTGGACGGCGGATTTGTGACATGCGCACTGGCGGCGAAGAGCGGTGCTGCGCGGTTGATGCTACCAGCAAACGGATTCGGAGCGAATTACCCGGAGGTGTATCCCCTTCCTTTGTCATCCACAACGCAGCCAAGGCCCTGGTTGGGCTCGGAGCTTCTAGGCACGAGAGGCAAACAGCAGGTCCGTGGCGTTGCGCATGATGACGATTCTGATTAAGCCCTGCACGCCTGTTGGTGAGTTTCTTTAGAAGAGGGCCATTTCGTCGGCGGCGGCGCTTGCGGCGGTTCCCGCGGCGGTGCCGCTGCGGGTAGTGAGGACGAGAGCGGCGAGCAGGATGGTGCAGCCGCCGAGGTAGGCCCAGCGGCCCAGGTGGTCGCCGAGCAGAGCGACGCCGAGGACCGAGCCCACCAGGGGTTCGATGTTGAGCAGGACGCCGGCCTGGGAGGCGGGGACGCGGGTGAGGCCCCAATTCCAAAGCAGGGAGGTGCTGGCTGTGCAGAGAAGGCCGCTGCCGACAAGGGCGAGCCAGGCTTTGGCGGAGATGCCGTGCACGGGCGGCAAACCCCAGAACGGAGGCACGATGACCGCCAGCATAAGCGTGCCGGCGAGCAGGCCGTAGGCGGAAATCGTGATGGGGCTGTGGTTGGCGAGCAGGCGCTGGTTGCCCAGGATCCAGAAGAGCGCGATGACCATGGACGCGACGACGAGGAGGTCGCCCGAGAGCGAAGGACCGCCGTGGCCGGCAGCAGCGCCACGATGGCCGCCGAAAACGATCAGCGCGGCGCCGGCAGTGGAGGCGAGCAGGGCGGCCCAGCCGAGGGTGGGCAGACGTTCACCGGCGAACAGGGTGGCGCCGACCGCGAGCAGAACGGGCATGGTGCCCACCATGAGCGAAGCGTGCGAGACGGTGGTAAGCGAAAGGCCGTAGAACTGCAAAAGAAACTGCAAGGGAATGCCGAGAAAGGAGGCGAGCAGAAGCAAGCGCCACTCGCGGGCGCTGAGATGCGGGCGATGGGTGAAGAGCATGGGCGTAAGGCCCAGCAGGCCAAAGGCGAAGCGGTAGAAGACCATGGCCCCGACGTTCATTTCGGCGAGGGCGATTTTGCCGAAGAAGAAGCCGCAGCCCCAGAAGCCGCTGGCCAGCGCGCAGGCGGCAAAACCGAGCGCGCGGCCGTCAAAGCCCAGCGCGCGGCTGCCAGATGGGTAGGTTTGCGGGGAGGCGAGGCTCACCAGACGCGGCAGTTTTGCGCCGGAACCATGGGCGAACCGACCTTGCAGCCGAAGGCTGGGGCGAAACCGGGCTGGTTGACGACGGGTCCATTGGCGCGGAAGCGATCGGGCGAGTGCGGGTCGGTGAGGGCCAGCTGGCGCACCTGGGCGGGGCGCTGGTTGTCACACCAATTTTGTGCCCAGGCGATGAAGAAGCGCTGCGGGCCGGTGTAGCCGTCGATTTTTGCGGCAGGGTCGACACCGTCCTTTTTTGCGCGGTCGAGGTAGGCCATGTAGGCGAGCAGAAGACCGCCGTTGTCGGCCGTGTTTTCGCCGAGGGTGAGCTTGCCGTTGACGTGCACCTCGTCGACGGCGACATAGCCGTTGTACTGCTTTTCCAGGCAGCCGGTGCGGGCTTCGAAATTCTTTTTGTCGGCTGCGGTCCACCAGTTATCGAGGTTGCCTTTCGCGTCGAACTGCGCGCCCTGGTCGTCGAAGCCGTGGGTGAGTTCGTGACCGACAACACCGCCGATGTGACCGTAGTTCACGGCCAGACTGGCGTTTGGGTCATAGAAGGCGGGCTGCAGGATGCCGGCCGGAAAGTTGATGTTGTTCATGCTGGGGTCGTAGTAGGCGTTGATGGTGGGCGGGGTCATTTCCCACTCATTGCGGTCCACGGGTTTGCCGATTTTGGCGAGGTCGCGATCGTTCTCAAAGGCGGTGGCGCGTTCCTGATTGCCGAACGCGTCGGTCGGCGAGATCTGCAGGGGGGCGTAATCGCGCCAGTGTTCGGGGTACCCGATTTTGTCGGTGATGGCGGCGAGTTTCTCCCTGGCGCGAACCTTGGTTTCAGGGCTCATCCAGGCGAGGGTATCGATGTCGCGGTTCATGGCGGCTTCGATATCGTGCACGATCTGCAAGGTCTTGGCTTTTTCGTCGCCCGCAAAGTATTGCTGCACGTAGACCTGGCCGAGCGCTTCGCCGAGCGCGTTGTCGACGGTGCGGGAGCAACGCTTCCAGCGGGGGCGCTGTTCGGGCTGACCGCTGAGTTCGGTGCCGTAGAAGTGGAAATTTTCCGCGTCGAAGGCGGCGGGCAGGTTGGCGGCAAAGGTCGTGAGGACGTGGTAGCGGAGGTAGGCGCGCAGGGTGTCGAGGCGGGCGGTGTAGATGGCCAGGGTCATCGCGGGAAAGAATTTGGGCGTCGCGACGTTGAGCGAGGTGATTGCGGGGGAGTGAATGGCTTCCAGAAAGGGTGCAAAGGGAACGCCGTGCAGCGAGGACTCGAAGGCGGCCAGCGTTTCGGGATGGTAGATGGCGGCGGGATCGCGCATTTCGGTATTGGTGAGCGAAGCTTCGGCGAGCTTTGTTTCAAAGGCGAGGATGTCGCGGGCATCGGCGGCGGCGCGGTCGGCAGGACTGCCGGCGAGGGTGAGCATTTTTGCGATGTGGTCGACGTATTGCTGGCGAAGGAGTTTGTCCTTGTCGCCGGTGCGGGTGTAGTAATCGCGCTCGGGCAGACCCAGGCCGCCCTGCTGGACAAAGGCAATTTGCCGGGAGGAATCCTTGTAGTCCTGCATTTCGGCATAGCCGAAGAAGGCGTTGACGCCGAAGCGCTGGAGTTCCCCGGCGAAATAGGGGAGACCGGGCTTGGTGACGCGATCGATCCCGTCCAGGAGCGGCTGCGCGGGGGCCAGGCCCCTGGACTGGATGAGTGCGGTGTTCATGCAGGCGGCGTAGTCGTCACCGATCTTTTGTTCGTTGGGTGTACGGGGAGAGCCGCCCGCGGATTCGGTGGAGTATTTCTGCAGAATTCCCTGGAGGCGCTCGCTGTTGACGTTGCCGAGGGTTTGGAACTGGCCGACGCCGGTCTGGTCGGCGGGAATAGGATGGAGGGCGGCGTAGTGGCCGCAGGCGAACTGGTGGAAATCCGTGCAGGGGTCGGCTGCTGTGTCGATGGCGGAGGTATCGAAGGCGGGCGCCAGCTGGTAGTGCGGCAAGATGGGCGCGGCGGGAGCGTTGCCGGCAGAGGGGGCTTTGATCGTTTGCGCGGAGAGGAGCAGAGGGGCGGCCAGGCCGGCAAAGGTGAGCGTACGGCAAAAGGTAAGCGTACGGCCAAGGGTGAACGTAGGGCCAAGGGTATGCCGCCGGGCGAACATGTGAGTCATGGAGCAATCTCCTGCCCGGTGCAGCGCGTTCCGGGCGAGAGCGCGGGTGGCGGCCGGGCGTTGATGGTACCGCGTCAGGAAGAGGCTGAGCTGCCTTGAAGGAACGTCCCGATCGGCTAGACTAAAGCCTACAAGGAAAACAGGAAGAAGGCGGGCCAATCTGCATGTCCTTCAGGATGTCTTTCAGACGTGATTTTGTACCGGGAGGGATTTGGGGCGGGGCCGTTGCCCTGGGTTTGCTCTTTTCCGGCACGTTGGGCCGGGCGGTGGCGGAAAAGCCGCCGGTGGCCGAGCAGCGGATTCCGTTGGAGACCCTTGGATTTCCGGGGTACCCGCTGGCGTTCCTGCATGCCGGGGCCTCGATGGCGACGGTGCATGTGCTGGATAGGACGCACGTCCTGTTTACGTTCAGCTTGCGGTCGCTGGTGCCGCGCCTCCCGGGCGAAGAGAGCACGGATTCCCGGTTGGTGGCTGCCGAGGTGATCGAGTTGCCGATGGGCAAGGTGCTGGCCAGAACCGAATGGCACCTGCGCGATCACGGGCGCTACCTTTGGAGCGCGGGACAGGGATTGTTTGTGCTTCGGGTGGGGCAGGAGCTTTCCCTGTTTGCGCCGCTGCGGGGGCTGGAAACGGGAACGTCGTTTCAGCGGTCGACGTTGCCGCATCGCCCGGGGCAGCCGGAGTTGATTGAGAGTTCGGCGGATGGGCGCATTTTGATGATCCAGATGCAGCATCCGGAGGAGAAATCGAAGCAAGCTGCCGAGGGGGATGAGGGACCGAAGCGGAAGCGGACGACGATTGAGTTTTACCGGTTGCTGGCCGGTGGGCCGGAGCGCCCGGTGGAGGTGAGGCCGGCGGGCGTGGTGGGTGCGCCGGGCCTTTTGCGGCTGGCGCTTGATGGCGACGGCTACCTTTGGGCCGAAGATCAGCACCGTGGGCAATGGGCGGTGAGTTTCAATGAGTATGAGGGAAAGCCGCAGGCCCTGGCGGCGGTCCACAGCGCCTGCGCGCCGACCCTGCGGCTGCTGAGCCGGAGCCAGTTTGCGGCGGTGAGCTGCCGCTCGGACACAAGCCCGGAGCTGACCGTGTACGGCTTTGACGGCCATGAAAACTGGGAGGAGCCGTTTGGCGACACGTTGCAGCCACCCACGATCGTCAGCGCGCCGGAGGCGGGGCGGTTTGCCTTTAGCCGTTTTTATGCGACGGGGACGGGCGGTGCCACAAGCGGAACCGTGACCGAGTCTCCGCTGAGCGAAGAAATTCGGGTATACGGGACGGAAAGCGGGGATTTGCTGCTGCACGTGCAGTGCGATCCCGCGGCAAAGACGGCGGAAAATTTCGATCTTTCCGCCGATGGGCGGACGCTGGCGATTCTGGGAGCGAAGTCGCTGGATCTGTACACCCTGCCGGAGCTGAGTGCGCGGGACCGGAAGGACCTGGCGCAGGTGGAGACGATGCGGCCGCCGGAGGCGCATGGGCCGGTGGTGCTGCGGCGGATCACACGGCCGATCCATGAGGGGGTGCCGGAATCGGAGGAGGCTGCGGGCGCGGGGGAAGGTGCGGCGGCGGAGGCTTCGACACCGGCTGCCGGGGCGTCGCTGGGCTCGGGTCCGACCGCAGCGGCTTCGGGGGAGACGCCGGGGGTGCCTGAGCCGGGTGCATCCGCCCCAGCCGAGCCGCCGCGGAAGGCGCCCACGCTGCTGAATCCGGGGGAGTCGCCGGTGTACAAGACGCGCAATGCCTCGCCGCAACAATGAGGGCCGTGCCGGACTGTGGTGGATGACAAACGAGGTGTTGTACCGGGCAGGGAATGAATGTCAGGCAAAAAAGAACGGACCAGCGTATGCCGGTCCTGTTCTTTCCACTCCCCCACCGGAGGCTAGGCGGCCTTGGTGGCGAGGATCTTCAGGCGGGCGTTGAGGCGGCCCTTGTAGCGGCTGGCGGTGTTTTTGTGCAACACGCCCTTTTGGACGCTTTTATCCAGTATGGAGACGGTGGCGCGGTACTGGGTGGCGGCGGATTCGGCGTTGCCGCCGGTGAGGGCTTCGCGCATGGCGCGCAGGGAACCGCGAAGTTTGGAGCGGTTGCTGCGGTTGACCGCGGTGCGGGTGACCGTTTGACGGGCGCGCTTCAGGGATGAAACATGATTTGCCATGGAAGACTCTCTTTTTACCCGGGATGGTGCTGATTCGGGTGGGTTTAGGGTGCAGACGGGACGCTGGTGCGGACACAGCGTCGGCTGCATCACCGGTAACCCTTTGATTTTATCGAACTGCGGGAATGCGGTCAATGATGAAGGGGTGGATGCTTGCGCGGTACGTTGCGGCGCGCCGGACGGAATACAGGGGTCTCTCTCCGCTACGGTCGAGAGGACGCCTGATCGCACTACGGAGACCATGCGACCGTTTGCTGCGGTCGAGAGGACGTTCGCAGGGCTAAGGAAATGGCCTGGGAGACGACGGAGGCGATCCTGGCAAAGGTGCGACAACGGGGACGAAACGCAGATTCCCTGCGGGAATGACAACAAGAGTTGTAGGCATCTCCGGGACGGCCGTCGGTTGCTCCCCCATCGGTGCGAACCGACGTGCGGCGGTTTCGGGCCGGTTTTCCAGAGATTGGCTTGACCTCCTCGGCCTGGCGGCGCTAGGCTGACCGCAAGATCACTCCTTGCCTTGGCAACCCTTGCCAAATCGGTGGTTTCACGGAGCAGGAACGGCGGCCGGCGTTTGCCGGCAGGCGGTTCCGGAACCGGTGCCTCCCGCAACGCTTGCAATCCCCCCAACATCCAATGCCTGTACCCACCTGACGGAGGTCAGAAACCTACTTGGTCAAAACATCGCTGCCCCTGACGCCCGGTATTGAGCCGCTGTACGGCACACGCGACGAGAATCTTCGCTTGATGGAAGACTCGCTCGGCATCCAGATCGATCTTCGATCGGACGCGATCAAGATCATGGGCGAGGCCGAGGCTGTGGCGCGCGCCGAAGGCATTTTCGCGGACTTTGAGCACCTGCGGAAAAGCGGGGTTCATCCGCACAACGGCGAACTGAATGCGCTGCTGAAGCTGGTGGTGGCTGATCCGGCGGCAACGCTGCGGGGGCTGATCGACAGCGGCAAACAGCGCGGCGCGGGTACGAAGAAGACCGTGCAGCCGCGCACGCCGAACCAGCGCAAGTATCTGGAAGCCATTGAAAAGCACGACATGGTGTTCGGGCTGGGGCCGGCGGGTACGGGCAAGACGTACCTGGCGGTGGCGATGGCGGTGAGTGCGCTCTTGACCAAGAAAGCGGCGCGCATCATTCTTGTACGGCCGGCGGTGGAGGCTGGCGAGCGGCTGGGATTTTTGCCGGGATCGTTGCAGGAAAAGGTCGATCCCTACATGCGGCCGCTGTACGACGCGCTGTATGACCTCCTCGATCCGGCGAAGGTGGACCGGATGCTCGAGACGGGCGTGATCGAGATTGCGCCGTTGGCGTTTATGCGCGGGCGAACGCTGAATGAGGCATTCATCATCATGGACGAGGCGCAGAACACCACGGCCGAGCAGATGAAGATGTTTTTGACCCGGCTCGGGCAGGGATCCAAGGCGATCATTACGGGCGATCTGACCCAGATCGATTTGCCCAACCCGAAGAAGAGCGGGCTTTACGAGGCATTGCGTGTGCTGGAGGGTGTGGAGGGCATCGGGTTCTGCCATTTTGAGAACAAGGATGTGGTGCGGCACTCGCTGGTGCAGCGGATTGTGCAGGCGTATGAGAGCCATGCGCGGATGGCCGAACTGGGGCCGGTGGGCACGGAAGCGGAGCCTGGGCTTGGCTTTGTCAGCCGAATGGAGGCCAGCCGGGTGGAGGCCGGCCGAAGTGAGGCAGGGCGAGCCGGGGCTGGGGAACCCGGGGCCGGGCGCAGTGAGGCAGGCAGCCCACGGTTGAAGACGCAATAGCGGAGACAAGCGATACTGAAGGCATGATTTCGCTGCGACCGCCACGACATGTCGAAGAGGAACCGGACCCCTGGGGTGCGCTGGGCCTGAGCCAGGCCGGGCTTACCCGGTTTTTGCACACGGTGCAGGGGATGACGGAGACCCATGGCAACATCGATGTGCTGCTTGCCGACGATCGTGCGTTGCGGCGGCTGAACCGGCAGTTTCGAGGCATAAACAAGGCGACCGATGTGTTGAGTTTTCCCGCGCCGCGGGAAGTGGCCGAGCAGCATGCGGGGGACCTGGCGATTTCGCTTGAAACCGCGGCGCGGCAAGCGGCGGAGCACGGGTTGACGCTGCGGGATGAGGTGCGGGTTCTGCTGTTGCATGGTGTGTTGCATCTTTCAGGGATGGATCATGAGATTGACGACGGCGAAATGGCCGGGCACGAGGCTGCGTTGCGGCGGCAGTTGCGTTTGCCGGCCGGATTGATCGCACG
>CAXTBI010000028.1:8589-19374 GCA_964242195.1 uncultured Acidobacteriaceae bacterium
CGGCGACTAGACCGGCGAGCGGGCCGGTGCGCGGGGGCCGGGTTCCAAAAGCCGGCGAAGTTCAGCGGCTGTCCGGGAGCCGGCGTTGAGCGCATTTCCGTTCCATGCGTTGTATGGTCCATGCATCCTGCTTTTGCTGGCGGTGGTGACGCTGGCGGCGTATGCGGAGCGGGTGTACGCGGCCATGGATCAATTTTTGCCGCGCGAACCCGGCGAAGCGGTGGCGGCCTGGGAGCGGGCGGTGGAGCCGAAGCTGCGGCTGAGCCGTGAATCGGCGACGACTTCGGCTTCCGTGCTTTCGCAGGTGGCGCTGGGGGCGTTGGCCCTGCTGCTGACGAGCCAGGTGCCGTGGCATGCCAAGGGAACGGGCGCGGCGATTGGGCGGGCGGTGCTGGTGTATGGGCTGGCCGTGGTGCTTTGCCATTGGTTGCTGCCGCAGTTTTTGATCACGCGATCTTCAGGACGTTGGCTGCGCTGGATGGCGCCGGTGCTGCGGGCGCTCTTTTACCTTGTGCTGCCGGTGACGCTGCTGATTTCGCTGGTGATGTCGATTGCGAACCTGGCCGAGCCGGAGGTACCCGATGAGGAGCGGCCCGGCAGTGAGGCCATGGATGCGCTGCTGGAGGCAGGGGAAGAGGAAGGCATTTTCGAGGAGGGCGACCGTGAGCTGGTGCGGTCGGCGGTGGAGTTCGGCGACAAGGTTGTCCGCGAGGTGATGACGCCGCGACCGGACATTTTCGCGGTGCCGGCGACGATGACCCTGATGGAGTTTACCGAAGAGGTGAACCAGCGTAGTTTGTCGCGGGTGCCGGTGTATGTGGGATCGCTCGATCATGTAATCGGGATCGCGTTTGCGCGGGATCTGCTGGGCGTGAAGGACGACGACGCGACCACGCGCACGGTGGCCAGCCTGGCGCGGGCGGCCAATTTTGTTCCCGAAAGCAAGAAGGTGAACGAGCTGCTGCGCGAAATGCAGCGCGGCAAACAGCATATGAGCCTGGCCATCGACGAGTATGGAAACGTGGCGGGGCTGGTGACCATTGAGGACCTGCTGGAGGCCATTGTCGGCAATATCGAGGACGAGCACGACACGCTCGAGGCGGGGTATGCGCCCGTGGCCGAAGAGGGTGGGACATTTCTGATCCCGGGAAGCTTTGAAGTGCGCCGCTTGCGTGAGCTGTTCCTGCAGCCGGCGAGTGGCGACGGCGAGGATGCCGAGGGCGGAGACGAGGGCGGAGGGTTTGAGCAGGCGCTGCCGCAGCTGCTGACGGGGTATGAGGCGGCGACGGTGGGCGGGCTGGTGAGCGAGATTGCGGGGCACATTCCGTTGCCGGGCGAGGTGGTGGAGGACGGTCCGCTGCGGCTGGAAGTGCTGGCCTCGACGGACCGCCTGGTGGAGCGGGTGCGGGTGGGGTTGCAGGGATCGTTAAATACGACGGAGCCGGAATAGGCCCTGACGGGAGCGCGGTGCGAGAATGGACCCATGGCACTGCGCACAGGGTTTGTCTCTATCGTCGGTCGACCGAACGCCGGCAAATCGACTCTGCTGAACGCGTTGCTCGGCCAGAAACTGGCCATCGTTACGCACAAACCGCAGACGACGCGCACCCGGATCCAGGGTGTGCTGGAGCTGCCGATCCGCAAAAAGGCCAAGGGTGAGCCGGGGCGATCGGCGGCGCAGATTGTGCTGGTGGATACGCCGGGGGTGCATCGCGGCGAAACGCACCTGGACCGACGCATGCTGGGGGAACTGCAAGAAGCGCTGGAAGGACGGGATGCGGTGCTGTTCCTGGTGGATGCGACGCACCGTTTGCCGGTTGCGGATGCCATGGCGGAAGAGGCGGGATCCACAGGACCTGATGCGAGCGCTGAAACCCATGTCTCAGAGGCGAGACAGGGGGCACCCGGTGTTGGTGGGGAGCGAACCGTGCGGTCGATGGGGCAGCACAAGCGGGCGTTGTCGAAGGCCGAGGACGACCTGGCGTTGCAGCTGGTGCAGCGGTTGGAATGCCCGGTGCTGCTTGTGTTGAACAAGATCGATGCGTTGCCGAAAAGCGCGCTTTTGCCGCTGATTGCGCACTGGACGGGGATGCACGCCTTTGCGGAGGTGATTCCGATTTCGGCGCGCAAGGGCGAGAACTTGGAACTGCTGCTGGACAGGGTTGTGTGCCACTTGCCGGAAGGGCAACGGTACTTTCCCAAGGACCAGTTGACCGATCAGCCGGAGCGGTTTCTGGTGGCGGAGTTGATTCGCGAGAAGATTCTGTTGCTGACCGGGGAAGAGGTTCCGTACGCGGCGGCGGTGGTGGTGGAGCGGTTTGAAGAGCCGAAATCGCTGAAGAAAGGCAAGGATGGCAAGCTGCCGCTGACAAAGATTGCGGCGGCCATTTTCTGTGAGCGCGAGGGGCAAAAAGCCATCCTGATCGGCAAGGGCGGAGCGATGCTGAAGCGCATTGGAACGACGGCGCGCAAGGAGATCGAGGCGGTGCTGGGCACGCGCGTGTTTCTGGAATTGTTTGTGAAGGTGCGTGAGGATTGGCGCACCTCCGCGGGGTTTGTGGATGAGTTGGACTGGCGGCGGCAGCTGGAGGGCATGGCCGAGGGGCAGGCGCTGGCGCGGAGCCTGCAGGCGCAGGGTCACGAGGCGCAGGGTCGCGAGGCGCAGGCCGGGCCTACTGGCGAGGATGAGTCCCACGGAGACGCGAAGTGATCGCGGCTCTGCTGCGACGCCGTGACAAGCAGGCCGAGGTATTGCAGTCCGCGCGGTTGCGCTTGGTGACGATCACGGCCGATATGCTGGCGGCGGAGTCGGAGGCTTCGGCAGGCAAGAGCGTGTTGGGTGGGTTGCTGGGTGCCGACGTGCCGGCGGCATGGCCTCCGGCGCTTTGGGAATCGGCGGTCTGGCTGCACATTTCGGCGCAGCTGCAAGGGCAGCCGGAGACGGTGGGTTGGCACCGCTACATGGTTTCAGTGGGAAGCCCTTTCCGGTTGATCGGGTGCCTGGGCGGGTTTCCGTGCGGTCGCGGCGATGTGGAGTTGGGGTACTCGGTGGCCGCGGAGGAGCAAGGCAAGGGGTTTGCCAGCGAGGCGGCCGAGGCTTTGACGGCGTGGCTGCTGCGCCGGCCGGAGGTGCGTTCGGTGAGTGCGCAGGCTTATGAGGACAGCGTGGCCAGCCTGCGCGTGATGCAGCGCTGCGGCATGGTGTGCGTGGGCCAGGGAGACCAGGCGGGCACGGTGCGGTACCGACGCTGGCGAGCATAACTTCGCCTTTGAGACCACTGCAGAGCTATTGCAGCAGGGAGATGGCGGCGGCCGTCATGGCGGTGACGCCGGTGCGGATGGTGGGTTCGGGCAGGGGTTCGAAGTGACTGGTGTGCATGCCCGGAAGCGGTGTGCCGGCGGCTTCGGCGGCGGCGAATCTGGCGGGATCCATGGCACCCAGCCAAAAGAAGGCGAGCGGAATTTTGCGGTCCAGGCTGAAGGTGCCGACATCTTCCGAGCCCATTACGCGGGTTTGCTGAACGACGTTCGCGGAGCCGAGGGCTTTTTCGAGCACGGGTTTGAGCTGCTGCATCAGCGCGGGATCGTTGTAGGTGACCGGGGTGGATTCGTCTTCGAGGACGGCCACGGCCGCGGCTTTCTCGGGGGGCAGGTTGTAGGCGGTGGTGAGGCCGGCGGCCATGGATTTCAGGCCGTCGATGACGACCCCGCGGCTCCGGTCGGAGAAGGCGCGGGTGGTGAGTTCGAGCTTGACCTCGTTCGGGATGATGTTGCGCTTGGTGCCGCCGTGGATGTCGCCGACGGTGACGACGGAGGGGTCCTGCGGGTCTTCTTCGCGGCTGACAATGGTTTGCAACTCGGTGATGAAAAAGGCGGCCATGGCGATGGGGTCGCGGCCGAGGTTGGGGGCGGAGCCGTGGCCGCCGATGCCGTGGATGACCACGTCGATGGAGGTGGAACTGGCGAGCGTGGGTCCGAGAACGTAGCCCATTTTGCCGGCGGGGAGGGTGTTGGTGTCGTGGAGACCGATGATGTGATCGGGCCGGCCGAAACGGGTGTAGAGCCCATCGGCGAGCATGGCTTTGGCGCCGTCGATGGTTTCTTCGGAGGGTTGGCCGACGAGGATCAATGTGCCGTGCCAATGAGATTTTGCGTCGGCCAGACGTTTGGCTGTGCCGAGGAGGACGGTGGTGTGCACGTCGTGGCCGCAGGCGTGCATGACGCCGACTTCGGCGCCGGCGGTGTTGTGGACTTTGACGTGGCTGGCGTAGGGAACGCCGGTTTCTTCGACGATGGGCAGGGCATCCATGTCGGCGCGAACGAGCAGGGTGGGGCCGGCACCGTTTTTCAGCACACCGACGACGCCGTAGGCCTTTGAACCGTCGGGGTAGAGGCCGACACGATCGGCTACGGTGTAGCCGTCCTCACGCAGCGCTTTGGCGAGAATGGCGGAGGTGCGGGCTTCGTTGTGGGAGAGCTCCGGGTTGGCGTGGAGGTCTTTGTAGACGTCGACGAGGGCGGGGATGTCGGCGGGGGTGGCGCTGGGAGTTTGCGCGTGGGCCTGTGCCGCGAGGAAAAGAGAGCAAGTGCAGACGAGAAGGCGGCGGGGGCCGGATCGGGAAGGGCGGATGAGCATGCGTGGGGACATTATGGCATGGCGGCGCACCGTCTCGAAAAGGGATCGGTCTAAGTCCGGCTCATCCAGACAGGGCGGAAGTGATTGAATTCAGAACATGTCTCCCGTCCTCGGCAAGACGTCCAGACAGCCCGTACTCCGCGGTTATTAAGACGTGGTCCTGAGCCAGAATGCCGAGCGCTGCGTCTGTCACGCCAAATGGAACCATGAGCTCGTGTTGCCCGACCTCGGCGGTAGATACGTGAGCTTCGGGCGTGAGACGAGCGAAGTGTGACAGTACCTCAAACCACCGCAGACGTTTATAGCCACTGAGCTCACCGGCGAGATTGCTCGCCTCCGCAAGGGCGTAGGACGTGGTGACCACCGAAGTGAATTGGCTTAAGAGCCATGTAGGGAGTTGAACGTCCTGCGGTTCGTAATTTTTCACCCGCTTGAACAATTTCAAGAGGGCGAGATCCACTTGACCCGTGATCAGCAAGACCAGGAGATTGGAATCGAGGAGAACCTTACGGCGTCGCAGACCCAGAGGCAGCAGTGTATCGAAAGCATCACTTGGCGTCGGTGATGCTAAGCAACGTTCCATCGGACGAACACAGACGTATTGTTTTATAAATTCTTTTTGCCGGTGCTGCATTGAATAATGCTGCCAAGCTGCCGGCCGCTGGTTCCGAAGGGGGTGCCGAGTCTGGACGTTCCGGATTTGTAACGGATAGCGTAGTCAACCATAGGTTTTCGTCGTCGCTGAGCTTCACTTCCTCAAGCCGCAGGTCAACTTGGAGTTTTAGGTGGGAAAACCTCACCGTACGATCTAAGGGATTGGACGACAGCATCTTTAGCGTTCACAGCGGCACCTCTGAAGCAAGCGTAGAGCACGTTCCCATGTCGTTCAATGCGTCGTTATTCGCTGAGTTGGATGCCGAGGGTTTTCATTTTGCGGTAGAGGTGGGAGCGTTCCAGGCCGAGGGTTTCGGCGGCGCGGCTTACGTTGCCGTGGGAGCGGTCGAGTTCCTTGAGGATGTAGTCGCGCTCGTAGGCTTCGCGGGCTTGTTGCAGGGTGGAAAACTCTTCGCGGCCGTTGACGCGGCCGTCGGCGCGCTGCACGAGGATGGGGAGGTGTTTTACCTCGATGCGCAGGGTTTTGGGGTTGAGGATGAGGACGCGTTCCATGACGTTGCGGAGTTCGCGGACGTTGCCGGGCCAGTTGTAGGCGCGCAGCTGGGCGAGGGCGGCGTCGGAAATTTCCATGCGCGGGCGGCCGTACTGCTGGCCGAATTCGGAGAGAAATTCGCGCACAAGGGAAGGGATGTCCTCCTTGCGTTCGCGCAGGGGCGGAACGGCGAAGGGGATGACGTTGAGACGATAGAAGAGGTCTTCGCGGAAATTGCCGCGCACGATTTCTTCTTCGAGGTCCTTGTTGGTGGCGGCGATGACGCGGGTATCGACGTGAACGGGATGGGAAGCGCCGACGGGGGAGAAGCGCTGTTCGTCGAGCGCGCGGAGAACTTTGGCCTGGGTTTTCAGGCTCATATCGCCTACCTCGTCGAGGAAGAGGGTGCCGCCGTCGGCGCGTTCGAAGGTGCCACGTTTTTCGGTGGGCTGGTCGGGGCCGCCGGGGCCGGCGCCGTGACGGTAGCCGAAAAGTTCGGTTTCGATGAAGTCCTCGGGGATGGCGGCACAGTTGAGCTCGACGAAGGGACGATCGCGGCGTTCGGATTCGGCGTGGATGAGACGGGCGATGCGTTCCTTGCCGGTGCCGGATTCGCCGAAAATGAGCACGCGCCCGTTGGTGGGGGCCATGAGGCCGATCTGCTGGCGAAGCGCCTTGATGGAGACGGATTGGCCGGTGACGGAGCCGCGCGTGGCGAGCTGGCGGGCGAACTCCTCATTGTCGTCGCGGAGGCGATGGGCCTGGACGGCGTTGCGCAGCACAAGCAGGGTGCGATCGAGCGAGAGCGGTTTCTCGAGAAAGTCATAGGCCCCGAGCTTGGTGGCGCGGACCGCGGCTTCGATGGTGCCATGGCCGGAGATCATGATGACCTCCGGCGCGCCGGGGCGGTGGTGGCCGTCTTCGCCGCGGCGAATTTTGGCGAGCACATCGAGACCGTCGCCGTCCGGGAGCCAGATGTCGAGCAGGACGGCCTGGAAATCGGAATCGCGCAGAAGGACGAGAGCCTCGGTGGCGGTTCCGGCCGTGGTGACGGCATAGTCCTCTTCGCGGAGGATGGCTTCGAGCGAGCCGCGAATATCGACCTCGTCGTCAACGATGAGGACGCGGTTCACGCGGGAACTCCCTCGGTGGGGGTTTCGGCGATTTTGTCGACGCGGAGCGCAGCCGGTGGAACCGGCTCGAGATCGGTGTTCGGTGCCGGGCGCAGTTCGACGATGAAACGTGCGCCGGAGGGGAAGTTCTTTTCCGCGCGGATGGTTCCACCGAGTTCCCCGACGATTTTGGCGGCGATGGAAAGACCGAGGCCGGTCCCGCGCTGCTTGGTGGAGAAGTACGGAAGGAAGAGGCGTTCGCGCATTTCGTCGGTAAGGCCGGTGCCGGTGTCGGCGACGCTGAGCTCGACGGCCCCGTTGTCGAGCAGACGGGTGGCGACGTCCAGTTCGCGGAGAAGGCTGTCGCTCATGGCTTCGGCGGCGTTGTCGATGAGGTTGCTGACGGCGCGTTTGAGGGCTTCGGGGTCGGCCATGACGAGGGGAAGGCCGGGGGCGAAGGAGCGGCGCAGACGGATGGAGCCGAGCCGACCGGTGAACAGCGCAAGGGCGTTGTCGATGACGGTGTTGAGGTCCGCGGGGCGGGGGCGCGCGGTGGGGAACTCGGCGAGGGAACCGAACTGATCGACAAGGGAGCGCATGGTTTCCACCGAGGAACCGATGATGTCGGTGGAGCGCTGAATGACCTCGGCGGAACGGCCGCCGGGGCCGCCGGCGAGGGTGGGCGCGAGGCGATCGATGTGGCGGCGGATGAGTTCGGCGTTGAGCGAGATGGGGGTGAGCGGGTTTTTGATTTCGTGCGCGACGCGACGCGCGACCTCTTTCCAGGCGCTTTGCTTTTGTGCGCGCAGGGCCTCGGAAACGTCTTCGAGGACGAGCACATAGCCGAGATGCTCGCGAGCCGGACCGCGTTCCAGCAGAGCGACGACGGCCGACATCTGGAGTTCGCCGGAGGAGGTGGGCAAACGCAACTCGGTGGAGGCGGAACCCATGCGGTGGCTGCGCTGCAGGAGCCGATCGAGGATGTCAATGGTTTCGGGCGGAAGGATTTCGCGCAGGTGCAGACCGATAAACAACCGCTCGCCGCCGGGGTCGAGCATTTCGGAGAAGGTGCGATTGGCAAGAACGACGCGGCGTTCCGGCGAAAGCGTAACCAGGCCGGTGGGAATGGTTTCGATGATGGTTTCGAGCTCGGTGCGGCGGCGTTCGAGAGCGGTGTTGAGTTCGCCGAGTTGGGCGGCGGAGGCGAGTGCGGCCGAGCGGGTGGATTCGAGGTCGGCGGCCATGGCGTTGAAGCTGTCGGCGAGTTCGCCGAGTTCTTCGGTGACGGATTGCTCGACGCGGCGGGCGTAGTTGCCGGAGGCAATGGCTTCCATGGCTTCGGCGAGCGATTCCACCGGACGGGTGACCTGCTTGGCGGTGTTCAGCGCGAGCCAGCAGGCGGCGAACAGGGCGAGGGCCGTGATCAGGAGCAGAAGGCCGGTGTAGAGGCTGCGGACCTGGTGGCGTTCGCGGAAGACCGTCCAGTACATGTCGGCGGCTTTGCGCAGGCGCAGGTCGGTGGCCGCGACGTCGGTGGGGAGGGGAAGGCCGACGACGATCAGGCCCCCGCCTTTGAGGCCGGCGAGGGCGAGACTGTAATCGATGCCGCCGAGCGAAAACAGGGTACCTTCGCTGCGCTGTGCCGCCTGGAGCACGGCGACTTCGGTAATGCCGTTGACCGTTCGCTGCGGCGACAAGGGGGCGCCCTGCCGGATCTGCGGTGGAACGTGCAGCGAAGCCGCGGGGACACCCTCGTGGTAGAGGATGGCGAAGCCGCCCTGCAGATTCAACTCGTGCCGTTGAAGAATGCGAGAGAACGCTGCGTTGGCGGCGGGTGTGGGCCGGTGGCGGCGGGCCGACGTGTCGCGCTTCGGGTCAAGGGCGGGAACGTCGGTGAGTTCGATGGCGAGTGTGTCGGCCTCGGCGCGGGCGTTGGCATTGGCGTAGCGTTCGAGCGCGGCGGAAAGACTGCCGGCATCGTTGCGCATCTCGGTAACCGGTTGGGAAAACCAGCGATCGACGGCGCGGTTCATCAGCAGGTAGCTGAAGGCGAGCATAAAGATCAACGGCACAAGCGAAACCAGCACCGCACCCCACACCATGCGGGTGCGCAGGCGGGCGCCCAGCACGCGGCTGCGCTTTTCCCCGTAAAGCTTGAGGAAATTGCGGACAAGCGCCACAAGGACGCTGACAAACAGCAGAAATGCGAGGATCGAAAGGGTTAGAAAAACGAGCGTTTCGATGGGGGACTGTGGATCGAGGAGGCGCAGATTGAAGGCGTTGAGGCCGGCGAGCGCGAGAAACAGCACAAGGAGGCTGCCCAGAAGCACGAAGATCCAAACGCGCCGGCTGCCGCGGTCTCCCATGGCTAGCAGTCTACGCCCGTGCCCCTGGAGGGACGCAGCGTAGGCCTGCCGGGCCTGGGCGGATTAGCCGAAGAGCGACTGGATGGGCGTGAATTGGCGGTTTTGGGAATCCGCAACCGCGCCGTAGGTGAGCTTGCCGTCGATCGTGTTTACGCCTTCGGCAATGCCTGGATCGCTTGCGATGGCAGCCCGCGCGCCCATGTTGGCGAGCTTGAGCACATAGGGAAACGTGGCATTGGTGAGGGCGAGTGTGCTGGTGTTGGGAACGGCGGCGGGCATGTTGGTGACGCAGTAATGGACCACGCCGTCGACCTCAAAGCTGGGGTCGGAATGCGTGGTGGGGCGCGCGGTTTCGATGCAGCCGCCCTGGTCGATGGCGACATCCACGACCACGGCCCCCTTTTTCATCCTGGCGACCATGGCCCCGGTGACGATTTTGGGAGCGGCGGCGCCGGGGATGAGCACACCGCCGATGACGAGATCGGCTTCCGACACGGCGCGCTGGACGTTGTAGCTGTTGGAGGCCAGGGTGAAGACGCGGCCGCCGAAAATATCGTCGATTTCACGCAGGCGGTTCAGGTTCAGGTCGACGATCGTGACCTCCGCACCGAGGCCGAGCGCCATTTTGGCGGCGTTGGTGCCGACGATGCCGCCACCGAGGATGCAGACCTTGCCGGGAGGAACGCCGGGAACGCCGCCGAGGAGGACGCCGCGACCGCCGTGCTCCTTTTGCAGATAGGTTGCACCGACCTGCACGGAAAGCCGGCCGGCGACCTCGGACATGGGGGTGAGCAAGGGAAGGGAGCCGACCCGGTCGCGCACGGTTTCGTACGCGATGCCGGTGACCTTTTTGTCGAGCAGGGCCTGGGTGAGTTCCTCCAGGGGAGCGAGGTGGAGGTAGGTGAACAGGGTGAGGTCTTCGCGGAAATGGAAGTACTCGGCCGAGGTGGGTTCCTTGACTTTGACGATGATGTCCGCCGTACGCCAAACGTTGTAGGCCGCGCCGACGATTTCGGCACCGACGGCCTGGTACTCGTCATCGGGAAAGGAGGAGAGCAGACCGGCGTTTTGTTCGACGAGGACCTTGTGACCGGCCTCGGTGAGGGCTTTTGCGCCCGCAGGCGTGACGCCGACCCGGCTCTCGTGATCTTTCACTTCTTTGGGAACGCCGATGATCATGCGGACAAGCCTTTCGGAGCGGAACTTGGTGCCGAGGTGGAGATGTTGAGCCAGGGGCCGACCCGTGTGTCGCAAAACAGGACAAGCCAACGACCCGATACCACCATTGTAGCCATGGACGAGGGTAGATTGCGGCCGCCCGCTGGAGTTGGAGATGGAGGCGCTTGTGCCGGTGGATCACTGGCGCAACATGCTTTTGCGGATTACCCCAACCCTCACGCACAGGCAAAAGGTGCAGGGTCCATGTAGCATTGTCCTCCTGAGCAGCGCGCATTTGCCGCCCGCAAGGAACGCAGATTCCCTACGGGAATGACAACCGGAAAAGCGGACCTCGTCAAAGCGGAG
>CAXTBI010000028.1:19474-38323 GCA_964242195.1 uncultured Acidobacteriaceae bacterium
ACGCAGATTCCCTACGGGAATGACAACCGGAAAAGCGGACCTCGTCAAAGCGGAGTGAATCAGAGCCGCCCTAACCCCAACGACGTTTCACTAACCATGCACCACTAACCATGCACCTTCAGCCACCGAAATGCGAATCTACCTCGACGCCAACGCCACCACCCCTGTCCTCCCCGAGGTCCTCGCCGCCATGCAGCCCTTCTGGACCGAGGCGTTTGGCAACCCCAGTTCGAGCCATGCCGGCGGCCAGCGCACACGCTCCGCCGTCGAGCGCGCCCGCGGCTCCGTCGCCGCCCTGCTCGGCTGCACACCCGCCGAAATCGTTTTCACCTCGGGCGGCACCGAAGGCGACAACCTCGCGCTCACCGGCGTTCTGCAGCCCTTTCTCGACCGCGCCCCTGGCCGCCCGGAACCCCGCGAACCCGCTCACCTCATCACCTCCGCCATCGAGCACCACGCCGTTCTCCACGCCGCGGAAGCGCTCGAACGGCGCGGTGTGGACGTCACCTATCTCGAGCCCGACCACGACGGCATCATCGGCCCCGCAGCCCTCGAAGCCGCTTTTAAACCATCGACGCGGCTGGTTTCGATCATGCTCGCCAACAACGAAACCGGCGTCATCCAACCGGTCGGAAAACTTGCCCGCCTCACCAAAATGCATGGCGCGCTCTTCCATACCGACGCCGTGCAGGCGGCCGGCAAGCTCCCGCTCGACCTGGGCGGTGAGTTCAAAAATGTCGATCTCCTCACCCTTTCCGGCCACAAAATGTACGCTCCCGGGGGCACCGGTGTGCAGTTCATGCGTAAGGGCGTTCGCCTTGCGCCGCTCTTCCACGGCGGCCCGCACGAGCGCGGACGCCGGGCCGGCACGGAAAACGTTCCCGGCATCGTCGGCCTGGGCACCGCCGCCGATCTCGCACGAACCTGGCTGCGCGAAGGCGGCCCGGTCCACCTCCGCAGCCTGCGCGACCGCCTCGAAGCAGGCCTGCTTCAAGCTATCCCCGACGCCCTGATCAATGCCGCCGGCGCGCCTCGCATGGAGAACACCCTGAACCTGCAAATCCCCGGCGTGGACGCCGAACGTCTGCTCATCGCCCTCGACATCGCCGGGATCAGCGCCAGTTTCGGCGCGGCCTGCCAGTCCGGCGCCACCGAACCCTCTCATGTCCTGCTCGCCATGGGCCTCACCCCAACCGAAGCCCGCGCCAGCCTGCGCCTTTCGCTTTCCCGCCTCACCACGGAGGCGGAAATCGACCGCGCCCTCGCCATCATCCCGGCATCTGCCGCGCGCATCCGCTCCACCGCAAAAGCAAGGGGAGCCGCAACCACCGGCTCCCACTCACTAACCACTAACCGCTAACCATTAACCACTAACCACTAACCACTAACCATCAACTACAGATACCACGGAATATTTACCACGATGATTCGCTGGTTCCCGCGCAGCAGCAGCAGCAGCTTCAAAATCTGCACGCGCTGATTATGCAATAAGTTCTCCCACCAGTGACGCACCACCAGTTCCGGCACCAGCACCGCCACCTTGCGTCCCGGATTGTCGTCCTCCAGCTGCAGGATGTAATCCATCAACGGCGTCAGCACCAGGCGAAACGTACTTTGGACCTGGATCAACTCCGGCTCCGGCGCGCCGTATTCGCGAATGGGGGCAAGCACCATTTCCTCCCAGAGATCGGCAAAATTGGTTTCATCGTCCTCGTTTTGCACGTTGACGACTTTCACTTCTTTGCTCATCACCAAGCCGAAACGCACCGCCTTTTCGCTGATTTTGTCCCACCGCGCAATGGGAATGACCACCAGCGGCTGTTCCAGGCCTGTGAGCCGGATCGGCGTGGGATCGGCCGTTTCCAGTTTCACCCGCGTGTAATGCCGCTTGATGCTGTACATGGTCGCGATGATGGTCGGCACAAGCAACGCCGTGATCCACGCGCCGGTCGTGAATTTTGCCACCAGCACAACGCACAACGTGATCCCGGTCGCGACGGCACCCAACCCATTCAAAAACATCTTGACTTGCCAATGGCGCTGGTCCTTGTTGTTCAACCAGTGCTTCACCATGCCCGCCTGGCTCAGCGTGAACGCCAGAAAAGCGCCGATGGCATACAACGGAATCAAACGGTCGGTGACGCCTTCAAAGATGAGCAGAAGGACGGCCGTAAAGCCTGTCAACGCATAGATGCCGTGCGAGAAAAGCAACCGCCGGCCGCGCAGCAGAAACACATGCGGGAAGTAGTCCTTGGCGGCAATGGCCCGCGCTGTCCGTGGAAAATCCGCAAACGCCGTATTCGCGCTGAAAGCCAGCGCAGCCAATGTGCTTCCCATGGTCAGGTAGTAGAAAAAGTGACGCCCGAACACCGCTGCGACCTCAATGGACAACACGGTCTGGTACTGGGGATTGCTCGGCTCCATCGCCGTCACATGGTATGCCTTCGCTACATACGACAACCCGGCCAGGAGAACGATCAGCATGGCGATGATTACCGTCAGCGCCCAGTTGGCATTCTTTGCCCTAGGCTCCTTGAAGGCCGTTACGCCATTGGAAACCGCCTCCACGCCCGTCATCGCCGCGCATCCGCTGGCAAAGGCCTTCAACAGCAGCCAGACGGTGAGGTATTGCATCGTCGCGGGAATGGGTGGGGGTGGTGCCGCCAGCGGCACCGGATGGCCGCCCGCATGCAGCGCGTGCACAATGCCCACCACAACCGTCGTCAGCAGCGTGCCGACAAACAAGATCGTCGGCAGCATAAAGATAAAACCGGACTCCTTCACGCCGCGCAGGTTCACGATCACGATGATCAAAAGGATCACCATGCAGATCAGCACAAGGTGCGCGTTCAGCGATGGAACGGCACTCACCAGGGCCGTCGCACCGCCTGAAATGCCCACGGCAGCGGTCAAGATGTAGTCGATCATCAGCGCGGACGCGGCCAGCAACCCTGCCCCGTCGCCCAGATTTTCGCTGGCCACGGTGAACGATCCACCCCCGTTCGGGTAGGCCTCAATCGTTTGCCGATAGCTGAAATACAGAATCGTCAGCAGGATCAGGATGGCCGTAAAGATCGGCATCAGGTGCATCTGCACACCGGCCATCCCCAGCGGGATCAGCAGCACCATGGCCTGTTCCGGCCCGTACGCTGCGCTGGTCAAACCGTCCAGCCCGAAAATGGGGATTCCGGCCGGCACACCTATGTGCTCGTGGGCCGCCTCGCTGTTGGCCAGCGGCTTCCCGAACAAAACATCGAACAAACGCATCTTTGGCTTTCCCCGACGCCTCTTTGACGTCAAACATCCCATATCCTACGCCTGATCGGAACAAGGGAAGCAGAAAAGATGGTGGGGGTGGGAACTCGCGTTGTAGCCCTGCTGAACCGGTTTGACTCGCTCACAAAAAAAGGCACCCGCTCGGGGCAGGTGCCTTCGGGGGCGTGGAAGTGCCTGGTTACACCACCTGGCGAACCATATCGCTGGCGGCTGTCAGCGCGATGCGGATGCGGTGCGGCTCACCCCGCAGCAGCGCCTCCGAGAACTTCAACGCCTGCTTGGTGGAGATTACCGGCGGCAGCATGGCCGTGTACGGGTCCACTACCGCTTCAATGATCACCGGTCCCGGCGTGTTCAAGGCCTGCCGGAACTGCTCCTCCGCCATGGTTGGGTCGTCCACCCGAATCCCGTCGCCGCCCATGGCCTTGGCAAACGCCACGAAGTCGACCGGAAACAGATCGCAACCGTATTCCGGATTGCCGTCAAAGACCATCTGCTCCCACTTGATCTGGCCCAGGGTGTTGTTTTTGATGATCACGAACTTGATCGGCAATTTGTAGGCTACCGCGGTGATGAACTCACCCAGCAACATCGTAAATCCGCCGTCGCCCACAATCGCGATCACCTGCTTTTCCGGATAGGCCACCTGGGCCGCAATGGCATAGGGCATGCCACAGGCCATGGTGGCCAGGTTGCCGGAGCAGGAAAGCTTCTGCCCCCGTTTGGCCTGCATATAGCGCGCAAACACCGTTGTGTTGGTGCCCGAATCGGACACAATGATCGCGCCTTCCTTGGTGAACTTGCTCAACTGCCAACCCACTACCTGCGGCTTCATGGGTTTGCTCATCACCGTTCCTTCGGTTTCAAGCGTCTTCCGCCACTCCTTCATGTCTTTCTGCGCCTGCTCCAGGAACTGACGGGAGCTGTTGCGCTTCAGCAGGGGAAGCAGCGCCCGAAGGCTCTTTTTCGAGTCGCCCACCAGGCCCACCTCGGCCGGGTAGCGCAAGCCGATCCGCTGCGCATTGTCGTCAATCTGCACACAGCGCGCATCGCCCGGCTTCGGCAGGTACTCCATGTAGGGGTACGACGTGCCGATCATGATCAACGTATCGCAGTTCTCAATGGCATCCTGCGAAGGCTTGGTACCCAGCAGACCGATGCCCCCGGTGGTATAGGGTGAATCGTCCGGAACGGTCCCCTTGCCCAGCAGCGGTTTGATGATCGGCGCACCTAAAAGCTCCGCCAACTCGATCAACTCGTCGTGCGCGTCCAAGGCGCCCTGCCCGGCCATGATGGCAATCCGTTTGCCGTCGTTGATCACCTTGGCCGCGTTGCGCAAATCTTCATCGCGCGGGAAGTTGCCCGTAATCGAAAGCACGGTGGAGGAATGACCTTTTACGTTGCGCTCCGAACGATCCTTATCCGTCAAGTCTTCCAGCTGCACATCGATCGGAATGGTAAGGTGCGCAACCCCGCGCTTTTCTATCGCCGACCGGATGGCCAGATCCGCCGTGGGCGCCATGTGCGGTGCATTCATCACGCGCTCGTTGTAACACGCCACGTCCATGAACAGCTTGTCCAGTTGCACATCCTGCTGACCGAAGGTTCCGGTGACATCCCTGTACTGCATGCCGGTGATGGCGAGCACCGGGGCCTGGTCCATCTTGGCGTCGTAAAGCCCATTCAACAGGTGAATTCCACCCGGCCCGGAGGTCGCCAGGCAAACCCCCAGCCTGCCCGTAAATTTGGCATAGGCGCAGGCCATAAATGCTGCCGATTCCTCGTGCCGCACATGGATGAGACGGATCTTGTCCTGCTTCTTGCGCAGCGACTCAAGAATTCCATTGATCCCATCCCCCGGCAGACCGAAAATGGTATCCACACCCCAGATAATCAGCTTTTCAACAAGGACATCCCCAGCATTCATAGCTTTTGCTCCGTATCTTGCCGCGCAATCCGTTCAGCGGGCCCACTCCGTAGACGCCGGGGACGGGCGGCGAGGTTGCGCAACAGTTGGAGCGAGTTCCGTTTGCAGATGGTGCAACCACGCCATCTTGCGCCGCACGGCCCAGCCTCCCTCATCGCTTCCACCTCCTCCCGCCTCATCCTTCCTCGCTTGCCGCTTTGCCGGCCATCACCCCGGCCGTAAGGTCCCTACCCGGCTGTTTGCCGCCAAGCTGTTCTCGGAGGGCAGATAGCAAGCCAACGAGGTATGCGCCAGTTTTCTCAAGAAAAACTGGCATTCGGCAATGTAGCCTACGGCACGGCAACAGGAGAGCCGCTCCAAAACTACACGGAACCGCGAATCTGCTGTTTACTGGAGAAGAAGTCCCTACCCGGAGAATTCGTCCCTATGTGGATTGTTCGGCTTGCACTGAATCGGCCCTACACCTTCATCGTGATGGCGATTCTGATTCTGATCGCCGCGCCTGTGGTGATCCTGCGCACCCCGACCGACATTTTCCCCAACATCGATATTCCGGTCATCTCCGTGGCCTGGAGCTACACCGGCCTAAGCCCCGAAGAGCTCGAAGGCCGCCTCACCACACCCTACGAAAAAACGCTCACCACCCTGGTCGACAACATCGAACACGTCGAATCGACCACGCTGAATGGCCAGGTTGTCGTTAAAATCTACCTGCAGCAGGGCTCCTCGCTGGCCACCGCCAATGCCCAGGTCTCGGCGGCGTCGGAATTCATTCTGCGCCAGCTGCCGGCCGGTGTCCAGCCCCCCCAGATCATCAACTTTTCCGCCTCCAGCGTTCCCATCCTGCAGCTCGGCCTCTCGGGCAAAGGCCTCACCGAACAGCAACTTAACGACTACGGTCTGAACTTCGTCCGGACCCAGCTGGTCACGGTCCCGGGCATCGTCGTTCCCAACGTGTACGGCGGCAAACAGCGCTCGATCATGATCAATCTCGATCTGAAGCTGTTGCAATCCCAGCACCTGTCCCCCGCCGACGTGCTGCAAGCGGTCGCGGCTGAAAACGTCGTCGAGCCCGGCGGCACCATGAAAATGGGCATGCCCGAGTACGATGTCCGGCTCAACTCCACGCCATTCACGGTTGGGGGCCTGGCCGACCTGCCCATCCGGCAGGTCAACGGCGCAACCATCTACCTGCACGACATCGGCAGCGTGGTGGATGGCTCCATTCCGCAGACCAACATTGTGCGCCAGGACGGTCAGCGTGGCGTTCTGCTCAGCATCCTGAAATCCGGCACCGCCTCCACCCTGGACGTCGTGAAAGGCGCGCTCGCCAAGCTTCCCCGCATCGAAAGCACGCTGCCCCCGTCGCTGCGCATCACGCCCATCGGCAACCAGGCCACCTTTGTCCGCGGCTCCATCGATGGCGTCGTGCGTGAGGCCATCATCGCGGCCACCCTCACCGGCCTCATGATTCTGCTGTTTCTCGCCTCCTGGCGCTCCACGCTGATCATCGCCGTTTCCATTCCGCTGTCCATTCTCACCTCGGTCATCCTTCTCAGCCTGCTTGGCGAAACCATCAACATCATGACCCTCGGCGGCCTTGCCCTCGCTGTCGGCATCCTCGTCGACGACGCCACCGTTGCCATCGAAAACATCGATCGCTTCCTGGAAGACGGCTACCCCGTCAACGACGCCATTCTCGGCGGCTCGGCGCAGATTGCCGTTCCCGCGCTCGTGGCCACGCTTTGCATCTGCATCGTGTTTCTGCCCATGTTTTTCCTCACCGGCGTTTCCCGTTTCCTGTTCGTTCCCCTGGCCGAGGCCGTCGTGTTCGCCATGCTGGCCTCGTACTTCTTCTCGCGCACCCTTGTGCCGACCATGGCGATGTACCTGCTCAAGCCGATCGACCACCATGCGCCGCTCTCGCGCAATCCGCTGGCCCGCTTTCAACGCGGGTTTGAGCGCGGTTTCGAGGCCGTCCGTCGCACCTACGAAACCACCCTGATCCGTCTCGTCGATCGCCGCCTGCTGTTTATCCCGCTGTTTCTGCTCTGCTGCCTTGCCGTCATGCTTCTGATCCCGTTTCTTGGACAGAACTTTTTCCCCACCACCGACAATGGTTCCTTTATCCTCCACGTCCGCGCCAAAACCGGCACCCGCATCGAGGAAACCGCCAAGCTCTGCGACGAAGTCGAAACCTCCATTCGGCAGGTGGTCGCGCCGGGGCAAATCGACAACATCCTCGACAACATCGGCCTCCCCTACTCCACGCTGAACCTGCAGCACGCCACCAGCGGCATCTTCGGCAACGGCGACGCCGACATCCTGGTCTCGCTCAAGGAAGGTCATTCCCCCACCGCCGGCTACCTCCGCACCCTGCGTGACCGCTTGCCGCGCGAGTTCCCCGGCAGCACCTTCTACTTTCTTCCTTCGGACATCGTCACGCAAATCCTCAACTTCGGCCTGCCCGCCCCGCTCGATGTACAGATCAGCGGCCGCGATGACCCCGGCAACCGTGGGGTCGCCGACGCCATCATGGCGGAGATGCGGACGGTTCCCGGCCTCGTCGACGTCCGCCTCCAGGAGCCGAACAACAGCCCCGTCCTGAACGTCACCGTGGACCGGACCAAGGCCGAGCAGGGCGGCTACACCGAGGGCCAGGTCGGCAGTTCGCTCCTGAACGTGCTTTCCGGCTCCACCCAGCTCAACCCGCAGTTTTTCCTCAACCAGAAAAACGGTGTTGTCTACGGGATCGTCGCGCAAACGCCGCAATACCGCGTCGATTCCTTGCAAGCGCTCGAAAACATCCCGTTGCCGGCGGCCAACGGCCAGAAGCCGGAGATCCTCGCCGACGTCGCTACCCTCAGCCGTTCCGCCGAAATGCCGGTCGTGCAGCACTACAATCTCACCCGCACACTGGACGTCTACGCCGCCGTACAGGACCGCGATCTCGGCGCCGCCGCCCGCGATGTGGAACGCATCCTCAAGCGCCATGAAGGGCAGCTCAGCCGCGGCAACTTCGTCGTCATGCGCGGCCAGATCACAGCCATGCGCCAGGCCTACACCGGCCTGCTTTTCGGCCTGGCCTTCGCCATCTTTCTCGTCTATCTGCTCATCGTGGTCAACTTTCAGTCCTGGCTGGATCCGTTCATCATCGTCACCGCGCTGCCGGCCGCGCTTGCCGGCATCGTCCTGTTTCTTTTCGTCACCGGAACCACGCTTTCCGTGCCTGCGCTCATGGGCGCCATCATGTGCATGGGCGTGGCCACCGCCAACTCCATCCTTGTGGTTTCCTTCGCCAAGGATCGCCTCGCCGAGCACGGCGACGCCCTGCTCGCCGCCATCGAAGCCGGCGGTACCCGCTTCCGCCCCGTCGCCATGACCGCCCTCGCCATGATCATCGGCATGATCCCCATGGCGCTCGGCCTGGGCGATGGCGGCCAGCAGAATGCTCCCCTGGGACGCGCCGTCATCGGTGGTCTCAGCTGCGCCACCGTCGCTACGCTTGTGTTCGTTCCCTGCGTTTTCGCCCTTTTCCATGGCCGCCGCCAAGCCGGGCGCGAGAGGCCCACCGGCGTTGCGCCCGTACCCCAGCCCGAACACGCCCACGCCTGATCCCCCCGGCACCGCTCTCCCGTACCCTTGAGGAAACGCTTGACTCCCACCCGCTCCATCCCCAATCCGAGCAGTCCGAACCCTCCAATGGAGCCGTTGAGTCCCCTGGACCCAATGGACCCGATGAATCCGGCCGGGTCTGCTCCCATCGCTGGCGGCCACGCCGGGACGCACGCAGACGGCCCCGGCAACCCGTTGGGCCACGGCTCACAAGCGCGTCCGGAGGGCCGCATCCCCGGTGCGGTCTGGGTCGTCCTTCTCCTCCTGGCTGTCGCCGTCGCCGTCGCCGTGATCACCGGCATCCGTTCCCGCCGGCGCGCCGAAGGCAACCTCGTTAAAGCCACAGACGTCGCCGCCGTTCCCACCGTCAACGTCATGCACCCGCTGCTGACCAGCAACGCCGGAGAAATTTCCCTGCCCGGCAACACCGTCGCCTTCAACGACGCTCCCATCTATGCCCGCAGCAGCGGCTACGTCAAGGCCTTCTATGTCAATCTCGGTCAACATGTGCGCAAGGGCCAACTCATGGCCACCATCGAAGCCCCCGAGGTCGATCAACAGCTGCAACAGGCCCAGGCCGATTTGAAAAGTTCACAGGCCAACCTGAATCTCGCCAACACCACGGCCCAGCGCTACCAAAATCTGCTCAAGGAAGATTCCGTTTCGCAGCAGGAAACCGACGTCGCCACGGGTACCGCGCTTGCCCGTCAAGCCTCCGTCGATGCCTCGCAGGCCAACGTGCGCCGCCTGCAGCAACTGCAATCCTTCGAGCACATTTCCGCTCCCTTCGACGGCGTCGTCACCGCCCGCAATGTCAATCCCGGCGACCTCGTCAACGCCGGCGCCGGCACCGCCCCGCGGGAACTGTTCCACGTTTCCTCCACGCAGGTTCTGCGCGTCTTCGCCGAAGTTCCCGAACTGTACGCTCCGCTCATCCACGACGGCGACCCCGCCAACCTCACCCTCGACGAGTACCCCGGCGTCGTCTTTCACGGCCGCATCACGCGCAACGCTCGCTCCATCGATCTCACCTCCCGCACCCTCAATGTCGAAGTCGATGTTCACAATGAAGACGGCCGCCTTTTGCCCGGTGCTTACATTTTTGTGCATTTCAAGCTGCCGCAATCGCGCAATGAACTCAGCGTTCCGCCGACCGTGCTTCTGTTCCGCGCCCAGGGCCTGCAGGTCGGCCTCCTCCGCGACGGCCGCGTCCATCTGCAAAACGTCACCATTCGGCAGGACCGCGGAACCACCGTCACCATCGGCACAGGCCTCGCCGCAAACGATTGGATCATCCAAAACCCGTCCGACGCCCTCGCCGAAGGGGAACGCGTCCACGTCGGCAATGCACCGGGAGCGCCCGCCCAGTGAGCCGCAACGTCCTCAGGGTCGGTGCCTGCCCTCGCCGCCGCCGGTTGGTTTACCGCCGCAGCCGGTTGGCTCTTCCCGCCGCCGGCACTGCACTTCTGCTCCTTTCCGGCTGCAAGGTCGGGCCGAAGTACGTGGTTCCCACCGCGCCGGTCCCGCCCGCCTACAAGGAACTCGGTCCCGCCGCGTTCAAGGAAACCAGCGACTGGGTGCATGCAACCCCGCTGGACGCCCTTCCGCGCGGCACCTGGTGGACGATCTTCAACGACCCCGAGCTCAACGCGCTCGAGCCCCGCGTCGATCTGGCCAACCAGAGCCTTCGCCAGGCCAGCGACAACCTCCTCGCCGCCCGCGCCGAGGTGCGCG
This sequence comes from uncultured Acidobacteriaceae bacterium, assembly GCA_964242195.1. Classification (GTDB taxonomy): domain Bacteria; phylum Acidobacteriota; class Terriglobia; order Terriglobales; family Acidobacteriaceae; genus Granulicella. The sequence continues at coordinate 30,027 of CAXTBI010000028.1, forward strand.
TCCGCAAAGCCGACCGCTTCCCAACGGTCGGCATCGATCCAACCACCACCAGCAGCCGCTACAACCCCAACCTGCCCTACTTCAACCCGGCACCGCCGATCAGCGAGAACACCGGCCCTCAATACCCCTTCCAGATCACCTATGAAGTCGATCTCTGGGGCCAGGTGCGCCGCAACATCGCGGCCGGCAAGGAAGAAGTCCAGGCCTCGACCGCCGATCGCGTCAACGTCCTGCTTTCCCTCCAAACCGAGCTCGCCATCGATTACTTCGAGCTTCGCTCCGCGGACGCCCAGGAAGCGGTTCTGAACGCCACCGTCGCGCAGTACGCGGACGCACTGCGCATCACCACCAATCGCTTCAACGGCGGCATCGCCGTAAAATCCGACGTCACGCAGGCACAAACCCAGCTCCAGTCCGCCCTCGTCGTGGCCTCCGATCTCACCGTCGCCCGCGCCCAGTTCGAACACGCCATCGCCATCCTCATCGGTATCCCCCCGGCCGAGCTGACGGTCCCGTACTCCCCGCTGCCGTCCACCACCGCTCCCCCGCTGGTCCCGGCCGGCCTGCCCTCGCAGCTGCTCGAGCGCCGCCCCGACATCGCCGCCGCGGAACGCCGGGCGCAGGAAGGCAACGAGGCCATCGGCATCGCCCAAGCCGCCTTTTACCCCCAATTCGTGCTCAACGGCTCCGTCGGTTTCCAAAGCAGCGCCGCCGTCGCCTCGGTTTTCAGCCCCTCCAATGTCGTCTATTCGCTCGGCCCCGGCATCGGCTACACCTTTCTGGACAGTGGCCGGCGGCGTGGCATCAAGGACGAAGCCGTCGCCGAGTTCGACCGCAACGCCGCCGTCTACAAGCAGACCGTCCTCGTCGCCATGCAGCAGGTGGAAGATGCCCTGGTCTCCCTCCGCATCCTCTCCGAGGAAGCCGTCCAGCAGCGCACCGGCACCGCCGCCGCCGAAGAATCGCAACGCATCTTCAACAACCGCTATATCGGCGGCCTCGACACCTATCTGCAGGTCATCACCGCCCAGACCACGGCCCTGATCAACCAACGCAACGACATCGACATCCTGCGCCGCCGCCTGGACAGCACCGTCATGCTCATCAAAGCCCTGGGCGGAGGCTGGGACCGCTCCCAACTACCCCCAGCCTAGTGTTGCAAATCCTGAGTTAAGGCAATGTAGGTGTTGTCATCCTTAGCGAAGCGAAGGACCCGCTTTACGTCAGGTTCACCTCGACCTCTGCAGCTCGAAGACGACAACGAACCGGCTGCCCTCAGCACTCCCAAATTTGGGTCGTCATCCCGTGGGGATCTGCTTTCCCCCACACGCCTGCAAAGCTCCCCCTGTACACCGCCCCGTACTTTGCTTTACCCTCACCTCGCGATGGTTCCAGCCCCACTGAGCAGGCGTCACTTGCTGAAAATCGTGGGCGGCACCGCTGCCGGAGCCCTCACTCCGTGGCCAGGCCCCGCGCAAACGCCCTCGCTCGCCCACACCAACGTCGCGACCCTGGAACATGACCGCATCCTCGCCGACGCCAAAGCAGCGCTGACCCTGCCCATCGTCCCGGTCACCGCACAACCGGCTCCCCACATTCCCCGAAACCAGTTCTTTTCCGAACAGGACCCGGCCGGCTCCCCCAAGACGCCGCTTTTCCGCTCACAGGCGCGTGCCCTCCGCGACCTGTCCTCCGCGGTCGCCACCCTTTGCGCCGCGTTTCTCCTCACCGCCGAGGAAACCTTCGCCGAACGTGCAATCGAGCACGTCCGAGCCTGCTTGCTCACCCCGTCCACCCGCCTCGAGCCCAGCTTCGATCACGCCGGCTGCCTCCCCGGAGCGACCACCGGTACACCGGACGGCATCGTGGACCTCGTTCCGCTCGCCGAACTCAGCCGCGCCCTCGTTTTCCTGACCGACAGCCCAACGTTGACCCCCGGCGAGCAGACCGCACTGCAACAATGGTTCAAATCTGCCTATGATTGGCTGAACACGGACCGCGCCGCCGGCATCGCTCGCGACAAGCCGGACCACCGCGGCTCCGCCTGGCTTCTGCTCGCCGCCGCCTTTGCCCGCTACACCCGCGACGAGCTCGCGGTCGGCGCCTGCCGCCAGCTTTTCCGAAAACCCACACTGCGACACCAGATCCGTCCCGACGGCGTTTTCCCGCAGGAAGTCGCCACCGCCGATCCCTTTCGCAACACCCTCTTCAACTTCGATCTTCTCACCGGCGCCTGCCAGCTTCTTCACTCGCCCCTGGACCCGCTTTGGAACTACGAGCTGCTCGACGGGGTTGGCCTGCGCATCGTCGCCGCTTTTCTCTACCCGCTCATCGAGTATCCCGGGCGCTGGCCCTACCCCGCCGACGCGGCAGGCTTCCGCGAAGTCCCGCGCCGGCGTCCAGGCCTGCTCTTCACCGGCCGAGCCTACGATCGGCCTGAGTACGTCGCGCTCTGGCAAAAACTACCCGCCGGTCCTCTCCCGGAAGACGTGGCCGGCACCTGCCCCATCCGCGAACCCCTGCTCTGGACAGCCCGCGCCGCCCACGGCCTTTGAGGATGGGTGTGCGCGGTTCGGTTCGCATTGTCATCCTGAGCAACGCGAAGGACCTGCTGTTTCCTCGATGCGCCATCGACGCACGGGCAAAAGCAGGTCCTTGATTTTGGCGCATATCGCCCTAATCGATAGAAATTTTGCGCAGCAACCGGAAGTCCGAGAGCATTTTGCCCGTACCCAGCACCACCGATGCCAGCGGATCGTCCGCGATTGAAACCGGCAGCCCCGTTTCTTCACGAATCCGCTTGTCGAGATTTTTGATCAACGCGCCACCCCCGGTGAGCACGATGCCACGCTCGGAAATATCGGCGGAAAGCTCGGGAGGTGTCCGCTCCAGAGCCACGCGAATCGCATTCAAGATCGTGGAAATCGACTCGCTCAACGCCTCGCGGATCTCGGAATCGTCGATCTTCACCGTTCTCGGCAAACCCTCGATGAGGTTGCTGCCCGTGATGTCCTTATGGATCGGCTTATCGAGTGGAAAGGCCGACCCGAGCTCGATCTTGATCTGCTCCGCCGTTCGCTCGCCGATCAGCAGGTTGTACTTGCGCTTGATATACGTAATGATGGCGTCGTCCATCTGGTTGCCCGCCATGCGCACCGAGCGCGAATACACAATGCCGGCCAGCGAAATCACCGCAATGTCCGTCGTTCCGCCGCCAATGTCGACGACCATGTTGCCGCCCGGCTCGGTAATGGGCAGACCCGCACCGATGGCGGCCACCATCGCCTGCTCCACCAGGTGCACCTCCGAAGCCTTCGCGCGATACGCCGAATCCATCACGGCGCGCTTTTCCACCTGCGTGATCTCCGAAGGTACGCCGATCACAATCCGCGGATGCACCATCATCTTGCGGTTGTGCGCCTTTTGGATAAAGTAATTCAGCATCTTTTCGGTGTGCTTGAAGTCGGCGATCACACCGTCCTTCATCGGCTTAATGGCGATGATATTGCCCGGTGTGCGCCCGAGCATCTCCTTCGCCTCCTTGCCGACAGCCTCCACCTCATTGGTAATTCGGTTCACCGCGATGATGGAAGGCTCATTGACGATGATGCCTTTACCCGCCGCATACACCAGCGTGTTGGCCGTTCCCAGGTCGATGGCAAGATCGCTGGAAAAAAGCGAAAAAATCGACCGCATGTTGCTGACGCGGCCCGTGCGCGTTTGAAATCCATTTAAAGCCATCGGAAGTGGTATTCCTGAGAACGTTTTATTTATTGTACGGTGTCACGCATCGATGCGCTCACGCCTTCCCTCCATCCGCGAACAGGTACTTCTCCCGTAAACCATCCACGGAACTTGCGCAGCCGTCCTTCCGATCGCACGCCGTACAGTCTCGGTTCGAAATCCGGTCAAAGCCGCCAAGCTGTAGCCAGCCACGTACAACGTGAACGAAAAACTCGCCGCCGACAGCAGCAGACCAGGCGACCACACTCAATGGCTGGCCACCGCTGCCTGGGCTAGATCGTGCAGGCCGGTGCCGTTGGCGGCGCGGGTATAGAACATGTGGCCGCCGGGGAAGTTGTGGACTTCGAACTGCTTTGCGAGGTTGGCGGGTAGCTGGTTGCCGGTGAGCACGGAGCCCATGAAGGGGCAGCTGAGATCGTTCCAGCCGTGGAAGATGACGACCTTGAACTTGGGGTCGGCGGCCATGGCCTGGCGCAGATCGGGGACGGAGCCGCGGCGTAGATCCTCGGTGTCGCGGTTCCATTGGCGGTTTACGTCGTAACTGAGGGCGTAGTAACGGTCGTCGGTTTTCCAGCCGACGGTGTCCGTGATGAAGTTGACCGCGGCCTCGGTGGTGGGGGCGATGATGCTTTCGAGGATGGGGTCGGAGGACATGGATTCGGGCGAGTAGGGGAAGGGGTCGGGAAGGGTGACGTTGGAGTCGTAGACGGAGCCGATTTCGCCTTTTTCGCGATGGACTTCGCGCAGGTAAGCCCCGGTGTCGAGGCGGCCGCCGGAGTAGCGGACAAATTGCGGATCGAGGCCGGTCATTTGCGTGACTTTGGCGATCATGGCATCGGTGGCGGGCCTGTCTTCGGGGCCCTGGATGAGGGCTGAGGCGTAGTCGCCTTCGGTGTAGCGGACCACGCCCGCCATGGCTTCGGGGGTGAGCTTGCCTTCGGCTTCAAGGTGGGCGGCGGTGATGGAGGGCAGGGTGGTGAGCCAGCGGATGGGGCTGAGCGAGGCGTCGCCAAGGTCGGGGTTGAGATAGGGGCTGACGAGGAACAGGCCGTTGACGCCGACGCCGAGTTGCGATTGCAGGTAGTGCGTCATGCGGGGGCCGCGATAGCCGCCGTAGCTTTCACCGAGCAGGTATTTCTTATCGAGCAGGCGATTGTTTTTGACGAGCCACTTGTAGACGACGAGGGAAAGGTATTCGACGTCGGCGGTGGGCGCGTAGAAGAGCTTTTTGGTTTCGGCCTCGTCGACCAGGGAGCGGGAAAAGCCGGTGCCGACCGGGTCGAGAAAGACGAGGTCGGTGAAGTCGAGCCAGGTGCCGGGATTGTCGGTGAGGACCGCGGGATCGGAGGCGGAATCGCCCTGGTTGGCGAAGGCGATGTGTTTGGGGCCGACGGCGCCCATGTTGAGGTAGACGGAGCTGGCGCCGGGGCCGCCGTTGAAGGCGAAGGTGACGGGGCGATGCGGTGCGCCGGCGGGGGAATCGACGATGTAGGCGGTGTAAACGACTTCGCCGGTGGGCTTGCCGTCGCGGGCTTTCAAGGCGATCGTGCCGACGGTGGCGGTGTAGTGAAGCGTTTTGCCGTTGACCGTGACGGTTTGCGGGACGGACTTGTCGGCGGGAAGCGGATTGGGCTCGGTGTCCGGTTTCGCGGGCTGCCTGGGGGTGTCTTTGGGGGCGGCCGGGGCGCCGGGGGCGGGCGTGGATGCGCCTGGGGCCGCTTCGTCGCGATGGCCGCGCTGTGCGACGGCGTCCGGCACGGTGCCGAGGGAACAGGTGAGCAGAAGGAGGAGGGGCAAGGTGCGGCCGAGCGTCATGCTTCCCATGCTACGGCGTCGCGGGGGTTTGTGTAGTTTGTATGTCGAAGGGACGATGCCGTTGACGGACAGGGCAAACGCAGTTTCCCGGCAGGAATGACACGCAAGTGAGGGGGCAACATACCGCTAGCGGAACGGTGTTCCCAAGCGACAGGTTTACGTTTCTTTGCGAGTTCCTTTGCGTAGCCATCTGCGGACGGGGATGTCGTAGAAGCGATCGGCGGCGTAGGCCAAGGCGAGCAGAAGAACGAGGTAGACGAGGCCGGAGACGGGGGCGTAGAGGGCCGGTTTGCCGGGCAGCAGCAGCCGCCAAAGCACGGTGTAGACGGCGTAAAGCGGAACGTGAAAGACATAGACGGCATAGGAGGTGGTGCCGAGCAGGCTGAAGAGGGGGACCCAACGTTGGCCGGGGGTGGCGTTGGCGCCGAGGACCACGACGCAGGGAAAGACCAGAAGAAGGCAGACGGCCTCAAACAGGAGAAGGTGCCCGGGGAGGACGGGGAACACAAGCACGGCGACGAGCAGAAGCGCGGACAGGATGGAGGATCCGAATTTCGGCAGCTTTCCCCGGCTCCGCAGCTGAAACAGCAGCATGCCGTAGGTATAGGAGAGCGAAACGCGCACGGTGGCGGCACCGATTTCGCCTTTGTAGGGGCCGAAATTGGCGAAATGGCGGCTATAGACGAGGCCCAGAAAGAGTATGGCCATCAGCGCAACGACCGCAACGAGCCGGATCACGGATTGGCCGCGTAAGAACAGGGCCTGCAGCACATTGGCGAGCAGCTCATAAAAGAGCGACCAGCTGGGGAGGTTCAGCGGAAAGGCGTAGGGTCCGCCGGCCTGGAGGAGCAGAGGCGCGGGCAGCAAGAACAAGGCCAGGGCGACGAGCACCGCGGTTCCCGCATGGCCGAGCGGAATGTGTTCTGCGGGCGCCACCAGGAGCAGGCGCACCAGGCTGAGCGGAACGGCAAGCAGGTAGAGCGGATAGAGCCGAACGATGCGGTCGCGCAGGAAGAGTTTCAAAGGCCAGCCGTCCCGGAGCCGTGGGCCATAGGCAAAGCTCAGCACAAAGCCGCTGAGCATGAAGAAGAAATCTACCGCCAGGTTGGCGTTCGGAAACAGCATGTGCGCGGCAAAGAGGTAGGGCAGGTGCACCTGCACGACAAACAGGGCCGCCACGCCGCGCAGGGCGTCCAGGGTGGAAAAGCGATGTGCGGATTGAAGCTGTGCGGACGCGAGTGGGGGAGATATGGGCAAAACTGCAATAGTATACGGGCAGGCCGCGCGACCTGGGTTGGAGCGGGGGTATGCGGCGGTCGTATGCGGCGGTCGTATGCGGCGGTTGTAGGGGGAGGTTGAGGCAGTGCCGGAGGGGAACGAGGTTCATCGATGGGCGGAGCGGCACAACACGGCGTTTGCCGGGCGCAAAATGAACGTGTTGCCGGGGCCGAATTACCGTTTCAGCGATGCGGACAAGGTGGATGGAAAAAAGCTGAAACGGGTGCATGCGGTGGGCAAGCACCTGGGGTACGAGTTTGGCGACGACCTGATGCTGCATGTGCACCTGGGGCGATTTGGGGATTGGACGGAAGGCTGTGGGCCGTTGCCGGAGCCCAGGGGGGCGCTGCGGGCGATCCTGCAACGGGCGGGGTCGGGCAAGCTGGCACGCAGTGCTAAGGGGCAGCCGCATAACTTGCGTTGCCAGCATGACGATGGAACGCAGCCCTTTCCGGCCGGGGAGGTGGAGTGGTGCGAACTGCGCGGGCCCACCGATTGCAGTGTGTACGACCGGGCGAAGTGGGAGAAGCTGCTGGAGCGGCTGGGGCCGGATCCGCTGGGCGAGGACGCGATGGGGCACGACCATCCGCAGCGGGCGTTTGAGGCGATTCTGGCGCGGAAGAAGCCGATTGCCGAGTTGCTGATGGACCAGGAGATCCTGTCCGGGGTGGGCAATATTTATCGGGCGGAGATCCTGTTTCGGCATCGGGTGAACCCGTTTACGCCGGGGGCCGCGATGGATCCGAAGGTGTTGAAAGCGATGTGGAAGGACCTGATCCCGCTGCTGCGGGCGGGAATGGTCGATCGGCGAATTGTGTGCACAAAGCGGGTGCATCGGCCGGGGAAGGGCGAGCCGGCGGCGCGGGGCGAAGAACACTACGTGTATCGGCGGCATGGAAAGCCGTGCTTTGTGTGCGGGGAACGGGTGCTGCACCGGGACCTTGCCGGCCGAACGCTGTATTGGTGTCCGAAGGACCAGGGGACGACGGAGGCGGAGAACCGGGAAGCGTTTGCGCAAGGGATGAGTTTGCGGGCGTCGCGGGCGGCGTTGAAGGCGAAGAAGGCGGGTGTACTGGAGTGAGCTGGGCGAGGTTGCGACAAGTTGAGCGTCCGGTCATCTAAGGTATTGAGTGATGTTTCGTAGTGTTTGATAAAGTTTGCCCTGCTCGAGGCAGGCGGAGTACACCCCTGACGGACGATTGGAATCATGGCACCTACAACACAGAAGGACTACTACGGCACGCTTGGTGTGAAGAAGACGGCGACCGCGGATGAGATTCGCAAAGCTTTCCGCAAACTTGCGCGCAAATACCACCCGGATGTGAACCCCGGCGATAAAAAGGCGGAGGAGAAATTTAAGGAGATTTCCGAAGCCAACGATGTGCTGAGCGAGGACAAAAAGCGCAAGGTGTATGACCAGCTGGGCTTCTACTCGGACAACATCGACCCGGCAGCTGCGG
>CAXTBI010000029.1:0-37986 GCA_964242195.1 uncultured Acidobacteriaceae bacterium
GGCCTGGGGATGGGGGGCGGCCTGGGTGACGGGGGCTGAACGGATGGCCGCGCCGGCCCGGGAAGGGGGGACGTAATGGTCGGCGACGTCGGGAACCGCGGTCTGGCTGGAGGTCCGGTTTACCGTTTGGCGCAGGGCCTGGGTTTCCGCCGCCGCGGGAAGCTCATCCGGGTGGGAAACGCCGGTGGCTTGCGCGGCGCCGGTCAGGGTGAGCAAGGGGAAAGCCAGGGCCGGGAATACGGGCTGCCAACGATTGAACTTCATATGCAACGGTCTCCCAACGGCGCACGCGCAGGTGTCTTTCCCCAAAGCGTGAGGCTCAGGTATGAGCATAGAGCGAAGGGTTGTGTACCCGCTGGCGTGTGAACCGTCGAGGGTAGTGATGTTGGTGGTTCGTGGTTGGTGCCGCGCGTTCTGTGTTCCGTCGGAAGGAGGTTTGCCGCCCGAAAAGAATGCAGATTCCCTGCGGGAAGGACAACAAGAAAAGTGGAAACCTCCGCCAAGCGGACTTCATTCAAGCGTCCCCGGGTGGGTGTCAGGCTTCGGACTGGCGGATGATTTTTTCGTAGAAGCGTTCGTAGTGCGGGATGATGCGGGAGGCGCAGAAGTGCCGCTGCGCGGTGGCGCGGGAGGCTTCGGCCATGGTTTCGAGGCGCGCGGGGTCGCGGAGCAGGGCGGCGGCGGCTTCGGCCATGGCGGCAACGTCGCCGGTGGCGAAGAGCAGGCCGTTTTCGCCGTCGTCGATGAGCTCGGGCACGCCGCCTACGCGGGTGGCGAGGGCGGGGACGCGGCAGGCCATGGCTTCAAGGGCGGCGAGGCCAAAGCTTTCCATTTCGCTGGGCATGAGCATGAGGTCGGCGAGTGGGAGCAGTTCGTTGACGTTGTCCTGTTTGCCGACGAAATGGCAGCGGTCGAACACGCCATGTTGTTTGGCGAGGAACTCGGCGGCGGAGCGGTCCGGGCCGTCGCCGATCATGAGCAGGCGGGCGGGAAGCTGCCTGGCGACGCGGGCGAAGACCTCGACCACGTCCAGAACGCGCTTGACGGGGCGGAAGTTGGACAGGTGGACCAGGAGGCGTTCGTCCGGGGAGGCGAACTGGGGGCGTTGCGCCGCGACGAGATCGGGGCGGCGGACGTAGACGTCGCAGTTGACGAAGTTGCGGATGACTTCGATGGGGCGGGTGATGCCGAAGGCGGCCTCGGTGCGCTCACGCAGATAGGCGGAGATCGCGGTTACGCCGTCGGAACGCTCGATGCCGTAGCGGGTGATCGGCAGGTAGGAGCGATCGAGGCCGACCAGGGTGATGTCGGTGCCGTGGAGGGTGGTGATGAACGGCAGCTTGATGCCGCGGGCGGCGAGCATGTCATGGGCGAGAAGCGCGGAGACGGAATGGGGAATGGCGTAATGAACGTGCAGGATATCGAGTTCGTAGAGCTCGGCGACCTCGGCCATGCGGGTGGCGAGCGCGAGGTCGTAGGGGGGGTATTCGAAGAGCGGGTAGTTCGAGACCGGGACCTCGTGGTAGAAGATCGAGCCTTCGCGGCCGGTGAGACGAAACGGCTGCGAATAGGTGATGAAGTGGACCTGGTGGCCGCGCGCGGCGAGCTCGATGCCGAGTTCGGTGGCGACAACGCCGGAGCCGCCGTAGGTGGGGTAACAGGTGATGCCGATGTTCATGCGGGGGCTCGGTTCTGAGGGGGCGGCTGGAGTTTGCCGGTCGGGTTGAATGGAGTTCGCCGGTCGGGTCGGATGGAGTTCGCCGGTAGACGTGCTGGTTAGAGTTCCCCGTAATGGATGAGATCGGGGCCCCGGGGATGCTCTAAGTTGCGGCGGAGGGAGGGGATGGCGGCCAGCAGGGCTGCGCGTTCGATCTCGCGGGTGGAGCGGAGGCGGGTGGTGACCGCATCGAGGTCGGCATCGTTGTAACCGGGGTGGCAGACCAGTTCCCAGGTGCCGCTCGGGGGCAGGGCGGCGAGAATGCGGCGAAGGATCGAAGGCTCCAGGCGGCCGGTGGCGGAGATGCCGACCGTTCCAGCGGAGGTGCGGACGGCGCCGGAGCGGATGGCAGGCTGACCGAGGAAGCTGCGGCGCAGCAGCCGGCTGCCGGCGACGCTCAGCAGGCGCAGGGTGCGGGTGTGGCCGAGGCGCAGGCTCCAGGCGGCTTCAAACGGGTTGCGGATGGCGGGGACGCCGGTTTCCAGGGCGGCTTCGAGCAAGGGACCGACGACCTGCGGAAGGATGTGGGTGTGTTTGTGGGTGTCCAGGTGCGTGACGCGGAGGCCGGCTCGCTGCAGGGTACGGATCTGCGCGACGGCTTCCCGTTTGAGGTCGTCGCGGCGGAGGCGACCGGTGATTGCGGCCAGCAAAAAGGCGTGAAGCGAGGGGCGGAAGGCGTGGCGGTCGGGGCCCAGAAGGGAAGGGATGCTTTCCGGCGGCGAGGAGGGGAGGCCGTCGGTGAACACGACATGGCAGCCGACCCCGAGGCCGGGGTGGGCGTGGGCGCGGGCGACGGCCTCGGCGAAGGCCGCACCCCGGGCCATCAATGTCGTCGAGGTGAGGGCACCGGCGAGGTGGAGTTCCACAATGGCCCGATTGACGCCGGGGGTGAGGCCGAAATCGTCGGCGTTGAGGATCAGGCGCGGGGGCATGGGGTGGGGGAGCCGGGTGTGCGTTCAGCGATAGCGCTGCTGATGCCAGTGCCAGGCGCTTTCGAGAATGTCGTTGATGTCGGCGTGTTTCGGCTCCCAGCCGAGAATTTGTTTGGCGGCCCCGGAGCTGGCGACGAGGCGGGCGGGATCGCCGGGGCGGCGGGGACGGGTTTCCGCGGGAATAGGTTTTCCGGTAACGCGGCGGGCGGCTTCGATGACTTCCTTGACCGAGAACCCTTCGCCGTTGCCGAGATTCAGGATGAGGCGATCGGTGGTTTCGAGTGCTTTGAGGGCGAGGAGGTGCGCGTCGGCGAGATCGACGACGTGGATGTAGTCGCGGATGCAGGTGCCATCGGGGGTGGGGTAATCGTCGCCGAAGATGAGGATTTTTTCGCGGCGTCCGAGGGCTACATCGAGGATGAGGGGGATGATGTGGGTTTCGGGTTCGTGGGCTTCGCCGCGATTGGGCAGCGCGCCGGCGACGTTGAAATAGCGAAGCGAAGCGTAATGGAGGCCGTGGAGGCGGTTGAGCCAGGTGAGCATGTGCTCGACGAGGAGTTTGGACTCGCCGTAGGCGTTGGTCGGGGCCAGTGCGGCGTCCTCGGCGATGGGGACGGCGACGGGCTCGCCGTAGACGGCGGCGGTGGAGGAAAAGACGAGTTTTTTTACGCCCGTGGCCTGCATGGCTTCAAGCAGGGCGAGGGTGGAGGCGGTGTTGTTGCGGAAGTACACTTCGGGCTTCTGCATGGATTCCCCGGCTTCGATGAGAGCGGCGAAGTGGAGAACGCCTTCGGGTTGCAGGTCGCGGAGAACGGTTTCGATGCGTGGGCGATCGGCGAGATCGGCCTCGACGAATTGCACGTCGGGGGGAACGGCCTCGCGGCGGCTGTGGCAGAGGTTGTCGATGACGGTGACCTGGTGGCCGGCCTGGAGCAGAAGCGTAGCCACGGTTCCGCCGATATAGCCGGCGCCTCCGGTAACGACGACGTTCATGTGGGGTGGTCTCCCTGGGAAGATACGCTGCGGGTTTCTGCGGCGATTGACGAAGGTAGGGTACATGGGTAGGGTACACGACCGGGGTGTTGGCATGAAAGCGCTTTCATGAGAGAGGGAGGAAGGGGCGCGGGGAGTTTGAGTTGACCGCAAGCGCGTATGCCGCTATGCTCAGGGAGTCGTTCCTGGGGCTATCCGGCTTCGGCGAGCGCACCAGAGGCACGACTTCTGGGGACGTAGCTCAGTTGGTTAGAGCGCTGCCCTGTCACGGCAGAGGTCGCGGGTTCGAGCCCCGTCGTCCCCGCCACCCCTGTTGAAGGGTGTTGGCGAAACCATCGTACAGGATGGATGTGCGACCCGGGTGGGGCGGTTAGCTCAGTTGGTTAGAGCGCCTGCCTTACAAGCAGGATGTCGGGGGTTCGAGTCCCTCACTGCCCACCAGTTAGGCAATCGATAGATGCCGGGATGGCACCGCAACGGCATCTGATCGGCGAAAAATCGCCAGGCTGCCCAGCAACTTCTTTCGTACGCAGTCCAGGTGCAGCGGTGGCCCGATCAGGCCGTGTTGTGCAGGAGTGTTTTGTCCGGGATTTCGTTGCGGTCGGTTCTGTGGGTGAAGTTCATGCGGATTCCGTGTTTTGGGCGCAGGATGACCATGGGACGGGCTTCGATGGTTTGGCCTGGGGCGAGGTCCAGGTCGTATTTTCTGAGCAACGTGCTCAGGATCATGAGGATTTGCAACATGGCGTAGTGGTTGCCGATGCAAATGCGCGGACCGCCGCCGAAAGGCAGGTAGGTGAAGGGTGCGCGCAGCTTTTCCTGGCCTTTGGCGAAGCGTTCGGGGTCGAAGACTTCCGGGGCGGGCCAGTGTTTCTGCGCGTGGTGGGCGCCGTAGACGAAGACGATGACGGTCGATCCCTGGGGGATGGCGACCTCGCCTACGCGGTCGTCCGCGATTGCCATGCGATCGACCATCCAGAAGGGCGGGTACAGGCGAAGCGATTCCTGGACGACCTGGGTGGCGAAGGGAAACTTTGGGACGTCGCCATGGGTTAGCGGATTGTCGCCGAGCACGGAAGTGAATTCCTCCCGCACCCGGGCGAGGCAATCGGGGCGCGAGACCAGGAGGTATAAGAGCCAGGAAAGGGCGTTTGACGAAGTCTCGTGGCCGGCGACCAGAAGCTGCATGCTTTCGCTCAGGACCAGGGCGTCGCTCATGCTTTCGCCATCGGTGTACCGAGCGTCCATCAGGGTTTGAAGTAGATCGTTGCCGGGCGCCTGGCTGCGTCGGGCGGTGATGTATTCGAGAAGGACGTTGTCGGCGCGGGTGCGCATCTCTTCGTGCTTGCGGAGTTCGCCGGAGGCGGCAAACCAGGGGTTCAGATAGGGCTGCAGCGTTTGCCGGACGATAAATTCCTGGACGGTGCAGATGGTGTCGCTTACGAGGGCGATGTCAGCGTCCGGGAGATGCGCCCCGAAGAGCGAACGGGCGACCATGGCAAAGGTCATCCTCATGAGGTGGGGATAGATGTCGACGGGGCCGGTGCGGACCACGCTGTCGAAGGCCTGCAGGGATTCCGCCAGGGACTCGGCCATGATGGAGGACAAGGCATCCAGCTGCTTGCGGTCGAAGCCCTTTTGGATGAGGCGGCGCTGTGTGCGCCATGGCTCGCCATGGGTGGTGAGCAGGCCTTTGCCGAGGAAGTGGCCCATCCGCTTTACCTGGATATCGGACTTTTGGTAGTTCTCTGCGTTGGTCTTCAGAACGTGTTGGATGACGGTGGGATCGGTGGTGACCCGTGCTTCTTTGAGGCCACCCAGGAAGAACCGAAAGGTCTCGCCGTATTGTTCGGTGTAGGCCGAAAGCATTTTGACCGGATCGGCGGCGAGGGCGCGCGAATCGGCGAGGGATTGAAGGCGGGAGACCGTGGGGAGGGGCGGGGCCAAGGTCAGATCTCGCGGCTGGAGTGCATGGCCGGGTTCGTGGCCGGGACCACCGTTGGGATCGCGAAACTGCGGTGCAGCGCGGTGCTCAATCGGCGGCCCCCAATTGTTTGAGGAGGACCAGGTGATGCCAGATGGCCCCCGTCATCGTGCGATTTTCGCGGTAGGGGATGCCGTATTCCGCGGCCGTCGCTTTGACGATGCGGGTCAGCGGACCATAGTGGGTGTGGCAGACGAAGGGGCACAGGTGGTGGACGATGTGGTGATTGAGTCCGCCGGTGAGCCAGCCGACGAGGGGGTTGCCGGTGGCGTAATCGGCCGTGGTGGCAAAGATGTGGTAGACGCTGTTGTCAAACTCGTTGCGGCTGGCGGGGAAGTGCGTCGTGTCGACGGTGTGGGTGGTTTGGAAGACGAGCGAGACCGTGAGGCCGACGACCAGGTGGACCAGGAGAAAGGCCGCGGCGACGAGCCAAGCGGATTCATGCAGCAGCGCAACGGGCAGCACCAGCATGTAGGTGATGTAGAACAGCTTGCCGGCAAACAGGATGACGTATTCCCGCAAGGGGTGTTTGGTGCGTTGCAGGTATTCGTGTGCGGAGTTGAAGAAGCATTCGAGATCGCGCACGAAGACGTAGTCGAGCGAGAACATGGCGTAGAGGAACAGGGCGTAGATGTGCTGGAAACGCTGCATGGACCGGCGCGGTTCGTGAGGTGTGAACCGAAGCAGACCACGGCCGGAGAGCGCATCATCTTCCCCATGGACATTGACGCAGGAGTGGTGACCGCGATGGTGCAGGATGCGCCACATATAAGAGCTGATGCCGCAGAGATCGAAGACGTAGTTCAGACTCTTGTTGACCGTCGAGGAAGAGGAGATTGCATTGTGGTTGCTGTCGTGGGCGATGTTCAGCAGAAGAAACGTCTGGGCAAGGCCACCCAGCAGATAAAGAACGAGGAACTTCCAGGAGTGCGGCCGGAGGGCGTAGATGGCGAGCCAGCTGCCGGCCAGCAGGGCCAGACCGGCGGCAATTTTGAGCCACATGGCGCGGTCGGCCTTGGGAGAGAGATGGGCGTCCACGAAGAATTGATCCAGGCGGCGACGAAGGACTTTGGGGAAGGAAGCGGCACCGGATGGAGCGTTTGGTTCGCTTCGCTCGATGCGTTCGTTTTGTTCGTTAGGTTCCCCGAGGACGATGCGTTCGTTTCTCGACGCAAACTGAGAGGGAAGGAGACCTTCTGTCTCCAGCTGCATCGTGAGCCCCGCCGCGCTTTCAGACATTGCCGGTGCCTCCGCAGGGCAGAACTGCCCGGGGTAACCGGGGGGGAGTCCCGAGACCGGAAGTGCGAACGCGGCCCCGTTTGCCCCAACCACGATAGTAGCGTGGAAGGGTGAAAGACGGCAAGGAGCCGAGGCGGTGCGCGGGTGCCGGTCCTGGTGAGATTGGGCGAGATTGGGCGAGATTGGGCGAGATTGGGCGAGATTGGGCGAGCGACGACCACCGCTCGGCGGGGCAGGGTTGCTTAGGGACTTGAGGCTGTTTGCTGCATCGCGCGAGGGCGGCCTTGTCGGGCAAAGTCGGCTTCATCGGGCACGGTCCGCTCTGCTACGATGGGGGAACTTGAGCGCACAACACGAGCACGCTTTAAACGGGGCTGCCGCACGGCGGGACTGCGTCGCACCGCGTCTTCATGTGCGTTTGAAGCGTCCGTGGAGTGAGGCAGGGACGCAAAGGGTGAGTGGAGCTGGACTGGGCGCCCCTTCGGCACAGACGGTTTCATCCGCGCAACAAATGTTCGGGCGCAGGTGTTTTACGGGTTAACCCCACGTTCGCTGGCGAGCCCCACTGAGATTCGATCGGCGCCCTTAGCTGAAATTTTCAGCATTCCCACAATTCGCTGTCCCCAACCTGGAAGGCATTGCTGATCATATGGCGTCGATTTTAGAAACGTTGGATAGGCTTGGGGAGGAGCAGCCGCACAAGCTCCTGTATAGCTTCCTGGACCTGCATGGGGAGCCGCTTGAAAGCTACACGTATGCGGCGTTCCTCCAGCGGACAAAGGCGATTGCGGATCGCTTGCGAAAGGAGCGCTTCAAGCCTTCCGATCGTCTTTTGCTGGCCTATCCTCCGGGCCTGGAGATGATCTGCGCTTTTTTCGGATGTGTGCGGGCCGGGTTGATCCCTGTTCCGGTATACCCGCCGAGTTCTCGCGGTTTCCAGAGCGCACTGTACAAGATCGTGCATATTGCGAAGGATTGCGGGGCGGCCGGTGTGTTGACCAGCGGTCCCTACCAGGCATCCTTGAAAACGAACCTGGCGAGAAGCGGGGTTGCGGCCTCGGGTGTGGATGCGGACTATATCTCCGGTTTGCCCTGGATCGCCACGGAAGAGTTTGTCGAATCCACCGAGGATGAGCCGCGGGCGGAAACGGCAGACGTGTTGTTTCTGCAATACACCTCGGGGTCGACGATGGAACCGAAGGGTGTGATGGTGACGCATGAAAACATTCTGCGCACGTGCCCCCTGGTGATCGATCGTCCCGACCCTGTGGTTGTTTCGTGGCTTCCGCAGTATCACGACATGGGACTGATCGGCTGCTATCTGTATCCCGCGCTGCGGGGCGGCACAACGTACGGGTTTGCGCCGACGGATTTCATTCAACGTCCGGTGGTGTGGTTTGAGACGATTTCGAAATACCGGGCCACGGCCACGGCGGCTCCCAATTTTGCATATGAGTATTGCCTGCGGGCCGGCCGTGTTTCGAAGGAAAGTCTGGAAGGTTGCGACCTCAGCTCCCTGCGCGTCTTGATGGTGGCGGCGGAGCCCGTGAAGGCTGAAACCTATACGCGTTTTCTGGAAGCGTTTCAGCCGATGGGTTTGAAGTCGGAGAGCTTCATTGCGGCCTATGGGCTGGCGGAAAACACGCTTGCGGTGTCGATGGGCGGACGCCGGATCGTGTCGGTGAACAAGCATGCGCTGACGTTGAGCAAGGCGCGCATGACGGCGGCCGTTTCCGAGATCGGGGCTTCAACGCAGGTGGTCAGCTGTGGGGCACCGCTGGCGGGCATCGATGTGCGCATTGTGGATCCCGAACGGCACGATGTTTTGCCGGCGGGCAGCATCGGTGAAGTGTGGGTTGCCGGGACGGGCAAGTGCATTGGGTATTGGAACAATCCCGAGCTGACGATGAAACAGTTTCGCGCTCGCCTGAGCGACGACACGCCCTACGACGACGGTTTTTTGCGAACGGGCGATATGGGCTTTTTGCATGAAGGCGAGTTGTTTGTATGTGGCCGCATCAAGGACATGATTATTTTGCGCGGGCAGAATTACTACCCGCAGGATATTGAAGGCATTGCGGAGCGGGCGTCGGGCCTGGTTCGCGCCCATTGCGTGGCGGCCTTTCAGATTCATGAAGACAGCGAGCCGGCCCTGGCCATTGTGGCTGAAGTGAAGAACCCGAACGCGCTTCCCGACCCGCGGCAGATCGCCACGGCCGTGCGCAACTTCCTCAACGTGGAAGTGGCGATGATTTCATTTATTGCACCGCGGGCGATTCCGAGAACCAGTTCGGGCAAGATCATGCGGCACAAGACCAAGCAGATGTGGACCGATGGGCAATTCACGGTGCTGTCCGAGTTCTCGCGCGAAAAGGATGCGGGTCCGGTCGCGGTTTCCGAAACTCAATCCTCGTTCGATGTGTTGAAAGCACGGTATAACCTGACCGGCAACGAGCAATACAACGTGATCGAAGCCGGTTTGGACTCGCTGGATCTGGTTGTGTTTATGCATGAGATACGGGAGCTGCTGAAGAACAAGGGCGCCGAGGTGCTTGCGCGGCAGGTCGATATCGGTGTGATTCAGCGGGTAAGCGTGGCCCAGTTGTTTCAGCTGGCAGAGCAGTTGGACAGTGCGCCCGAGGAGGCCATGGAGCAGCTGCGGCAGTCGCTGCTGGCGTTTCGCGAGGAACAACGGGTGGAGGAAAAGGAGATGATGAGCCGGGATCGAAAGCTCGGCTTTGAGCTGACGGTGCCGTCCGGCTCCGCGGCGACTTCCTCCGGATCGCTGGCGCCTCCGGCTCCCAAACATGTGCTGCTGACGGGGGGCACCGGGTTTATCGGGCCGTTTTTGATGAAGAGTCTGCTGGAACAGACGAGCGCAAAGATTTTTGTGCTGGTTCGGTCTTCCGATGAAGAGGGCGGAAGGCAGCGCCTAGTGGCCGCGATGGAGTCGATGGGGTCGCCCGGACGCGAGCTGATGCGGATGTTCGACGATCGCGTGATTCCCCTGTGCGGCGATCTGGCGCAGCGGAACCTGGGTCTCACGCCGGAGACCTGGAAGTTTCTGGCCGAGGAAGTGGATACGGTGTTCCACAATGGCGCGACGGTGAACTACCTGTTCAATTACGACCGGATGCGCGATGCAAATGTGGTGGGAACCAACGAGGTGTTGCGGCTCGCATCCGAGGGGCGGAGGAAGGAATTCAACTACGTGTCCACCACCTTTGTGTTTGGGTGGGCGGTGAAGAGCGTGTTGTGGGAAACGGACAGCAACCAGGACATGGAGTTGCTCGATTTCGGCTACAGCCAAACCAAGTGGGTAGCGGAACAGGTGGTTGCCGATGCGCGGGCGAAGGGGCTTTCGGCGCGTATTTTCCGTCCCGCGCTGGTGAGCCCCTCGGTGCTGGGTGGGGGCAACAATTTCGACATTGCGGTGCGCCTGGTGGCGTTCATGGTGAACCACGGCATCACGGTGGACACGTTGAACCAGGTGAGTTTTGTGCCGGCCGATATTGTCGCAAACAACATCGTGGCCATTGCGACCAGCGAGGGAACAGCGAACGGAACGTTCCATGTGGTGCGCGACGATTACGCGAACATGCTGGACATTACGGACCTGATTACAAAGACCACGGGGCGGCAATTTGAGGTGTTCCGTCTTCCCGAGTTCGTTCCGGAGCTGATTCGGCGATGCCGCAAGGAGGACCTGCTTTTTCCCTTGCTGGACTTCCTTGTGGGGTCGGTGGACAACATTTCGTCGATGGAATTCAAGCGGTATGACAACTCGGCCTACCAGGCGGCGCGGGATGCCTCGGCCTGGGGCAAGCCGGATCCTTCCCTCGAAGAGACGGTGAGCGGCATTTTGAAATTCATGCACCGGAAGGGGATTATTTCCGTGGCTCCGCGGCAGGCCGTGGAGGCCGCTGTGGCGTCGTAGAGGAGAGACCTGCGTTCGCCCGGAGCGGCTGGCAGGTCCTTCGCGTGCTGAGGATGACGACTTGCTGTACCGAACCACCTCCAGGTTACCCGTCATCGCTCGGAGGGCTGCCCTCCACCCTATTGCTTCTGGAACACCAGCGTTTCCGTCAACTGCTGGCCGGTTTCGAGCTTGGCCCTGGTGGAAAGCGTGAGCTTGTGTCCATCGGGGGAAACGACCCATCGATCCCGCTGGGTGATTTGATTGTCTCGCCGGTAGGCTTCGTCGACGGTATGTGGATCGACGAGGGCGAGCTGCACGGTGTCGTTGCGGGAGTTTTGCAAGTCATACTGCTTTCCGTCGAAACGTCCTGTGAAGCTGCCGTCTCCCGAGAAGTGGATGCCATCGCCGCCTGAAGGTTCGATCTTGAGCACAAGGCCATTGCGCAAACGCGTTTTGCCGAGGTCTTCGATCCAGTTTCCGTTGAAGGAGTTTCCCGGGGAACCGCTGCTGCGTGTCCAAACGGTGACCTGGTCGGGGTGCCCAGTGCGCACGGTTTTGATGGTCAATTCTTTGCCGTCGTTTGAGACGGCTACGCGCACTGTCGCGACCAGCGCACCGTCCTGTTTCTCTTTGACCTCGGATTCCCGCTTGCCGATTTTGTGAAGCTCAATCTGATTGAAGGCGGGATTGCCCGAAACCGCGGTTCCGTGACCGTCGGATTGGGCTGTGAAGTCGAGATGCACCTCGCCGGCCATCACCAGGTGTACACCTTTGGGGACGGGCGTGATCGAGAGAGTGTCCGGCGGATCGAGGGCAGATTGCGCGGAGACAAGCGTCCATGAACCGATGCGGGGATCGGGGTTTCCGGGCGGAAGGAAGGCAAGCAGAGCGAGGACCGCGGCGATGCGCATGGGTTCTCCTGGACGATCCAGACCAATCTAGCAGACGGCGCAAACAGACCAGGCTGCCTGCGATTTTCCGCTCGACAGCTTGCGGTTGGCTATCGTGCTTCGGGGTGAATGGGCCGGGGAGCGCTGCCCTAAACTTCAATGCGTGCCGCGACAATCGGTGCGTGTGACAACTCCGGTGCCTGTGACATGATGGAAAGCATGCTTTTGCGCCGGTCCTGGGTCATTGCGCTGGTCCTGCTTGCCGTTCTCGCGCTGCTTCCTTTTTCATTTCATAGTGAACGCCATCTGGAAACAGCGACCCGTGTCGAGGGCAGCCAGGCTGAACTGGTGAATGGGGAGTTGCGCAACGGCTTTCGATCGCCGTTTGTGGATCGTGTGGCCCTGGTGGTGCAGGGACTGCCGCCGGCCAATTCCGAAGAGGGTGAACGTGGTTTGGCGAGGATCGTGGCGGCCGTTCGTGAGGAGCCGGGCGTGTCCGGGGCCGTGTCCTACACCGAGTTGCGCGACCCTCTTTTTTTGGGCAAAGACGGAGGCACCTTCGTTCTGGTCGGCCTTTCCCCGGACAGTGGACCGTCTGAATCCATCGTGCCCCGGCTTCATGCCCTGGAGCATTCGCTCGAGTCGCAGATGCGCGCCCAATATCCGAGTTTGAGGCTTACGTTGACGGGGGAGACGCCGTTGAATTTCGACATTCGCAAGGCGAGTGCGGACGATATTCGAAAGGGAGAGAGCCTTGTGATTCCGGTGACGCTGGCGCTTCTGCTGGTGGCTTTCGGAAGCCTGGTGGCCGCGCTGATTCCCCTGGCTGTCGGCCAGCTTGCCATTGCCACGACGTTGGCCATTGCGGGTTTTCTGGCGCATCGTTTTCACCTGTCGATCCTTGTGCAGAATCTGGCCACGATGCTGGGTTTGGGGCTGGGCATCGATTACGCGCTGTTAATGGTGAGCCGTTTTCGCGAGGCCATCGCTGCCGGCCACGATGGACCCACGGCGGCGAACCTGGCGGCGCGCCAGGCAGGGCGGACGCTGCTGATTTCCGCCTCCACGGTGGCGATTGGATTTCTTGCGCTGCTGATTGTGCCTATAAGCGAGATCCGCTCGATCGGCCTGGCGGGTTGCCTTGTGGCCGGCACAAGCGTGTTGCTGACGAACACACTTGTGCCGGCGGCCATGTCGTGGCTTGGACCGCGGATCGATCTGGGGCGGATGCCGTTTGTGCCGAAACTCGACCCGCGTCGCAATGCACGCAGCGGCATGCGTTGGAGGCAATGGGCAGGGGTGGTGGTGGCGCATCCGTGGCTGGCGATTTGCCTGGCAACCGCGCCTTTGCTGCTGCTGGCATGGCAGGGGACGAAGCTGGATACAAGCGTTCCACGGGGCGATTGGCTTCCGGCGGCGGCTGAATCGGTGCAGGCGCTGCATAGCCTGGAACGGATGGATCGCGCCGGCGTGGTGCAGTCGCTGCGTTTGCTGGTGAGCTTGCCGGAAGAGTCGGTGGCGGGCACCGATGCGGGATGGGAGACCATCGATCGACTTTCGCGGCGGCTGGGGAGCGACCCTCGATGCCAGCGCGTGATTTCAATCACAACGTTGGCGGACGGCAACCGGTCTATGCTGACGAATCTTCCACGGGAAACGCGGCGCACCTTTTTAAGCGCTGATGGACGCACCGCGCTGCTGGAGGTGGTGCCGAACGGTTCGGTTTCCCTGCGGGGACAGGTGGACTGGGTGCGCGAGCTGCGGGGGACCGGAGCGGCGGCCCTGACGGGCGTGCCCGGATCCACGTTGCTGATCGGCGGCATACCGGCGTTGAACGCGGATTACCAGACGATCGTAAGGCAGAACTTTCCGCGTGTGACGGCCCTTGTGGTGGGGGGTACGCTGCTGGCCCTGCTTTTGGGTTTTCGGTCGTTGATGGCGCCGTTGAAAGCGATTGCGTTGAATCTGCTTTCGGTGATGGCGTCCTTCGGCGCGCTTGTTCTGGTGTTTCAGGAAGGCCATGGCTGCCGCTTGCTGGGCGTGCATGAAGCCACGGGCAGCATATTTCCGCTCGTGCCCATTGTGGCCTTTGCCATTGTGTTCGGCCTGAGTATGGATTACGAGGTATTTTTGGTGTCGCGGGTGCTGGAGGCGCGCATCGACGGCCTGAATGAAAAGGAAGCGATTGCGGAAGGATTGGCCAGGACCGCGGGCCTGATCACAAGCGCCGCGGCCATCATGATCGCTGTGTTTGCGGCGTTTACGCTGGGGGGGTTTCTGGTGGTGAAGATGATCGGCTTCACGCTGGCGGTGGCCGTGTTCCTGGATGCGACGCTGGTGCGCATGGTGATTGGACCGGCGCTGTTGTGTGTGGCCGGGGATTGGAACTGGTGGCCCGGAGGCCTGCGATCTGCCCGAAGTGCCCGGAAGCCGCCGTTGCCGAAGCTGAAATCGAAATGGCAGGAAAAGGTGAGTTTCCGATGATGGGACGGGGCCGCCCCCGAAGTCTCACCTTTTGAGCTGTGTTGTAAGGAACTGTGTCTTTTTGCGTTCACAGGTGTCCCATTCGGGCGATCCCAAAAAGTGTTAGATGGACCCACCGCGCGACGGGATAGGATGCAGATTGCGCCTCCCTGGGGGACGCTGGGGATGGAGCCGCCGAATGAGCAGTACAAGCTCGACCTTCGATGGAATCACTGTCGAGGCGATGTTCAATATGAGCGCTGGGGATCTGGACGGGTTGCCGTTTGGGGTGGTGGGGCTGTCGCGCGACGGGCTGGTGCGCGTGTATAACGCGACGGAGGCTCGCCTGGCGGGTCTGCAGGTGGCGGACGTCATGGGGGAACCTTATTTTCTGGGCGTTGCGCAATGCATGAACAACTTCATGGTGGCGCAGCGGTTTGAAGATGAACCGACGATGGACGCCGTTCTGAAATATGTGCTGACCTTGCGGATGCGGCCCACACCGGTGCTTTTGCGGCTTTTGCAAAGTCCTTCCTGTCCGTTGCGTTACATCCTGATCGAGCGACGGGAGAGCCGATGATTGCGCCAGCAAGGGATCGTCTTTGGCCGCGGTGCACCCATGCGAGATGAGCTGTCCGACCTGATGCGTTTCCTGTACGCCTGCCCCGTGGGGCTGTTGGAGATTAGCCTGGACGGGGGCATAGGGATGATGAATCCACTTGCCATGCAGGTACTGATTCCGCTCGCGAAAAGTGGGATGGTGGAGAATTTTTTCACGGTTACGGAGAGCTGTTCCCCGGAGCTGTCCTTTCTTGTGCAGACATTTTCCGCGGCGCGAGGCACGGTTTGCGACAGCCATCGGATGCTGGTGGACGCCGGGACGCGAGAGAACGGGTTTCGGGCCAACGTCCTCGCTTGTACGATTGTGAAGTTGGAAAGTGACCGTTTCGTCGTGACGGTGAGCGATGTTTCAACAGAGGTGGCCAGGGAACGACGTTTGAAGCAGGCAGAGGCCTGGATCTCGCAACTGGTCGATGATATTCAGGATTTCGCCGTGCTTTGGACGGATGGGAACGGGCAGATCGACTATGTGAGTCCGTCGTCAACCAGGCAAACGGGTTACACGCCTGCCGATTTGCTGGGGCGCAGTCCGGAGTGTTTTGAGACCGCGGACGCGGGAACGGGGTCCATGTCGTTCCGGGAACGGCTGGCCTGCGCACGTCGCGACGGTTGGCACCTGAGCGAGGGTTGGAGTCAAAGGAAAAACGGCGAGCGTTACTGGTGTCAGCAGCTGATTGCGACGCGTGGTGATGCGGACGGAGCCGCAGGCGGGGAGGTTCCGGGGTACCTGCTTGTCTTGAGGGATGTCTCCCCAAACCATTCCAACAGCGGTCAGCTTGCCGATCTGCTGCGCAAAGATTATCTGACCGGCGCTTGCAATCGGGCCTACTTTTTCTCCGTTGCGGAGCGTGAATGCCGCCGCGCTGCCGAAGCCGGCCAGCCTCTTTCCCTGATTGCGGTCGATCTCGACCGGTTTAAATCGGTCAACGACACCTATGGCCACGCTGCCGGGGATGAGGTACTCAAGCTATTCACGAAGGTTTCTACAGAGTTGTTGAGGCCGGTGGACCTGCTGGCGAGGCTGGGAGGGGAGGAGTTTGCGATCCTTCTTCCAGGCTCTACGCTGGGCGGGGCGATGCAAACGGCGGAGCGCCTGCGCGCGAATTTGGCCGGCCGCCGATTGCAACCCTATGACCTAAGGGTGACGGCCAGCTTTGGATGCGCCGAGTTTGAAGGGCAGGACACACGAAGCACCGAGTTGCTGGCCTGGGCGGACAAGGCCCTGTATGCGGCCAAGCGGGGCGGTCGCAATCGGGTGGAGTTCAGCCGGAGCGAGACGGGGTCCAGCAGTTACGACGGGGCAGCGAGCGGCAGATGATGCGCGCGGCGACGATGATTTCTGGGAGGGTGGTATGTTTCAGCATCGAACGCTCCCAGCGAGGCCTTCCCTCTCTGAGGGGATGCGTGCCTGAGGCGATGCATGTCTGAGTCGATGCTTGAGGCTCCTCTCCGCCGCGACTGCCTGGCCCAGGTTCTTCGGGATTTGTTGCTGCAGGAACTTGCGACCATACGGCGTCGTGGGGGGCTCCCGCCCCGGAGTGTGCCCCTTCCCGAAATGTGGGGCGACGATGTAACGATCGAGGGCGATCTGGGCTGCGATTCTTTGGAGCGGCTCTGGCTGTCGGCTGCCGCCAATGAGATGTTTTGCCTGTATGAGAGTGGCCTGGAGGGCAATCTCAACACAGCGGAAACGTTTGGCGGGTGGATCGACGTGATCGAGGATAGCTGGAAAGCCGGCGTTCAACACGTGACGTTCAGCACCTCCGGGTCTACCGGTGAACCGAAGCGTCTCACGCACAGCTTCGCTTTTCTGAGGACGGAGATTGAGTACGTGGCGGGGCTTTTTAGGGATTGCCGCCGCATTTTATCGCTGGTTTCCGGCCAGCATATCTATGGGTTCCTGTTTGCGGCCATGTTGCCGACTCACCTGGGGATTGAGGTTGTGCCGGCGGGGAACTGGAGCGCCGGCACCATGGCGGGGGCGCTCCGGGCCGGCGATCTGGTGGTGGCGACACCGCCGCGATGGGATTGGCTCGAACGCTCGGTGCCGCGCTGGCCGCCGGGCGTGCGGGGGGTGAACTCCGGCGGACGGTGCGCTCCCCCTATCCTCGATTCGCTCGGGCAGCGGGGGGTCTCGCTGACGGAGGTGTATGGATCGTCGGAGACGGCGGGCATTGCTACCCGGAGCTGGCCCGCGCAGGCCTACCGGCTGATGCCGCAGTGGCGCATGGCGGAGATCCACGGCGAGGGTTCCGGCGCTCCATCCGATGCGCAACCTGCCGAGATCGTGCATACGTCGGGGGCGGCTTACGCGTTGCCGGATCGCCTTTCCATGCTCGATGCGCAAACGTTCGTTCTGGGAGAGCGTGTGGACCAGGCCGTTCAGGTGGGGGGAATCAACGTGTTTCCGGCGCGGGTGGCTGATGTGCTGCGAACGGTTTCCGGGGTCGCGGAGGTTGCGGTGCGGCAGGGGAGCGTGCATGCCGGTGGGCGTCTGAAGGCGTTTGTGGTGGGGGATGGAACGGTGCCCGAGGCGGAGATGATCGTGGCGCTGGAGGAGGCCTCGCGACGTGCGCTGAACGTTCCGGAGCAGGTGAAGGACTTCGCTTTCGGTGCAGAGCTGCCGAGGAGCGCTTCCGGCAAGCTTTGCGATTGGTGAGGGGCCTTCGGGTTCCGCGGGCGATTTTGCATGAGGCGTGGTGGCGAGCTGGGCGTACCAGGCGCTACAAGGCGCTACCAGGCGCGAGACCAGTTTGGCCCCGCTTTGCCCTCACCGCGCAGGCGACCGTCGATGCCGGCGTGATGTTCCAGCAGGCGACCGTAGAGCCAGAGCAGATCGGAGAGGCGATTGAGGTAAATGAGTGGCTCCGTGGGCAAGGCGGCATCGGCTGCCTGCAGGCGAACGGCGCAGCGTTCGGCGCGGCGGCAAACGGTGCGTGCGACTTCGAAGCTGGCTGATTCGGTATGGGCGCCAGGGAGAGACCAGTCGGAAAGCAGACCGTCCACGGCTTCGATGGTGTGGATCTGGGCGGTGAGTTCCCCTACATCGGCGGCGGTGACGTCGGGTTCGGCCCGGCCATGCCCAGAGGGCCGGGACAGCGCGGCGCCGACGCGAAACAAGGTGCGCTGGATCGCTTCCGTGCGGTTGCGCAGTTCGGGATCCTTGCATTGGCTGCGGGCGACGCCAAGAAACGTGTTCAGCTCGTCGACGGTGCCGTAGGCCTCCACGCGAAGGTCCGCTTTTGAGACGCGAAGACCCCCGATCAGGGCGGTGCTGCCGTTGTCTCCGGTGCCTGTAGCGATGCTCATGTTGCTCAAGGGTACAGGCTGGAGGGCATTGGGGGGAGACAACCGCCTCCGGTCGGCGATGTCGCGCGGCCTGAGGCAGCAGTGGACGAAATACAGGGGTCTCTCCACTTCGGCTTCGCCTCCGGTCGAGACGACAATTTCGGCGTCGCCTCCGGTCGAGACGACAATTTCGGCTTTGCCGTCAGTCGAGATCACACCCTCCAAGGTTCGGAGAACTGCTATACGTAGTCGATCGTCTACAACAAGAACGGGAACCTGAAGAACGGCTTCGCGGGGAGGACAAAGCATGCATGTGCGAGGTCTTGGGCGTGGGGATGTCGACCGCCTGCATATCCTGGATGCGCTTTGCTTTGAGAAGCCGTTTCGTTTTTCGCGAGCCTCGATGCGCCGCTTTGCCGGGGCACCGCATGCCATTGTCCGGCTGGCTGTCGAGTTGGATGGGGCAGAAACGGTCGAAGCCCTGCTCGGCTTCTGCATTGTTCACCTGGAACCTTCCGTTGGAGGCACTGCAGGCTACGTGGTTACGCTGGATGTGGATCCAGGGGTCCGGGGGAGGGGTGTCGCGACGTTTTTGATGGGGGAAATGGAGGCGGCTGCGGCCAAGGCGGGGGCCGCTGCCATGTCGCTGCATGTGTTCTGCGGCAACGGGGCTGCCATTTCACTGTATGAAAAGCTGGGGTATCGGCGCGTGGGCGCGGTTTCAGATTTCTACGGTCTGGGCCTCCATGCGTTTGGCTATCGGCGCGTTCTTTCGGAACCGGGGTTGGGGACGAGCGAACGGGGCGACGTGGGGAGATCTGCGGAAGCATCGTAGCGCCGATTGAACTCGAGAACGGCGGCCCATTCGCCGTCACGGTCGTCCTGCCAGGCGACGTGGCCACCGAGGAGGTGCGCGATCTCGGATGGCGATAGATCGCGATTTTGCATATACTCGCGCCCACGCTTTGAGTGGGGGTGCGCCAGCAGATCGTGCTGAAACGCGGGCGCGACGAAGTGCGTGGAGAAAACCAGTGCTGTGTCGAAAGCGCCGGGCTGCGTGGCGGCTTTGGCGATCTGGCCGGCCGAAAAATTTTCGATGGACACGATTTTGAATCGATGTTGCGTGTACCCGAGCTCGGGGCGGAACAGTTCGGCCGCGGCCGGCCAGGCGGTGAGCACGGTTGCCTCCGGGTCATGCTGTTCGAGCCAAGCGATGGCTTCCTGGTGCACAAGGATCATGTTGCGATAGGTGAGATTGTCCTCCGATGCGAAGTAGGTAGCCGGGTTGAGCCAGAGAGCCGTGACGAAGGCTCCCGCCGTGAGAGCCGCCAGGGCCAGCCAGTAACGGGTGCGCTCCTGCCAAATGCTGACGGCGATCAGGAGAAGCAGCGGATACATCGGCAACAGGTAGCGCGTGAGCAAAGCGCCGCCCAGCACGGAAAACGCTGCCCAGTTCACAAGCACAAGGAATGCGATGCAGGCGAGAACCGGCGCGGGCAGAGGGCGCCCGGGCCGTGGCGCGATGCGCGGCAGAAGAAGGAGGCAGGCCCCGGCGAAAAGCAGGGGAAGCCAGATGGAGCGCTGCCAGAACAGGTGCACCGCACGGTAGCCGAACGAAGTACGGAGGTGCGAAAACGTGAAATTGGCCGTGGCGTTATAGCGCAGATATTCGGGATTGCCGAAGGTGAAGCCAGTTTTCCAGCGGTGGTAGGCAAACCAAAGGGCGAGCACCGGTACCGGGCTGAGAAGGGCCGGGAGCCACCTTCGGGCGTTGCGCTGTTCGATTGGGTTGCGAGCTTTGAGCCGTGGCAGGAGGAACAAGGCAAGGGCTACGGGCTGCACGATCGCCGTTTCTTTCGCAAGGGCGGAAAGGCAGAAGATGACAGCGGCGCAGAGGAGACGGCGTTGGCTGCTGCAAAGGGTGAGCGGGAGCGCCGGTATGTCCGAAGCGAGTTCGGGCGGAGCCAGTTCCGGCGAGGTGAGGAAAAGGGCGAGGCCGGCGAGAGTGAAGGCAGCCGCAAAAATATCCGCATGGGCCAGGCTGCTTTGTGCGAACCAGATTGGGTACAACGCCGTCAGCGCGGTCACGACCACGGCTGGGCCGAGGCGAAGAAGCCGCTTTGTGAGCTCGAAAACGGCAAGCAGACCGCCGGCGGCAAACGCACAGGCCGCAAGACGAGTGACGAGAATGCGGAAGCCGAACAGGTGCCAAGCCAGGCCCAAAACGATGCTGGGCAGCGGCGGATGGGCGTTGGTGAATTCGGGGATGAGGGTCCAGCGATGGAAGAAGTCCAACGCGGCTGGAACATAGTAGCCGCCCTCGTCCCAGAAATAGGGAAGGCGCAGCAGTGGGGCGTGCGCAGCGACGACCGCCACGAAGAGGACCAGGTAGACGAGCAGAAGCAGGCCGGGCCGAAGACGGCCCGGTCTGGGGAAGGCTGCGGACACGGTTTAGTGGACGGCGCTCGGACCGGGAACGGCGCGGGGGCCACCGGGCTGAGGAGCGTCCAGGGAGATCTGACCGAAGGCGGCCTCATACTGCGCAAGATTCTGCGACAGGATGGCATGAAGCGCCTTGGCCTGTTGGGGGCTGAGATAAATGCCCTGGAAGTTGTTCACCTCCACCGCATCCGCGGCGGTAGGCTCAAGCGTTCCGAAGACGAGGAGGAAATCCCAAACGGAAAGGCGAACCTGGACGCTGTTGGCGTAGGTGTCGCGGTATTCCGGGGTCTTCGTCAGGGTGACGCGGGTGTTGTCGGGCTGCGTAAAGGTCTGGCTATTCTCGCTCATCGCTGCTTTCTGGGGTGTTTCTTGGTGCGGAAGGGGGGACTCGAACCCCCACGCCGGAGCACAGGCTTCTAAGACCTGCGTGTCTGCCATTTCACCACTTCCGCTTCAACCCACAGCGTAGCCCGAACTGGGCTCGGAGGCAATTCCCAGAATGGAACTTGTTTGTAAACAAAGAACGATTTGTCCCTGATCGAGAGGCGGGTAGTGGTCGATACAACGTCAAAGGAGAGAGGATGTAGCAACGGAGGACGCAGGGGGAAAATGCGACCCGAAGGAATATCACTGCATCCTATACAGGAAAGTTGATAGAGAGGCGCTCAACATGCCGCATGAGTTTGTAAGTGTAATTCACCCCTCGGAGGGGAAGGTGCTGACGGGTGAGGGTCGGGGTCACTCGTACCCTGTGCTTCCCGTTCGAGATACCGTGCTGTTTCCGCACCAGGTGTTGCCGCTGACGGTTGGTCGTGAAAGCTCGATTCAGTTAATCCAATCGCTGGGGGAAGACAAGACGATTCTGGTGGTGGCGCAACGGGACGCACGGCAGGACACGCCGGAAAGTGCGGATCTGCATGAGGTGGGTACCCGCGCGACGGTTCACAAAGTGGTAAAGATGCCCAACCAAAGTCTGTTTGTGTTCACCGAAGGGACGGAGCGCGTGCGCCTGGGGGCATACACCCAGATGCAGCCCTACCTGACGGCGGAAGCGGAGCGGATGGAGGAGATCAGCTCGGAGGTTTCGCCGGAGCTGGAAGCCTTGCAACGCAATGTGCTGGCGCAGTTTCAGGAGGTTGTGACCTCCTCGTCGACCCTTTCCGACGATCTGCAGACGATCGCCATCAATATCGACGAGCCCTCCCGCCTGACCGATTTTATTGCCTCCAATCTGCCCTTTCTGACCACAGGGGAGAAGCAGGAACTGTTGGAGACCACCGATCTGAAAGTGCGTTTGGAAAAGCTGAATGCGCAGCTGGCGAAGGAGCTGGAAGTGCAGCAGTTGCGCAACAAGATCCAGAGCGAGGTGCAGGATTCCGTGCAGCAATCGCAGCGGGATTACTACCTTCGCGAGCAGATGAAGGCCATTCAGAAGGAACTCGGCGACCAGGACGACACGCAGAAGGACATCTCGGAACTGCGCGAGAAGATTGAATCTGCCGGCATGCCGGAAGAGACGAAAAAGGACGCGCTGAAGGAGCTTGGGCGTTTGAGCCGCATGAACCCGGCGGCCGCGGATTATTCGCTGACGCGGAACTATGTGGAGTGGCTGGCGGTTCTGCCCTGGGGAAAAAGTTCGTCGGAGGCGGTCGACATCCGCAAGGCGAAGGAAGTGTTGGATGCGGATCACTATGGCCTGAAAAAGGTGAAGGATCGCATCTTGGACTACCTGAGCGTGCGTCGTTTGAAGCCTGACATGAAGGGACCGATTTTGTGCTTTGTGGGGCCTCCAGGTGTGGGGAAAACCTCGCTGGGGCGGTCGATTGCAAAGGCGTTGGGGCGAAAGTTTTCGCGTATATCGCTGGGTGGCATGCACGACGAGGCGGAGATTCGTGGGCATCGCCGAACGTATATCGGTGCGCTTCCCGGGCAGATCATTCAGCATTTGAAGCGGGTTGAGGTGAACGATCCGGTTTTTATGCTGGATGAGATTGACAAGCTGGGCCGTGACTTTCGGGGCGATCCCGCGGCGGCGCTGCTGGAAACGCTGGATCCGGAACAGAACAATACGTTTCGGGATAACTATCTCGACCAGCCGTTCGATTTGAGCAAGGTGCTGTTCATTTGCACAGCCAACCAGCTGGACACGATTCCCGCGCCTCTGCTCGATCGTATGGAGATTATCGAGTTGACGGGCTATACGGAGGAGGAGAAGGTCGCCATTGCGGAGCGCTACCTGGTTCCGCGCCAGATCAAGGAGAACGGCCTGGAGGGCGAGGTGCTGGAGATTCCGACCGAGTCCGTAAGCATGATTGCACGGCACTACACACGCGAAGCGGGTGTACGGCGATTGGAGCAGCTGATCGGCACCGTGGCGCGCAAAACGGCGCGGCGCGTAGCGGAGGGGGAGTTGCACCCGGAAAACGGCGAGAAACTGGTGGTCACGCCGGAGGTGATTCACGACTTCCTGGGCGGCATCAAGGTGCGGGTGGACACGGAAATTGCGGAGCGCACAAAGCGCGCCGGGGTTGCCGTGGGGCTGGCCTGGACGCCCGTCGGTGGCGATGTGCTCTTCATCGAAGCCAATCGTATGAAGGGCAAGGGCGGATTTTCGATCACCGGGCAGATTGGGGACGTGATGAAGGAGTCCATGCAGGCCGCGCTCACGTGGGTTCGTTCCAACGCCTTGGATCTTGGGCTGGATGAGGATGTGTTGAAGGATATCGATCTGCACATCCATGTGCCGGCCGGGGGAATTCCGAAGGATGGACCGAGTGCGGGTGTGACGATGGCGACGGCCATTGTGAGCCTGCTTACCGACACGCCGGTGCGTCCGCTGCTCGCCATGACGGGAGAAATCACGTTGAGCGGTAATGTGCTGCCGGTGGGTGGAATCAAGGAGAAGTTTCTTGCAGCCAAACGTGCAGGTGTGCGGGATGTGATTTTGCCCCTGGATGTGAAGGCGAATGTGGAGGAAGACTTGACCTCCGACCAGATCGAAGGTGTGACGATCCATTACGCCTCGCGCATTGAAGATGTGCTGAAAGTGGCGTTGCCGAAGACGCCGCGCGAAGCGGTGCGGGATGAAGAAATACGGGAAGAGGTGTTGGCGAACGTTGCCTAGCCGAGTGGTTGCCGAAGGGATGCTGCCGGGGCGAAACTGCCGCGAGCAGAACCCCAGAGATCCTTCGCTAGCTCAGGATGACGGTGGACAACCCACCCTTTACGCAAACAGCGTTGAGGTGGAAGCCCGCTGAAGCAGGGGGAAGCTCGTGGGCCACGCCTGGTTTGTTTTACGTCAGCAGCGGATGGAGAAAGGCTGAGACCGCCAGGAGGAGGCGGGGCCATGCGGAGGCGCTGAACCAATGGCCTTCGCCGGGCAACAAGACGGCGTGGTGCGGAACCCCGAGCTGCTTCAGCTTTTCGGTGAGGGTTTGGGCGAAAGACACGGGGACGACGGTGTCGTCGACTCCGTGCAGGAGGAGGGTGGGCGGAAAGCGTGGTGTAGCCAATGTGTCGTAGGGAGGAGCCAGGCCGCCGGATACATCGACGACGGCCCGGATGCGTCCTGTTGGCGACGCAGCGTCGGAGGCGGAAAGTTTGGCTGCGAGCGCAAGGCCCAGAAAGGCGTCCAGGGAAAGACCGGCGACAACAATGCGGGTGGGATCGACCCCGGGACGCGTTGCGACGAAGCGAAGTGCGTCGTCGATGGTGTCGAGCCACTGGGGTACATGGATGCCGTCGGTGAGCATGTGGGCGTTGGCCCGCCGTGTACCGGTGCGGTCGAAATAGTGAGGAGCGTACAGATGGACACCGGCCTCTGCCAGAATCGCACTCAGTTGAGCGCTCCAGAAATCGACGTTGCCGCCGGAGCCGTGCAGAAGAAGGATAGCCGGACGCGTCGCTGCGGTTTTGTCGGCAACCGGGGAGGCGAGTTCCTGGGCGGAAAGCCGAATGCCGCGATTATGGGATTCAAACTGTAGGATTTGCGCCACGGGGGTTGGATGCAGGGGCGTCAAGGGGGAGGTGCGGTACGCGATATGCTCGGGGGGACGATGCGGGGCAGGCAGGAGCAAGAGGTGTTACTACTGCTGGACACCTGCGGAGAGCGGGCTTCCGTGGCCTTGGCTGCGCCTGACGGCGGGCTCGTGGCACAGGTGCTGTTGGAGCCGCGGTCTGCCTCGGCGAACCTGGTCGACGCGATCCGTTCGGTTCTGGGGCAGAACGGTTTGCGCCTGGGTGAGCTCGCAGGGGTCGGCGTGGTGAATGGGCCGGGATCCTTCACGGGCGTGCGTCTGGGCCTGGCCCTGGGGAAGGGCCTTTGTGAGGCGGGGCAGCTCGCGATGGCCGTCGTGTCGCGGCTGGACGTGATGGCGGAGGCTGGGCCGGCGGATGCGATGTGCGCCCTCAGCGCAGGGCGCGATGCGATGTTTGTCCGGGTTGTGCAGGGGGGAGTGCCGCAGGAGCGCATGCTGTGCGACCGGGATGTGGAGGAGCGTCGCCACGGAAAGTTGGTGGTGGTGGATTCGCCGCAGATGATGGCCCGGCTTGCGGAAGGCGGGCCTGTGCAGCAGGTCGATCTTCTAGCGATCGACGCTTTGGGGGCCGTCTTGCGGCGATTTGCCGAGGGTGGGTCCGACATCGCGCTTGCGGATGCCAACTATGTGCGGGATGAGGCCGCGATCTACCGTAAAAAGGCGAATCTTCCCGGAAATGAGAAAGGAGACGGACCGGCACCGTACCTTTGAGCCTGGATATCGCGTTCGTCGTGCGGCGGGGAGAGGAAGCCGATCTGCCCGCCATTTTGGCTTTGTTGGCCTCCAGCGAGGAGGCACCACGATGGACGGAGGCCGTGTGGCAGCGGTTTCTTGCGGTGGGGGATGGCGACGATGTGAACCGGCTGGTGTTGCTGGCGCAAGCCGCGGGTGGGGAGCTGATGGGGCTGTTGGCGGGGACCTCCTTTTTGGGCCAGATCGAGCTGGAAGCGGTGCTGGTGCGGCGTGAGGGAAGGCGGAGGGGCATCGGTCGCGCACTCGTGCAGGCGTGGATGACCTGGGCGGAGGGGGAGCGAGGAAGCGTGGCGTCCCTGGAAGTTCGGGCGTCCAATGCGGCTGCGGTTGCGCTGTATGCCTCGCTCGGCTTTGCCGTGCACGGGCGTCGGCGGCGGTATTACCGCGAACCCACGGAGGATGCCTTGTTGATGGGGCGGCAGATCCGAGGCCTGTGAGCGGGGAGAGCAAAGGGTTTCCGGTGGCGAACGCTATAATGGGTTCGATGGTTCGGGATGGTTTTTTCTACGGAGTCGCGCTTGTCGCCGTTGCGGTGATCGTCTGGTTTGGAACGCATTTTGTCGCTTTGACTGCCTTTCCTTTGCTGCTGGCGGCGTTTCTGGTCTGGTTTTTTCGCGATCCCTCGCGTACGGTGCCGGCCGGGCCGGGGTTGATCGTTTCTCCGGCCGATGGAAAGGTCGAAGATGCGGAGTGGATCGAGACCACGGCGGGCAGCCGGGTGCGCATCAGCATTTTCCTGAATGTGTTCGACGTGCATGTGAACCGTGTTCCCGTGAGCGGAACGGTAACCCTGGCGGAGTATCGCGAAGGGCAGTTTTTGAACGCCATGAACTCCGAATCGGCGGTGCACAATGAGCAAACCCTGGTGACCATCGATGCCGGGGACTACAGCGTGAGCTTTAAGCAGATTGCCGGATTGCTGGCGCGGCGCATTCTGTGCAATGTGCGTCAAGGCGACCGGGTGGAACGTGGCCAACGCATGGGATTGATCAAGTTCGGCTCCCGTGTGGATGTGTTGCTGCCGGCCAACGTCGAGTTGAAGGTGCGTTCCGGACAACGGGTGAAAGGCGGCAGCACGGTGTTGGCGACCATCGTTCCAGCGACGGCGAAAACGGGCGAGCAGCTCTGATGGCCGCTGCCGAACCGGAGTTTCGACGGCCGGCGGCGAAGCGGGGCATGTACATCCTGCCCTCTTTGTTTACGTGTGGAAATATCGCCGCCGGGTACTATAGCGTCGTTGAAAGCATTCGGGGATCGGCGTCGAACGATCCTTCAGCCTTCGACTGGGCGGCGTTGGCGATTTTGTTTGCGATCGTTTTCGATGGCCTGGACGGGCGGATTGCGCGTATGACGCACACTTCCAGCGCGTTTGGGAAAGAGTTGGATTCGCTGGCCGATGTGATTACGTTTGGCGTGGCTCCCAGCTTGCTGGCCTATCTTTGGGGTGTGCGGCAGGTGCTGCCCCTGGCCTCCGTAGCATTTTCAGCCAGGCTGACCAATCTTGGGCTGATCCTGTGTTTTTTGTTTTTGATTTGCGGCGCATGCCGGTTGGCGCGCTTCAACATCAGCGAAAACCCGCAGCCGCGCAACCCGGGGCGATCGGATCGCAAATATTTTGTCGGCATGCCCATCCCTGCCGGGGCGGGGGTGGTTGCCGCGGTGGTTCACTTTGAAAACGGATCGCCCATTCATAACGGCTGGCTGTGCCTGCTTTGGCTCGGGCTGATCGCGTTTGTGGGTTTTTTGATGGTGAGCAGCTGGCGTTTCTGGAGCGGCAAGGAGCTCGATCTGAATCGGCGCAGGCCGGGCCGGTTGTTGGCGCTGATCGCTCTGGTCGGATCGCTGCTCGTATTTGAGTCCGAGTACGCCCTGATTATTCTGGCGATGCTTTACCTGCTGTCCGGAGTCTTTGCGCGGCTGGCCTATTCATGGCAGCGGGGAAGCGCATCCAGGACGGCGCGATAGCATCAGAGATTTTGGGTGATTATGCCAACAAAGCAGATACGGGCCGCGGTCGTCGGCGCATCGACGGTTCAGGCCAAGGAGCTCCTGGAGGAGCTGAACAGTTCCCCGGCAGCGGCATGGGATGTACGTCTTCTGGACGAGGGCGAGGGTGAGCAAGCACAGCTCTCCGTGGCCGGCGAGGAGGCGGTGTTGATCCAGCCCCTGAACCGTGAAGCGCTGGAGACGATGGACTTGGTTTTTTTTGCGGGGGAACGGGAAACCGCGCGTGAGTTGGTGGGCGCGGCCCGTGCGGCGGGGGCCGCCGTGGTGGACCTCACGGGCGCGCTCGAGGGGGAACCGAACTTCCTGGTGCGTTGCCCGTGGCTGGCCGCGGGGGGACGGCCCGACCTGACCACGGTGGGCATCACGGTGCCGCAGCCCGCCTCGGTGATGCTGGCCATGGCGGCGCAACGGTTGGGGAAAATGGACCTGGTGAGCCTGTCGGCGACGGTGCTTGAACCGGCGTCGCAGGCGGGCAAGGCGGCGCTGGATGAAATGCACCAGCAGACGGTGAGTTTGTTGTCGTTCCAGAGCGTGCCGAAGGATGTGTTCGACACGCAGGTCGCCTTCAATTTGCAGACGGAGCTTGGGGAAGCGGCGAAGGTGAATTTGGGCGGCGTGGCGGCCACCCTTCGGCGGCACCTGGGCTTGATTCTTGGCGAAGAGGCTTCGTCGCAGGTGCATTTTCAGCTGGTGCAAGCGCCCGTTTTTCACGGCTACACAATTTCCGCCCTGGCCCAACTGAGAGGCAATGCGACGGAGGCGGCCGTGCGTGAAACGCTGCACGGAGGTGTGATCCAGGCAGAGGAGGACACGGTCCCAAGCAACGCAGCGGTGGTGGAATCGGGGGATGTTTTGCTGGCGGTGCGCTCGGATTCCGGAGATGTGGAGGGCAAGCTCTGGTGGTTGTGGATGGCGGCCGACAACCTCCGTCTGCATGCGCGGGTGGCGGTGGCGGCCGCCCTGGAAATGGCGGCGCTGCGACCGGTGAACACGATGCAGTAGAAAGATGGGCGAGGGAAGGCCTGGGCCAGACGATCGTGTCTGCGATACACTGAAGGGGCGCCGGGATGGTGGAACTGGCAGACGCAGCGGACTCAAAATCCGCCGAGGGCAACCTCGTGGGGGTTCGACCCCCCCTCCCGGCACCAAGAATTCTTCAGATAGTCGATGAGAGCGTCGAGATTTACGTTCCCCTTTGAGAGTTGCAACTCCGGGGCAGCTATTCGAGTTTGCGCTCGAGATAGGTGTAGGTGAGTGCGTTGGTGGCGGCCTGTTGTTTCAGGTCTGCGCCGGAGCCGTGGCCGCCTTCGGTGATTTCTTCAAAGTAAAAGGGTTGGTGGAACTCTTCCATTTTGGCGGCGAATTTGCGGGCGTGTTGCGGACCCACCCGATCGTCCTTGGTGGTCGTCCAGATGAGCGGTTCGGGGTAGGTGACGTCGGGTTTGAGCTGGTTGTAGGGCGAGATGGACGCGAGAAAGGCACGCTGTGCGGGGTCCTTCGTAGAGCCGTATTCGCCGACCCAGCTGGCACCGGCGGCGATGTGCTCAAAGCCGAGCATATCGAGCAGCGGAACGGCGATAACCACGGCGTGCCAGAGCGTGGGATGCTGTTCCATTTCGACGCCCATCAGCAGGCCGCCGTTTGAACCGCCCTCAATGCCTAGATGCGGAACCGTGGTGATGCCGCGGGCGATGAGATCCTGGCCGACTGCGGCAAAATCGTCGTAGATGCGTTGGCGTTTCACGTTCAGGCCGGCCTCATGCCAGGCGGGGCCGAACTCGCCGCCGCCGCGGATGTTGGCGAGCACGTAGACATTGCCCCGTTCGAGCCAAAGCCGGCCGAGCGTAGCCGAGTACGAGGGTGTTTCCGAAACTTCAAAGCCAGCGTAGGCCGTAAGTAGCGTCGGGTGCGTACCATCGAGGGCCATGCCTTTGGGATGGACAACGAAGTAGGGCACCTTCGTACCGTCCTTGGAGGTGGCCTCGAGCTGGTCGACGATGTCCTCCGAAGCGTTGAAGAGCGCGGGCTGGCTCTTGGTTTCGGCCAGGGTGGCTTCGGCGGCATCGCCCAGCCAGACCGAAGGCGGGGTGAGAAAGCCGTTGATGAGGAGGAAGAAGCGGTTGTCGAGATCTCCGGTGGAGGCGATGCTGACGGAGGAATTTTCAGGGACGCGGAGCGATTGTTTGGTCCAGCCGTGCGGGGCGGGAGTGTAGACGTAGGCGCGGCCCTGGACGTGCTGGAGCGTAGTCAGGACAAGGTGATCCCGCGTGGTGTCCGCCCCTTGCAGGAACTCCTGTGCGGAAGGGGTAAAGACCGGCGTGGGTTTGGGATGCGCCGGATCCTTCAACACTTCGTCCAGCCTGAGTTCGACGAGGGACCCCGCAGGCAGCGTTGTTTGGCCAACGGTCCAGTCACCGTGCAGATGTACAAGGAGGCGACCGTCGAGGAGGCCTTCGACGTCGGCCTTTGGAGGCAGCCCAAGGCGCTGTACGCCCGTGGGTGTGAGCACAAATGTTTGGAAGTCGAAGAAGGTGACCCCGCGGCGGATAAGCGCGACGGAGTGGCCCTGGGCGTCGTGTAGAACTTGCGGTTCCGTGGAAAGCTGGTCGGTTACCTCACCGCGAGCGACTTCTTTGGCAGAGTCGAGCGGTGCCCCGCGCTTCCACTCCTTGACGACAAACGGGTAGCCGGAGTTCGTGGCGGTGCCCGGACCCCAGTCCCGGCTTACCAGCAGCGTGTCTTTGTTCAGCCATGCGACGTTCTGCTTGGAGTGCGGCAGGTTGAATCCAGCGGGGACGAATTTGCCGGTTTTGAGATTGAATTCACGCTCGGTCACGGCGTCCTCGCCGCCGGCCGAAAGCTCGACCATGCAGTACTGGTCGTTGGGGTAAAGGCACTCGGTGCCCCGCGGGACCCAACTCACGCCTTCGGCTTTGCCGAGCGCGTCGTAGTCGATCACGGTCGCCCAGTGCGGGTCGGCGGAGCGGTAGCCGGCGAGGGTCGTTTTGCGCAGCAAGCCGCGGGGATTGGCCGCATCGCGCCAAAGGTTGTAGACCTCCTCGCCGCGCAGGTTCGGCAGGGGCAGGCGATGTGGATCTTCGGCAACGGCGAGCGCGGTGCTGTAATTTTGTCCATAGTGCGGGTCGGCCTTGAGGACGGCGTCGGTCTTTGCATCTTCGGCTTTGACCCATGCCATGGAGCGCGGTCCGGTGGCGTCTTCAAGCCACGTGTACTTGTCGCCGGGTTGACTGGAGTCACCGGCAGAAGGGCCGCTCCGGGCAGGATTTGTTTGAGCAGCACTGTTGATAGCGAAAGCAAGACAGGCAGCCAGGGCAAACCCTGGCTCGAGGTGCAGAAACTTCAGTCGCATATGCGCTCCGCTGAATGAATGTGAGTGACCTGGGTAGATGTGGGTGATGCGTTCCACTGTACCAGCCGCGCCGTGGAGTTCAGAGCTGGGGCCAATGGCGTTCGCGTGCCCGAAGGTCGTCTGCCTGGACGCTGGCTATACTGGTGGCGTGAGTAAGAATTTCTATCTCGAAACCTTTGGCTGCCAGATGAATGCGCACGACTCCGAAAAGGTTGTGGGTACGCTTGAGAGCGAGGGCTACACGCAGGTTTCAGACGAGGCTGCGGCGGACCTGATTTTGTACAACACGTGTTCGATTCGGGACAAGGCGGAGCAGAAGGTGTTTCATCGGTTGAACGAGTACAAGCGCATGCAGGGCGAGGGCAAGAAGTTTGCCGTTCTGGGGTGCGTGGCGCAGCAGGAAGGGCACAAGATTTTCGAGCGGGCGCCGTATGTGTCGATGGTGGCGGGATCGTCGTCGTATCGGAATTTGCCGGAAATGCTGAGTCGGCTGGAGGCGGGGGAACGCCGCATCACGGGGCTGGACGACCGCGAGACGGATGAGGCGTTCGATACGGAGTTTACGTCGCGTTCCAACCCGCACCGTGGGTATATCACCATTATTGAAGGGTGCGACAAGTTTTGCGCGTACTGCGTGGTGCCGTACACGCGGGGCAAGGAGCGCTCGCGGACATCGGCTTCGGTGCTGGCGGAGGCCGGGCGAATTGCGGCGCTGGGGTACACCGAAATTCAGCTGCTGGGGCAGAACGTGAACAGCTACATGGACCCCAGCGGCCGGCGCAGTTTTGCGGAGTTGCTGGTGGCGGTGGGCGAGGTGGGCGGCATTCGGCGGGTTCGGTTTACGACGTCGCACCCGCGGCAGTTCACGAAGGACATCGTGGAGGCTATCGAGGCGTATCCGCAGCTTTGCAACCATGTGCACCTGCCGGTGCAATCGGGCTCGAGCCGGACGCTGCGGGGGATGCAGCGGGAGTACACGCGGGAATGGTACCTGGAGCGGATTGCGTGGATGCAGGCGGCGAAGCGGGATATTTCGATCACGTCGGACATGATTGTCGGCTTTCCGGGGGAGACGGATCGGGATTTTGAAGAAACCATCACACTGCTGGATGCGGTGCGGTACGACAGCATTTTCGGGTTCAAGTATTCGCCGCGGCCGAATACGCCGGCCATTGGGATGGAAGATTCGATCCCGGAACAGGTGAAGGTGGAGCGGCTGGCGATTCTGAATGCGCGACAGCGGGAGATCCAGCGGTTGAGTTACGTCCGGCACATGGGCGAGGTGATGCCGGTGATGGTGGAAGGGTACAACGCCGT
The DNA here is from genome assembly GCA_964242195.1 of uncultured Acidobacteriaceae bacterium. Taxonomy (GTDB): domain Bacteria; phylum Acidobacteriota; class Terriglobia; order Terriglobales; family Acidobacteriaceae; genus Granulicella. The sequence goes on from CAXTBI010000029.1 coordinate 31,973, forward strand.
GCGGGGGCAGGCGATCGGGCGATCGACGCAGAATAAAACGGTGAATTTTACGTCGGGGACGATTCCGCGCGTGGGCAGCTATGCGGATGTGCGGGTGACGCAGATTTTTCCGAATTCGCTGGTGGCGGAGGCGGTGGGCGAGGCGACCGCACCGTCGGCGGCGTTGCTGGCGCACCAGGCGTTGAATGCGCGTTTCACCCTGGCCGGCTAGGTGAGATAACGGCGGATGCCGGCATCGAGAGAGCCATCGCTGCTAACGTGAACGTGCATGCTTCAGAAAGACATCCGCTCCGCGGCTCCGGCCGGTACACGACGCGACAGGATCGTGGTGCCCGACCGCGTTTTGCTCCTGCAGCGATGGGTGGCGTGCCTGCTGTCGCTGGGCCTGTTCGCCTACTATGCGTTTGCTTCGCTGCATTGGCCCGTGGTGTGGGATGGCGCGGTGATGCACTACATTCATTTTCTGATCACCCGCGGATTTCAGCCCTACATCGACATCACGGACATGAACCTGCCCGGATGCTACCTGGCCGAGGGGTGGGCGATGGCGGTGTTTGGATGGGGCGACCTTTCCTGGCGCTTTTATGAATTTTTCCTGATGGCGCTGCTGGCGGGCAGCGGCATGGTGATCGGTGGGGCCAGGCACTGGTTTACGGGCGTGTATGCCGCACTCTTTTTTGTCCTGATGCACGGCTCGGAAGGCCCCATGATGGCCGTCGAGCGCGATGAAGTGATGACGGTCCTGCTTGTGACGGCGACCGCGTTCTTCTTTGTGGCCCTGAGGCGGGGCCGGCCCTGGCTTTTGCTGCCGTTTGGGATGTTTGCAGCGTTTGCGGCAAGTCTGAAACCGGGGGCCATTCTGCTGGATGGCGCCCTGATTGCGCTGGCCTGGGTGACGCTAAAACGGGGAGGGAAGGCGGCTGGCCGATTCCTGTTTTGGGCGTTGCTTGGCAACCTGATCGTCCTTGGGCTTAGTTTCGGGTATCTCCTTTGGCACCATGCCTTTCCGAGCCTCTGGTTCACCTTTCGGCACGTGTTGCCCGCCTATGTTCGGGAGAAGAATCTCGGTCGACTGTATCTTTTACGCCATCTGACGCCTGTACCGCTGATCCCGTTGATCGCCGCTGCGCTCGTTTCCGCCGGGCTGAAACGAGAGAAGATTGGGTGGGAAAGAGCGGCGCTTTTCCTCGGCATGGCGACCGGAGCGTTTTCTTACTGGGCCCAGGCGAAGGGGTACCTGTACCACCGATACATGTACATGGCGTTTGTTCTGCTTTGGGTGGGATGGGAATTAACGGGTGCACAGTTCCAATCGAAGACCTTTCCCCGGTTGCTGGAAACGGTGGGGTTGCTGCTTTTGTTCGGCGTGGCGACACCCTTTTACGTCGATCGAATCTACCAGTATCCACGCCGGATTCCGCCACCGCAGGCGCTTGCCTTTTCACTGGAGCGAGACCTGTCCACCCTGGGTGGAAGCTCCTTGCAGAAGCAGGTGCAATGCATGGACCTGGTGAACGGATGCCTCAATGCGTTGTATCGGCTGCGGTTGGTGCAAAACACGGGGACCACGGGAGATCTGCTGCTGTTTTCACCGACACCCGGGCCGGCGGTTCGCTATTATCGCAACTGGTTGGAAACGCGCGAGCGTGCGGATCCACCGACGGTGGTGGTTCTGGGGAATGAATGGTATTACCGGTATGCCGTGAGCTTTGACAAGATCGACACCTGGCCGGAGTACGCGGCGCAGTTGCGCGAGGGGTATGTTCCGGTGATCGAACGTCACTTTGGGGTGGACAACTCCCCCGCGTACCGCATATATCTGCGCAAGGGGAGTTCGGTGCTGGCGCAGGAACAGGCCCATCCGTTGCACTGACAAAGCACGCGCCGGGAGCGCATCGTGGTTCCCCCGGGGTGGCCCTCGGCTGGAAAGGCGATCCGCGCTAAACTGGAAAGGCGATGCCATTGTCTGGATTCCAAACCGAAGTGGGGGATGCGGCCGACGCTGAAATCGAGGTAAGGATTCGCGGGTTGATGCTGGATCCCTCCAACCGGTCGCCGATTGTGGTGCTGAACGACCTGGCCGGCGAGGTTGTGCTGCCGATCTGGGTGGGTTTGCCGGAAGCCAATGCGATCATGCTGGAAATCGAGAAAACCACAACGCCGCGGCCGCTTACCCATGATCTTCTGCGCAATGTGATTGCGGGTTTGAATGCACGGGTTACGCGGGTCGTGGTGGGTGAACTGCGCGGCGATACGTTCCATGCGACGATCTGGATGGAGCAGGAGGGCGAGTCGGTGGCCATCGATGCGCGACCCTCCGACGCGATCGCCCTGGCGCTGCGCGCGGACTGCCCCATTTTCGTCAGCCGTGAGGTGTTCGAGCATGCCCGGAAGGCTACCAGCGGTGGAGCGCCGGTGACGTCGGAAGACATGCGGCGGTGGCTTGAAAACCTGGGCGATGATGAGATGGGCCGCTACAAGATGTAGGGTCGGTTGCGGCGAACTGGCTGGCGGGTTCGGTCCTGTCTCTGCACTTCGGCTGTGCCCTTCGATCGAGATGACATTTTGTGGCAGGGCAAACAGCTTTAGTGCTGGATCACGTTGGCGTTCTTGGGAATTTCGTAGGGCTTTTTGTTGATTTTGGCGTTGCGATGGATGTCGGTGTAGAGCGCGGTGCGGCTGTCGCCGTTGGGCAGAAGGAAGATCTGCTTCAGGGAGACGTCGCGGGTGGGGTCTACCCAGACCGTGACCTGCTTGACGGTGTCGCGGACGCCGGGATCCTTGCTGACGAGGGTGAGTTTTTCGGTTTTGACGGGGTGGCCGGATTCGGTGAGGGTTTCGGGGCCGTTATCGGTGATCTGCCAGGCCTTGACGAGGTCGGTGCCGCTGCCGCCGAAGCCAAGGGAGAGAAAGCTTTCGAAGTTGGCCTGATTGGCGCCGGTCTTGTAGAGATCCACCTGCTTGGACTCAGGGGTGTAGAGGCGGGCGACGCCGTTCGAAAACTGGATGATTTTGGAAGGGGCGGGCAGGGGTTTGCCGCTCGGGTCGAGATCGTACACGGTGGTGCCGAGGCTGACGGCTCCGGTCTTGCTCCGCTCGATGTACATGGCCCCTTGCTGCCGGGTGGTGTCGTGGACGACACGCTGGTAAAACTCCCAGTTGAAGTGGGCCTCCGCACTCGTGAAGGTTTTGCTGGACGCGTCCATCGCCGCCAGCACGGCGGCGAGTGGCGATGAGGGGGTTTGGGCGAGCAGATGCGGGGCGGCGGCGAGGACGCCGAAGGCGAAGCTGCGCGCGGCTGCCTGTGTGAAGGAGCGGCGCGTTGCGGGAGAGAGGCTTGCTGGCAAGAGGGAGCTCCTGGGGCGTTCTGGAGAAGGTTTAGCGGGTTTTGCTGAGTAGTTGACTGGTTGCTGCCTGAGTTCGCGGCACAGCGAGCGGAGAACAGGGGTCTCTCCACTTCGGTCGAGATGACACCTTATACGAACACGGAAATTGCGGTTGTGTCGCACGGATTTCGCGGAGGGCGATTCAGCGGCGAATGGTGACGTCGTAGGCGATGACGCGGCCGTGCGGGTCGGTGACGGGTTTGATGTTTTCGAGTTGTGCGTCGCCGGCGATGGTGTGGACGATTTGAGAGAGACGATCCTGGATGTCGGCGGGGGAGCTGGCTCCGTGCAGATCGTCGCTGCGAACTTTGTAGACGAAGCGGTGACCGTCTTCGCCGGCGTTGCGGACGAGGACCTCCTGAGAGCGCTGCGGGACTTCGGGGATGGGCCGAGCATGAAAGTCGATCACATGCGGGGCGATGAAAAGGAAGAGCAGGATCAGGGTTACAAGGATGTCGTAGTGGAAACTGCCGCGCTCGTAGGTCCAGAAGAGATAGCTGCCGAGGAGGCCGAGAGGGCCCCTGGGTTTCCCTGCGGCATTTTGGATCACAGGGCACGCCCCAGACGTTGTTTGCCGATGACCGTTTCGCCGCCCATGTAGGGGACCAGGGCATCGGGGACCCGCACGGTGCCGTCGGCCTGCTGGTAGTTTTCGAGAATGGCAAGGTAGGTGCGGCCGACGGCGAGGCCGGAGCCGTTGAGGGTGTGGACGAACTCGGTTTTTTTCGCGCCTTCGGGTTTGTAGCGGATGTCCGCACGGCGAGCCTGGAAAGTTTCGAAGTTCGAGCACGAACTGATTTCGCGGAAGGTGTTCTGGCCGGGGACCCAGACTTCGAGGTCGTAGGTTTTGGACGAACTGAAACCCATGTCGCCGGTGCACAGCAGCATGCGGCGATACGGCAGGCCGAGGCGCTCGAGGACGGTTTCGGCGTGGCGGGTGAGGGCTTCGTGCTCGCGCGGGGAGTCTTCGGGGCGGGTGAATTTGACGAGTTCGACCTTTTGGAACTGGTGCTGGCGAATCATGCCGCGGACGTCTTTGCCGTAGCTGCCGGCTTCGGAGCGAAAGCAGGGGGTCCAGGCGCAGAAGCTGAGCGGGCCTCCGCCGAGGTCGAGGGTTTCGTTGCGAAAGAGGTTGGTGAGGGGGACCTCGGCGGTGGGGATGAGCCAGTGATCGCTGTCCTGAAGCGCGTTGGGATCGAAGGAACCCCTGTCGTCGCAATGGAACTGTTCTTCGGCGAACTTGGGCAGTTGGCCGGTGCCGAAGAGGGAACGCGAGTTGACGAGGAAGGGGGGAAGGACCTCGGCATAGCCGTGTTCGCGGGTGTGGAGATCGAGCATGAAGTTGGCGAGGGCGCGTTCGAGGCGGGCGCCGGCACCGAAGTGGACGACGAAGCGGGCACCGGAAATTTTGGCGGCGCGTTCGAAGTCGAGGATGCCGAGCGCTTCGCCGATCTCCCAGTGCGGTTTGGGGATGAAGTCGAAGCGCGGGATTTCGCCTACGGTCTTTTCGCAGCGGTTGTCGCGCTCGGAAGTGCCGACCGGGACGGTGTCCTGGGGGAGGTTGGGGAGGGCTTCGAGCAGGGTGCGGAGGCGGTTGTCGGATTCGGCGGCGTGTGCTTCCAGTGAATCGGTACGGGATTTCAGATGGGCCGACTGGGTGCTGACCGCGGAGGTATCGGCACCGGTGCGTTTCAATTGCCCGAACTCCTGGGAAAGGGCGTTGCGTTGCGCTTTGAGGGTTTCCGCTTCGGTGATGGCCGCGCGACGATCGGTGTCGAGGCGGGCGAAGTTGTCGGCAAAGTCTCGGACAAGGGCAGGGTCGGTGCCGCGCTGACGCAATTTTTCTTCGACGAGCGGCAGGTTGGCCCGCACAAAAGCCAAGTCAAGCATGGGTTCAGGGTACAGGGCTCAGAGTTGGAGGTCCAGCGTCAAGGGCCTGGAGCCTGCTATCAACTTCGCCCTGCTCTACGATCCCTTTTCCTTGTCCTTCCGTAGCTACGGATGAGAACCACGGTCCGGGTAGGATGTTTAGGGTATGGGTGACGTGAAGCGGATTGGTCGGGTCTTGTTGTCGGTGACGGACAAGACGGGTTTGGTTGAGTTTGCGCGGGTGTTGGCGGAGGGTGGGGCGGAGCTGGTGTCCACCGGGGGGACCGCGGGGGTGTTGCGGGAAGCGGGTTTGCCGGTGCGCGATGTGTCGGACCTGACCGGCTTTCCGGAGATGCTGGATGGAAGGGTAAAGACGCTGCACCCGGCCGTGCATGGCGGGCTGTTGCACCGGCGGAGCGATCCGGCGCATGCGGCGGCGGCGGAGGCCCACCGAATCGCCGCGATCGACATGGTGGTGGTGAACCTGTACCCGTTTGAGAAAACGGCGGCGAAACCGGGCGTCGGGCTGCCGGAGTTGATCGAGAATATCGATATCGGCGGGCCTTCGATGCTGCGGTCGGCGGCAAAGAATTTTGAGGATGTGGCGGCCGTTTCGAGCGCGGCGCAATACGAGGCGCTGACGGCGGAGCTGCGGGAGCTGGGCGGGCTGTGTGCGGAGACCCGTTGGGGGTTGGCGCAGGCGGCATTCGGGACGACGGCGGCTTATGACGCGGCGATTGCGTCGACGCTGGAAGCACG
>CAXTBI010000030.1:0-37482 GCA_964242195.1 uncultured Acidobacteriaceae bacterium
CTCAACCTAAGCCATCTCTTTCGCCCGGTCCGCTCCCACCAGCTTCGCCGTCGTCACCATCTGCCCGGCATGCCGCTGCGTATGCTCCGCACAATGGATCAGCAGCCCCGCCACCGTCGTCGGCAGCCGCCTCCACCCGATGCCCCGTGCCTCGCCAAGATTTTCCACTCTCGTCAAAGCCACCCGCTCCTTCGCGCGTTCCATGCCCTCAACGAATTCCTCGAAGACAGCGCCCGCGGAACCCAAATCGTGCTCCGAGGCAAGCTCCGCCCTTTGCGCTTCACTCAAACCACGCCCCTCCGCATAAGTCAGCAGCCGATCCAGCGACCGCACGGTGTGCCGCAGATGAAACGCCACCGAGGGCAAACCCGCAAACGCTCGAAACAGCGCCTCTTCCCCCAACCCGAAACACCACCGCCGCGCATCCTCCTCCGCCTGCTCCAGCGCATGCACCACCGCCCGCCGCAGGGGATCAAGTTCCGGGTGCGTTCCCCTCATCCACGGCTCAGCTTCCACGGCACCCTCCCTGCACATTCATCTCGCCAACTCCCTAAACTAAAGCCAAGGTAAAAAAACTCAGGTCTGGAAGACCTGGAGGGCCACCACAAAATCGTCATCTCGACCGGAGGCGAAGCCGGGGTGGAAAAACCCCTGTATTTTCTCCAATGCTGCACAAAACCTCGCAAGGTAACAGCTCTAAATCACCTGAATCCTATACTTTGCACACAAAGTACAGGGGGGAGGGTACCTACAATCCCTTGCGACGCCGAAACGCCCGCACAACCTCCGCGGGATCCCGGTGCCCCGCCTCCACAGCCAGATTCATCGCCCGCATTTCGCCCTCGCTCATCTTCCCCGCCAGGCGCTCGGCGGCTTGCCGATGGCCGGCCATCGACGCAGCGAGTCGTCCCGCACTAGCGGCACGGCCTCATACGGCGGAAAGTAGTGCCGATCGTCGGCCAGCGTCACAAAACCCATCGCCCCGATCGCTCCATCGGTCGAGTTCCCCGCCACAATGTCCACTTGATGCGCCCCGAGCGAACGGTACAGCAAACCCAGCTCCATCGTCCGCGGCGACCCCCCGAAGTGCAGCCCGTAGGCCGCCGCCAGCCCCGGCAACCCGTCCGGCCGCTCCGCAAACTCGTACCCCACCCCAAGCTTCCACACGGGCGCCAATCGCGCGGCATCGGAGATCGTCCGCAACCCCAGCCGCCGCGCATCCTCCCCGCGCACAACCATCGCAAACGTGTCCTCGAACCCCAGCGCCGGCCCCACAGTCACCTTGTACCGTTGCTTGTACAGCCGAGCGATCGTCGTATCCACCCGCGCCGTATCCCCGCGCTCAGCCAGCGGCGGCAAGGGCTGCTTCAGGATGGCCGTCAACGCCGTCCCGGTGTACTCCACATAGCCGTCGATGCGGTCCGAAACCAGCGCCTGCTGGCACAGGTAACTGCCCGCCAGCCAGAATCGCCGCTCCACCGGCCCCCCACCCTCGGCCTCAATCTCCTGCGCCAGCAACTCACCCAGAATCACCTGTTCGGTGAAGTTCTTGGCCCCGATCACCACATGCGCAGACCGCGGCGGCGCACACGCCGTGGACAGACAAAGCAGGCTCAACAGGAAGCAGTGCAACAGAACTCTCGTCCTCGCATCCCAGCCGCGCAAACCCGCAACTGATCGCAACCGCAGGGGAGCGGGTGTCCCATGGGTTCCTGAGAACTCCCGAACAACCCCGGCAAACGCCTTCACCGCCGCACCGTCAACCGCTTCTCCACCCACCCCAACAGCCCATCCGCCCCCAGCGCCAGCAGCGCCGCCGGAATCGCTCCCGCCAGCACCAGACCGTTGTCCACACTCGCCACACCGCGAAAAATCAATTCGCCCAACCCGCCCGCACCGACCGCCGCCGCAATCGTGGCCACGCCCACACAGATCACCGTCGCCGTCCGCAAGCCCGCAAGGATCACACTGGCCGCCAGCGGCAGCTCCACCAAGCGCAAGCGCTGCCATCCCGTCATCCCCAGCGCCTGGGCCACGTCGATCAGCGCCGGATCCACGCCGTTGATCCCCGCATACGTGTTGCGAAGGATCGGCAGCAGGGCATATCCCGTCAACGCCACGATCGCCAGCCGCGCCGCCCGGTCGCCCAGAAACGGCACCGGCAGCAGCAGCCCAAACAACGCCAGACTGGGAATGGTCTGCAGGATGTTCGCGGCCGTCAACACCGGTCGTGCAAGCGCCCGCTTCCGCGTCAACAGCACACCCAACGGCAGCCCAATCGCACTCGCCCAAAGGATCGCACTCAACGTCAACCAAAGATGCTCAAAAGTCAGCCGACCGATTTCCGTCCCGTAACGATGTAGGAAATTCACGGTCAGCCAGCCCCGGTTCCAGCGCCCGCATGCGCCCGGGGCTGGGTTGCCCGCACATACGCCTGCACTCCCGGTTCGGACGCCCCCATAAAGGCATCGGCCGCGATCTCGGCCACCCTCCGCCCACCCTCCAGCAACACAACGCGATCGGCCAAAAATAGCGCCTCGGGCAGATCGTGCGTCACAATCAGGGTCGTCATGCCGGATTCCCGCAAAAGCTCGTGCACCGTCGCTTGGATCTCTGCCCGCGTCAGCGGATCGAGCGCCCCGAACGGTTCATCCATCAACAGAATTTTCGGCGCCGCGATCAGCGCCCGGGCCACCCCCACCCGTTGCCGCTGCCCACCGCTCAGCTGCCAGGGGTACCGCGTCAGCAAATCGGCCGGCAGCCCTACACGCTCCAGAACCTGCGCCGCCGCAAGCTGTCGGCTCGCGCCCCCCTCACCCCGCAATTCCAGCGGCATGGCGATGTTTCGCTCCACGGTTAGGTGTGGAAACAGGCCGCTCTCCTGGATGACGTAGCCTACCGTCCGCCGAAGCTTGTGCACATCGGTTTCGGCAACATCCTCGCCGTGTACGATGACCCGTCCGCCGGTGGGCGTGACCAGCCCGTTGACCGTGCGCAACAATGTCGTCTTGCCGGAACCGCTACGCCCCAGCAGCGCGGTCGTGGAGCCCGGTTCGCAGCGAAAGGAAACACCATCCAGCAGGACACGGCCATCCGGCAGCGCGAAGCTCACATTCGCGAACTCCACGCCCCCATCGTCCATCGACTCCCCTTTCGTTTGTCATTCCCGAAGGGAATCTGCGTTTTGCCCGGCTAAACCGCTGCCTCTGGCGCTGCCTCCGCGCCACCCTCCGGGCCCGCCGCCGCCACCGCCGTGGGAGGCGGCGCCACTGCCGTCGGATTGGTCGCGCCTTTCACCCGCACCACGGTGATCTTGTCGAAGCCTTCCTTAAACGCCGGCGGCCGCAGCCGCTCCGCCATTTTGTGCATGACCTCGTCCGTCACCTGGCGATCGCGCTTGGAGTTTCGTTCCAGGCAAACGCTCAGCGGCACGTCAAAAAACACCGCCTGCACCTCGTACCCGAAGCTCTTCGCCATCTTGATCCATTGCCGGCGCTCATGCGGGCTCAGGTTGGTCGCATCCACATAGTTCCAGGGCATTTTCGCAATCAACCGTGCCCGCAGCAGGCTTCGCAGCGTACTGAACACAAGCCCCTGGTAGCGTTGCTCCGTGATGTCGTCGAACAGAATATTGCGCAGCATGTCGCTGGAAAGCGGCTGCACACCGCGCCGTTTGTACCAGGTCGTTTTGCCCGACCCCGGCAACCCGATGGTCAGCACAACGTACCCTCGCGGCGACCGCGGCGGCACCGCCTGTGCCTCCGTCGGCGGCGTTCCCACCGAGTCCGGCTGGGTCTCGACGACCAGCTGCGGCGGGTGCGCGTGCGGATGGGCGATCGTCGGCTCAACCAACTCCGCCGCGTCCTCAGCACCTGGCTCCGGTTCGCCTCCTACCCCCGGGTCAAAGCCTTGGGTTTCGCCCGCTCGCTCGGCATCCGGAACCTTCGCCGAAGCCTCTTCCGGGGCCTTTGCCGCCTCCGCAGCCTCGGGGTACGAGGGCCGCAACGGGGCTAATTGGTTGGGGGGCAGCTCCTGCCCGATCTTGCCTGTAGATTCCGACTCATTCGGAGCGCGTCTGGAACGTCGTCTCATGAACCTCTCGCGCAACCATTGGCGCATATTCAGCGTTGTATCACAGCTGCCCACTGCTGCGTAATTGGTGCAGAAACACCCTCCTCCATGCTGCTCGTCCCGCATTGCTCGCCCAGGGGCCCTCTGTTAGCCTTAGCAGTTGTGCGCATAGCCTTAAACGTTGGGCGCACCCCGGAAGTGGCACGGCAGATACGTCACGGAAGCACCACGGAAGCGTGGCCAGAGCACATCGTCACCAAAGGAAGAGGGCACAGGCAAATGGCTGTAAAGGTTGGCATCAACGGCTTCGGACGCATCGGTCGCAATGTTTTTCGCACCGCCCTCGGCAACCCGGACATCGAGATTGTTGCGGTGAACGACCTCACCACGCCCGCCACCCTGGCCCACCTGCTGCAGTTCGACTCTATCTTGGGCAATCTGAAAAACACGATCACCTCCAGCGCCGATTCCATCACCGTCGATGGCAAAACCTTCAAGGTGTTCGCCGAGCGTGACCCCGCGAAACTCGATTGGGCCTCGGTCGGTGCCGAAATCGTCGTCGAATCCACGGGCTTTTTCACCGACGCCGAAAAGGCCAAGCTGCACCTCGGAAGCACCGTAAAAAAGGTAATCATCTCCGCCCCCGCCACCAACGAGGACCTCACCCTAGTCCTTGGCGTCAACGACGACAAGTACGATCCCGCGAAGCACAACATCCTTTCCAACGCCAGTTGCACCACCAACTGCCTGGCCCCGATCGTCAAGGTGCTGAACGACACGTTCGGCATCCAGTCGGGCATCATGACCACGATCCACAGCTACACCAACGACCAGGTGGTTCTGGACGCGCCGCACAAGGATCTTCGCCGCGCCCGCGCCGCCGCGCTCTCGATGATTCCCAGCTCCACCGGTGCCGCCAAGGCCCTCAAGCTCGTCATCCCGGAGATGGACGGCAAGCTCGACGGCTTCGCCATCCGCGTTCCCACGCCCAATGTCTCCGTCGTCGACCTCACCTTCACCGCCGAAAAACCGATCGACGCCAAAAGCATCAACGCCGCTCTGAAAGCAGCCGCAGAAGGCCCGATGAAGGGCATCCTCGGCTACACCGAACTCGAACTCGTCAGCTCCGATTTCCGCGGCAACCCCGACTCCTCCACCGTCGACGCCAAGCTCACCAAGGCCGTCGGCAACACCGGAAAAGTCATTAGCTGGTACGACAACGAATGGGGCTACTCCAGCCGTGTGAAGGATTTAGTTTTGTTCCTGGTGAAAAAGGGCTTTTAAATGCTTCAGCTTGAGGCGCCCTTGCTTTGCGTTCTGTCTTCCAGAAAATTTAAGTAGTGTCTCAGTTTCGAGTAGCACATGCTAGTGTTCCAAGGCAGACCCACGAGGAATCGTGCAATGGCTAGTCAAATCCAGGTTGTCTTACGTATTAGCGGTTGTAACATGATCGCACACTACTCAGGAAGCTTCATGCGCGTCTCATTCTTTGCCGCTGCTGCTACTCTCTCGGTCGGCTTCGCCGCCCATGCCGAAACGTTTGAATTCAGTTTCGGAGTGCCCGGGGACGCCTTCTACGGCTCGGGCACATTCACTGCGAATCCTATAAGTTGCGGCGACGGTTGCGGCTATTATCAGATCAATGGCGTTAATGGTGTCACCTATACAGACGCTACCCACATCAACATGAGTGCGGCTTCTCCAGTGACCTTCGAGTATAACGACAACCTAATACGCACCGTCCCCACAGGAGACACTGGCCCTTCGGGAGATACGATAACCGCCCCCGGTCTGGCCTATACCCTGGACGACGGGGAAGAGGTAAGCCTTAAGGAGTTCCTAGGGAGCGCAACAGGCCAATATTATGAAGAAATACTTTGGACTCCCAAAGGCACGTTAGTCACAGAAAATGAACCGTTGATGCTCACCGATGTGCCAACTTCGGTGACACCCGAACCCTCGAGCATCGCCCTGCTCGGCACAGGGATGCTAGGCCTCGCTGGTTTTTTCCGCAAGCGCTCCGCGTAGGGCTCGCAGTTCCGCAACTTCCAGCTTTGGTTGGACTGCTCGTCACTTCATTCCTTAGGTTAAGTACAACGAATTTGTTGTACGCCTCCGGCACACTTTCAGTACAATGAATACAGCTATGGAAAAGGTGCTTCGTAAATTCACTAGCCACGAGGAGATGCGGGCAGAAACGTATCGTTATTGGCATACTCGACCCGACGGTGAAGTGTTCGACGCCATCGCAGAAATGAGTGAATACGCTTGGCGCGAGTACTATCGCATGAAAGGAATCGTGCCCGATGCTCAAGGACCAGCGCGATCTCTTACTCGCATTCAACGCACGGCAGGTTAGGTACATCCTGGTCGGCGGCTACGCTCTTGGCCGCTATACTGAGCCACGTGTCACCAAAGACATGGACGTTTTCGTTGGTACCGATGACGAGAACGCTGACCGTGTCTTCAAGGCTCTAGCAGATTTCGGCGCTCTCCTAGCCGGACGTACCCCGAAAGATTTTCAGGATCCCTATTTTGGGTTTCAGATCGGCAATATTCCCAGTCAGATCGATCTCATTTTCGCCATCAGCGGAGTTTCGTTTGAGGAGGCTTGGTTAGCCTCAATCGTAGGCACGACGAGCGAGGGCATACCCGTTCGTTATCTCTCTTCGGACCACTTCGTAAGGAACAAGACAATCGCAGGCCGCTTGCAGGACCTTGCCGACGTGGCTGCTGTGCTCGCTGCACTAAAAGCAAACGAGAAAACTTGATTTGCAGCCTGATCGTGTAAGCGGGTCCCTGTCACGCCTATCAGGTATCCTCATACCCGATGCCAAAGCTTTCGGTCACCGATCTCGATCTCGCTCACAAACGCGTCTTCATCCGCGTCGACTTCAACGTCCCCCTCAAGGACGGCCTGATCACCGACGACACCCGCATCCGCGAGACCCTTCCTACCCTCGAGTACGCCTTGCGCCACAAGGCCAAGGTCATCCTCGGCGCGCACCTTGGCCGTCCCAAGGGCAAGCCTGATGCATCGATGAGCCTGCGCCCGGTCATGGTCCGGCTCCGCGAGCTGCTCGATGGTGTGATCGGTCCCCAGGAAAACGTTGCGTTCGCTCCCGATTGTGTCGGAGACGTCGCCGAAGAACTCGCGAGAAATCTCGAATCGGGCCAGACGCTTCTGCTCGAAAACCTGCGCTTCCATGCTGGCGAGGAAACGAACGACCCCGCGTTCGCCGAGCAACTGGCCGAGCTTTGCGACATCTATGTCAACGATGCCTTCGGCGCCGCGCATCGCGCGCATGCTTCCACCGCCGCTCTGCCCCGCCTGGTGCGCGAGCGTGGCGGGCAGGCCGCCGCGGGCCTGCTCATGCAGAAGGAGCTCGACTACCTCGGGAAAGCGATCACCGAACCCGCACGGCCCTTTGTGGCCATTCTCGGAGGAGCCAAGGTTTCCGACAAAATCCAGGTCATCCACGCGCTGCTGGATAAAGTGGACGCCCTCCTGATCGGCGGCGCCATGGCCTATACCTTTCTCAACGCCAAAGGTCAGACCACCGGCAAATCCCTGGTCGAAACCGACAAGGTCGACATGGCCAGGGCTGCGCTCGACAAGGCTGCCGAGCGCGGTGTGAAGCTCTTGCTTCCCCTCGATCACGTCCTTGCCGATACGTTTTCCGCCGAAGCTCACACCGAAGTCTTCTCCGGCGAGGGTGGCTTTCCCGCCGACAAAATGGCACTGGACATCGGCCCGGAAACCATCGAGCTCTTCTCCGGGGAAATTGCCGGGGCGGCTACGGTGATCTGGAATGGACCCATGGGCGTCGCCGAACTCAAGCCCTTCGCCAGCGGTACAAACGCGGTGGCAAAGGCGCTCGCCGGCAACGCCGCGGCCGTGACCATCGTCGGCGGCGGCGACTCCGTAGCGGCCATCCGGAATTCCGGCTATGCCGATCGGGTCACGCACATCAGCACCGGCGGCGGGGCGAGCCTCGAGTTTCTTGAAGGCAAGGCGCTGCCCGGGGTAGAAGCGCTCTCGGACAAATAGGCCCCCACTCCCGTTGGCACAGGGCCGGCTTTGCCGCGGGGAACGCGCCTGCCGGCGACACGGGCTCTTGCCATAGGGGTGTTTCCCCCCGTACTCTCGGGGAGTCGCGAACCATCGACCTACATCCTCCGGAGCCGTTCTTCATGCGCAAACCGATGATTGCCGGCAACTGGAAGATGCACAAGACGCCGCGTGAATCGCTGGCGTTCCTCGACGCATTCTTTCCCTTGGTGAAAGGGCACCACCGTGACGACATTGTCATTCTGCCCACCATGAGTTCGCTGGCCTTCGTCGTCGAAGCCACGGAAAGCACGAACGTCTGCGCCGGTGCGCAGAACATGCATTGGCTGAACGAGGGACCCTACACTGGCCAGACCTCGCCGACCATGCTCGTCTCCATCGGTTGCCGCCACGTTCTGCTCGGCCACTCCGAACAGCGGCTTTACTTTTCGGAAAGCTATGAGCGCGTCAACCTGAAGCTCAAAGCCGCAAACAATCACGGCATCACGCCCATCGTCTGTGTGGGCGAACTCCTGGCCGAACGCGAAGCCGGCAAGACCGAGGATGTGCTGCGCAGCCAGATGCGCGTTGCCTTGAAAAACATTTCGGCCAGCGAAGCGCGAAACCTGGTGATCGCTTATGAACCCATCTGGGCGATCGGCACCGGCTCCACCGCTTCGCCCGAAATCGCCGCCGAAGCGCACGCCCACATCCGTGCCGAGCTGGCCCATTGCTGCGGCGGGGATGTCGCCGCAAACACCCGTATCCTCTACGGCGGTTCCGTCAAGCCTGACAACATTTCAAGCCTGATGGCGCAGGAACAGATCGATGGTGCACTGGTCGGCGGTGGCAGCCTTCTGCCGACGGACTTCGCCGCGATCGTTCAATACCGCAACGCGTAAATAGCTGCTGAAACGCCTAGCGCACGGCGCCAGCCTGATCCAGGGGCCAGTACACCACCGCCGCCCGGCCATAGATGAGGTCCTGCGGCACGGGTCCAAAGTCCCGGCTGTCGCTTGAAATCGACCGATGGTCGCCCATCACGAAATATTCCCCCGCGGGGATGACACGGGGCGGCAGCGAGCGGTCGTCCTGGTATTTTTCCGGCACATAGGGCTCGTCCAGTGTTGTGCCGTTCACGGTCACGGCCCCGTGATCGACGGAAAGCCGGTCCCCCGGCAGCGCGATCACCCGCTTGATGTAGCTTTTGGAATGATCGTGAGGGTAGTAAAAGACGACCACGTCGCCCTTGTGAATGGCCTCGAAGCGGTAGGCGAACTTGTTGATAAACAAGCGGTCCTGGTCCTCCAGGCGAGGCAACATGCTGGTTCCCTCCACCCGCACCGGCTGGTACAGAAAAAGAATGATGAAGAGGGAGACGGCAAGCGACACAAACAGGTCGCGCGACCACGCCTGAAGCCCCAGGCCCCCGCCCTTCGGGGAGCGACCTGCGGGAGGAGCGAGCGACGTCGTCGATTCGTCTTTTGCCGGTTGGTGCATCGTTGTACAGCGATTCCAGAGGTCTGCCGCAGCAGTTTAGACGGTGTACTGCCCCAAATAGGGTACCGCACACACCGTCGGGGGTTCCTGGACCCGCTGGGCTTGGGTTATGCTGTCTATATCCGGTTTCTATGGCCACATTGACTCAAAATCCGCTCGCTACTCCCGAACAGCCTGCAGCCCGTCCTGCGCCGGAGCTGCACAGTCTTCCCACGGAGCGGATGAATGAGGCCTCGGCTGGACTCGATACAAAGTCGGCTCTGGACATTGCCCGCATCATCAACCAGGAAGACGCCAAGGTCGCCAACGCCGTCAAAAAGGCGCTCCCCGAAATCGCTTTGGTGATCGATACCGTGGCTCGCTCCCTGCGTGACGGCGGCCGGCTGATCTATGTCGGCGCCGGATCTTCGGGACGCATCGCCGCGCTCGACTCCTCGGAGTGCCCGGCCACATTCTCCACAGAATCCCAACAGGTCCAATACCTGATGGCGGGTGGCCCCAAAGCCCTCGCCAGCGCCTCCGATGTGAATGAGGATTCCCCCGAAATTGGCCAGCGCGACGTAGCCAAACGCCGCCCCACGCGCAAGGACGTCATTATCGGCGTCTCCGCATCCGGCCGCACACCCTATGTTGTCGGCGCGGTGGAATATGCCCGCGCCCGCGGTGCGAAAACAGCTGCCATCACATGCAATCCAAACTCAGACCTTTCCCAGGTAGCCGACATCACCATTTGCGCCGAAGTCGGTCCCGAGGTTTTGTCCGGCTCGACCCGGATGAAGGCCTCCACCGCGCAGAAAATGATCCTGAACACCATCACCACCGGCGCCATGACCCGCCTGGGCTACGTGTACGACAACCTGATGGTGAATGTGCACATGAAAAATGCCAAGCTCGTCGAGCGTGGCATTCGTGTGCTGATGAAGCTTTGTGACATCGATCGCGAAACTGCGATACGCACCATCAAGTCCGCCGGCAAAAGCATACCGATCGCCGTTGTCATGCTCAAAGCCGGCGTGGACAAAATGGAAGCCGTTCGCCGCTTGCAGAAGTCTGAAGGCAATGTGCGCCTGGCAATCGAGGATTCCAAGCTGGAGCTTTGATCGTATCCGGCCCCGAACCGGTCTCCCCACCCAACGCAACATTGCACACAATCCGTGTCTGTAGAGGTAGGCTGCATGACTTCAGCGCAGCGTACCCAAGCAGGAGCGGCTCCAATGAATCTCAATCTGAATCGAAATCGCGTATTTTTCGCTTCCACCCTGGCCGTTGTTCTCAGCTGCGGCGCTGCCTTTGCGCACACCGTGAACTCACAACAAGCTCCCGCCACTCACGACGGGGCCTCCATGCACGGTGGCCACCATCATGAGCACAACCCACACAAGCAGGCGGAAAGACTCAGCCGCAAACTGAACCTCACCCC
Organism: uncultured Acidobacteriaceae bacterium; assembly: GCA_964242195.1. Taxonomy (GTDB): domain Bacteria; phylum Acidobacteriota; class Terriglobia; order Terriglobales; family Acidobacteriaceae; genus Granulicella. Next base: position 11,043 of record CAXTBI010000030.1, read on the forward strand.
GGATCAGACCGCAAAACTTGAGCCCATCCTGGCCAGTCGCGACCACCAGATGGAAGCCCTGCATGGCAACACGCAACTCGCGCCCGCGGACCGGCATGCGCAGATGCGAACCATCAATGAGCAGGCCCAGCAGGCCATGGCCGGCATCCTCAGCCCCGATCAGATGGCTCAACTCAAGGAGATGCATCACCATCACATGCATCACGGCCAGGAGGGCGGCGACTCACCCTCGCCCGCGGCGTAAGAAACACCTTCGAAAGCCGGCCGGAGCCAAACAGCTCCGGCCTTTGCTTGTCAGCAAACCTCTGCATCGGCTTGACATCCCCCAGCATCGATTGTCATCCCGCAGCATAGCAAGGGGGATCTGCCTTCCCGCCAGGTGCGGTCCCTGCATCCCAGCTTCCCTGCATCTAGCTTGGCACCGCCTCGAGCCCGCTCTTTTCGTACACTGGAGCGATGGACAAGTTTGTAGTGCGTGGCGGCAATCCCCTGCTGGGCACGGTAAAAATCTCCGGCGCAAAGAACTCGGCCCTTCCTTGCATGGCAGCCGCCATCCTCACCGAGGAAGAGGTCGTTCTCGAAAACATTCCGCAGGTTCGCGACATTGAAACCGAACGCCGGCTCCTTGAATCGATGGGCGCCGAGGTCGAACTCGGGTATGGCCGGGCGCAGCACCGCACCTCCATCAAGTGCGCCGTTCTCTCCGACCCGGTCGCCAAGTACGAAATTGTAAAAACCATGCGTGCCAGTTCGCTTGTGCTGGGTCCCCTGATCGCCCGCACCGGCGTCGCACGCGTCGCCATGCCCGGTGGATGTGCCATTGGCGGCCGGCCCATCGATATGCACATCAAGGGCCTTGAATGCATGGGGGCCACGGTGACCCAGGAGCACGGCTACCTCGAAGCCCGCAGCCCGGGTGGCGGAAAGGCACGCCTGAAAGGTGCGCACATCGTTTTCGACAAGATCACGGTGACCGGTACCGAAGATCTGCTCATGGCCGCCAGCTTGGCCGACGGTGAAACCGTCTTTGAAAATTGCGCCCGCGAACCGGAAGTGACCGATCTGGCGACCATGCTCAATGCCATGGGTGCCAGGATCGAAGGCGCCGGAACCTCCACCATCCGTGTGCAGGGGGTCGCGGGCCTCCATGGCTGCCGTCACCGCATCAATCCCGACCGCATCGAGGCCGGCACCTTTCTGATCGCCGGCGCCATCACCGGCGGAGACCTGAACATAGATTGTTGCAACCCGAAACACCTCGGCTCCCTGCTCTCCAAGCTCGAACAGTGCGGTGTTCGGCTGGAAGTCGGCACCGATAACGTGCGCATGCACTCCGGCGGCAAGCTCACCGCGGTCGACATCAGCACGGAGGAGTACCCCGGCTTCCCGACCGATATGCAGGCTCAGTTCATGGCCCTGATGACGCAGGCGGAAGGAACCTCGACCATCTCCGAAAACATCTTCGAAAATCGCTTCATGCATGTCGGCGAGTTGAACCGCATGGGAGCCAACATCACGGTCAATGGCCGTTCCGCGACCGTACGCGGGGGCACAAAGCTGCAGTCCGCCGCGGTCATGTGCTCCGATCTGCGGGCCAGCGCGGCGCTTGTGCTGGCCGCGCTTGTTGCCGATGGGGAAAGTATTCTCGACCGCGTGTACCACATCGATCGGGGCTACGAGCACATCGAGGAAAAGCTTCGCGGCGTGGGCGCGCAGATCCGTCGTTTGGGGGAGATCTTCGGAAAGAAGTAGATCGGGGCGCAGCCCAGGTGCATAATGTCGGCAGGCGAGGCACACATGGCAACGACCGCGACGCTCCTTTCCATCGAAGAATATCTGCACACCAGCTACAGTCCCGACGTGGACTTCGTCGATGGCGAGCTCGAGGAGCGCAATTTGGGCGCGTTCGAACACGCGCGGCTGCAGTACGTTCTGGCGGCTTTTTTTCTTTGGCAAAGAGAAGCTGTGGGGCATCCAGGGCGTAGTCGAGCAGCGGATTCGGGTGGGTAGGAACCGCGTCCGCATTTGCGACCTCGCCATCCTGCGCGCCGATGCCCCCCGTGAAAAGGTCACCGAAACACCTCCCCTCCTCTGCATTGAAATTCTGGCTCTTCGCCTCCGCGCCGACGTCTGGCCCCGCATCGCGCCCCTTCTCGGCTGTGTGCCGATCCTCGTGCTCGCGGCGAAAGCCCTTCGCGGAGCCCTGCACGACCCCGCTCACGTCGAGGGCTATATCCTCCTCATCGCCCTTGGGCTGGTGCTGCAGGCTGCCCTTACCCTGCTCACGCTTGGGCGTCGTCCGGTTCGGCCACCCTCCCCTCTCCAGCCTCTATAATCGGGGTATGCGGTTGTCTCGAAAGTTTTCCGCAGCGTGCCTCGTTCTGGCGGGAGTCTTCTGTTTCGCCGAGGCTCAAAACCCTTCGCCCCCGACCCCCACCGACGGCCGCGTGGTGCTGGTGCTGCCCTTTGAGAATCATTCCGGCAACCCGTCCCTGAACTGGATCGGCGATTCGTTCCCCGACACGCTGAACCGTCGCCTCGGCTCGGCCGGTTTTCTTACCATTTCGCGTGATGACCGTGCCTTCGCCTATGAACATCTCGGTCTTCCCGAAGGATTTCGGCCTTCCCGTGCCACATCGGTCCAGATCGCTCGCCAGCTCGACGCCAACTATGTGATCGTCGGCAGCTTCACGGTGACCGGCAACACCCTCGCCGCGCAAGCGCGTGTGCTCTCCGTCGACAATCTTCGCCTTTCCCAGGCGGTTGGGGACGGAGCCGATCTCCAGCACTTGTTCGACGCTGAAAACGCCCTTGCCTGGAAGGTCGCTCGCACGGTCGAGCCCGGCTTCAGCATCGCGGAAAGCACCTTCGTCGGTGCTTCCGGCGCCGTTCCTCTGCCGGCCTTTGAAAACTACATCCGCGGTGATAATGCAAGCGTGCCCGCCGAGCGCCTGGCCCGTTTAAAGGCCGCCGTTGCGTACGCTCCGGACTACACCGCGGCCCTGCTCGCGCTCGGCAAGCAGCAGTACAGCGACCGTGATTTTGCGGCGGCGGCAACCACGCTCAGCAAGATACCGCCGTCAAGCTCGCTGGCCCTGGAAGGCGGTTTCTACCTGGGGCTCTCCCGCTTCAACGCCGCCAATTACGCCGGTGCTGAAACCGCTTTTGGCTTTGTGGCGCAGCATTTACCCTTGCCGGAGGTACTCAACAACCAGGCCGTAGCCCAGAGTCGACAAGGCAAAAATGCGGGAGCCCTGTTTCAGCGTGCCTCCTCGGCCGATCCCTCGGATGAGGATTACCACTACAATCTCGCGATCAGCCTGTACCGCAGCGGCCAAACCGCCCAGGCACTTACCGAAGTGCAAAGCGCCCTGAGGCTTAAGCCGAGCGACAACGAGGCTCGGCAGCTGGAAACCCAACTGCGTGCCGTTGCTCCCGGCACCCGTCTCACGGCGGGAACCACCGCCGGCTTCAGCCCGCTGGAGCGCATTCGCCGGACCTATTCCGAAACCAGCTATCGCCAGGCAGCCTTTCAGCTCGACCAACTCCGCACGATGCGTCTGGCCACCTTGCCCGCGGCTCAGGGAGCCGTCGAGTACGTCACCCTGGGACGCGAGGCGCTGGCGCAAAATCTTCTGCCCGAAGCCGAAGCCCGTTTTCGCTCCGCTCTGGCTTCTGACCCCAAAAGCGCGGAGGCCCAGGCCGGCATCGCCGAGGTGAATGAGCGCAGTGGAAACGCCGCGCAAGCACACACCGAGGCACTTGCCTCCTTACGCCTTCGTCCCAACGTCTCGGCCCTTCTTGTGCTGGCCCGCCTCGACCTCGCCCAAAGCACCCTCCCCGTAGCCGCCGACGAGGTCTCCCAGGCTCTTCAGTTGGAACCCGGTAATGGCGAAGCTCTGGCGCTCAAACAGACCCTGCAAAGCCGGGGTCAGGCCGTTCGGTAGGCCCGCTCCGCCATGCCCTTTATCATCCATCGGTTTGGTGCCGTCCATGCGCTTTCGCCGGATGGAGCCGTCGCGGTCGCCAGCCTTGGCTTTCTTATGATTTTTTTCGAACTAAACCGCCCCGGTCGCATTCTTCCGGCCAGTTTCGGCCTGCTTTTCGTCCTGCTCGCGTCGGCAAGCGTATTTCGCCTCGGTGTTCAGCCCTGGCCCTCATCGCTCCTGCTCGCTGCGGGTACGGTTCTTGGCTTCAATCTCTATCGCAAAGTGCCCGCTTCGCTGCTGATAGCGGCAACCTGCGGCTGCGCCGTAGGTCTTCGCTTCCTCGTTCGCCCCGGGAGTTCGGCCGGCGTGCACACACCCGTCGCGGTGGTCTGTGGTGGAGTTCTGGGCGCTCTCTCGGCTGTCTTAACCCGTATTGCGTACCGCGCACGACGCGCCAAAGCATTAAACTAACCACTGATACCGTTTCGGAGTACGCGCTCACTTTGACTCATTTGCCCAGGTTCCCCCATTTCCGCTTCCCCGCTTCCATGCTCCGCCGCTCGGTGTTTTCCCTTTGCGCCTCCGGGGTTTTCGTTCTCGCGCACGCCTCCGCGCAGACACCCTTGCAGCGTCGGCTCGAAGATGTCGATCTTGGACTCCAGGCTGTCGGTCAGTTCACCAAGTCCGTTTCCGGCCCAGTCGTTCTGCCGGCTGTCGATACCGGCACTATCGTCAACCAGAGCGTCTCGAACACCGTCGGCTTCCTCGGCACGTTGCGCTACAGCCCGAAGCCCTATCTCGGCGCGGAGTTCAACGGCGGATATGTTCGCTATACCGAAAGCTACAACGTAGCCCCGCTACAAATCCAAACCCAGGCCAACGAGTTTACCTTCGGCTACGTGGTTACCCCGCCCTACCGCATTTTCGGGGTCAAGCCGTACGCTTCGGCCGGCGTTGGCGTGATGCGCTTCGCACCTACCCGGGGTGGCGGTCAGGGCGCACCCTCCGAAGCCCGCCTGGCAGAGTACTACAATATCGGCGCCCAGAAAGAACTTCTGTCCGACAACTTCGGCATTCGTGTAGGCTTCCGGCAGGTCTTTTATGAAGCTCCCGATTTCATCCAGAATTACCTGACCATCAACAAGCACACATTTACCACCGAGCCGATGATCGGCTTCTATCTCCGCTTCTAAGGATCGGCTCGCTACGCTTCCTCCGCCTTGCTCCACCCGCAATGATGTGCCAAACCTGAGTTGGTGACCTGTGATGAATGACGTTCTGGACCACGACGATTCCACGCTTTCGCGACAGGACCGCGAGCTTACGCTGGGTACCGGCACGATTCTCAGCATCTTTTTTGCCCTGGTAGCCCTTTGCGGCGCCTGCTTTGGTGGGGGCTACGTGATGGGCCACAAATCGCAGCCCGCGTCGCTTGCCCTCACCGATACCCCGCCCGACACCGCCCTGGGCAGCAACACGGCCAAACCCGCAGCTGGCTCGCCCGTCGATCCGTCGAACAGCCCCCTTCTCACTTCCGCAAATGCCGCCGGCGTGACCGTTGCGCCCACGCCCCCAACGCCTGCGCCCCGGCCCGTTCCCGTCGTGCGCCGCCCGCCGCCCCCGCCCGGCGTGGACGCCACGAACGCCGACTCGCTTTCGGCGAAATCCGCCACGCCCCTCAAGGCTCCGGCAGTCAAGGCTGTGTCTCCAGGCGATCTACTGCCCCCGGCCAGCCCCGCCGCGTCCCCCGGCACACCGAATTTCATCATGGTGCAGGTGGCCGCGGTCTCGCACCAGGAAGATGCCGACCTCCTTCTCAACGCTCTGCGCGCCCGTGGCTATGCCGTCATGGCCCGCAAGGGCAGCGGCGATCCGCTGATCCATGTGCAGGTCGGCCCGTTCAGCAACAAACCGGCGGCAGAGGCCATGCGACAGAAGCTCATGGGCGATGGTTACAACGCCATGCTCAAGTACTGATGAGCCTTCCGCAGCTGCGAGCGATCCACTAATCGGTCCCCAGGGCCTCGTCCATTCGCTTCCGTACCGCAATCATCAGCGCCTCGCGCGAGGCGAACGCAGCCGGTTGCAACGCCGGTAAGAACTGCACGGATACCTCCCCCGACTTCAGTTTCAGGCTCCCTCGCCGCATCAGCCGATCAGTCCCCCTGAGGATCGCGGGCACAACCGGCACCCCTGCTTCCATTGCCAGAAAGAACCCACCCTTGCGAAAGGGCAGCAGCTTTCCATCCGGAGAGCGTGTTCCCTCCGGAAAAATCGTGATGTGCAAGCCATGTCGCAGGGCGTCGCGCGCCGCCGCTATGCTTCGGGTGGCCTCCTCGCGCGAATGTTTCCGCGCCACCGGCACAAAACGGCCCATCCGCATCGCCGTGCCCAGCAGCGGAATCTTCATCAATTCTCTCTTCAGCATGACGCTGGTCATCCCCGGAACCGACGGCAGCAGCACCGGCGGGTCCAGGTTCGACACGTGATTGCACATCACAATGCTCGGTTCGCGGGAAACATGTTCCAGTCCCAAAACCCGGACCCGCACCCCACCCGCACGCAAGCCAAGCCGAATAATGCCCATCGCCCATCGGTACATGGTGTCGGTGTTGCCGCGCAGCGCCGACCATGGAATCCCTGCCAGCGCCGCGGGTACCCCAAGCCCGGCAATGACCACCAGCATGCGCGCCGTTGCCCACATCCCGTCAGCCTGCCTGCGTCGTCAACTGCGCTTCACGTCCAGCCTCGCGTCCAGCCTCGCGCCCAGCCTCGAGCAAACGCAGCGCCGCCGGCAGCTTCTCATAAATTCCCCCGAAGCCCCCATTCGAAAGCACCGCGACCACATCGCCCTCGCGCAGCTCCGGGGCAATCGCACCCACGATCGCCTCTGCATCCGCGCAGGTTCGCACCGGCACACCCCTCTTCCGCAGCCCCTTTAAAACGTGTTCCGGCTGCAGCCTTTCCCCTTCTGGAATCGCCTCGCTCTTGAAAACGTCCGCAATCACCACCTCGTCCGCAAGGGCCAGGCTTTCCACCAATTCGCCCTCAAACACCTTGCGCCGCAGTGTATTTGACCGCGGCTCCAGCACCGCCCACAACCGGGCCCCGCTGCCATCGTGGCGAGAGCCGGTGGCCGGGTATGCCGCGCGCAAGGCTCGCAGGGTCTCGCGTATGGCCGTGGGGTGGTGCGCAAAATCGTCGATCACGGTCACCCCCGCCACCTCGGCCCGCACCTCCAACCGCCGCTTCACGCTCCTGAAGCTTCGCAGCGCCTGCCGAATCGCCTCCGCCGGTATGCCCTGCCCGGCTGCCAGCGCCGCCGCCGCCGTCGCGTTCAGCGCATTGTGCTCACCGGCCATGGGCATCTCCAAGTCGGCAAACACCTCGTCTCCCCGGTGCAACGTCCAGCGCGTGACCGATCCCTGCTGCGAAAGCCCCGCTACGCGCCAAAAGGAACTCGCCCGAAATCCATACCGTTCCACGGCGCAAAAAGCCTTTTCGCAGCACTCGCTCACCGCATCGCTGCCGTCGAAGGTGAGCAAGCGTCCGCGCTTCGGCAACAGGTTTACAAGGCGCTTGAAGCTGGTTTTCACGGCCTCGAAATCGGCGTAAATATCGGCATGGTCGAACTCGACATGGGTCAGAATCGCGGCGTCTGGGAAGTAGTGCAGAAACTTCGGCCCTTTGTCGAAAAAGGCCGTATCGTACTCGTCGCCTTCCAGGATGAACGGCCGCGTTCCCGGTTCCACATGGAAGCTGGAGCCGAAATTTTCCGCCACACCGCCAATCAGAAACGATGGCTTCCACCGCGCCTCAGCCTGGAACCCGCCGCAAGCGACCCCGCTCGTCACCGCCCCGCTTGCCACGGTATAAATCCACGCCAGCATGCTCGTCGTGGTCGTCTTTCCATGCGTCCCACACACCACCAGCCGCTCCCGGCCGAGGAGAAATTCGTCGTGCACCAGCTGCGCCATGGAGGTCATCGGAATCCGCTGGTCCAGCACCCACTCGAGCTCCGGGTTGCCTCTTGAAATCGCGTTACCCACCACCACGAGATCCGGCTTTGGTTGGAGATTCTCCGCCCGGTACGGCTCGCGTACCGCGATCCCCAGGCCCGCCAGCTGATCGCTCATGGGCGGATACGCCGCCATGTCCGAGCCGGTTACACGATAGCCGCAACCCCGCAACATGCCCGCCAGCGACGCCATCGCCGTGCCACAAATCCCGATCAAGTGAATATGCTTGCTCACGCTTTTCCCTCTTCCCCCGGCGTCCCCGCCATGCGCTCCTCACCCTCGGCGCTCGTTGCCACGGTCAAGGCAGCTCCCTCACCGCAGCGCAACTCCGCAAAGCCGCCCAGTACCAGCGACCGGTTGCCCGGCGTGACATGCCCGCAGCGCAAACCCATCGCGACCGGCCCTCGAAAATCCCGCAACGCATGCCGGTAGGCCCCTCGCAGCAGATCGGTCTCACCCGCCTCGACGTTGGCGCCGGGGTCTCCGAAGACGATCCCTCGCACATTCTCCAGCACGCCCGCAAATCGCAGGTGCTGCAGCATGCGGTCCCAGTGATACGGCTTCACATGGATATCTTCCAGAAACAAGAGGCAGGGCTCGTCGGCACGGATCGCCCACGGCGTGCCCAAACCGGCCTCCAGAATGGCCAGGCAACCGCCCAGCAATCGGCCTTTGGCCTCGCCTTCCCGCAGCACCTGCATCCCGTCCACCGCACCCAGCGTATAGCCATGCATTGTTCCGTCCCGAGGCGTCAAGGCCGCACTCCAGGAGGCTTCGTCCACACCGCCCGGGTGCGCCCAATCCGCGGCGACCATCGGCGCATAAAAACTCTGCATACGGCACTCGTTCCAGAACCACGTCTGCAGCGAACTATGATCGGAATACCCGATAAACGGCTTGGGATGCGCGCAGATCAACGCCCTGTCCAGCAACGGCAGCAACTCCGCCGAGCCCCATCCCCCGCGCGTGCACACGATGCCATCGATGGCCGGATCCGCGAACGCCGCATGGAGGTCCGCCACCCGCTGCTCCGCCGTTCCGGCATAATACAGCGGCCCGCGCGCCTCCGCATGCGCCATGAGCACGGGATCGTACCCCGAGGCCCGCAATGCTTCGATGCCCCGCTGCACAAGGTCCGCCTTGGCTGCCGAGGCCGGGGAAACGATCGCCAGCCGGGCTCCCGCCTTCAGTCGCGGCCGCTGGATTGCACCCAGTCCACCGCCGGGTACCGTGTTCACGAAAGCCGCTACACCCATGCTTCCCCCTTGCACACGATCTCCGCCGGCCCGGTCAGGGTCATCTCCGCCCGGTCCTCCGGCCAACGCACTGCCTGGGCTCCGCCCGGGGCCGTCGCGGTCAGTTCCCGCTCGGCTCCAGCCAAAACCATCGCCGCCGCGGCAGACGCACAGGTTCCCGTTCCCGACGACGTCGTGGGCCCGCAGCCGCGCTCAAATATCCGAAACTCGATCTCTCCGGGCGAGGGTACGCGCACAAATTCCACATTCGTCCCGTGCCGAAACACCGGATCCACGCTGATGCGCGAACCCAGCGCCTGCCAGCTCATCCCGTGGCTCCCAAAATCCTCGCGCTCTGGAAAAATCACAAAATGCGGGTTGCCGACGTTCACCATCGCACCGGCGATCTCGCCCTCCACGCCGTCTACCCGGATCGCCCGCCGCATCACCCGCGGTACCCCCATGGCCGCTTCAATGGACCAAACGCGTTCGACCTGCCATAATACGCGGCAGCTGCGAACGCCGCCATGCGTGCCAAAGGTGACCTGCTCGCGGCCTTCACTCATCGCCAGCCACGCCGCAACGCAGCGCGTCCCGTTGCCGCTCAACTCCGCCTCACTGCCGTCGGCGTTGAACAGCCGCAGAAACAAACTGCCGTCCGCCCGGCGATCCAGGAACTCGATCCCATCCGCGCCCACCCCGGTGTGCCGCGAACAAAGCCGCTGTGCCAAAATCGCGTGCCGTCGCTCCGCAACAGCTTCCTCAATCACGAGAAAATCGTTTCCGCAGGCATGGGCCTTCACAAACGGGAGAGTTTCGGGCATGGGTGCATCCGCCTTCCGAAACTCCAGCATAAAGCTTGGAGGAACGATCGCCGGGATCCTTCGCCAGGAAACCAGAAGCCCGCACCACCGAGGGTGCGGGCCCTATGCTAGACCACGGGGACCTAGGCGACCGGAGCCGCCACATTGATCTGGTCCGCCAACTTCGTCAGGATCTTGTCCGCATTCTTTTCTTCCTCCAGCGTCTTGTCCAGCAACTCGGCATGTCCGGTTTCGCCGAGGACCATCGCCCAGTTCCGCAACGTTCCATAAGCCGCAATTTCGAAATGCTCTACCTGGTTCCCCGCCGCGATGAGCACAACGTCGCGGATCCCACCATCTTTCGCCGCGCTGATATCTCCCTGCGCGTCGCTCACCAACGCCGCGGTGACCTTACACTTTGAGTCGTTATCCTCGCCCGTATTCTCGTGCAGAATCCTCTGCAGGCGCGACACATGCGTCTTGGTTTCCTCCAGGTGCTGCTGAAAAGCGCTCGCCAGCTGCGGCGCCGTGGACTTGGCGACCATCTCCTCCAATGCCACAACAATCTGGTTCTCGCTGTTCAGCTGCCGTTCCAGCTTCGTTGTATACAGCTCGCGAAGGTTGTCGATATCCGGTGTGAAAAGACCCATGTTCCACTCTCCTCATTCCGTACACTAGGATGCCGGCGGGCCTTGTCGCGTGGCTCTTCCACTCCGTTCAGCATCCCGGCTTGTACAGCGTCGACTGGTACACCCGGGCGGTCGGCTGACCGACCGTACGGATCACTTCCGTCTCCGCCAGCCCCAGGGGATGCGCCTTCACGGCACTGGCCACCGCGTCGCCCTCGAGCGCGATCACGTACGCCGCCCGGTGTGCCGGGTCCGCCAGCGCCGCTCGCCACGCAATCTCATCGTTCTCGCTGAGAACGGACTTCAGCGGCCGGCCCGCATCCTGCACCGCACCCACATGCGCTGCAACGGACATCAGCACCGGTTCGTCGGGTGGGACGGTCTCCAGCACATTGGCAAGCGAGTGCTCAAACGGCACCCGCGTCCGCGCATTGATCACACCTTCCTGCAGCACCAGCGGCAGAGCATACCGGCGCGCTGCCGAGTCGGCAAAGGTCGCCACGCGATACCGTGCGGCCTCCCCATTCGCAGGTTTGCGCTTCAGCACGGCGGGCAGCCCGGTGCCGAACCCAACCATCATCAACACCGCATTCAGCGGGCATAGGGCCAAAGCCGCGCGTTGCGCATACCGCGCTCCCCAACCCATCCAAGCCGCCGCCCCCGCACGCAACCAAAGCTCACCAAACTCACCCGCAAGCGCCCCATACACACACAATGCCGGCAGCAGCTCCATCCCATACCGCGTGTTGTAGAAGGCATGGGGCCAAAGCTGCGGAAGAAAGATCGGCACCGATCCAAACGCAATCGAGTAGATATAAAACGGCAGCGGCACCCAAAGCAGCCGCACGAAAACCGGCTTTCCCACCTTCAAAACCGGGTGCCCCATCTTCGCCGCAGCCTCACCGCGGCCAAGGTGGGTCTCCCACCAAGAACGCCACGCTGCCCACCCCGCCGCCGCCAAAAGCACCCATCCGCTTTCCCAAAACGCCGCATCGACCCCCGCCGTTCGCAGGTAAAACAGCGCCGACCAAAGCGGGTTATGCCACCCACGGTAGTGCTGCCCCGGCGGTGCCGTCCGCCGCTCAATCTGTTTCGCCGAATACGGTCCGCGCATGAAGTCCAGCCAATCGCCGTCAAAGTGCGCGTTGTACCAAAACCAGAACACCGCACCCGCCGCGCAAAGCACGGTAAACACCGCACACGCAGGCAGCAGCCGCCTGCGCAACCCCGCCTCACACCGCCAATGCGCCCAGGCAAAGCAACACCACACAACGGCCGTCACCACCCATCCGTCATACCGCGTCAGAACCATCAGCAGGCAGATCAACCCACCCAGAATCAGCCTGGCTCGCGCGACGAACGCATTGCCCGCGCGCAGCGCCGCCGCAAACTCGGTGACGGCCACCACCGACCACACAAACAGCGCCAGAAACAGCGCTTCAGTCATCGCCGTCGTCGCCAGGTACAGCAGATTGGGGTTCAGCGCATAGAACAGCGTCGCCACCAGCGCCCATCGCAGCCGCATCAAGCGCCGCGACAGGCGCCAAATCCCGACAACGCTCGCCGCATAACTGATCATCGACATCGGCGCCCCGGCCAGCCCCGTCTGCCACATCCCCATGTTGCCGATAAAGGGCAGCATCAACAGGTGCGGCAGCGGCAGCCACGCCCCGCCCAACTGCGACAGCCCCGGATAATGCGCGTCGAGGATCCGCCTCGCGTTGCCGAGGTGCGCAACCGCATCGCCATACAACAGCGTGTACCCGGCCCGGTAGCAAACAAACAGGGCAACCAGGGCGAGAAACACGCTCGCGGCAAACACCGGTGTACTTTCGCCGCGGCGCAAGGGCCGAATCGCCTCGGGATCACCCGGCAGCCACAGCGGCTCCGGCCTCCGTCCACGGGTCGGAACCGGAGGCGCGACTTCCGCCTCAACCGTCCGGGGCCGCCGCCTCCGCTTCACCGCACTCGCCCCCTCAGCACCCGTCACGCCCGTCCACCAACCGCGAATCAACCACTAACAACAGCCACCCAACTCAAAACTGGGACACCTCACGCATGGACGCGAACCGCTCTTCGATATCCGCCTTCGTCGTCCCCTGCAACCGCTCCGTGCCGAACCGTTCCACGGCAAAAGACCCCATGGCGCTGCCATAAAACATCGCTCGCCGAAACACCTCCGGCGTCAATTTCGGCTCGGAGGCCACGTAGCCATAAAACCCACCCGCAAATGAATCGCCGGCACCCGTCGGATCCACGACCTCGCCCAGCGGCAACGCCGGCGCACGGAACGGCCGGCGCTTCACCCCATCCCCAAAACTCCGCTCCGAAAAGTACGCCGTGGACCCATATTCCCCATGCTTCACGATCAGCGTCTTCGGTCCTCGCTTCAGCACCGCTTCTGCCGCGCGCAATCCATTCGACTCACCCGAAAGCATGCGCGCCTCGGCGTCGTTGATCAGCAGTACGTCAAGCTCGCGCAGCACCGGCAGCAGGTTCTCGCGATGCGCGCCGATCCAGTAATTCATCGTATCGCCCGCCACCATGCGCACGTTCGGCATCGCGCGCCGCACCCGCAGCTGCAACACCGGATCGATATTGGCCAAAAACAAGAACTCCGAATCCGCAAACGCCGCCGGAATCTTTGGCGAAAACTCCGCAAACACGTTCAAATCCGTAGCCAGTGTGTCCGCCGCGTTCAGATCGGTCAGATAGCTTCCCGTCCAATGAAAACTTTTGCCCTCGGCCCGCTCGATGCCCCGCGTGTCCACACCCTTGTCGGTCAACACACGCTCGTGCTCAGGCAAAAAATCTTCCCCCACCACACCGATCACCCGCACCGGCGCAAAAAAACTCGCGGCCAGGGAAAAATGCGTAGCCGCTCCACCCAACACCCGCTCACGCTTGCCGCTCGGTGTTTCCAGCGAATCGAACGCCACCGAACCCACTACCAAAATCGACATGCCGCTCCTTGTGAAGCTCTTCGCTGCCAGCGACAAAAAACACAGATTCCTTCGCTCCGCTGCGGGATGACAAAGAAAACACCCGCCCCAGTTGTCATCCCGTAGCACAGCGAAGGGATCTGTTTCTGCTCTTGCCGTTGCGTCTCTTGCTTGTCATTCCCTAAGGGAACCTGCTGTTGCCTCTGTATTTCTTGCTTGTCATTCCCGAAGGGAACCTGCTGTTGGCTTGCCGGACAACAACGCCACAGCCCTACATATACTTCCAAAACAAAACCCGCAGCTTCTCCTTCGTCGCCGCTGGAATCGCCGCCCGATCCGTCATAATCGCAAATTTAGCCGCGCTCGCCGCAGGCGACCCACTCATATCCCGAGGCATCAACCGCACCGCCGCCTTCACTACCTTGCTCGCGTTCTCCGCATTCTGGTGCATCACCGCAACCACCTGCTCCACGGTCACATCGTCATGCCCCGCGCGCCAGCAATCGTAATCGGTCACCATCGCCAGCGTGGCATACGGGATCTCCGCCTCGCGCGCCAGCTTGGCCTCCTGCAGATTCGTCATGCCGATAATGTCCGCACCCCAGCTGCGGTACAGGTTCGATTCCGCACGCGTGGAAAACTGCGGGCCCTCCATGCACAAGTACGTTCCGCCGCGTTTGCCCACCACGCCCACCTCCGCGCAGGCCCGCGCAAACACGTCCGCAACCGTCGCATCGATCGGATCGCCAAACGCCACATGCCCCACGACGCCCTCGCCAAAAAACGTGGCTTTGCGATCAAAGGTACGGTCGATGAACTGGTCGGGAATCACAAAATCCGTCGGCTTGTGCTCTTCCTTCAAGCTGCCCACCGCGCTCACGCTCAGGATGCTCGTCACCCCCAAAGCCTTCATCGCATAGATGTTCGCGTTGAACGGCAACTCGCTAGGCAAAATCCGATGCCCCTTGCCATGCCGCGCCAGAAACGCCACATCGCGCCCCTCCAGCTCGCCAAGCACAAACACCTCGCTCGGTTCACCAAACGGCGTAGACACCCGCTCCTCACGAACTTGCGTCAGCCCAGGCATGTCATACAAACCACTACCGCCGATAATGCCAATCTCCGCCTTTGCCAACCCTGCTCCTTCGCTCACATCCAACCTCGGGAAGTATAGCGTTCAATTGTCGATGTATATACAATATCGATATGGATTTTCTATCCACCCTGGACGGACAGCTTTTCGTCTGGGACAGCGAAAAGGCCGCACAGAACCTTGTGCGGCACGGCATCCGGTTTGAACGGGCCCGCGAAGCCCTGCTCGACCCCTTGGCACGCTTCGAGGACGCCAGCGCTGAGCACGAAGCCCGGCAGGCATGTATAGGCCTGACGACCAGCTACGAGTTGCTCTACGTCGTCCATGTGGTCCGGGAAGGTGACACCCTTCGCCTGATCTCCGCGCGGCTCGCGGAACTGGCGGAAAGGAGACGGTATGAAGATGAT
Source organism: uncultured Acidobacteriaceae bacterium (assembly GCA_964242195.1). GTDB lineage: Bacteria > Acidobacteriota > Terriglobia > Terriglobales > Acidobacteriaceae > Granulicella. Next base: position 26,100 of record CAXTBI010000030.1, read on the forward strand.
TGAACGCATTCAGCGCAACATGCAGCTCAACAAACCCATGACCCTGATCTCTCTCCGGCTGCCCACGCACCTCATCGACGACCTCAAGGAGATTGCCCCCACCTTGGGCTTCGGCGGCTACCAGGCCCTGATCCGCGCCTATGTTTCCAACGGCCTTCGCCAACACCTCGCCCAACAGGAAGCCGAGCGCGCCGCTAAACAGACAAGAAACAGCACTGTAGAAGAACTCAGCCGAAGGCTTATCGCCCATGGCGTACCCGAACAGGCGATTCAGCAAGCCGTAGCTGAGATGAAAAGCTCCGGTTGAGAGCGGTAGTTTCGACTTGCCCCAACGTCCGCCTTCACCAACCATCCCTGGCAAGCTGCTGCTGTGCATATGTTCCTGGTATCGACAGATCTCACCGGTATACAAGGCACCCACGCTCTTCCAAATCGCGTAGCCACGAAGGTTCGTTGAAGTGGGTTACCCAGCGCAGATCCACCTTCTCAAGTTTCGGTAAGGTGGCAAGCTCCTCCGGCAGATAGTGCAACGGATTGCCGCGCAGATCCAAATGACGCAACTCACGAAGTGACTCCATTGCGGTCGGAAGTTCTTTCAGTCGATTGTTTCGCAGATGCAGTTCGCGCAAAGAGGAGAGCTCTCCCACGCTTGCCGGAACGCACCGCAACTCATTGCTGTTGAGGCGCAACTCGACTAAGCCGCTCTCTCGCAGACACACATGGGCCACTCTGAGAAGCGGTTCTCACCGAGGTTGAGATAGCGCACTGCTGTCAGACGAGTCATCTCACTCGGGAGATGATCAAGTTGATTATCGTGAAGGTATAAGAAGTCCAGCGAAGCAAGCAGCCCAAGCTCTTTAGGTACCTGCGTCAGCAGGTTGTGTCCGAGATCAAGCATTTGCAGTTGCGACAGTCGGCCAATCTCCGAGCCGAGCAACTTGAGATCATTCTCCGCAAGAATGAGGCGCTGAAGATGAACCTCATCCCACACGGAAGAAGGGACTTCTCCCAAATGCTTCTTCCAAAGATTCAGTTCGGTCTCCATCGCTACTTCATCCTTTGCCGTGTCGAGGCTCTTGCCGCACTAGATTCCCATCACTTTGCAAATGCCATCCACCCGCGCCTTCACCTCCTTGGGCATCCCCAGCATCTGCGGCCACGGCCGCGTGAACCCCTCCGCCGCCCACTTCCGCGTCGCATCGATGCCCATCTTGCTTCCGAAATTCGGCAGCCGCGATGCATGATCGAGCGAATCCACCGGCCCCAGCGTGAACTGAATGTCCCGCTCCGGATCGATGTTGTTCGCCGTCCGCAACACCACCTCGCCCACGTCCTGCACATCGCAATCTTCATCGACCACAACGATGCATTTGGTGAACATCGCCTGCCCCAGTGCCCAGATGCCGCTCATCACCTTGCGCGCGTGGCCCGCGTAGCTCTTGCGTATGCTCACGATCATCAGGTTGTGAAACACGCCTTCCGCCGGCAGGTTGATGTCCACGATCTCCGGCAGCGTCAGCTTCATCAGCGGCAGAAAGATGCGTTCCACGGCCTTGCCCATCCAGGCGTCTTCCATCGGCGGCTTGCCCACAACGGTCGCTGCATAGATCGGGTCTTTGCGATGCGTGATGCAGGTGATGTGGAACACCGGATACTCGTCCTGCATGGTGTAAAAGCCGGTGTGATCGCCGAACGGCCCCTCCATGCGCAGTTCTCCGAGCTCCACATAGCCTTCGAGGATAATTTCCGCATGGGCCGGCACCTCGAGATCCACGGTCTCGCCCTTTACCAGCTCCACGGCCTTGCGCCGCAGGAACCCCGCGATCAGGAACTCTTCAATCTCGGGCGGTGCCGGTACGATGGCAGAAAACGTCAACGCCGGATCGGTCCCAATCGCCACCGCGACCTCCATGCGTTCGCCGCGAATTTTCGACACCACTGTCTGCGGCACCGTCGACAGGTCGCGCGCCGCCACGGTCCCGCCCGCAGTCAGCGCCATCACATCCACAGCCCCCGCCGCACTTTCGGTCGCCCCGCGCATGCGCTCCCGCATCTGCTCGGCCGCGTTCTTTTGCCGTTGCCAATGCATGCCCGTCGTCACCCCGTCGTACACCTGCATGCGATACATGCCGACGTTGCGCTTGCCCGGCTGACCATCCGCACCGCGCGGTCCTTTCGTCATCACGCACGGCAGCGTGATAAACGGCCCACCATCCCCGGGCCATGTTTTCAGCACCGGAAACTTCAGCAGGTCCACATCCTCGCCCTTCAGGATCACTTCTTTGCAAGGGGCCTTGCGACGATCGATCACCTTTGGAAAGTACGACCCGATCTCCGCCAGCATAGGCAGCATCTTCAGCTTGTCCATCAAGCCTGTCGGGGGGACCGGATGCAACAACGCCGAGATGCGCCCCGCAATTTCATCCAGCGAGTCCACTTCGAGTGCGAGTTTCATCCGGCTTTCCGAACCGAACTGATTCATCAGCACACGCGCGCCCTTGTATCCAGCCACGTTCTCAAACAGCAGCGCCGGCCCACCGGCCCCAGGCGTACCTTTCCCGCTCTTGGCCGCGCGGTCTGCAACCTCCGCCATCTCCAATTCCGGCGACACCGCTGCCTTCACTCGCTTTACCTCGCCCGCACGCTCCAGCGCCCGCAACCAATCCCGCAAACCGTCGTATGCCAAATTCGTTCCCTCTTACTTCCAGCAGCGCGTCCGAAGCGTGTCGGCGCCTCGCCTGAACTCTACACACCGCCTTGACGAGTCAGCCGCCCTAATCATCATCGCCGGATCCACACCCTCTTGCCAGCACCGCGCGATCCCCCACCCGCACCGGTTTTCATGACGCCACGCGAGAGCGTCACACCGCCACCACCGCTTCAACGGCATACCCCGCATCCTTCCATCCCTGCAGCCCGCCGCGCAACGGCCTCACCCGCCGCACACCCAGCTTGCGCAGATCGAGCGCCACCTTTGCGCTTGTCTCTTCGCTTGGGCACGTGCAGTACAGCACGACATCCCGGTCCCGTGGAATCATCGCATGCCGCTGCCGCAACTCATCGGGTCCAATGCGCAACGCGTTCGGCAGAACAAGCGGGTCGGACAATACATCGAGCGGATGCCTCAGGTCGACAACAAACGGCGGCTCCTGCCCTGCCCGTTGCGCGTGCTCCATCATCGCCAGCAACTGCTCGGGCTCCAGCCGCATACCGCGGAGCTCGCGCAGGAATTGCACGCGCCGCAGGTAGCGCCACAACAGCACACCAGCCACCATCAGCAACACCAGCGCGACCGCATAATGTCCCAGGCTATGGAAAAGATGCGCCCTGCGCCGCAGCAGATCGCCCAAAAAGCGCCCGCCAAACAGCCATGCGCTGGCCCATCCCAGACTGCCTGCGGTGTCAAACACCACAAAGCGCCCGTAGCTCATCCCGGACTGCCCCGCCAAAGGCGCAGCCATCGCATTGAACCCCGGCACGAATTTCGCAAACAGAAGGGTGACCGCGCCGCGCTGGGCAAGGCTGCCCTGCGTGCGCGTCACACACGTGGCTGCTTCAAGCGAAAGCTTGCACAGGAGGTTCACAATACGCGTACCATAGCGGCGTCCAAGAAAAAACCACACGGAATCGGCTACCAAACACGCCAGCAAAATCAGTGGCAGCACCAGGGCCACATGCAGCCTGTGCGCCGCACTCATTGTGCCCGCCGCCAACAGCACCGGCACGCTCGGAATCGGCAGCCCCGCCTGTTCCAGAAACACCCAACCGAACAGGATGGCGTACGCATGAACGGTAAAGGCCCGTAAAAGAAAGCCCATCGCTCATGCCCTCCAAAGTTGCCTATCGCATAGACGCGCGAGGCCCGGGCTACGTTGCGAAACCTTTTCCCCCAACTGCGGGAGCCGCTTCTTCCATGAGGCCAAACGACAAAAGGGACCAGCCGAAGCCGCTCCCTTTTTGCCTGCACCGGTACTCTACTTCACCCGCACACTCGGTTCCACCGACATGCCGGAACGCAGGGCATGGTCCTGGTCTTCCTGCCCCAAGTTGGTGAAGTCGATGCGCACCGGTATGCGCTGCACCACCTTGACGTAGTTGCCGGTGGCGTTCTCCGGCGGAAACAGGCTCAGCTTGGAGCCGGTCGCGCCCCCGATCTCCGTCACCCTGCCATGGAAGTGGCGGCCGGCCAGAGCATCCACCTTGATGTCTGCATCCTGCCCCGGGTGCATCCCTTTCAACTGCGTCTCTTTGAAATTGGCCGTTACCCAGAGATTTCGCAGCGGTACCACCGTCAGCAACGACTGCCCAACGCTCAAATTGTCGCCTACCGCCAGGTTCTTTTTGCTGATGATGCCGTCGATCGGAGCCACGATCTTTGTGTATCCAAGGTTCAACTGCGCCTGATCCACCTGCGCCTGCGCCTGCTTGACCGAAGCCGCCGCCGCCGTTGCACGCGCTTGCTGCACGGCCACCTGCTTGGGTGCGTTCTGCTGGCTTTGCGACTGCTGTGCCCGCGCCGACGCCAGCCGCTGCTGTGCGCCTTGCACCTGCTGCTGCGCCCCCTGCGCGTCGCGCTGCGCCTCCTCCACCTGCGCCTCCATCGCGGTCGCGGTCGCCACGGCAGCGTCGTACTGCTGCTTTGAAATCACATCGCGCTTCACCAGCGGGGTATACCGGTCCACATCGGTCTGCGCCTTCAGGGCATTCGCCTGCGCTTGCAGAATCCTTGCCTGCATCGCCTGCGCATTCGACTGTGCCTGCGACACGCTGGCCGCGTTGGTCTGCACATCCTGTCCGGAGGTGGTAACCGTGGTCCGCACACTCACGTTGGTGATCGGCACATTTGCCGTCGCCTGCACCAACTCCGCCCGTGAGTTGGCCAGGTTGGCCTGGGCCTGTTCCAGCGCAACCTGGTAGCCGCTGGGATCGATCTGCGCAATCGGCTGCCCCGCTTTGACCGGTTCCGTTTCGCTGACAAAGACCTGCGTCACCTGGCCCGCTACCCGCGCGCTCACCTGGTACAGGTTGCTATCCACCTGCGCGTCATCGGTATCCTCGGTAAACGTCGATCTCCAATACAGAAAACCCGCACCGAGGAGCAGCAGCAGAATCACCACCGCAATGACGAGGTTGCGCAACACCTTGTTCTTGGGCGGTGCTGTTTTGCTGTCGTCCGCCGCCTTCGGGTTTCCCTGTGTCGCTTCGGCCGGCTGACGTTGCCCGCCGTTTGCCCCCGGCTGGATCTGGACCGTGCCCGAGATCTGTGCAGTCCCCCCAGCGCCTCCCCGGCCATGTGTCCCGCCTCCGTTCGCCTGTCCGTTTTGATCGGCCACTGTTACTTCCCTCCGAGGTAGTCCTTGTAATTTGTTGTCGCCCTGCCCACCGCGCGCGCCAGCTCCAGCTTCGCCACGTTGTGCTGGTACAGAGCCGCTATATATTGATCGTTCGCCTGCTGATCGGTTGCCAGCGCCTGGGAAACCGGCAGGTTATCGGCAACCCCCGTGTGAAAACGCTCCTGCGCTTCCTTCAGGGCTTCCTCCGCCAGCTGCACGTTGCTCTGCGCCGCCCCCACCAGCTTGGCCGCGGATTGAATATCTAAAATGGCATCGCGAATATCGGCATTCACTTCCTGCGTGTCGTCGCTCAGTTGCGCTTGCGCCTGTTCCCGCTGCGCCCGTGCGGCCTGCTCGTCCCCGTGGGTCTTTGCAATTTGCAGGATGGGTGCCGAAATCTGCCCTGTCGCCGTGTAGGTTCCGTGCGAATGCCCCACCGTCGGTCCCAGATCGCCGAAATCGCCATTCGCGGACAACACCGGCAGCTGTTCATCAAAGGCTGCCTTTTCGCTTGTTCTTGCCGCGGCTACGCGTTCCGCATCCGCCTGCAGGTCCTTGCGCGTCTTCAAGGCCTGCTCAAACGCCGCCTCGGCCTGCGGTGTATCCAGTGCCGCATACGGCACCGTGTCGACCAGCGTGAACTTCTGCTCCAGCGGAAGGCCGATCACCCGCGCCAATGAAATCTTGTCCTTCTCAAACTGATTCTGCGTCGAAATCAGGTTCTGCTGCTGATTCTGGTAATCCACCTGCGCGCGAAGCACGTCCAGCCGCGGACTTGTGCCTGCTTCATGGGCGGCGGTTGCCTGCTCCAGGCTCAGCTTCGAGCTCGCCAGCTGCGCCTCGACGGCCGCAATCCGTGACCGATCGGCCACGCACAGTAAATAGGCATTGCCTACGGTCAGCACAACCATGCCGCGCGCATCCTCCGCGCTTAGCTGTGCGGCCCGCAAATTGTGCTTGGAGGCAACGTAATTCTGAATCGACCGAAGATTCACCAGATCCTGCGTCAGATAGGCCCGAAAATCCTCAACCTGGTATGGCCCCACGATCGGATTAATGCCCGGAATCTTCAAACCATAGGCCGCCAGGTTCACCTGCTCCACTTCAATTGAGGCGCCGGCCGTAATGGTCGGCAACAAACTCTGTAGCTGCTGCAACCGCTGCGCATTGGCAGTCGTGATCTCCGTATTTTGCAGAACCACGCCAAGGTTGTTGCGCAGGCCGCGCTGCATCGCCTCATCGAGCGTCAGTGGCAAAATTTCCGCCGTCGCTCTGCCCCCCACGATCGAGCCGCGGAAGTTCCCGCTGCTCGTGCCTGGCGTCACGCTGGGCCCTGGCTGCGACAGCTCCCCCTGGATCTGCGTGATCGCGCTCAGGTTACTGGACGAACCCGAACTCGAGGCACTGTTGCCCCCCGAGACGCCCTGCGAACTCCCGGTCTGCCCAACTGCCGGTGTCAACATCCACCCCAGTGCCGAAACGCTCAGGCACAAGGCCGAAACTCTTCCCATCTCCGTCCGTTCCTTCCGGTTGCCTGCACGGGAGCTGATCTCGCCCCCGGTGCCCATCCGTCCCTCAAGCTTGTTGCAGGTTTTCGATGCGCCGCCGTCCTGGTTGTATGCAAAATCCTGCTGGAAAACGAGTCCCCCATTCGGGGGAGGGCACATGGAAACACAACGGATGACGGGTCTCCCCACCCTCGCACGGCGGCACACCGCACCCCCCCCCGCCCTTCCGGTACAGCGACACACCCACTATGCTTCCGCCGGCGCTCCACGAGTGACGAGCACGGTCATACAATCGAACCCAGCCCTGAGTGACGTGAGCATGAGCGAACCAGCATGAGCGAACCAGCATGAGTGAGCCAGCCATGAGCAAACCAGCATGAGCAAACCAGCATGAGTGAACCAGCATGAGTGAACCAGCATGAGTGAACCGATTCGGGTCGCCGTCCTCGGCTTTGGCCTCGCCGGCCGTGTCTTCCATTGCCCTTTCGTCAGCGCCATCCCCGGTCTCCGGCTCGCGGCCATCGTCCAGCGGAAGGGCGACGAAGCCGCCCAGGCCTATCCCGAAGCCCGCATCCTCCGCTCCGCCGAGGACGCCTTGGCCGACCGCGACATCGATCTGATCGTCGTCGCCACCCCCAACGAGACCCATGAAGCCCTTGCCCTTGCCGCCCTCCGCGCCGGCAAGCATGTGGTCGTCGATAAACCCATGGCGCCGTCCAGCGCCTCCGCCGGCACCCTCATCCGCACCGCCCGCGACGCCGGCAAGCAGCTCTTCCCCTTCCACAACCGCCGCTGGGACGGTGATTTCCTCACGGTGCAAGCGTTGCTGGCCGAAGGCACGCTCGGCCGCTTGGCCGCCATTCACTCCCAATGGGACCGCTTCCGCCCGTTTCCCCGCGCCAACACATGGAAGGAAGCCGGGGACGACGCCAACGGTCTCCTCCAGGACCTCGGCCCGCACCTGATCGATCAGGCCCTGGTTCTTTTCGGTCCACCGCAGCGTCTCACCGCCAGCGTTCGCCGCGATCGCGAAAACACGGAGATCGAAGACGCGTTCGATCTCCTGCTCGAATTCGATCGCCCCGCCGCCGCGGGCACCCCCCCTTCCACGCTCCGCTACCTTTGCGGTTCCACGATGATTGCCGCCGACGCCGCCCCACGCTTCCGCGTCCACGGCACCGCCGGCAGCTACACCAGGGACGGCGTCGACCCCCAGGAAGCTCACCTGGTCGCCAACGGCCGCCATCCTCCCCAATTCGGCTCTTCCCTCCCCTGGATCACCGAACCCGAGTCCGCCTGGGGCACCCTCACCCTCGCCGCCGACCCGGTCGGTCACCCCGCCGAGCTCACCCGCACCCGCCTCCCCACCCACGAAGGCGATTACCGTTTCTTCTACGCCGGCGTCCGCGACTCCCTCCTCGGCACAGCCCCGCCACCGGTCACCGCCCTGGACGCCTGGCGCGTAGCCCGCATCATCGAAATCGCCCGCGAAAGCAGCCAACACGGACGCACGATGGTCGTCGACTTACCGGCCGAACAAAGCCGCATCTGACCCCGAAATACCTGTCATCCTGAGCAACGCAAAGGACCTGCTTTCAACGGGGTGCCCCACCTTCACGGCAGCCTCACCGTCGTGAGGGTGGGATCTCGTTTGCCACAGCAAACGACCCGCGGCAAACCGATCCCACTCCTTCCAACACCGCGTAAACTATCCCTATGGCGCAAGCACATCCACGCCCCGGGCAATGGAAATTCGTCGTCGCCGCGCTCATCATCGTGGGCACGGTAGTCTGGCTCGCGATCTCCGGCGGCCGCCAGGCGAAAAGCTACTACGTCACCATCAACGAACTGCAGGCCATGGGCAACAAGGCCTACACACGCAACCTGCGCGTTGCCGGCAACGTGCAGCCCGGCTCCATCGAGCGCTCCGGTGCCGACGCGAAGTTCACCCTGCTTGAACTCGGCAAAACCCTGCGCGTCAGCTACAAGGGCTCCGAACCGCCGCCCGACACGTTCAAGGACGACGCCCAGGCCCTGGCCATCGGCACCTTCGGCCATGACGGCGTCTTCCACGCCACCCAGCTCCAGGCCAAGTGCGCCAGCAAATACGCCCCCGCTAAACCCGGCACTAAACCCACCGGCAACACCACACCGCTCACGACCACAGCGTCCCTGCACCGCTAACGGCGCAGCAGCGATTCCATCCCGGGGACTCGGCCAATAGAGAAGTGCAGCCAGGACAGCAGTACCCACGGCTACGCTTGCAGCAGCAGAACATGAGCGCCGTACTGCTCTCAGCCAAGGCATAGAACCACTGCCGGACAAGCCCATGATGCACATGATCCTGACTGGTCAGGGCGAGCAGGAGATTGACGTCCAAAAGATGGCGAGGTGACGCGGGGTCCATCAGAGGAGTTCTTACTCGGACTACGAACGCTAAGACTTGTCCGAGCGCGCTTGGGTGAACCTGTTGAGTTCGAGTCGATCAGCATTGGCGAGAGTAGGAGCACGGCATCCGCATCACAAACGATTGCGGAGCGCCTTCAAGTATTGGCAGATATATTCCATCACAACAACTTTCAAGGCACGCCATTGCATCTTGACCCGCGCTTTTCGTGTATGGCTCCTCATTTTGCTGAAGTCCGAGACTTGCAGATTGCTTACATTGCAAACGACAAATCGTTGGTCAGCCAATCTCTACGGACCCATTCCTGACGTCGATGCTTTCAGAATCGTGCTTCAATCCGTGACTTTCAAGCATCTCTAGCGTCCGCAAAACAGGGTAAGGGTGTTCGAAAACTCCTAAAGCCGCATTCCCCCCACGACAACTTCGGCTGTTATGGTAGCTACCGCCTACTGGGCCTTAACGCTCAAATGTGCATGGTATCGAGTGGGCTTTCCATTTGGGGAGTAGATCCCAAACCGGCAACCTTGGAACGCTCGGAATAGACTTATCATAGGAACTGTACGGTCTGAACTTCCAACTGTCTCCATATGTCCATCCTGGCTGACTCGGAAAACGATCTCGATTTGTTGGCCAGCGGACGCGGGGTCTGAGACCTTGTGCGGGAGATCGCAGCCGGTAATGAACTTACGCGTCTGAGTGTCGTCCAGCTCGGGGATAGGCTCACCAGAAGTCGTGCTGAAATGAAGGACAAGAGGCATCTCCATCTGTCGTGGCACCCCATCCACTAGATACGGCTTGAATTTGTACTGCATCGCGACCTGCTTATCGAAGGGCGCAAGCTCTGTATTGTCGTCTGAGTTGTACGGAGAGGCTTCGCGGACCTGCCCGGTGCGGTCGGTGATGGCGTGGACGATGAGGTAACCATCGAGTCGGCCTTCGCGAACCGGAGGCCAGTGAACGTCCTTGGGTGCAGACTGGAGAAGGGACTCTTCGGTGGCCGTGGACACGAGGCTTGTGAGAAGGCGATCGGAGGGTGCCGTCGGCTTCGCGATCGTTAGCTTGGCACTGTCGGGTTTCCAGTCCTCAAGAGTTGTGAATACGCCCTGCAGCTTAGTATCGTCGTGGGTGCGGACGTGGTAGGTGTGAGCAATCGACTTTTCATGGAAGGGACCCAGATTCTCCAGGCCTAGATAATGGGTAAAATCGAGTGTGTATGAGAGGTCCTTGCCCAACGATTTTTTATAGCAGACCTGAGCGAAGGTGAAGTAATCGGTAATGCCATTGCGCCGGTCATCGCGCTTGATGCAGTAATAGGCGGCAGCTGGAAAATCGCCATAGGTGTTGAGATGACCACGTAGGTCTTTGGCACGCGCCATAGGGTCAAGCAGGGCGGCAACAAAATCCTGCACCCAACCGGGATAGAAATCTCCTCTGTCCGATTCTTGAACCTTATCGCCACTGACGATGAGGGTTTGCCCAAATTCGGGTGTTTCCAGCTTGAGAAGGTAGCTCGTTGAAGCTGCCCAATATAGCTCGACCCGACCATGGTGTTCCTTGGGGCTGAAAGCCTCATTCGAAATTTCGAGGATGGCGTGAAACGGAGGCGCACCAGGAGTCGTGAGCACGTTTGTCGCTATCATGCGATCCAGCAAAGCATCATCTGCGGCGGTGTTTACCGCAGACGTTTGTGACGAGGCTGATAGAACGCAGCACGCGCAGGCCAAATAGGCTAAGCAGTTAAGTGGAGCTCGCATGGCAAACATGCGGAATCATAGCAGCCGAATACTTAGCTTCCGCTGGCGAATTGTTCAACACCTCGCCATCCCATTCACCCAGTCGTCGAGGTTGTGGGTTTGTGGTACGCGGGCTTTTTCCGCGTTCCAAGCGCTTTGCGCGTCAAATCCAAAGCCTGCCCTGGAGATGGATCATGCTCTCGGTGCGGCCAACTTCGCCTTTCCCTTGTGAGCTGGGGCATGCGGATCGGGAACTGCTAGCGCCGGTGCCGATGACTACTGGGCGGCTAGGTACTGCTCGATCCGGCTCAACTGCTCCTGCATGTTGTTTAGGCTGGTCTTCATCGGCGCACCGACCGCACCGGCCCGGCCGAGCCATACAATGGACGGCATGTGGCCCAA
>CAXTBI010000031.1:0-37057 GCA_964242195.1 uncultured Acidobacteriaceae bacterium
CTGGGTATCGGTCTGGGTATCGGTCTGGGTATCGGTCTGGGTATCGGTCTGGGTAATAGCGACGACGCTTTTACGTTACGACCCGAGGCAGGGTTCGAGCGAAGATGAGGATGGCTGATCGCTGTAGGGCAAAGCACGGAAGCGAGCCGGGAGCAGATGGGTATGGGGACGTTGATGTTGGTGTGCGCGGTGCTGGCTTCGCTGGCGCTGGGCGTTTTGGTTTCGTACGGCATCTGCCAAGCGATGTTTCAGGCTTTTCGGGTCCATTCGGTGTCGGCGGCGCGTTCACGATCCGCTGCAGCGGTGCGGAACCTGAGAGCACAGCGAAGCTAAGTGCGCTGCCAGGGCAGATCCTGGTGGAAGTCGCCGGTTGCGTGGGTGGATCCGCCGGCTACTGCGGGTTTCCCTGTTGCTGCCGCAAACGCTGCAATTGGTCGAATACCTGTTGAGGCGTGAGGGTTCCGTTGGCCCCCGCCGTTCCGGTCGCGCCGGGGCCGCCGGGATTGTTGGCGGGCGTACCGGCCGAGGGTGGTTGATCGGCCACCGATGTATCGCCGGACGTGTCGGCCGGGCGGCCATTCAGCAAAGCCGCTGTGTCTGAACCTGCCGGCGGCGGGTTGGGTGCGGTGACGATCCCGGCCTGGTTCGGCGTAGTGGACGGTGTGGGCAAAGAGTCCAGCGGCACCGAGTTGGTGGTGGGGTACGTCGCCACATCCGGGGATACATTGTTCGGACTTCCCATCACGTTGTTGAGGGGCTGTGGGATGCTGACCGGGCCGGAGATCACGCCCCCGGCTGCCGCGGGCGTGGGAAAGGTGCTCGGCGGAGCGATTGCCGAAGCCGGCCGATTGCGAGCCGAAGCCGGCGTGGCTGCCATGGGGTGGGCGCTGTTGGTGGATGCAAGCGCCGGGGGGCCATCGTCCGGGTCATCGTCGGGAACCTGGCTGGGATTGGGGGGCGTCGGACCGGCGGTTCGGGGTGTGAGGATGAGTTCGGAAGGTTGATCCTCCGCCGTTTCCCTCAGCAAAACGTTGGTTCCGGTGCCATCGAGCAGCGTGGCGATCACGGTCGCGGGCATGGCCGGCCCGTAGTTGCCGTAGACTCGCTGATCGGCGACACCGCCGGTGATCCGCATGCCGGTGCATCGAGAAACGTCTCGCAAGATGCTGTTGAGGCTGGAGTTGTCGGCGCGCACCTCGAGTTGGCCGGCGGTGCAGGAGACCCGAGCACGATGGTGCCGGGCACCCGCGCGATCGGCCGATGTGGCGACGGCGGAGAGCGGGGCAACGGAGTTGGCACCGGACGTATCGAGAGCCCGGGTGGGGGCAATGGGCGGGAGCGCGGAGGTTCCCGTCGTCTGCGCGGAGGCGCCGGCCAGCAGGGAAACGGCGACGGCGGCGAGCGGGACAAAGCGCAGGAAGCTCATGGGAGTTCGGACGTGAGGAGGACGCAAAGGGTAGCTTCGCCCACGGCGATCTTCCGCGCTTTTAGGGGCCGAGTGACCGGAGATGGGACACAAATGCCTGGAGATGACCCGATTGGGGCCGATGCCCTGAACATAGACGACGGGAAGTGCTGGACGGCGGCGCGGGCGATTCGTATGCTGAGCCCTATGCCGATTGTGCGGAGGAGGTCGTTTGTGCAGAGGATACCGACTGGGTCGCAGGCCGGGCGTCCTGTGCTCGGCCTCGTCGTTCTGATGGTGCTGGCGGGAGCTCTGGGCAGGGACCGGGTAGCCGGCGCGCAAACCTGTACCACCCAGGCCAAGGCCACGGCGGAGCAGCGGGCGACCACCGGTGCGGTGGCGTACCGTCTGGCCAGTGCAGTGCAACGGGGCGACATCGCGGCGGTAAAGGCGGGCAGCGCCGCGCTGCTGACCGCTGACTTCGGTGCCACGGCCAACTTGATCCAGGCAACGGCGACGGGACTAACGGGCGATTCGCTCGCCGTGACGCAACTGTATCTGCTGGATGCCAGCACACGTTCGGCTACGGACACAGCCGATGCGAATTTTGCCTGTGCGCTGGGTGGAAGCGCGGCGGAGACGGATTTCTCGATCGCCGGCCTGCCCTCGGGCAGGTACGCGTTTCTGATGGTGAAAGCCACTGGGCCGCAGCCCTGGACTTTGTCCTTTTTGCTGCAAGCCGAAGGTGCCGGATGGAAGATGGCAGGGTTTTACCCGCATCGGACGGAGGCGGCCGGACACGACGGTTTGTGGTACTGGACGGCCGCGCGCGCGGACAGCAAGGCGGGCAGGCCGTGGCTGGCCTATGTGCGCTACGGGGAGGCGGACCAGTTGTTGCGGCCGGCGAATTTCGTCGCAACCACAAACCTGTACCGTTTACGCTCGGAGTTGCGTTCGGCGACGCCGCCCGAGCTGCTGAACGAACCGAGCGACACGGCCCCGCTTGTCGTGCGGGGGGCAAACGGAACGGAATACCGCATCACAGGGCTGACGAGCGACACTTCGCCGGGTGGCAAGGGATTGGATTTGCTGGTGCATCTGCGCGGCGAGGGAAACAACGATGCAACGGCGGCGCTGGCACGCGACGTTGCCGCCGGGGACGTTCTTTTAAAGGCGCATCCGGAGTTGCGGACGGGGTTCGATCGCCTGTGGGTGGTTTCTGAGTCGCCCGGGACCGATCCCGTCCTTTCGGACCGTCCCATGGCGGAGGTCGCCGCGGGCAAATGACACCTACCGAGAAACATGGCGAGTGCCGGCGGCGGGGCGAGTCAACGACGAGTGATGGGTGCAGAGCAGGGCAAGGAGGTCGATGGCGACGGTAGCGAAATCATTAGCCCAGGCGATTCGGGAGCGGCGCTCGACCCCGAGCTTCAATGGGGAGCCGCTGCCGGCCAGCGATCTGCGGCAGATCCTGGATGCGGGACTGCAGGCACCGAGTGGGTACAATCTCCAGCCGTGGCGATTTGTCGTTGTACAAAGTCCGGAAGGCAAACACCGGCTGCGTGCGGGGAGCTACAACCAGGCCAAGGTGGAGGAGGCCTCGGCGGTGATCGTGGCCTGTGGGGACCGTGACGGCTGGCGGCGGGACCTGGACGAAATGCTTCGCATGGGACGGGCCGCGGGCATGCCGGAAAGTTATGCCGAGCAGGCTGCCCAAAGTGTGCCGGGCTATGTGTCCTCGTTTACGGAGGAGCAGATGACCGGCTGGCTGACCCGGCAGGTGATGCTGGCGTACACCTCCATGTTGTTGATGGCTGAGGTGTTAGGGTATGACACGGCACCGTTGGAAGGGTTTGAGCAGCAAAAAATATGCGAGACGCTGCGCTTGCCGCTAAGCTACCGCGTGATTGCCATGCTCGCGGTAGGGCACCTGCAGGGAACGGACAAATTCGACGGCGGGCGGTTCGATTTGTCGCACACGGTGTTTGGCGAGGAATACGGAAAGCCGCTTCGATAGCCGTATCGGCAAGCAAAGGCTGCCCCAAGCGGATGGATGGGCGTTCGGTTTGTGGCAGAGAGTACAGCAGCCATGCCCAGGCGGGGGCGGGCAGAAGGGAGTGAGATCGCCGCATGAGAGCGCTAGGTCGATTGTTCCTGATGATGGTGTTGCTGGTGGCCGTGGGAGCGGTGATTTTCTATTTCGACCCGTTCTGGCTCGAACGGCAGGCCACGCATGCCGGTTTGTTTTTGGCTCATGTGCAAAGCAATTACGTGCTGACCCCCGAAGGCCGGGTTCACTATTACGAAGGTGAATCGAATGTGCCGGGTGGCGGGATCCCGGTGGTGTTGATTCATGGGCTGGGGGATCGCGACGAGAGCTGGGCGCCGATGCTGAAACGGCTGAAGCGAGCGGGTTTTCATGTGTATGCGCCGGATTTGCTGGGGTATGGACGATCGCCCAAGCCCGCGAATGGGGATTACACCATGGCCGGGGAATCCAGGTTTGTGTACGACTTCATCCAGGCCCTGGGTTTACAGAAAACGGATGTGGGCGGCTGGTCGATGGGCGGATGGATCGCCCTGGACCTGGCGCATGCGCACCCCGAACTGCTGGATCGGGTGGTCGTTTTCGATAGTGCTGGCCTGGACTTCAAGCCCAGCTACACCCTCGACATATTTCAGCCGCAATCTCCGGATCAGGTGGGGCAGCTGTGGTCCTTGATGGAACCGCAAGCCAAACCCCCGCCCGCGAATGTACGCCGGGCGGCTGTGCGGCAGATGGCGAACGCAGGGGAAGCGATCAGGAAGAACGTGGCCTCGATGCGCTCCGGACCGACGCTGGAAACGGTTCTGCCCACGCTGCCGGAGCCCCTGCTGATTGTGTGGGGAAGCACGGATCGATTGATTCCGCTGAGCGTGGGGCAACGGATGCATGCGCTCAATCCGCGCTCGGAACTGGACATCGCCGAAGGTTGCGGGCACCTGGCGCCGTCGCTCTGTGCAGCGCGTGTGGCACCGGCGGTGGCCGATTTCCTTAAGTCGAATCCGCCGCCGGCGGGTGGGGAGCGTACGCTGGCGAACATGCGCCGGTGATTTCGGGAGGGAACCCCGGAGCGTTTCTACTCGGGGGTGACGCCCCATTGGAAGGCCCCGGGCTGCGGAAGGCCGATGTGCTGCAGGATGCGCCCGACATAGGCGTCGATGACCTCCGCCACGGTCTGCGCCCCGTTGTAGAACGCGGGGATCACCGGAAATATGGTGGCACCTGCCTCGGTGACGGCGGCCATGTTGCGCAAATGAATGAGGTTCAGGGGCGTTTCGCGGACGCAAAGGATCAAGGGGCGGCGCTCCTTGAGGCAAACGTCGGCGGCGCGCTCGGTCAGGTTGGCGGCGAGGCCATGGGCGATCGCGGCCAGGGTTCCCATGGAGCAGGGAAGCACGATCATGGCGTCGAGCGGGTAGGAACCGCTGGCAATGGCAGCACCGATATTTTCAAATGCGTCGGTAACGACCTTGGCCGAGGGGCGGCCCAGCAGCTTTTCCACCAGCCCGGAACGTCCGTTGATGTTCAGTTCTTCGGCGAGAACACGAAGGGCACTGGGCGAGGTGATGAGGTGCAGGCGGCCGACGCGCGGGTCCCCCTCCAGGGCCCGCAGCATGGAAACGGCGCACACCGAACCGCTGGCCCCGGTAACGGCCAGGGTGATTGTTTTCAGCGAGGCCGTTGCGGGGAAGAGCATACCCTCGATTATCGGCAAAATTCGCTTGTGTAAACGCCGCAATCGCCAAAGCGGCCGGCAAAAGTTCCGTGGACGCGACCGTTGTGTTCACCCCGAACGAAAGCAGGCCCTGTGCTCCGCTGAGGATGAGAAGAGAACCGGGGACTGGGAACTAGATCTAAGCGGGCCAATGCACGGTGGGAAGGATGGCGATGCCGGGCTTGGCGAAAAAGTAGCCCTGCATGAGATACACACCGCAACCGCGGAGGATTTCGTATTCTTCGTGGGTCTCGATGCATTCCCCGAGGACCTCGATGCCGAGCTCGCGGCAAAGGGAGGCGACGGAAGAGATGATGGCGGCGGCGCGGGGACTTTTGCCCGCCGCGTGGACGAGGGCACCATCGAGCTTGACCAGGCCGATGCCCTCCAGGGTGGCCAGCAGGTTGAGGCCCGAGTACCCTGCTCCGAAGTCGTCAAGGGCAAGGGTGAACCCGTGGCGAGCGTATTCCCTGGAGATGTTCTGCAGATGTGAAGTTTTTACCTCTTCACCCTCTGTGAGTTCAAAGATGATGGCGTCGAGGGGGAAATCGTATTCCTGGGCGGCGGCTAGGGTGCGCCGAATGCAAGCGGCTGGGCTGTAAACAGCCCCGGGCATGAAGTTGACCGACAATTTGGCCCCGGTTTTCGCCATGCCGAGTGTTGCGGCCATTTCGATGGCCCGTACGCGGCAGAGTTGGTCGAAGATGTACCGATTTTCGGGAGTCACCAGCGAGAGAACCTCGCCGGCGGAAGCACCCGCGGCACCGCGAACCAGGGCTTCATAGGCGAAAACTCGGCGGCTCAGCACGTCGACAATGGGCTGAAAGGCCATGGTGAGCTCCAGGGGAAAGCCCACTTCATTGTCGCGGCAGGAATGGCACGGGGCAGGACCTTGCGGAAGGGAATCGATTCCCGTGATTTCATCCGCCACCCCATCAATCGTGTACACGTGCGACAACATGGTCTAAGGACCTCCGGGGAATGTTTCGGGCGACGTGCAACCGTCCACACCATTGTGTTCTGTGCACCCCGGCAACAGCAATGCACGGAAAGGGCTTACGCTGCAACCTTTGGGTAGGACTACAATTTCGGAAACCGTATGATCAGCAGCCCTTTGCCCGAAGCCTTGACGTTTGACGATGTTCTCCTGATCCCTGCCTTTTCCGATGTGGTACCGACGCAGGTCAGCACACAAACCCGATTGACGAAGCGCATCACGCTGGCCACGCCGCTGATGTCGGCTGCCATGGACACGGTGACGGAAAGCCGCATGGCCATCGCCATGGCGCAACAGGGGGGGCTGGGCGTCGTGCACCGGAACCTCTCCATCGAGGCGCAGGCGGGAGAGATCGACAAGGTCAAGCGATCCGAGAGCGGCATGATCGTCGATCCGGTCACCATCGAGCCGGAGCGGCTGATTGCGGACGCGCTGGAGGTGATGCGGCGCTACAAAATCTCCGGTGTGCCGGTGACGAAAGCGGGCAAGCTGGTCGGCATTTTGACCAATCGCGATCTACGCTTCGTGTCCAGGACGGATATTCCGATCGGGGACGTGATGACGAAAAGCAACCTGATCACGGTGCCGGTCGGGACGACGCTTGAGGATGCGGAGCAGATTTTGCACCAGCATCGGGTGGAGAAACTGCTGGTGGTGAACGATGCCTTTGAGCTCAAGGGCCTGATCACGGTGAAGGATATTCAGAAGAAATTGAAATATCCCAATGCCTGCAAGGATGAGCAGGGCCGTTTGCGGGTGGCCGGGGCGATTGGCGCGACGGGGGATTTTCTGGAACGGGCGGCGGCGCTGATTGAAAGCCGGGTGGATGCGTTGGCGATCGATTCCGCGCATGGGCACTCTTCGCGTGTGCTGGAGGCGGTGCGTGAATGCAAGGCGCGGTTCCCGGATACGGATCTGCTGGCCGGCAACGTGGCCACCTACGAAGGTGCATTGGCCCTGATGGATGCCGGGGCGGATGCCGTGAAGGTGGGCATTGGGCCGGGTTCGATCTGCACGACGCGCATGGTGACCGGCGCGGGGATGCCGCAGATCACGGCCATTGCGGAGGCGGCGCGCGCGGGAGGTGAGCGTGGGGTTTCGATCATCGCCGACGGCGGCATCAAGTACTCCGGCGACCTGACCAAGGCCATTGCCGCGGGCGCGGATGTTTGCATGCTGGGATCGCTGTTTGCCGGCGTGGATGAGTCGCCGGGAGAAACGATCTTGTACCAGGGCCGATCGTTCAAGGCGTACCGCGGGATGGGGTCGTTAAGCGCCATGGCGCAGGGCTCGGGCGAACGGTATTTCCAAAGCAGGGAAGACCTGACCGGCGATTCCATCGACCGGGTGGACCTGACCAAGCCGGAAAACGCGGGCGGCAATCGGCTGGCGAAATTCGTTCCCGAAGGCATTGAAGGCCGCGTTCCGCATCGTGGACCGTTGCAGAACATGGTGTTTCAGCTGGTGGGCGGTTTGCGCTCCGGCATGGGCTACCTGGGCTGCGGAACGATTGAGGAATTGAAGACCAATAGCCGGTTCGTTCGGATTTCGGGGGCGGGTCTGCGGGAAAGCCATGTGCATGATGTGGTGATCACACGCGAGGCGCCGAACTACCATGTGGAGTAGGGGCGCCTGATTTTCCTTGCAGGGAGGAGGCGCTCAGGCTATGTTGAGGGAGTTCCTCGCGAGGCCTTTTCTATGGACCTCTACCTGCGCCGCGAAACGACTCGCCGCCGCGCGGACGGGGGCCGGCCAGCGAGCGTGAACGCACGATGCGTTTCCGTGAGGAACTATGCCCAAACATCATTCGCCTATTTTGAACTGCCCGCTGTCGATGTCCCCGCCATGAAGCAGTTCTACGGAGCTCTGTTCGGGTGGAACTTCCAGGACTGGGGCGAGGACTACACGGCGTTTTCAGAGGCCGGTCTCGAGGGCGGCATCAACGCCGATCCCGAGCATAAGACGAAGGCTCCGCTGGCCATCGTCCAAACCGACGACATCGAGGCAATGGAAGCCAAGGTTCAGGAGTCCGGTGGGCGCATTACGCGATCCGTCTTTCAGTATCCCGGCGGGCGCCGATTTCACTTCACGGACCCGAGCGGGAATGAACTTGCGGTGATGCAACTGGACTGAACTCCGGGGTGGGCAGGGGCTTCCCGGAAGAGCAGATTCCTCCGCTGCGCTACGGATGACGGCGGGTACCCACCTGAACGCAAACAACGAAGGTCACCGTCCGCGAGATCTAGACGCGCACGCCATTTTTGTTCCAGACCCAGGCCTGGAAGCGGTGCAGCGTCTTGAAACCATGGCGCTCATACAGGTGCCGGGCGCGGGTGTTGCTTTCGGTCACGGTGAGGGAAACGGTGGCGATGCCGGCTCTTTGCAGATGGCCGAGGCAATGGGCGAGCAGGGTGTGTCCGAAGCCGCGGCCCCGCTGATCCTGCCTGAGGCACAGCTGCGTGATGTGGACAGCGTCGGCCTGTACGCGTGAGCAGAGGACGGTGCCCAGCAGATCGCCGGTGTGCGGGGCGCGCAGGATCCATGTGTGGGCGGGATCGAAAACACCACAGCCGGGGAAATGTACGATGTTGTGCAGAAAGCGTTTCGCGCCGGCCAGGGAGCGGTACTGGTCGTTGATTTCACTGTCGGGGTGACCGGCGTAGGCGCCATAGATCAGCTCTGCGACGGAGTCGTACACCTCGGCTCGCCAAGGTTCCGGGATGGGTGCCCCGAGTGGAAGAAAGCGTCGTGCGGGTGGCAAGGGTCCGTTGGGACCCGTCGCTTCCAGGTCAGCTAAATGGCAGACCATGTAGTGCCGTGGGAAGGGCTGCATGTCATGCGCCAGGAACTGGGAGGCCAGCGCACCGTACGGAAAGAGCAGCAGCTGGGATTCGATGCGATCGATGCCGGGCGTGGCCTGCATGGTTTCGAGCATGTGTTCGAGCAGGTGGGAGCAAACGGGATTGGCGAGGCCTTCGGCTTCGCCAAAGGCGTACACATCGCCGAGGACGGCCTTGTTGGCCTCACACACGCCGAAAACATAGCCGGCAATGCGCCCGGCCCGTTGCGCGACGTAGCCGGTTAAGGAGCGGCTGTCGAGGTATTCCTGCAGCAGCGCGACCGAACCGCGGTAATCCCAAAAGAGGCGTCCCTGCCAGACGGCGGCTTCGTCCTCCAGAAGGGGGCGCAGGGCCGGTCCGGAGAAGTGACGGAGGTCCAGGATCTCGAGTTGCCGGACGGGCGCTGCCATGGAATCGGTTCTCGGAGGCGAAATTAGGTTCAGGTTTGGACGACACCACGAACGTGGGAACAGGGTTAAGGCTGGGGAAGGGGATCTGTATCGGGCGGCGGTGCCGAAGCGTCGGGATCGGCCTGGGGATGCCCGACAAACGCCGGCTGCGCTTCGGCGGGCAGCTGCGCTTCGGGCGGCAGCTGCGCTTCGGCAGGCAAATGCGCTTCGGGCAATGTGCGTGGAAGCACACGGTACACGGACAGGCCCTGGGTTGGGTAAAGGAACAGCTGCTGATAGATGCGATCGCCGAGGAAGGACGGCAAGAGCGGCGATTCCCGTGTTGGCACGATCAGAATGTGTTCTTCGTCTGGAACGCCATCCCCGCGGTACTGGTCCACATCCTGATTGCGGTAGAACGCAACGCCGTAGCGGAGATCGCGGCGCACATCCAACGTGGCAACGCCGCGGATGCCAGGGGCGGCGGCGGCGATTTCGCGGGCCAGCGGACGGGCGGAGTAGTTCAGGTCCAGCAGGTGGCCGTTGATCCCCAAAAGGAAGAAGAGGCAGCCGGCGAGGGGAACAAGGGTAACGGTACGAAGCCGCCGGACGCCGAACAAGCGAACGACCAGGACAACCGCGGCCGCCGACAGAAACCCAAGCGCCGCAGTCCAGGCGAACGTCCTCGGGGCCGGGACGATGCGCTCATAGACCATGTATTGCGGGCAAAGCAGAAGAACAAAGGTAAGAAAACCGGTCAGCGTGGCATGGATGTAGAGCAGGCTGGGCGAAAGCCCGCGACGGCGCACCCGGAAGAGCCAATCCCCGGTCAGGATGGCCAACGGGGGGATGGAGGGCAGGATGTAGCCGGGCAGCTTGGAGCCGGAAAACGAGAAGAACACGATGGGGAAAGCGGCCCAAAGGACCAGGAACTCGGGAAAAGCGTCGCCGGTGCGGGTGTGGCCGATGTATCGTCGCGGCTGCCGGCGTACCTTCCATTCGGCAAAGGAGGTGATTACCGCATCCCAAAGGGCGCGGAACGCCAGCGCGGTCCAGGGCATCATGCCGAGGACAAGGACGATGCCGTAGAAGTACGGGGGTTGATGGTGCTGGTACAGGTTGGTCGAAAAACGCTTAAGGTTGTGATCGAGGAAGAACTCACGAAAGAAGCTGGGGTTGCGGCGCTGCACGGCGATGTACCAGGGAAGCACCATCGCCAGGTAAAGCAGGATGCCGGGGAGCCAGATGGTGCGGCGCAGGGCCGACCACTCTTTGCGCAGGCCCAGAAACGCGATGATGATGGCAAGTGCCATGAAGGGCGCGATGGGACCCTTGGCGAGCGTGGCGAAGGCACCGAAGAAGTAGAGGTCGAACAGCCAGAACTTTTTACCCGTTTCATACCAGGCATACCAGCCGAGCATGCCCACGCAAAAGGGCGCGGCCAGCTGCATGTCGGTGGAGGCCCCGCGCGCGAAGCCCACAATCGCCACTGAGGAGACCATGATGAGCGCGGCATCCAGGTGCCCGCCGGGGCGAAAGCGGCGGAGGTGCAGAAAAGCAAGCAGGACGAGGAACCCGGCGCCGCTGGCGGATGGAAGCCGGGCCGACCAGTCGGAAACGCCGAACTCCTTGAAAAAGCCCATGGCCCGCCAGTAGTAGAGGGCCGGTTTTTCCAGCCAGGGCTGACCGTAAAGGATGGGCGTCACGGTACCGCCGACCAGGCACTCATAGGAGGCGTGGAGGTCACGCGGACGAAGGCTGTGCGGCGTGACCCGGGCGTGGACCTCGCGGCAATCGGCCGAGTGCGCGGCAAGCATTTCGCGGGCGATCTGGGCATACCGGGGCTCGTCGGCACCGACCAGGCCAAGGCGATCGCCGCCGACGTAGGGAACAAGGCCGAACAGCAGGAAAAATCCCGAAACGACGATCAGGATAAGGAATTCCAGAAGCGCGCAAACGGTCGCGGTACGGCGCAATTCGCGCACCCACGACGGCAACAGGCGCGTCCGCTCCCGAGCGGGGGCGGGCATCACGGCGGATTGGGAAAGGGGTGTCAAATCCCGTTGGGAACCTCTGAGGCTTGGAACGACTTACACTTCGGGACTTCCAAAAATCTGGAAACTTTGAACTTGTGAGCCGAGCGGGACCGGGGCCGAGTTGGCGTGAAACTCAGGTACCGGAAGCAGTTGCCTCAGCCACCCAAGCCTTTGAACGGTGGTGGCGCTCCGGATTCGGTGCAGGCCCGGCCCAGAGCGGCCGTCAGTTGGGCGGTAATTTCCGGCAAGTTGCCGGTGATCGTGCAACCGCTCGCATTTTGATGTCCGCCACCCCCCAGACGTTCCGCGACGACGGCCACATCGATTTTTCCCTTGCTGCGCAGACTGACCCGGAAGCATCCGCCGGGCATTTCGCGAAGGAAAGCACCGGCGCAGATACCTTCCACGCCGATGATGTGATTCACAATATCTTCGCAGTCCTCGACTTCGGCGCGGGCGGCCTCGATTTCACCCAAGGTTACGGCGGTCCAGGCGACAGGGCCGTCGATTTGGAAATGCGCCAGTGCGGTGGCCAGAACGCGCAGCCGGGCGGGGCGAACGGAGAGATAGACTGCCTCGGCGACCCCGGCGGCGTCGGCGCCGAGTTGCACAAGCTGGTGCGCCAGGGCAAAGGTTTCAGACGTCAACGAAGGGACGGTGAAGCGAACCGTGTCCGTGAGCAGGCCGGTGTAGAGGCAGGTCGCAAAAGCGGGCGAGATCGGCACCCCGGCCGCGGTCGCCAGATCGTACAGCATGGCACAAACGGCGGCGGCGGAGGCGTCGATCCAGTTCAGGCTGGCAAAATTCGCACCGCTGCGGTGGTGGTCGATGTTGATGGTGACCGGGGCGGCGAGGTGGTCAAAGCCGGTGCGGGCCACGGAATCGCATTCCAGCACGACGGCAACTTCGGCGGCCATCACGGGCTGGGTTCGCACAATGCGATCGGCCCCGGGCAGGCCGGCGAAGGCGCGGGGCACGGGGTCGGCCAAGGCCACCACGGCCTGCTTGCCCATGGCCTGCAAAAGGTACATCGCCGCCAGCGAGGAACCGATGGCATCGCCGTCCGGGCGGGCATGGGAGGTGATTAGAAAGTGATCGTGAGTACGAAAGACGTCGAGAATTGCCGCAATGGCGTCCTCGCGGTTTGCCGGTAGCTTGGTCATCGTCATGGCGCGGTTAGCGGGAGCCTTCCTGGGCAAGCTCGCGGGCCTCGACTTGGCGTTTCAGCTTGTCGTTGCGCTTTTGGATGCGGCCGAGCAGTTCATCCATGCGGGCGCCCAGGCGCTCGGAACGGTCGATGACAAAGGTCAGCTCCGGCACGTGGCGCACCCCCATGCGGTCCCGAATCTCGGTACGGATGTAGGCGCGCGCGGCCATCAGGCCCTCCAGTGTGTCCGCCTCGGCCGCTTCACCCCCCTGGACGGCAATGAGGACACGGCAGCTTTTGCCGCCGGGCGTGAGGATGACCTCGGTGACATAGCAGGGAGCGATGCGCGGGTCGGACAGTTCGCCTTCCAGCATGGCGGTGATCTCTTCCCCGAAGGTGCTGGCGACGCGATTTCGATGGTAGGTGCGGGCTCGTTGTTCAGGCATGGGCTAACAGCTTAGGGTAGCATTTTTGGAGGCCGGGATGAAGGGGTCCGGGCCAGGCGGCTGCCCCAGGCCGGAATTCTAGGCCGGAATTCCGGACCGGAGTCCCGAAACGGGCGGCTCCCACCCGTTTCGGCCGAACTCACTCGGGAAGAACCACATCGGCTTCGAGGAAGCTGTCGAGGATGTCGCACCCCAGACCGTTGGCGATGCGCCTGGCAGCTGCTTCCACCTCCCGCAACTGGCCGGCAAGGTAGGCGGGCGAGCTGGAAACGGCCGCTACCCCAATCGTGGCGCGATTCCAGACGAGGGCCTCATCGAGCTCGGCCACGGAGATGTTGAACCCGTGGCGCAGCTTGTCCTTGAGTGAGCGCACGGCCTGTCGCCTGTCTTTCAGGGATTGCGCGTGTTCTATCGAGATTTCAAGCGTGAGCATGGCTACAGGCATTGTTCTCTGCCGAGGGTAGCAGCGCGATGACTCCGGCCACCATGCTGTACCTTGCATTTACGTTGAAACAACAGTTGAAAACGGAATGGAGGGCTCGGTGGAGAAAACTCGCAGAAAATTCCTGGTCCAGGGATCGATGGGGGCCGTAGCGACGGCCATCGTGGGGGGCGGGACGGCGACCGCAGCGCAAGCGCCAACGCCTGCCACTCCCGGGGCTCCGCCCGCCTTTGGAACCGCGCCACCCGCGGGTCCGGCGGTCTCGGTGGAGACGTTTCGGGAGGCGGAAAAGCTGGTCCGTGTGATCGACAGCGATGCCCACCTGGCGGAGGCGGCCGGAAACTGGTCGCAGGCGATGGCGCCGGTGTACGAGCGGCGGGTCGGGCCGCGCAAGCTGGAACCCGGTTACGATGTCGCGCCCGCGACCGTGTGGAATCCGGAGATGACGCCGCTGGGGCAGGCGCGGGTTTCCGGAACGGAGAATTTCGCGCCGGTTCTTGCCGATCCCGGCCCGCTGCCGGCCCGGGACGAAGACATTGCCTTTGCCACCGTCGTGCAGCTTGCCGGTTGGCTTCGGACGCGTGCGATCACCTCCGAACGTTTGACACGGATCTATCTTGCTCGCCTGAAACGGTTTAACCCGACCCTGCAATGCGTGATCACGCTTACGGAGGACCATGCCCTGAGGCTGGCGCGTGCCGCGGATAGGGAGATTGCCGCCGGGCAGTACCGCGGTCCGTTGCACGGGATTCCGTGGGGCGCAAAGGATCTGCTGGACACTGCCGGCATTCGCACCACATGGGGAGCGGAGCCGTTTCGCGACCGGGTTCCGGTAAAGGACGCCGCCGTGACCCGCATGCTGAACGACGCCGGCGCGGTTTTGGTGGCCAAGCTCAGCCTGGGTGCGCTGGCGTTGAACGATGTTTGGTTCGGCGGCGAAACGAAAAATCCGTGGGTGCTGGAAGAGGGCTCGTCCGGTTCAAGCGCCGGTCCCGGAGCGGCGGTTGCTGCCGGTCTGGTCGGCTTTGCGATCGGGTCGGAAACCCAGGGGTCCATCGTTTCACCCTCGATGCGGTGTGGGGTGGACGGTTTGCGCCCGACGTACGGCCGGGTGCCGCGGGCGGGCGCCATGACCCTGAGCTGGACCTGCGACAAGTTGGGCCCCATGGCGCGGGGCGTCGAAGACACGGTGCTTGTGCTGCAGGCAATTTCCGGTTTCGACCCAGAGGATCCTGCCAGCGTCTCCAGGCCGCTCAACTTCGAGGGGAACGCGAGTGTCGCCGGTCTGAAGGTGGGCTACTTCCCGAAGTGGATGAACGAGGCCCCGGCGACCGGTGTCGATCGCCATGCTCTCGACGTCGTGCGTCAGCTGGGCATGGTGCCGATGGAAGTTTCGTTGCCGGATTGGCCGTACGATTCGCTGAACATCATTTTGTTTGCCGAATCGGCGGCCGCCTTCGAGCAGATTACGCTCGATGGCGGGATCGACACGCTGCGCATGCAGGTACCGGATGCCTGGCCGAACACGTTTCGGCAGGCACGCTTTCTGAGTGCGGTCGATTTTGTGCAGGCCGACAGGATGCGCCGCATGGTCGCGCACGAGATGCGTCGCGTGATGAGCGAGGTGGATCTGTTGCTTGTGCCGTCCTTGCGGGATGAGGTTCTGGTCATCACCAACTTCACCGGGCACCCTTCGTTGACGCTGCGGGCCGGCTTTGTCGAGATCGGGGAGGCGCGCAGCGACTGGGCGCCCGATCCGCGCAAGCCCCTGCCGGTATTCCACCCCCCGCGGCGTGTGCCGTATGGTGTGTCGCTGGTGGGCAGACTTTTCGATGAGGGGACGATGGTGCAGGCCGGGATAGCGCTTGAAAAGGCGTTCGGCGTAGGACGGGCGCGGCCAGCTGGCTTTGGATCAGCGGGTGTTTGAGGTAGCGGCTGGAGGGGTGCCAGTTTTTGCAACGCGCCTCCAGCCCTCAACAGGCTCTCGCTGTTTAGAAGAGCTGTTCCTGCTGCGCTGTCCCATGGAGCGACAGCGACGATTTTGAGGATTCCGAAGACCGGCGTTCGCGCAGCCAGGCGCGCTGCAGGTGAGTGCTGACGCGCTCGGCGGCGAACTCCGCGCCGGCAACAAAGCGAACCAGCGGACCGAACTCGGGTGCGGCAATGGGGCCGACAAAGTGCAAGCCCTGCAGCGAAGATTCAAAGCTGCGGCTCAGCCTGGGAACCCCACGCGCGTTCGTGCGAATGCCGTCCTGCACCTTCGGGGAAAGAAAGGTGAGCCGTTTGAGATCCGTCCGGTAGCCCGTACCCGCGATGAGGTGCGAGGTAAGGTGCAGCCGCACCTTGGACTTGCTGTCCGTAAGGGTGAGGCGCAGACGATCGCCGTCGGCATCGGCCGGTTCCGCCGCATGTATGTTTGCACCCAGCATCTTGGTGAAGCCGTCGAGCCGGGACTGCAAGGCTGCACCGCCCGCCGGGCCGAGGTGCTTATGTACCAGAACACGGCGCAGGGCAGAAGGCATTGTGTGGAACAGGTCGGGAGCCTTGCAGGCCAACCAGGAACGCAGGCTGGTCCCGAGCGGGGTGGAGGGATGCAGTATTTTCTGGTGCAGGGGGCGCTCGGTGGGATCGGCGAGTTCGTGCACGTGAATCTTGCGCGACCGGCTGATCAGCGTGACCTTTGCACCTGCCTCATGCAGTAGCGCGGCGGCGTTCAGCGAGCTGGCGCCACGGCCGAGCACGGTGACCTCACGGCCGGCGAACTCCTCAAAGCTCGTGTGCTGCGATGGATGGGTGACACGGCTGGCGGGCAGATGCCGGAACGCGGCCGGGATGTGCTGAAAGACGCTGAGACCTGCCGCGACCACGACCCGGCGCGCCAGGAACTCCTCCCCGCCGGCCGTGCGCACGCGGTAATAGCCGTTTACGGCTTGCAGGGCGCTGATGTCCTCGGGTTCCAGCGCCGGAACGAAGCGACGTGCGAACTCCTCGCCATAGGCGATGAAATCCTCCACGGGAACGGGCAGCATGGTGTCGTGGTAAGCGCGGCCGGTCTCTTTGCAGAACTCCGCCAGCGTGTACGGTGCGCCGCCGGTGCTGAGATTGGAGGCGAACCCGTCTGATTTCAGGCGCATGTCTTTGGGCATTTGGGTTGCCCAGGTTTGCATGGGCCGGCCGAAGATGCGGAAGGGAACACCCTTGGAACGTAAATGCGCGGCAAGTGAAAGACCGTAGGGGCCGGCGCCGATGATGACGGTGAGCGATGGAGTTCTGTGGTTGTGTGACACGGTCGGCGCTCCTGACAGTTCCTTTACGGTTTCCCGGCTGCCTTCCTGGCTGCACCCCTATAAAACCTCGTTCCGCATGGGTTGCGACATTGCGCACAAGTTTTCGGGTAATGCTGCCGAAGTCGTACCGGGTAACCCGCCCTCGCGCGGGATGATGGGGAGTCGAGAGCCATGAGCACAACCGACGTTTCCGAGAGCCAAGATCGCAAGCGCATCCTGATTGTCGCCACGACGCATTGGGTCTCTACCGCGCGCCTGGCGATGGCGCTGGACACCATGGGTTGCCGGGTCGAGTTGATGTCTCCAAAGGGCCATCCGGCGCTGGCCACCGACGCCATTGCGGCGCATCACCCCTATTGGCCGATGTTGCCGCTTGCGGGTCTGCGCCGTGCCCTGGGGGCGAGCCGTCCGGAGCTTCTGCTGTTGGCCGATGAACTCAGTTTCTTGCTGGTGGAGGAGTTGGGACGATGGGCGTCGGCGACCGACTCGGGGGAGGCTGAGGCCACGCTGCATCTGCTTCGGCGCTCTTTCGGCAATCTCGATTGCCTTCCCCTCACACGTTCGCGCATGGCGCTGTTGAGCGCGGCCGAGACCGCGGGCGTCCCGATTCCGTTGACGGCGCCGCTTCGGGACGCTGCCGATCTGCGACGCGTGGCCGGAGAGATGCCCGGGCCGTGGATGTTGAAGGCCGATTCGACATGGGGTGGCTTTGGTGTGCGCAAGGTGGAGTGCGCGGACCGACTCGGGAGCTCATGGAAGCGTCTGCAGCAGCCTTTGGGTTTGCTGCAATCCATCAAACGCGGATGGAAGGGGAAAGAATGGGGCCATCTGCACCTTTGGCTTCGTGGGACGGATCGCGACGTGATCGCGCAAAGTTTTGTGCAGGGGCGCGAACGCACCGGGATGACGGTGTGTTTGAGTGGCCGTGTGCTAGCCGCCGTTTGCCTGCAGGTAGAAGAAATCAGCTACGCCAATGGGCCTGCCAGCAAGCTGCGCGTGGTGGAAGATCCCCCCATGCTGGAGGCGATGCAACGGGTAGCCGCGGTGGTGGGCATCTCCGGTTTCTGCGGTTTCGATTTCATGCTCGAGGCGACCACGGGCGAAGCGCAACTTTTGGAATTGAACATGCGTCCCACGCAACTGGCGCACCTTCCGCTCGGCGCAGGTGGAGATCTGTGTGCCACCTTTGTGCGTGAATTGCTCGGTTGCGAGGCGGTGCTCGACCGCCCTGCACCGGCGAACGGTGGATTGATCGCCACCTTTCCGCAGCATGTTCTCAACGATCCCAGCGGATCGCGGCTTGGAGATGCGTTTCACGATGTCCCCTGGAGCGCAACGCGGCTGGTCCGGAAGGCCGTGGCACCCGGGGCCCCACCGCCCCTGATCGCTTCCGACCCCCGATGGTGTGTGACGATGCAGGATCGAGAAGCCAGACGGATTTCCTCCCGGACTACTTGAGCAAACCCGCGCAGCTTGAGCAAAGACGCGCAGCTTGAGCAAACCCGCGCGTCAATTTTCCATACGAGCTGGCCATGCCGTCGCTCCGTGGCTGCCGAGAGACTCATGGCTGAACTTGTCATGCTGAGCGCAGTGAAGGACTCGCTTCACCCCGAAGTGCCGAGGCGTTGGCGATGGGAGCCAAGAGCAGGTCCTTCGCGTTGCTCAGGATGACAAGGGTGTGGGGAAAGGATGTGACTCCGACTCGATGCGCTCCGCTCCTTAATACGCTCCGCTACGTTTGACCACAGCGGACACCGTACGCAGCAGAATTTTGGCATCCATGAAGAGCGACCAGCGATCGATGTAGCGCAAGTCAAGCTTGATGGCATTGTCGAAATCCGTGTTGGAGCGTCCGGAGACCTGCCAAAGACCGGTGATGCCGGGCTTCACAGAGAAGCGCCGCATCAGCCACGGTTCTGAGAACCGCTCAACATCGCGTGTGGGCAAGGGGCGCGGTCCAACCAAGGACATTTCCCCTTTGAGCACGTTGATCAATTGCGGCAGTTCGTCGAGAGAGGTGCTGCGCAGCAGAGCGCCGATGCGCGTAACACGTGGATCGCGTTTCATCTTGAACGTGGGCCCGGCATGTTCGTTCATGTGTTCGAGCGCCGCCTGGCGCGCCTCCGCGTCGACCACCATGGAGCGAAATTTGATCATGGCGAAGCGCCGCTTGTTCAAGCCGAAACGCTGTTGCGTGAAAAAGATGGGACCGGGATCAGTCATTTTCATCACCAGGGCGATCGTTGCAAACAGCGGGGACAGCAGGATCAGACCGATGGTTGCGAGTGTGCGGTCGACTACGTTTTTCAGCAGCAGGCGCTGGTCGTGGTGAACCATTTCCAGCACGACCTGGTGCCCGCGTTCGGAATCGACCTTGCGGCTTTTGGCGATTTCGGTGTTGAAGAGATCGAGCGAGTACTGCATCTGCACACCGGCCCGTCCGCAAACAGTCACGATCTCTTCCACTTCTCCGAAGTGACTTTTCAACGGCAGCCCGATAATGACTTCATCGATGGGCTGATGCATGAGCAGGTGTTCCAGGTCATGCAGGCCGCAGAGCAGGGGGCCCATCAGCTCGATGCCGTGATGCGGGTTGTTGTCCACAAAGCCGAGCAGCTGGTACCGGTATTTGGGATGCCGATGCAGCTCGGCGGCCTGCATGCGAGCAAGCGGGCCGGTGCCGCAGATGATCGCCGTGCGGTGGCTGCGAAACGCCGGACGAATCTGCTCCTCATACGTCATCACACCGGCACGCACGATGAGCAAGAGCGTGCAGGAGAAGAACCAGAACATGCCCGCGGAACGAAGATCGCCGTGCACCGGTTCGGTGTGTCGCAACAAGGGCATCGAAAGCGCGGTGCAGAGCAGGGAAACCAAGGGCACCTTCCAAAGCAGCAACGAAACACGGTAGTTCACGTTGGCCTGGTACGTGCCGGTGAGCCAATACATTACCTGCCACACAAGCAGCACCGCGGCGGCCAGCAGCAGGTTATGCAGGGAGCCGCGTTGGGCAAGGTAATTGGAAAGGCTTTGACCCGCAGCCAACGGCGTGTCAAAGAGGTACAGGGTGACGGCGATCAGAATCGCGCCTCGATCCAGCACTTTCACAACGGGAGCGGAAAGTTGCTGTGCCAGCCGAGCCGGGCGTGCATGCGTGGCAAGGGCCCGGCGGGCCAGCGGTGCGGCCGTGATGGTAGCCGGAGTTTGCTCGAAGGGTTCGCTTGCAGAGCCGAAGGATTGCATCAATCGTCACCGGTCTTCTCGCCTGCATCGGGGCCGTTTTTCGAGTGAGCAGGTACGGAGAAGTCATTTGCCAAAGCGCGGAAGCTGAGGGAGAACCCGGCTTCCGCTTTCATTCAAAGGTGAACCCTGCATCGGTTTCGGTGAATGTGACGAATGTGCTCCCGGATCAGTCTTTTGTGTGAGGCGTGTGCCGCAAGCAAGGAGCATTCGCCATGCTACTGTCGGCTACGCGGCAGTGTGCGATCGCCGTGCCGCGGGCTTTTCGAAGCCCGTTGCAAATTTCACAGAACGGAAGCGTGAACATTGGCTTTGCCCATATCCGTTGCAATTCCGAACCCTTCCGCGGCCGGTTTCGCGCCGCCGAAATTACGTCAGGTCGTGACCGAAGCTGTGTTCCGGCGTGGACGGATCGTGCTTGGCACAGTCTTTCTGATTTTGACGCTTACCGTTTTTGCGACACTGCTGATGCATCGAAAGTACCAGTCGAATGCAAAGCTGGTTGTACAGAATGTACGCACCGCGGCGCAGCTGAGCACAAGCAACGTCGACCGTCTTGTATCGCAAGGGGACGTCAGTCCCACCGAGATCAACACGGAAGTCGATCTGCTGGGGAGCGACGAGGTCGCACGCCGTGCGCTGGGACTGAAGGGGACCCTGGGCCTGGGGGATGAACGCGACGACAAGGCGGCGCGTGATCTCGAGGGGCGGCTGTCGGTGGAAGCGGTGCACCAGACCAACATCATCGATGTCAAGCTGCTGGCCAACTCGCCTGCCAAAGCCAATGCCGATCTGCAGCGCATCATCGACGCCTATTTCGAAGGCCGTGCCGGCACAGCGCGAAACTCCGGGGCCGCCGGATTTTTCAATACGCAGCTAGAGGCCAAGGAAGAACAGCTGAACCAGGACCAGGCCGCGCTCACGGCCTTTCAGGTGAAGAACGGCATCGCCGATCTGGAGGAGCAAACCAAGCTGCAGGTGGGTCGGATTGCGACTCTGGGGGATCAGCTCGCACAGGCAGAATCGTTGCTGGCGGCGCAGCGAAAGCGGACGGCAGCACAGCAAACCGAGCTGAACATAACGCCGGCACGCTCGCAAACGCTGCAGCGGACAATTACCAACCAGTACTCCCAGGAGCGCTTGAATACATCGCTTGTCGACCTGGAAAATCGCCGTACCGAACTGCTGAAGCGCTATTCGCCGCGTGATCGCCAAGTAACGGAGATCGACGAAAAGATGGCGACGATTCGCGCGGCGGTTACCGAGGCCGCGCAGCACCCGGCCGGTGAGGAGGCCACCGACATCAACCCTCTTTGGCAGCAATTGAAGCTGGCGGTCGTGACTTCGGGGTCGGACATCAGCGCGCTCGGGGGACAGGCAGCGGAACTGAAACGCCAGATTGCCGCGGCAAAAATGCGATTGAATCAGCTGGAAGAAGCGTCGACGGCCTATGGCGATCTGCGGCGTCGTGTGCAGCAATCGCAATCGGATTACACGCTGTACGCGCAGCGACGGGATGAGGCTCGCATTTCGGAAGCGTTGGACCGCGAAAAGCTGTTCAACGTGGCGGTGCTTGAATCCCCCATGGCCTCGCCGGAACCGATCCGTCCGAAGCCTCTGTTGTACATCGTTGTGGCCTTTGTGTTCGCGGCGTTTCTGGGAACGGCGCTCGCGCTGTATGCGGATCTTTCCGGCGGCCAGGTGCATAGCCCGGCGCAGTTGGAGGCCATCACGGGGATGCGGACGCTCGCTACCTTTGCGGATGCGGAGCCGGACGTAGCGTTCACGGAAGGCAACCGTTTGCAGCTGCAGCGTGTGCTGTTTGCCGTGCGGCAAGCAACGGCGGCACAGGCCGAGGAGCTGGAGGATGAGGCGGTGATGGCCTCCTTTGCGCCCGCGCATCGGGGGAGTGAGGGGCCGTTTCAAGGGCGAGGCAACCGCGGGATTTCTCAAGGCGGCGTCCGTGGCGGATGCGTCGCGCTTGCCTCTTCGTTGCGCCGGGAAGGGGTAAGCTATCTGGCCGGGCACATGGCCGCGGAAGCCGCACGGCAGGCGTCCAGCCGTGTTGCCGTGCTGGACATGTTTACCCTTCTGCACCGCTTCGAAAACCAGGCCCGGGGAGGCGCTGAGGCGCTTGATCCCGAACTGCATTTCGACCCAGGCAATCGGTACTGGGTGCTGAGCGGCGAAACGGAAGCCGAGGCGGATGACGGTGTGCCGCAGGGCGATGCCCAGGGTCGATTTTCACTATGGCTGCGGCCTACGCTGGAACGGCTGCGGCGGCAGTTCGATCTGGTGGTGCTCGATTGTCCGAGCCTGCAGGCGTCTACGCTTACAGCGGAGATCGCGCCATGCGTGGATGGTTATCTGGCCGTGGTGGGTGCCAACGCCGCGCGCAAGCAGAACATCGAAGATTTGATCTCGCAGATGACTGTGACCTCGGCACCCCTGTTGGGGTATTTGCTGAACCGCCGCAGCTATCCCGTACCGCGTTGGCTGTACCGAATTTTGTGGTAGGGCGGACGCAAGTGGTAGGGTGGCGCACGGCTCGGGCATTCCTCGCCCCGGCGCCATGCGCGAAGCTGAATTCATGGGTTGCCCCGGAAAAAACGTAAGCCTTTTTGTCGGTCTTGTGTGGGTTTTTGCGAGCGGCGGCGCCCTCGGTCTAGGCGCCCAGATTCAGGGTGCGGGGGGCGCCCCGGTCGGCCAGCGAAGGCCCTTATCGGAAGCGCCGAAATCGATGGGTGCGGCCTATGTGCTGCGACCGGGCGATACGGTCGATGTCGTGTATCGCTACACACCGGAATTCAATGAAACGTTGGTTGTGGGACCTGACGGTCACGCCTTTGTAAAGGCAGCCGGCGACATGCAGTTGGGTGGTCTCACCGTGCTGCAGCTGCAGGCAAGGATCACAACCGCCTCGGCGGCAAAGCTCGCGGATCCCGAGATTGCCGTCACCCTGAAGGATTTCGATAAGCCGCACATCTTCGTCGCGGGGGAAGTGAACACACCGGGGCGCATGGATCTGCGCAGGCCGACGACGGCGCTGCAGGCCATACTTTCCAGTGGCGGACCCAAGGACGACGCCGCCATGGGACGTGTTCTGCTGTTTCGTCGCATCGATGCGGAAACAGCGGAGGTCCATGTGCTGCGGCTCGATAAGTACACTCGCCGCGCGCGTGAGGGAAACGACATGCTGCTGGAACCGGATGACATGCTGCTGGTTCGGCGCGACCTCCCTTCGCAAATCGAGCGATACATGAAGTTGGCAAACATCGGGTTCTATCTCAATCCGCTACAAAACGTGGGCACGTTTTAGCTCCGGGGATGCAGGCCAACCATGCCACAAAAGAACCATGACGAGCGGGCGCAGACGGCCGATAGAGAGATGTAAGAGGAGACACGGCGCGTGAAACTGCTGTTGTTGGCATATGAGTGCAGTCCCTATCGAGGGTCGGAGTGTGCTGTAGGCTGGGGCCGGGTACTGGGCGCGGCCAAGGTAGCGGAAACGCACGTGGTGACGAGTGAGGCGAACTTCTTTGTGCTCGACCGTGCACGAGCGGAAGGCCTGGTGCCGGTGAACGTAAAGTTTTACACACCGGCACCGGACGCGCGGCTGCGCAAATGGGAAGAGCGGCCTGTTTTGTTTGCCTACAATTACCGCGCATACCACCATTGGCAGCGATTGGCACGGGTGTTGATCGCGGATCTCCACAGACGCGAGTGCTTCGACCTGGTGCACCAGGTGAACGTCTGCACCTTTCGCGAACCAGGCTACGGCCACACGCTGAACACACCGTTCGTTTGGGGTCCGGTGGGCGGAACGCAAAATTTTCCTTCACGTTTTCTGCGCACGATCAGCCCCGCAGAGGCCTTGAAGGAAGGCCTGCGCAGCGTGGCAAACAAGCTGGCCTTGCGCAAACCGCGGGTGCGCCGCGCGGCTCGAAAGGCATCGATGCTTTTTGCCGCCAACTCGACCAATGAACGGGACTTCACCCACGTCTTTCGGCAACCACCGAATCTTTTGTTGGAAACTGGACTGCATGAGGTCCCCGAGCCGGATCGCACGCGATTTGAACACCGCGTCGACGATCTGAGGGATCGTCTGCCGCCTTCGCCGTTGAAGCTGTTGTGGAGCGGCGAGTTGCAAACCCGCAAAGCGCTTCCTGTGTTGCTGCGGGCCCTGACGCTGCTTTCACCGGATGTCCCCTGGCAGTTGGACGTCCTTGGAGAGGGCCCCATGGGTGAGCGGTGGGCGGCTCAGGCGGATAGCTTGGGACTGGGCAAAAAGGTGCGGTTTCTGGGCCGACTGCCATTTCAGGAAGCCACGGAGTACATGCACACGGCCGACCTGTTCTGCTTCACCAGCTTGCGAGATACCAGCGGCAACGTTGTGCTCGAAGCACTCGCGGCCGGCGTGCCCGTGGTCTGCTTCGACCATCAGGGCGCAAGCGACATGGTCAGCGCGAGCGCGGGCATCAAGCTACCGGTTGGTTCACCGCAACGGGCCTATCGCGATTGGGCTCAGACCATCGAGCAGTTGGCGCGCGATCCCCGGAAGCTGCTGCAACTGAGTATCGGTGCCACGGAACAGGCGCGCCATTTCCTTTGGTCGCAGAATCACGACATCATGAACGGTGTGTACCGCAGGCTCACAGAAATCGGCAAGGACGTTTCCTCTTCGCAAAGCGAAGTCGTCTCCATCCATAACGCAATCTCGGTGCATCGGGCGCAGGCTGGAGTGTTGTGAGTTCCGTTCCGAGGGCAGATCTCGCGGGCGGCCTCGACGAGCCGCTGATCGTTACCGGCGGCCGGTCGCTGAACGTGCTGGGAAAACTGCGCACTCGCGTGAGCCAACGCCTGGGGTATGCCCTTGCGGATCAGGTGGTTTACAGCATCGGCAACATGGTCGTAGCCGCGATGTTGAGCCGGCATTGCCGTTCACGCGAGTTCGGTATCTACATCCTGACGCAGCGCACGATGGATGTGCTGATCCAGGTGTGCAACGTGTTCCTGTGGGGGCCGTTCACTTTTAATTTGCCGGGGACCCCGGAAGATCGTCGCGGCGCCTACCAGGGCAGCATCTTTGGCCTGCAGATCGGTTTCTGCGTCCTCCTCTCGGTTGCGCTTTGGTTTGCGTGCCGTTGGGCATCGGTTCCCGCACGCGGCATCTACTACGGCACCTTTGCACCGCTTGTGCTCACAGGCGGGGGCATCCTGTTCCGCGAGTTTACCCGGCGCATGTATTTCTCACACATGCGCCTGAAAGAAGCTTTCTGGACGGAAGTTGCCACGGTGCTCCTGCAGGTGGCGGGCGTGGAATGGCTCTACACCACGGGCCGCCTGGATGTTGCGCATACCCTCGTTGCCCTCTGCCTGGGAGCGGTGGCCGTGAGTTTCTGGTGGCTCTTCCGTGAATGGCACAGCTTCCGTATCGAGCGGGCAGCTACATGGCTGGACTTCAAGATGAACCTGCAACTGGGCCGCTGGTTTCTGGGGAGCAACATGGTTTTTCTGGCCAGCTCGCAATGCAATCCGTGGGTCCTGAGTGCCTTGCTCGGCGGTTCGGCCGTAGGGGCCTATGCGGTGTGCGAAAGCGTGGTCAACATCCCTCGTGTGGCGTTGACCAGCATGCAAAACGTGATGGGACCGGTGATTGCCCGCGCGCGCAACGAAGGCGGACGCTCGGAGTTGAGGACGGTTGTGCGGAAGTTGGATCGTAACCTGCTTGCCGGGTCGATTGTATTCGCGCTGGGTATCCTGGCTGTCGGTCCGTGGGTTGCGCAGTTGATTTTCAAAGCGGCGCCGGCCAATGCGCGAACGCTACTCGCGTTTCTAGCCATCAACCTCGTGGCATACGCTGCTACCCTGGCGCAGTCCTATGGTCTGACGGCACTTGGGCGGGCGGACACGACCTTCTACGCCAATGCTCTGGGTCTGTTGGTGCAAGCCTCTGTGTGCTTCTACCTGGTACGTCATTTGCAGGTGCCGGGCGCGGCGGCTGCCATGTTGTTGGGCAGCGTCGTTGTGTTGAGCGTCCGGGGCCTGTTTTTCCGGCGGGAGATGGCCCGGGCATGAGCACTTCCATGCTGAACTTCGCCGTCGCGCGCGCTGCGGAACAAAGGGCTTTTGTGGCCAGTGAACGCTCCTCGTACACCCTCCGGCTTTGCAAAATCCTTTGTGCCGTTGCCCTCGGTGTATGCTTCTGGTTTTCAGTGCCGTACTACCTCCCGCTGCAGCTGGACCCCGATCCAATGAAAGCGGCGGCCAACGAGGCTGCGGCTTACCAGGGAAATACAAGCCGCCAGTTGGCGATGCCGGCCATTTTGATGGTTTCGGCCTACATGCTTTGGAGACTCCCCAAACGGGGCCGCTTCACGCGCGCGAGCAAGCTGTCGTATTGTGCACTCGGGTACGTGGGCTGGGCAGTGGCCAGTTGCGCCTGGAGCCTCGACCCTGCGATTACGCGAAAACGCATCGTCGTTTTTCTCATCAACATCTTTTTTATCTTTGTTCTTGCTCGCGTCGCTTCGATGTTGGAACTGGCGTTGCTGGGATTTGTCTCCACGGGCGCCGTGGGTCTGATTTCATTAGTGATCGATATCGCCGTGCAGCACAGCTTTGCGCCCTTCGATGCCGACTATCGGTTTATGGGGGTGATGACCGCCAACTTTCAAGCGATGAACCTTCTTGTGTGCTTGCTTTGCGGCCTCACGCTGGCGCAAAGCCGGCCGCGATGGCTGCTTTGGATGACTCCGTTGTTGGGTCTGTTCTCCGGTTTGCTTTTCCTTACGCGCGCACGTGTAGGCACATTTATTTGCCTTGCCATGATGATTTTCATCTCCTTGCGCATGGCGAAGCGCCATCTTGAGCCAACCAGGCGTGCCCTGGCGATCTCCCTTGCCCTCATGTTCATCTTTCCGGGTGCGGTTTTTGCCTTGGGAAAATCCGGCGGCGGCGCGTTGACGGATGTTTTCATGATGGGTCGGAAGGACACGCAAAATACCGCAAGCCTGTCCAATCGTGCGCCGCTGTGGGCTGAACTGATGGACAGCGTGCAACAGCATCCGGTGCTCGGTGCCGGCTTCGAGGCGTTCTGGAGTCCAGACAGAGTGGAAAAAATCTCTTTCGATCAGGGCTGGATGGTTCCGCACGCCCACAACACGTACCTGGATCAAACCTTGTCGCTGGGGGTAGTCGGGGCTTTGCTGTATGCGTCCACGTTGATCGGCGGCTGCGTGGTCGCCTGGAAACGGTACAGGCGACGGCCCTCGGAGCGCACCCTTTTGCCGCCTTTGCTGCTGACCTGGCTCGGCCTTTTGAGCCTTACGGAATCCACGCCCATTTCCCCTTACCTGCCAACGCTGATCGTGTACACGTGCATTGCCAAGCTTGCAATGGAGGAAGGATCCGATGATTCCGATGCGCCCGAGATCACCCGGGGGGAAGTTCTTCCGGTGATCTCACGTTCGAAACGGGGCCGAGCCGCTCCCATCGTCGGCCAGCGTGCGGGAGGGAGCCTCCCGAACATGAAAGGAGATTGCGCATGAGTATCGATGAGGGAGCAACGGGCTTTGTCAGCGTCATTATCCCCACGTATCGCAGAGCGAACGAGGTGCGTGTCGCCGCCGAGAGTGCGCTGGCGCAGACCTGGGCCGATCTGGAAGTGCTTGTGGTTTCGGATGGACCCGATGCGGCAACTCGCCAAGCGATGGAGGGTCTGGACGATCGACTGAGGTACATCGAACTTCCCGAAAACGTGGGTCCCGCGGAAGCGCGCAACGCGGGAGTTGCCGCAAGCCGCGGGCAGTGGCTTACTTTTCTGGACGACGACGATTTGATGATGCCGGGCAAGGTGGAAGCCGAGATGCGGCTTGCCGACCCCGAACAGCCCTGGCGCATGATCTCCTGCCGTACGCTTTATCGGCGCGGCGGTCGCGAAGACGCCTGGCCGGACCGGCCCATTGCCGAACACGAGGACATTGCCGACTATATTCTGCTGCGGCCATCGTTGCTCGGCCGGCCGGGTGTCATCCCTATACAAACTTTGCTGGTGCATCGTTCGATCGTGGAAAAGGTGCCGTTCACGACTCACGCGGATCACGAGGATTGGGCCTGGCTCCTGGAGGCCTGGCATGTGGCCGGAGCCCGTGTCGTGTTTGCGTGGGAAGCGCTGGTTGTCTACAACATCGCCACGGAGAGCATATCGAGATCGCGGCGCATGAACTGGGAAGATTCCCTGCGTTGGGCGCAGACGTACCGATCGTGGATTGGGGATCGGG
The DNA here is from genome assembly GCA_964242195.1 of uncultured Acidobacteriaceae bacterium. Taxonomy (GTDB): domain Bacteria; phylum Acidobacteriota; class Terriglobia; order Terriglobales; family Acidobacteriaceae; genus Granulicella. Next base: position 28,270 of record CAXTBI010000031.1, read on the forward strand.
CGTTTACATCGTTTCTTTGTACAAAGGCCGCGCTGAAAGCCAAGCGGGCTGGGGACTGGCGTGGCTTGCGTCTGATTGCCGGGGAGGTGCTCCGGTGCAGGCCGGGGGCACGGGAGTGGATTTTTCTCACCGGAACGGCCCTTTTGCCTGGACGGCTGCTTGCGGCTCTGTGGAAACGGTCACTCCGCTCGGCGGGGCCGAACGGCAGTGACCGCTTTTTCGTGTCCGAAGGCTCGGAAAAAACGAGCGCTGCTGCCTAGGCGTTCTCAAATTTCGGTTTCCAGGACGTGGCTGCTTTCAAGGCGCGGTTCACGTTTGTGATGTTTTCCACCCCCACCGTATTCAGCCATTCACTGAAAGCCTTTTCCCCGTGTTTGGCATAAACGGCGATTCCATCTTTCCAGGTAGCGCGACCGCAAAGAACGCCGTTAAATTCCACACCGGATTCGCCTGCTAGCTCCAGCGTTTCTATGAATACGGGGTTGGACACGCCGGCAGAAAGATAGATGAACGGAAGGGTGGTCGCCTTCGCGGTGTCGCGGAAATGCCGCATTGCCTCGTCACGGGTGTAAGCGGAGTCGCCCTTGTACGCCTGTGTGCCCTGTACGAATTCCATTACGATCGGGACTTCGACCTTGAGGACGTCGATGGCGTACTTCGGATTGGAGAACTCCTGCATGGAGCCGGCGACGATTTGCGGCTTTTTGCGCGCATATTCGACCGTGTCCTCCTTGGCGCCCGTGGCGTCGTAACCGACGAACTCGCAGAAGAACGCGATATCGAACGCGCGGCACTCCGCACCGATGCGTTCGATGAACGCGTGCTTGATATCGTTTACGTCCGGGGCATCGAAGGGGGTGTAATAGAGCAGAATTTTAACGCAGTCCGCTCCCGCTTCTTTCAGCCGCGAAACGCTCCAGTGATCCAGGAGATCTGGCAGGCGGCCGGCCTTGGTTCCGTCGTAGCCGGTCTTTTCATAGGCCAGCAGCAAGCCTTTCCCGTGACGGTGGTGCGTGGCCGGCAAACCGAACTCGGGGTCCAGCAGGATGGCCGAGGCATGCTGGGTCAGAACGTCGGTCACCATGGCTTTGAACAGTTCAAGATCGTGACCATCGGCCGAGGCGCCACGGGCGGTTTCCAAAGATTTCAGCAACGACCCGCGCTGGTCCATCGCGGCGGCGGCGATCACGCCGTTTTCATTCGAGACGGCGTTCAGTCCCGCAAGCTTTCCCGGTGTCAGTTTCATCGATCTCTCCCTTGTGCGCTCAGCGAGGCTTCAGCCCGAATTGTACACAGCCGCGCTGCTCCCTTGTATGAGATGCAAGCCCGCGCCGGGGCTACTCAACGCTCCAGTTTGTGCGATCTTCTCCGGTGAAATAAGGTGTGGTGCGGCAACGCGCACGAGCTATGCGCGGCTCCCGCACGAGCTCCACGCGAGCTGTTTCAAAGGCGCTGGACCATGTTCAATGACGCAGCTGCTCGCGCAATTCGGAGGCCAATTCGATCAGATGTCGCAGGGTCGGCAGAATTTCCGGACCCGCCTGACGCAGGGCCAGTTGCGATTCCAGCAGAAGTCCGGCCAGCGACGCGTTCATCTCGTTCTGCAACGAGTGGGCGACGGCGAGCCTGGCCTTGGCCTCATCCTCCTCACGCCGCCGCAATGCGGAACGGACCTGCCGAACCATGCGATCGATCCCACAAAGCCCGAAGTTGATTTCCAGTACCGGGGCGGTACCGGCGCCGGCAAACAGGGCGGCTGCCGCGTTCGGTTCAGCGGCGGCTAAATTTTCTTCCAGAATGATGAGATGAAACTCTCCGCGCCGCAAGGCGTTCAGCGCCGACCGCCCGTGCGGGGCGATGTGGACCCGTGCCGCCAGCTCGCGACGCAATGTCTGGGCTACCTCGCTTGCGGGCGGATCCGGCGCCACGAGCAGAAGGGTGAGGCCCGTTTCAGCTTCCGCATCCGCGGTTCCCTGGGCAGCGAAAGCGCGTCCCGAAAAAGGCAGCGCAACTGCTTTGGCTGGCGAAGCGGCGAGTCTGACCGGGTACGCCCCCGAGGCGCGATCCCCGATGGAAGCCGGCTCTTTCGGACCCGGGTTCGCTTGCGGATTCGGTTGTGGATTCGATGCGGGGTTCGATTCGGGACTAAGTTCGGGGTTATAGGACATCGTCACCGAGACCATATTCCTTTAGCTTGCGATACAGGGTGGTTTTGCCGATGCCAAGCAGCTTGGCGGCGAGCAGTTTGTCGCCTTTCAACTGGTGCAGGGCGCGCAGAATGGCCTGGCGTTCGAGTTCCATCAGGGTGACCACGGTTTCGGCACCGTCCATTGGCAGAGGCCGTAATTCGGCTGCGGGCAGACGGGTTTGGTAGCGGCGCTGTTGCAAGGGCGCGGGCAGATCGGCAGGTTGCAGAACCGGACCGCCCGAAAGTGAGCAGGCTCGCTCCATGGCGTGTTCCAGTTCGCGCACATTGCCGGGCCAATCGTACTCGACCATCAGTCGCAGAGCTGCGTCGGAAAGAGAGTAGCGGGTGCTGTTTTCCTTGCTGAATCGATCGAGCAGACCCGCCGCCAGCAGTGGAATATCCCCCGTTCTTTCACGCAGCGGTGGAATGCGCATGTTGACCACGTTGAGACGGTAGTAGAGGTCCTTGCGAAAGCGGCCGCTTTCAACCATTGCGATGAGATCGCGATTTGTCGCGGCGACGATCCGTGCACGCAGGGGGACAGCCTCACCACCGTGGGTGGGGCGCACCTCCTTTTCCTGGATCGCGCGCAGCAGCCGCGCTTGCACCTCCGGCGTGAGGTCGGCGATTTCATCCAGAAAGATGGTTCCGCCCCCGGACGCGGCCAGCAGGCCGGCTTTGCCGCGGGTACCGCCGAGTTTCGACTCCGCAGCGGCGCCGAAAAGCTCATTTTCAATCAGGGCCGGAAGAAGGGAACCGCAATCGACCGGAATGAAGGGCCGGGCGGCGAGCGGACCTTTGGCGTGAACCGCCCGCGCAACGGTCTCTTTGCCGGTTCCGCTTTCCCCTAGAATCAGCACCGGATGGCTGGTAAACGCGACCTTTGAAAGGATGCGGAACAGCTTTTCCATGGCCGGGTCCCCACCCATCAGCATGAGGCTGGAGGCCATTTCGGGAGATAAACGATCACGCAGGTCGCGAGTTTCGGCAAACGCGTCGCGACGCTGGTCCGCACGCTCCATCACGGAGGTCAGTTCTTCGAGCGAGAAGGGCTTGGCCAGGTAGTCACCCGCGCCCGTGCGCATGGCTTCCACGGCGGAATTTACCGAGGCAAAGGCCGTCATGACGACGGCTTCGGTGCGGGGATGGGCCTCGCGAAGCTCTTCCAGCACGGTCAAACCGCCACCGCCGGGCAGTTTCAGATCCAGCAATACCAGATCGACGGAAGCGCGCTTGAGAGCCAGTTTGGCGCTCGGAACCGAGTCCGCCGTGTCTACGGAATACCCACGGTCCCTGGCGATCTCCGCACAGGCATGCCGCACCAGGGGATCGTCCTCGACAACCAGCACACGCATCGGGGCTGGACGGGACGACACCATTTCCAGGGGCGGGCGTTGACGTGGCGCGGGAAAGGGAGTGGCAACCGAGGGCATGGCCGCGTACAGCAGAGTGCTCGCCGGACTGCTCCCGGGCTTGGCCAAGGAGCGGGGGGAAAGAAGGGCGTGTGCGGAGGACATTTCAGCCATGCCGCACCCCGTTCAGGGCGGAGTGGCAGGACGGCAAAGGGTGGATCGGAACCACATGGGGTGTGTGGGCCCGGGTGTACTCCTGTATCGTTTGCGCCTGCATCGGGGTGCTCCGTTTCGGGAAATTTCCCACCGCCAGAAGACCATGCGGCGATGGTGCACTGGAAGGACGAAGGTAACTGCCCCCCGTGCAACATTTTGGGAATGCTTTTGGTAACGTGCCTATCCCGAATCGGGAAGCAGATCGCAGCCGTTGCGGATTTACCCGCGGTGTTCCGAGGCTAGCTGCCTATAATCGGCACATGTCTTTTCCCGAAATCTTGCGCGGTGATGGGCGGTCGGTGCGCACGGCCCGCCCTTGCCGGCTGACTCCTCACTTTGTCGCGACTGCGGAAGGTTCCGTGCTGATCGAGGCTGGGCACACCCGCGTGCTTTGCAACGCGACCGTGGAGAGCAACGTACCGGGTTGGCTGCGCAACTCCGGACGCGGCTGGGTAACGGCTGAATACGGCATGTTGCCGCGTGCCACGCTGACGCGTACAGCGCGGGAGAGCGAACGCGGCAAGGTGGGTGGCCGTACGCACGAGATACAGCGCTTGATTGGCCGCAGCCTGCGTTCGGTGGTGGACATGAAGCTGCTGGGCGAACGGACGATTATTTTGGACTGCGATGTGTTGCAGGCCGATGGTGGAACCCGCACGGCGGCCATTACGGGCGCGTGCACGGCGCTCGCGATCGCCCTCGGACGCCTTGTCGAAGCGGGTACGCTGAAAACGAATCCGCTGCGGCAGATGGTGGCGGCCACCTCGGTCGGCATTGTGGACGGCGCGGTCCTGCTGGATCTGAACTATGAGGAAGACAGCCGCGCGGAAGTGGACATGAATGTGGTGATGACGGCTGCGGGCGGCCTGGTGGAGACGCAGGCCACGGCGGAACGCGAAACCTACACCCGCGCGCAGTTGGCGGAGATGCTCGATGCCGCGGAGGGCGGCATCCGTGATTTGCTGGAAGCGCAGAAGGCTTGTTTGGCGGCGGCGGTTTAGAAGGGGATTGGAGTCACGGCATGGACTTTCCGTTCACCATTGCAAATCTGACGCTGCCTGTGCGCATCCGTCCCGAGCACGTGATGAGCGACGAAGAGTTGCTGCAGTTTTGCGCGGCAAACGATGTGCTCCGCATTGAGCGCGAGCCGAATGGAGAGCTTACGGTGATGTCGCCGACGGGTACAGGGGCGGGAGAAACCGACTCCGAGATCAACTTTCAGCTGCGTCTTTGGGCGCGGACCGCGGACGCGGTCGTCGTGTTCAGCCCTTCCACCGGTTTTCGCCTGCGCGACGGATCGATGCGTTCACCGGGCGCGGCGGGCGTTTCCCGAGAGCGATGGGACCGCTTGTCGACGGAGCAGCGCCGCCGCGGTTTCGCTCCACTTTGTCCCGAGTTTGTGATTGAACTGCGCTCCCCGAGCGACCGTCTGCCAGACCTGCAGGCGAAGATGGGCGAGTGGCTCCGCAATGGCACGGAACTGGCCTGGCTGATCGACCCGGAGCGGCAAGTCGTCGAGATCCACCGGCCTGGCAACGTGCCTCCCGAGGTGCTCCATCAGCCCGTAACCGTGGGGGGCGAAGGGCCTGTCGAGGGATTCGTTCTGGAGACCGAACGCCTTTGGCAGCCGTGATCCAAAAACGCAAGGTCAGCCCCTTCCAGGCTTGCACGAAGGCGCGCGGCGGCACTGGTATTCTGACTGTGCAAAGCGTGGAGGAAGATCGTGGCAGACGAGCCGGTTTATATTACCGTTCGGCCGAATGGGCCGTTGCGGGTGGAGGGGCACATCGTGCTCAAGGATGCGGATGGGCAGACGTGGGATCTTACCGGCAAGCCGGCCATCAGCCTTTGCCGCTGTGGTTTGAGCGAAAAACGGCCATTCTGCGACGGTTCGCACTCGCGGCAGGGATGGCAGTGCATGGCCAGCCCGGCTAACCTTACCGGGCAATAAACGGACCGGGCAAAAGGGGAAGACGGGAGCAGGATGGATCGCATCACGGCATTTGGAATCGTCGCTCTCCTGGCCCTGGCGCTTGCGGCAGGGTGCCTGGCCGCAAAGGCAAGCGGCCCCGCGCCGGTGCAACAGGCAGGAAACATCCCCGACCCTGCCGGTGTGCAGGATGAGGCGGCGCCGACCGGCTACACAGGACCCTTGTACGTGCGTTCGGAGTTCATGATTCCGGTGCGCGATCGCGTCAAGCTGCACACCGTCGTGTACCGGCCCCAAGGGAGCGATCGCCAGGGGACGCCCTTGCCGTTTCTGATGCAGCGCACACCCTATGGCGCGGCGGCGACCACGGCCCGCGCGATCGAGAGCGGCATGGCCGACCTTGCGTCCAGCGGCTATATTTTCGTTTACCAGGACATCCGGGGCCGTTACGGCTCGGAGGGGCAGTTTGTGATGAATCGCCCGACCGTTGCGCACGTGGGCAAAACCGGCGTGGATGAAACGACGGACACCCGCGATACGATCGACTGGCTGCTGAAAAACATGCCCAACAACAGCGGGAACGTGGGCGTGCTGGGCATCAGCTACCCGGGTTTTCTGGCCATTATGGCGGGTGTGGACGCGCATCCGGCGGTGAAGGCCATCAGCCCACAGGCGCCGATGACCGATGTCTGGATGGGTGACGATTTTTTCCACAACGGCGCATTTCGCGAAACGTATGGTTTCGACTACGTGCAGCAGCTGGAAGCGCAAAAGACCGATGCGCGGGTGAATTCGAGCGAAGATCAGTACAGCTTTTTTCTGAAGCACGTGAACTTCGCCGGGGCGGCGGCGGCGGCCGGCATGACGGATCTGCCCACGGCGGAGAAATTCCTCACGCAGCCGACGTATACGAAGTTCTGGCAGAACATGGCCGTCCAGCGCCGGCTGGGGCGACCGGAGGTGCCAACGCTGGAGGTGGGCGGCTACTGGGACCAGGAGGATATGTGGGGACCGCAGGCCGAGTATGCCGCGCTGCGCCCGAACGAAAGGCCGGATGACCCGCAGAAGAGGGTGTTTCTGGTGCTCGGCCCGTGGAACCATGGCGGTTGGGCGCGCGGGCCGGGCCATGAGCTCGTGAGTGAATGGGGCGGTCTTCACTTCGGCGATCAAAATACGGGGTCGTACTTCCGGTCGCACATTGAATCGCCTTTCTTTGAGTTTTACCTGAAAGGCAAACCCGGCTTCGACCTCCGCGATACGGCGAGCTTTCGTACGGGCGAGAATGCCTGGCACCGCTACCCCGTTTGGCCTCCGGTCGACGGTTTTCATACGGTGAACGCCTACCTGGCGGCCAACAAGCTGTTGACTTCGGTCCCCCCAGGCGGGCAGTACGGAGCGCAGTCGGCTGCCTATGTGGCCGATCCGGGGGACCCCATTCCGTACCGCCATCGGCCAATCCAGTCGACCTACGGGCAGGGATCGACATGGCGCACATGGCTGGTCGAGAACCAGAATTTCGTCTCCGGGCGTAAGGATCTGGCCAACTTCGAGACGCCCGTTCTGGCCGCCGACACGACGGTGACCGGCGACGTTGTGGCCGATCTGTTTGCCGCGACAACCGGAACGGACGCCGACTGGATCGTCAAGCTGATCGACGTGGACCCCGCGACCGGCTACGAGGGCATGGTGGCCGAGGAGATCCTGCGCGGGCGCTACCGCCGCAGCTTCACTGCCCCGGAACCGGTAAAGCCGAGCGAGGTGAGCGAATATAAGTGGAGCCTGCATGGGGTGGATCACACGTTTTTGAAGGGCCACCGCATGATGGTGGAGGTCCAGTCCAGCTGGTTTCCGTTGTATGACCGCAACCCGCAAACTTTTGTGCCGAACATTATGACCGCGCCGGCAGCGGCGTACACGGCGCAGACCGTGACGATCTACGATTCACCCATCTACCCCTCTCACCTGGTGTTGCCGATGGCCGCCGGTTCCGCCTTGCCGTAACCGCCATGGGGTCGAACCCGTGTCGAGATCTGGGATGGAACGTGAAATTGGGTGTGCCCCGGAGGAAACTTTGAGGCGAGCGCACCGTCTTTCACCTAGCGGCGCAATCGCCAAAACGCGGGATTGGGGCGGGGCAGCGAGAATACGGCGTCGCTCCCCTCTGCAAGCTTTACGCGAATTTTGACCAGAGTCGCTGTGCGGATTCCCTCGCCGCCAGAGACTGGCGAACCCGCAAGATTTGCCCCTATAGGATGTACGTTGATGCTCATGAAATCCATGCGTGCTGCTCTTCTCGGTGTTGCTCTCCTTGCCTCTGCCTCGGTTGTTGCCGGGCAGACGCCCGCGCCCGCGGCAAGTGCCGTTCCGCGGGGCAGCGGCACCGTGAAGGCGGTGGAAGCAAATGCGTTTGTGCTGACCACGGCCGCGGGCGGGGAGGTAAGCGTCGCCGTGCCGGCCGGGGTTCCGGTTCTGTTGGTGCAGCCCGGCAGCCGTGACTTGAAAGGTGCGCTGGCGGGCGCCGTGGCGGATATTGCCGTGGGAGATCGCACCATCGTGAACGGCACGGCGGGGGACAGCAGCACCTCCCTGCACGCCAGCCGTGTGATCGTGATGAAATCGGGCGCCATTGCCGCCACCCGCGCGTCCGAGCAGGTGGCCTGGGCGCAGGGCGTGGGCGGCATTGTGAGTGCGGTGGATCCGGCGACGGGCGTGATTACGCTTTCAAGCGGCCTGCGTACGCTGACCGTCAACACAACGCCTGCGACATCGGTGAAGCGCTATGCGGGCGGCTCCGTCCGCTTTGAGGACGCGGTGCCGAGCACGGTTGCGGCCATTCAGAAGGGTGACCAGATTCGTGTGCGCGGGCCGAAAAATGCTGACGGAACGACGATCACCGCAGAGGGCATCGTGGCCGGTTCGTTCAGCAACTTCTCCGGTCTGATTACGGCGGTCGACCCGGCGGCCAACACCGTTACGCTGAAGGATCTTGCCACCAAACGCATGGTTACGGTCGCTGTGCCGCCCTCAAGCAATGTGCGCCGTTTGCCGGCAGGCGCGATGGCGGGAGCCGGCGCGCGGGCTGGGGGGGTCGGGAGAGGGGCG
>CAXTBI010000032.1:0-35455 GCA_964242195.1 uncultured Acidobacteriaceae bacterium
TGGCGGCGGAGGCTTTGGCGGCGGGCGCGGGGCGGGCGGCGGGGCGGGCGCGTTCCGCAACCTGAACCCCACACAACTCCACGGCGGTTTGAATTACCAGGGTGAGTTTTCCGCGCTCGACTCCGCTCCCTGGTCGCCAACATTGCTTCCGCAAACCAGGCTGCCTTATTCCAAAAACACCTTTGGCGCCACGCTGGCGGGTTCACCCCAGATTCCCGGCCTCCTGAAGCCCAGCACAAAGCAGTTCGGGTTTCTGAATTTCAACTGGTCCCGGAACACCAATCCAGAGGTTTTGACAGGCACCGTGCCCACCGACGCGCAGCGCGCCGGCGACTTCAGCGGCCTCACCCAGACCGTCAATGGCGGGACCGCCGCAACTCCCATCTACGATCCCTCCACAGGCCGGCAGTTCAGCTATAACGGCGTGCCGAACGTGCTCGATCCGGCACGTATTTCGCCGCAGGCACTCTACGTTCTGAATAACTTCTACCCGCATGCGAACGTGCCCAATGCGGGAACCCGGGCCTTCAACTACCAGACGAACACCACGGCGGGACAAAATTCCGCGAACCTGTCCGCCCGCTTCATCCGCAACCTTGGCGCGAACAACAGCAGCCCGTTTGGCGGATTTGGGGGCGGGGGCAATCGCGGCGGGGGCAATCAAAACGCTCCCGCCGCCCTGCGGCAAAGCCTGAACACCAGCTTCACTTACACCCACGCGGCGTCCGACATACGGAACATCGTTCTTCCGCTTTCGGGCGCAACGCGGTCGGACGGCTACAACCTCAGTGAAGGCTACGTGATCGGCTTTGGCCGCTTCAACAACACGGCCACGGTTACCTGGAATCGCAGCCATGCGGATACCCGCAACTACTTCACGGATACAGCGTACGATCCCGCCGCCGCGGCCGGCATCGCCCTTCCCAGCACCGGTGTCCTCGGTGCCCATCCCAATTTCTACAACGGCCTGCCCACGCTTACCTTCACCAACTTCCTTTCGGTCAACAACACGAATCCCCAGGACAACATCGGGCAAACCCTCTCATTTGCCGACCAGGTGAGCTACCGGCACAAAAAACACAACATGCGCTTCGGCGGCGACCTCCGCCGCGTTCACGGGGACTATCTCGGCGGCGGCACACCTCTCGGCAGCTTCACCTTCACTGGCTACAACACCGAAAGCAGCGCCGACCAGGCAAACTCCATCGGCAGCACCGGACAGGTCGCCAGCGGTTCGGCCTTTGCCGACTTTCTGCTCGGCCTTCCGCAAAAAACCGCGATCCAGGCCGGCCTGAACAAGATTTACCTTCGCGCGAATATCTTTGACGGGTACGCCAACGACGATTTTCGCGTCGCAAACGGCCTTACCCTGAACGGCGGCGTGCGTTACGAATACTTCAGCCCTTACACCGAAAAGAACAACCGGCTCGTCAACCTTTCCGGCGTCTCGGAACAGACGGCCAGCGTAGGCTGCGTCACGCCGACCGGCATCTCCGTCATCACCACCGCCGGTCCGCTCACATGTGCGCCGGGGCCCACGGCATCGCTGCTGCATGGCGATCATGCCATGTATTCGCCGCGCTTTGGCGTGGCCTGGCGGCCGCACGTGTATCCCCGCCTGCTAAAGGAAACCGTGCTCCGGGCCGGCTATGGCATCAACTTCAACACAACCCAGTTTGCCAGCTTCGCGCAATCGCTTTCATACCAGGCCCCCTTCGCGGCTTCACAGAACAATGTGCTTTCCACCGCGGTCAACAGGACCGGATGCAACCAGCAAACCCTCACCGCAGCTTCGAATCTCACCCTTGCGGACGGCTTCGGTTGTTCGGCAAAGCTCTACCAAAACACCTATGCCGTGAACCCGAATTACCGGCTCGGCATGGTGCAGATTTACAACGCCAACATCCAACGCACGCTGCCCGCGGGCGTGGTGTTGAACATCGGCTACAACGGCTCGCATGGGTCGGGGCTGAACGTGGTGCGCGCGCCGAACCACACGGGCAATACCGTTACAACGCCCGATGCGGTCGCCTTCACCTACCAAAGCTCCGATGCCGAGTCCACCTTCAACGCCCTCACCGTCAGCGCACAGAAACGCCTGCAAAAAGGGCTTGCCCTGGCGCTGAACTACCAATACGCCCACTCCATCGACGACGCTTCCAGCTTCGGCGGTGCATCCACCCTCTCCAGTATCCAGAACGACAACGACCTCCATGCCGAGCGCGCCAACTCCAGCTTCGACCAGCGGCATAAGCTCACCGGCACCTGGCTTTATGAACTGCCTATCGGCCCCAATCGACTGTTTCTGAACCGTGGCGGAGTCGCCTCCAAACTGCTCGATGGCTTCAACATCTCCAGCGCGTTTACGCTCGCCTCCGGCCTGTACTTCACGCCGAATTACATTTCCACGGTCGCGCAGACAGCGGCCGGCGGAACGTATACGCTGCGTCCGAATCGAGACTTCGCCCAGCCTATCCCCGGTGCGGGCGCTCTGCGCTCGTGGTTCAATGCAGCGGCGTTCGCGGCGCCGGGAAGTTACGGCACCGCCTCGCGGTACAGCATTGAAGGCCCCGGCCAGGTGCTCATCGCCATGTCGCTTTCGCGCACCGTCCCCCTGGGCGAAACGCGCTCGTTTGAGGCACGCCTGACCGCGAACAACGTTTTCAACACCGTGCAATACAACGGAATCAACACACAACTCGACTCCGCCACCTTCGGCCAGGTCACCGGTGCGGCGGCCATGCGGCAGATCACGTTTATCGGAAGGTACAGGTTTTGATGAAGCTCCGGGCGCAATCATCTAAGGGCCTAACGATGAAGGGCTTGTGGGTATTGCTGGCAGGGAGCCTCCTCGCAGGCGGCACCCCGTTCAGCCGTGCGCAGGACACGGCGCCCGTGTTGCAACAATCCAGCGGTGAGCAGACGCCTACCCAGGGAAACCGTGGCGGCTACACGCTCACCGTCAACGCCAATATCGTGCTGACCAACGTGGTGGCGCGCGACAAGAAAACCGGGGCCGTGATCAAGGGTCTAACGGCTTCCGACTTCACCCTGCTCGAAAACGGCAAGCCGCAACGTATCGTCAGCTTCGATTCTCAGAACGTCGATGGAGCCGCGCAGCTTGCGGAAAAGAACACCGTGATCGGCAAGGCCACAATTGCCGATTTGCTGGAACGGAACTTCGCCGCCGACCCGCAACAGCTGCGCGATCATCGCCTCATCGTCATGTTTTTCGATCTCAGCACGTTGGGGGACGACGACACCGACCGCGCCGTCGAAGCCGCGCAAAAATATGTCAACACACAGATGCAGCCCGCGGATCTGGTTGCGCTTGTAAGCTTTTCGACGGCGCTCAAAATGGACCAGGATTTCACGGCAAACAAGGGGGCGCTGCTGCGTGGGCTCGGCAAGTACAACGGTACCGATCAGACCGCGTTCAGCAACGGGACCACGGGCGGCAGCACTGACGGCACAAGCGATAACGGCGCGAGCTTCGTCGCCGATGACACCGAGTACAACAACCTCAACACCGATCGCGAACTCTACGCCATTCGGCAGGTCGCGCGTTCGCTGGAGCGCGTTCCGCAACGCAAAAGCCTGTTGTATTTCTCCGGCGGCCTGTCCCGCAACGGCGTTGAAAACCAGGCCAGTCTGCGCGCCGCGACCGACGCCGCGGCGAAGGCGAACATGGCCATCTATGCCGTCGACGCGCGCGGCCTGCAGGCCCTGCCGCCGGTGGGCGATGCCACCCAGGGCAGTCTGCGCGGAACGGCTGCCTACACCGGCACCGCCGTGGCCAATCAGTTCAACGCAAACTTCAGTTCGCAGGAGTTGCTCAGCACCCTTGCCACCGATACGGGCGGTAAAGCCTTCTTCGATTCCAACGATTTCGGGCCCGCGTTTCAGCAAATCCAGCACGACACCGAAGCCTATTACATCCTCGGCTTCCATTCGTCCGACCCACGCCGCGATGGTGCATTTCGCCACCTGACGATCAAGCTCAATCGCCACGATGCAAGGCTCGAATACAGGCCCGGCTACTACGCTCCCGCGGACTTTCAGCACCAGAAAACCGAGGATCGCGAAGGAGCCCTGGCCGATGCCATGCGCAGCGATTCGCCTGCGCTCGATCTCCCCGTGTATCTGCAGGCGCTGTACTTCCGCCAAAGCGCCAACACGTTCTACGTTCCCGTAAACCTCATCGTTCCGGGCTCGCAAATCCCGTTTATCCGGAGCCGGTCTCGGGATGGCGATCAGGACAAAGCGACGCTTGACGTACTGGGCCAGGTGCGCAATGCGCAGGGCATTGCTGTGGGCAATGTGCGCGATACGGTGAAGCTCGCCGTGGATGGAGCGCAAGGCGTAGCGCGCCGCAACATTCAATACTCCACCGGATTTCTACTCGCACCCGGCCACTACCATCTGAAGTTCGTCGTGCGTGAGAATGAGACCGGCAACATGGGTTCGTTTGAAACCGACATCAACGTGCCGGACCTGAAAAAAGTGCCCGTAAAGCTGAGTTCTGTGATGCTCGCCAGCCAGCGCACACCGGATACAGCCAAGAGCAATCCAAATCTGCTTGTGCGCGACGGCGAACAATACATCCCCAACGTCGCCCATGTCTTTCGCCAGGACCAGCACCTCTATCTGCTGTACGAACTCTATGATCCGGCCAGGGCCAAGAGCGCACCGCAGCCCGCCAACGCACCTGGTTTGACTCGGCGTGAAGGCGGCCCGGTGCATGTGCTCACCTCCATAGAATTTTTGTCGGGCGGCGCAAAAGTGTATGAAACACCTCTGGTCAGCGCCGATGCGTTGAACGTGCCGGCGCGCGACGCCGTTGCTTTTCAATTCGACGTTCCCCTTGCCCAGCTAAAGCCCGGGAACTACATTTGCCAGGTCAATGTCATCGATGACGCGGGCGGTTCCTTCGCGTTTCCACGGCTTGCGCTGCGCGTGGCAGACCCACCCGCCGCTTCGCACAGCACGGCGCCCGTGACGCCTGCTCCTCTTAAGTAGCTCCCGGAAATGTGACTCCGTTTAGAGCCGTACGCCTGGTCCCTTGTCGCCGCGTTTCAAAAGCAGAAAGCCCAGCATTTATGCCTTGACGGAACGCTTTTCTGAGGCGCACCATGGTGATCTCCTGAGAAGGTGCCCCGTGCGCTCTGCCCCTGATTTCCTTTCGAGTGATTTCGCTTCGAGCACTTCTTTGTCGCTGAGCACTTCCTTGTCGACGAACAGGGGATCCTGTGGCCGTAAAGGCCTTCGCCTGGCGATGTTGGCGCTCATGCTGTGTGCTTGTCGCCAATATGCGCCGGGGCAGGACGTCGTGGACGCAACCCACGCCGGACACGAGCATGACTCTGCGGAGTGGGTCGAGATCGCACGCCATCTGCCCGATCCCTCGACCGCCTCGAGCGCGCGCCTGGAGATGACCGCCGACGTGCTGCGTGCGCGCCGCTTCCACGCCGATGCGTTGAGCTTTTACAACGCCGCGTTAAACCGTGGAGCCGATGGGCGTGTCATCTTGAAAAAGATGGGCATTACCTGCCTTGAACTGCAGCAGCCGATCCTGGCCAGGATGCTGTTTGCGCGGGCCATTCGCCTCAATAAACGAGATGCCGTTGCCTGGAACGATCTGGCCGCCGCCGATCTCGCGCTCGGCAATCCCTACGCCGCGGTCGGGGAGTACCGACACGCCATAAAGATCGATCGTTCCAATGCCGTGTTCCATGCCAACATCGCGCTGGCGTACTTCGAAACTCGTTCTCCAGAGGATGCCCGGCGGGAGCTGGAAAAAGCCATTCATCTCGATCCGGAAATCCTGCATCACAGCGCCAACGGCGGCTTCAGCGCCCAGGTTCTGAGTTCGGCGCACTTCGGCGATATCTGTTTCCAGATGGCCCATCTCTCTGCGCAAACCGGCGATGTACCTCACCTACTGGAGTGGCTCAGCAAGGCCAGCGAGCGCGGTCTGAACCTGCACGCGGCCATGGAGGCCGACCCCGTACTGCGCCCATGGCTCACCGACCCGCGCGTTCTTGTGCTCCTGCAGAATCACCAGCGCCTGAACGCCAGCAATCACGTACCGTCAGCCGTTCCTTCCCTGGGTGCGGCCCCGGTTGCTCATGCGATCGCCCAATAGACCCGCAGCTTCCCTGCAGCACAATGGGATGCTACTCAACTCTTGCTCGCCTCACCCTCGCGATACGGGCAGTGCCGGCAGCCGGAGTTGCAGCAATACCCGCGGCGAAGGTGAAACTGCGCCGTAAACACCATGTACGGGCCCTCGGTGTATGCGTCTCCCGGCTGCACAGCCCCATCGGCTGCCGGCTCCACGCATTGGAGTTCGCGCCTCCCTCGCGCCCCCTCGTCATCGGCCACGCCGCCATCGTCGCCCGCGCACTCATCCACACGCTTCGCGCGGCGATCCGTACGCCGTGACAACGCGCTCAAGAGAACAGCCCCAGGCTGCCCTGCCCTGCCGCCGCCGCTTGTCGCGCGACCGGCGTACGCGCACTTTCCCGCAGCAACGCCGCAACGGACCGCACCGGTTTGCGCGCCTCCTTGGCCGCTTTTTGCGCAGCCGTGTCCGCCGTTGCAACGCAATCGGACGGACCGACTGCACCGCCGCTTTGAAACGCCACGGTGTGCCCAGGGATGGCCGCCACGCGCTCGCCCGGCACAAGAATGCCGAGGAGATTCAGCGGATCGGCGGCGGCGACCGTGAGCACCGGCTCCCCGCTCCGTGCCGGCTGCTTTCGACGGGCCTCGCGCAGCCCTTCCACGGCCTCGGGCAGGGCAAACTGCTCGCCGAACGGCCCGCTCACAAAACGCCCGCCGCGCACCTCGCCCCGCGCCTCCAGACGTCGCAGGTGCGGCAGCAGATCGCGCCACTTCGGCGCATTCGACTCCCGCGCCAACAGCTCCCGAAACAGCACACCGTAGCGGCAAAGCAGCACCCGCGCATGCGACTCCACAGCTGCCTGCTGCGCCCGCGCACGCCCGATGGCCTTGATAGCGGCCTGCGCCTTGTCCACGGACTCTGCCACGGTTTGCCCTTCGCACAGCAGCGACCAGCGCCCCGCCGTCGTGCGCGCCGCTGCCCGCTTGCGCAGACTCACCGCCGGCGTCTGCTCCAGATGCACGCTTTTGCGACGCGGGTCCATCAACGCCCGCAGTTGGTCGAAACCGTCCGCCGAGGCCAGCCCTGCCGTCGCCAGCTCCCACAGCCCGGTGTTCACCGCCTGCTTGGTCAGCCCGCTCAGCCGCTGAAGATCCGCCGTAAACGCCGCTCCACGCTCCGCCAGCAGCGTCCGCAAACCCTGAGCCTCGGCGGAAAGCGCCCCCGTCAACACCGAGGGTTCCACACACTTCGCCGCGAGCGCCTCGGGCAGCCAATCCGCCGATTCCCGCAGAAAAAACGTAATCGGCGCCGCCCCCGTAGGAACCACACGCCGCGGTGCGCCTCCATCGGCCGCGCTCCACGCCGGATGCGGCGAAACCCGCCCCCAGCCCACAATCCCCGCCAGGCAAAGGCTGTCCAGCCAGCGCGGATCATACGCGCGCACCCGCATCGGCAGCAGCGTTCGCTCCCACTCGCACGCCGGCGCCTCGAATCCCTCCAGTTGTTCGAGCGCCGCAAGCACGCCTTCTTCGCCTTCAGTCTGCGTTCCCGGAGCGACGTGCTGCCAATCCTGCAGCCATCGATTGAACACCGCCGCCGACACTGGCTCCACACTTTTGCGCAGCCCCGCCAGCGTGAGCCGGTGAATCCGCTGCAGAATTCTTCGCTCGCACCACTCGATATCTTGCGGTGCGTCGGCGGCCGGCTTCGCGCGCTCGAACACGCCGCGCATGGCCACACCTTGCATTTCGGCCATCAGCAAAGCCCCGTACAGTTCGGTCGGATTCAGTTGCAGCAACGCGCCGAGCGACTGCGCCGTCAGCGGCCCCAGCATCTGCATCCATCCCATCACGGCACTCGCCAGCGCTCCATCCCGCGGCGAAATCGGCTGCGCGGCACGGTATTCCGTTCCTGCAAAGGTTCTCTCTTCGCGAGTTGACAAAAGATCGGTCGCCCTACCACCTGGAACAAGCGCCTCAAGAACAAGAGCCGCAGGAACCCCGGGTGCCGCGTTCTTTGCAGCTTCATCACAAAGGGCGGGGTGGGGGCACGGGCCCGCAACCACCGCCTCCGGCCAGAGTAAACACACATCTCTCAGCCGCTCTGTAGCCACCCAGGCCAGCATCTCCCCCATCCGCAGGCGATGTGCCCTGCCGGTGGCCACCAGTCGGGAGAAATACTCAACCCAGTGCCGCGTGCCGCGGGGTTTGACGGCGGCCTCCTCGGCAAAAAACGACTCAGGCAAGGCCCCCAGCCCTAACAACAAATCGTGCAGTTCATGCTCATCGCGCACGTCGGGCCAAAGCGTCTCGCGCACACTGTCGATCGCCGCCTGATCGAGCCGTCCTGCGCCTTCCGTCACCGCATCCGGCAACGTGCGCCGCAGCGCCACCGCACGCGCGCGTCGCGCCGCCGCGTCCGCCTCATCCAGATAGGCGTACGGCATCGCGTTGATCAGCTCATGCGCAAACTGCGAAGGCACGGGCGTATCCACCGCCAGGCACGTGATCGCGCCGGAAGCGATGCCGCGCAGCAAAGCCTCCAGCCCATCGATGTCCATGGCTTCCGTCAACGTGTCGCGCATCACTTCACGCACCAGCGGATGATCCGGAATTTCGATGTCACCCGTCATCGTTTCCGGACACGCCGACGCATGCGGAAACACGCTCGCCAGCAGATCGTCCGAGCGCGTGCGTTGCACCTGCGGCGCCACCCGCTTACCCTTCTGCATGCGCAGCAGCTGCAGGCTGCGTCCCGCCGCCCAGCGCCACCGATTTTTGAACAGCGGCGACGGAATCGAAGCCTGTTCCAGCAACTCGCGCGCCGTATGTTCGGAGAAAAACTGAAACACATCCATCAGCGGAAAGCTGTGCTGCTCGGCAAGCGAGATGTTGATCCCGTTATCGGTCGCCGCGGCCTGCAATTCGAAGTTGAACCCGCGACAAAAGCGCTTCCGCAATGCCAGTCCCCACGCCTTGTTCAACCGGGCGCCGAAAGGTGCATGCAGAATCAGCTGCTGCCCGCCGCCCTCATCGAAAAATCGCTCGGCGATGATGGTCGTTTTCGTCGGCACCGCGCCGAGCACGCTACGCCCCGCCACGATGTAGGTCACCAGCTGCAAAGCGGCGGACTCGCACAGGAAACACTCGCGCCGCAGCCAGTCGATGCAAGCGCGCACCTCCGAGTGCAGCGCACCCCAGCGATCGGTGGTGGACTCATCGCTCGAGCCCGCAAACGGGTTCGAAACAATATCTTCCGCATTGCCCGATCCACAGATCGCCGAAGGCTTCACGCCTCGCGTACGGCAATCGATCTCCGCACGCAGATCGCTCACACCATCGCACAACGCTGCCGTGCGCCCCGGCGCTTCACCTTCCCAGAACGGAATGCTCGGCGGCGCTCCGTGCGCATCCTCCACCAGCACCTTGCCCGCCGAATCGATGCGCTGGATGCGCCAACTCGTGTTACCCAGCAACACAACGTCGCCCGGATGCGAGTCCACCGCGAAGTGCTCATCGAGCGTCGCAATCTGCACGTTTTCCGGTTGCAACATCACCGCAAAAAGCGACGTATCGGGGATTGCGCCGCCGTTGCCGATGGCCGTCATGCGTGCCCCGCGCCGCGCGTGCAAATGCCCCTGCACGCGATCGCGCAAAACGTACGCCCCATAGCGGCCGCGCGTGCTTTCAATGCCGTTGTGCAGCAGCGCCAGCACCTCTTCAAACGCCGCGCGCGTGAGATCGCGATACGGCCAGGCGCGCCGCACGGCATCGTACAGCGCCTCTTCCTCCCAGCTCTCCGCGCCGCACATCGCCACAATCTGCTGCATCAGCACATCGACCGGCGCCTCGGGAATCTCCAGCCGATCCAGCTCCCCGGCAACCATCTTGCGCAGCAACGCCGCCTGCTCCAGCAGATCGTCGCGCGTCAACGCAAAGAATTTTCCCTTGGGCACAGCCCCGCGCCAATGCCCCGCCCGGCCCACGCGCTGCATCGCCACCGCCACCGCGCGTGTGGACTGAATCTGGCACACCAGATCTACCGATCCAATATCGATCCCTAATTCAAGCGACGCCGTGGCGATCAGAATCTTGATCTCACCATCCTTCAGCCGCTGTTCCGCATCGAGCCGCAACGTGCGCGACAAAGACCCGTGGTGCGCCGCCACCGCGTCCAGCCCCAATCGCTCGCTCAACTCAAAGCTGATCTTTTCCACCAGCCTGCGCGTGTTCACAAACACCAGCGTCGATCGGTGCCCCTCCGCAAAGCGCGCCAGCTTGTCATACAGTTCGGTCCACATCGCCGTCGTCGCCACCGAGCTCAACTCATCGGACGGCACCTCGATTGCCACATCCAACACGCGCCGCTGCCCCACCTGCACAACGGTGGCGCGTGGCCGCTCCGGATGCGATCCCGTGAGAAAATCCGCCACGGACTCAATCGGATTCTGCGTTGCCGAAAGCCCGATGCGCTGCGGAGAAGTTGTACGTTGTACGTTGTACGTTGTACGTTGGTCCGTGGTTGTCGCGAGCCGGTTTCGCTCGCACACCAGCGCTTCCAAACGCTCCAGGCTCAACGCCAAATGCGACCCGCGCTTGCTACTCGCCACGGCGTGAATTTCATCCACAATCACTGTATGCACATCGCACAGATTGCCCCGCGCCTTGGCCGACGTTAGCAGCAGATATAACGACTCCGGCGTGGTCACAAGAATGTGCGGCGGCCGCTTCAACATCGCCGCGCGATCTTTTTGCGGCGTGTCTCCGGTACGCACACCGGTACAGATTCCGGGGCACAAATAGCCCCGCTCCAGCGCCAGCTGCCCAATCTCGTTGAGCGGGCCCTCAAGATTCTTCTGCACATCGTTCGACAGCGCCTTCAGCGGCGAAACGTACACCACCTGCGTCCTCGGCGCGAGCGTTCCCGCCAACGCCTGTCGCAGCAAGCCATCGATGCACACCAGAAACGCCGCCAGCGTCTTGCCCGAACCGGTCGGCGCGGAAATCAACGTCCCCTCGCCACGCAAAATGGACGGCCAACCCGCAATTTGCGGCTCCGTCGCCGTTCCAAACCGCGCCGTAAACCACTCCCGGATCAGCGGATGCGCCCACGCCAGCGCCGGTTCCACCGGGGTTTCGTCGATCGCAAGCGGAACGGCGTTCATATCCGAATTCTATCGCTGGTTTCGCACCTTGTTCGCCTCATCCAAGTCCTGCCCTGTTCCTGGTGCACTCGCTGGATCCGCCGGTTCCCGATAAACTGAACCGGCCATGGCCTTTCCCATCAAGACTTGCGTTGTGTGTGAAGAAGAGTTCGAGTTGCGGCCGAACAAACCCGGTTTCGCCAACCGCTGCCCCGAATGCAGCGCCGAAGAGGCCCGCGCCGCCGCGGCCAGCAGCAATTTCCGCGGCGATGACGCCTCCAGCGAGATGAACGCCGAACGCCGTAAAGTGATGAAAAACATGCTCTACAGCAAGGACAGTTAATACCTGTTGTCTTGATCCTCAGTGCTTTTGTTTCTGTCACTCCCGTAGGGAATCTGCATTTCGGCTCCCGCTGATTACGGTCATTCTGCTCCGAGTCGTCCCCCGCCGGACGCGAGGTAAAACATGGAAGTATTCGAAGGCAATCGCGAAAGCCGGCGCGGACCCGCCGACTGGTTCAGCGGCACCGTCTGGTTCGACCCCGTGCTCGCCAACACCGCGCCCTCTACCCTTTTCTCCGCCCGCGTCAGCTTCGAACCCGGTGCCCGCACTGCCTGGCACAGCCACCCGCGCGGCCAGGGCCTCTACATCCTCAGCGGCGTCTGCCAGGCCCAGTCCCGCGGCGGCGACCTATGGGAAGCGGGGGCAGGCGACGCCGTCTGGTTCGCCCCGGGCGAAGTCCATTGGCATGGCGCCAAACCCGGCCACACCATGGTCCACCTTGCCATGCAGGAGATCGACGAAAACGGCGTCAGCGTGGTGTGGATGGAGCACGTAAGCGAGGCAGAGTTGGACGCTGAGCGGGGCGATCGGTGACGACAACGCTCTTTGTAAGCACTCATCCCCTGGTTGCGTGCTAGACTCCATCACACTCAATCGTGCCTTGGGATTCGGTCGCGACGAGTGGAAGAGGGACAAGCGATGCGCCAGCACATCTTGTTCGGTCGAATCGCTCCATGGCTTCTCTTGCTGTCGGGCGTCAGCGCGGCGCAGACCGAGAAGCTGGAAAGCTGTAAACCCCTAAGCGAACGGAGGGGACCTGAAGGCTGCTGGATTCTCGCCAGCAAACCTTTGGGCAAGCTGCCGGACAAGCCGGTGTTCTGGACCCTGGATGTCTATCCCGATCGCAACAGCGCGCAGGCTGCGGCCACAAGCCGTAGCACCGTCCTCGATGCGCTGGATCGAATATGGTTGCTGACCGTCGGTGAAACGCTGGCGATGCCGACCGGCGGACAGCGCGTTACACAGATCGGACCTCTGCCCGTGAAGGCGGACGAGGACTACACGGCGCAGTATCGGGAGTCGATCATGATCCCTGGTGCGGTCAGCAAAACTCATGTCCACTCGGGACCCGAGGCCTTTTACACCGAGGCAGGTGAGACTTGCCTGGAGACGCCATCGGGGAAACAAGTGGGTCGAAAAGGGCGCGACGTGATTGTGCCCGAGGGTGAACCCATGGAGCTGATGGCCACCGGTTCGGTCGCTCGCCGAGGCCTCGTCCTCGTGCTTCACTCCTCCGCAAAGCCCCACACAACCGTCGTGTCAGACTGGCATTCCAGCGGTCTCTGCAAGTCAGCAGGGAAAGCCGTTCCAACCCATTGAATCGCTGCCATTGCATCCATCGCTTCGCCAGGAGACCTTCCATGAAACGACGCGCATTCCTAAAAGCCGGCTTGCTTTCAACGCCATCTCTCTTGCTGGCGCAGCATCGGCAAAACGAAAGCCAGCTGGTGCCGGCCGGTGCGGACAATCTTCACGAGACGCACACATTGGGCTTCAGCAAAATCTTCTTCAAGATCTCCTCTGCGGATACGGGAGGGGGTCTGTTCATCATGGAACACGACAACCTTGCGAAGGGAGGACCGTACCGGCATTTCCATCCCGCACAGGACGAATGGCTCTACGCGATGGAAGGTGAGTTCCGCGTGGAGATCGGGGACCAGAAATTTACGTTGAAGCCTGGCGATTCGGTCCTGATGCCCCGACGTACACCCCACGTCTGGGCTCAGGTCGACGAACATCCGGGCAAACTCCTGATCGCGTTTACACCGGCGGGAAGAATGGAAGAGTTCTTCCGTGATTTCGGAAAAACCGGCAAGCTGCCGACCGATGCCAGCGTCGTCCGAGCCTACGGCCTTGAGCGAGTCGGCCCCCCGCTGGCCCTCTGATCGATCCGCCGTGAAGATGCGCCTGGTCTCTCTACATCCTCGGCGGCGTTTGCCAGGCCCAGTCCCGCGGTGGCGAGCTACGGGAAGCGGGGGCAGGCACCGCCTCCTGGTTTGCCCCCGGCGAAGTCCATTGGCACGGTGCAAAACCCGGCCACACCATGGTCCACCTCGCCATGGAAGAGTTGGATGAAAGCGGCGTTTATCGATACTTGAGAACGACAACCTGATGAAGTGAGTTGTGCAAAACTACCATTGTGACTTGTGGGCGCCTTGAATTTCTTAAGGAACGCTAATATCGGCATCCGCGACGTTGCGGTTGTCCAGCACAACAGTGGTTTGCCCAAGTTGTGTGCGTTCTTTCTGGTCGGAACGTCCCGGACCTTTAACTTCAAGGGAGTAGGTACCTGGCGGTAACAGATCAAAGCGGTAAGCGCCTGACGCATCGGTTATAGCTTCGTATCCCAGTGCGTTCTGACCCTCTTGGCGCAGGATCACGAAGGCGCCTGGGAGGGGCTTCTGCCCCGGTCCTAGAAGTTTGCCACCTATTGAATGAAGCTTGTTCATTGGCAGGGTGATGTCTGCGTCGCCAATGGCGTCGCCATCTCTCACGAACACCTGCTTAGCGTCGGCTTGCTTAAACGCTTGTGGCGGAAAAACCTGCAGCTCGGCAGTTCCTACCCTATTTGCCCGCATGGACACATTGTTTTTGCCCATCGGTGCAACATCGATATATGCCTCGGAGAGGCGCACAGAGACCAGGTACTTCCCGGCTGGTAAGCCCGCAATGCGGTAAACTCCGCGATCATCTGTCAGGCCACGTCGGCTGAAGGTCGGTGTCTCAGCAAGATTTCCTACCAGAGGACTCGACACCAGTACCGCTGTCACGTAAGTGGGGGCTAGGGTCCCGCCATCATCGGCGAGCACACGACCAGACAAGGAGCCAGCCCGGTGAAGAACCAAATTACGTTCCGATTCGGTTCCCGCATCTACAGATACCTGCGGAAAGCTGGAAAGTATTTCGTTCTGTTGTTCTGGTTTTAACTTCCCCAGAACGAGTCGGACAAGCTCCAGGTCATCGTTGTAGCCATCCTTCTTCGCCTCAACAATATATGTACCTTTAGGTACGTACGTAATTACGAAGCGCCCGTCGAAGTCAGCAGCAGTCTCGACCTCCTTTGGCGTTGTGCCGTGATCCTTGCTGGACGGAATGAGTTCAGAGAGTGGGACCAGCCGGACACTCGCACCCCTACCAGGAACATTACCGTCGTTACACACAACAGAGCCTTGGACTGTCCCCAAACGACTCCCATTTTCGACTTGGCCATGCGTTGATAGCGTACAGAACAGACCAAAGAGGAAGAGCCGTTTCATGGAGTGAAGAATAACCATCGAGGGCGGCAGAAGCAAGGGTGGAGGCCGCACGAGTAGAAAGCCGACTCGTTCTAGCAACACAGAAGATTCGCCTCTGAGGACCTCCGGTCGTAGATCGTCATTGATGAACCACCCATTAGTGCCTACAAGTGCCGCAGTGGATGTAATCAGCATCAGGTAACGCCGGGGCCCTTCACACTTTGTCTACATATTCCCCACACCAATATCCGCGTTCTTCGCTTCCTCATCGTTCGGATCGAGATATTTCTCGATCGTAGCTTCCAGCACACCACGCGCCTTCAGCAGAAAATCGATCGCGTCGCGCCCTGCGCCATAGCCGCCCGGGTGCTCGGTGATGTAATGCGCCATCGCCTTTACCTCGGGCCGCGCGTTGGCGACGGCAATGGCGAAACCCACCTTGCGCATCACCGGCAAGTCGATGACATCGTCGCCGACATAGGCGATTTCCTCCAACGTGCAGCGTTCATCCTTCACGATCAGATCGAGGGCCTGCACCTTGAAATGCTGCCCCTGGTACACGTGATCCACGCGCAAATCCTTGCTGCGGATGTCGACGGCGTGCGAGTGGCGCTTGGTGATCCAGCCGATCTTCAGCCCGGCGACGTGTGCGATCGCGATGCCCATGCCGTCGTGCGCGGAAAAAGTTTTCACCTCGACCGCCTTGCCGTCGGGGCTGGGCATCACGGTGATGCCGCCATCGGTGAGCACACCGTCCACGTCGAACAGCAGGACTTTGACGCGGCGTGCTCGCTCTTCGGGGGTCAGGGCAGCCGGGTTGACGTTCGGCGCTGTTGTGGATTCGGCCATGCGGCCATGGTAGTACGGTCGCACCCGCACATCAAAATTCCTCCCTCGCTAATTTCCACATGGAAATCGAAACGCGTTTTGCTCAAGCAAAGTTCCGTCGCGCTCCCTTCGGGAATTCCACAAACCTGCCTCCACGCGCTGGAAACCCGCGCATCCAAGTCAGTCTGGAGAAACCTGCAATGTCTGCAACCCTCCCTGTCCCTGTCGTTGCCGGGAACCCACTGCCTCCCCGTTCTCTACCCGCAAAGAAAGGCGCGGCGAAAGCATCGGCGAAGCCTGCAAAGGCCACGGCAACCCCGGCCGGTCCGGAGTGGAAAGAAGTTGTGCTTGCCGCTCGCAAACGCTTCGGGATCAAGGGCTTTCGCCCCGGCCAGAAAGAAATCCTCGAAGCCGTTTTCGCGGGCCGCGACGTGCTCGGCCTCATGCCCACGGGCGGCGGTAAATCGCTTACCTACCAGCTGCCGGCACTGCTTTTAGGGCGGCCAGTCGTGGTCGTCAGCCCGTTGATCGCCTTGATGCAAGACCAGCAGCAGCACGCCGCGCAGGCCCACATCCAGGTCGATAAAATCGATTCCACCCTCAGCGTCAAGGCTTCGCACAGCGCGCACGAACATCTGGATCGGGGCAGTTCGCAGCTCGTCTACGTGACCCCGGAGCAATTGGAAAAGCCCGAGTTCATCGCCGAATTGATGGAAGCCGGCGGGGTCGGTCTCTTTGTCGTCGATGAAGCGCATTGCATTTCGCAGTGGGGCCACGACTTTCGCCCCGCCTACCTGGGTCTCGGATACGCGCGCCAGCAGCTCGGCAACCCACCGGTTCTCGCACTTACGGCCACGGCCACACAGGAGGCGCGAACCGAAATTCTCGAAGTCCTGCATGTGAAAGACGCCGTTGTGATCAACACCGGCTCCGAGCGCACCAACCTCCATTTTTCCGTGCAGCCGGCCGTCAACAACGACGCGAAACTCGCCAAGATCGGGGCTTTGCTGGAGAAAGAGGAAGGCACCGGCATCATTTACACCGCCAGTGTGCGGTCCGCGGATGAGCTGCACGACTGGCTCAAGGAGCATGGCGTCTCGGTCAGTCATTACCACGGCAAAATGACTCACAAAGAGCGTGAGCGAGTGCAAGAGGAATTCATGCGCGGCGATCACAAGGTCATGATCGCCACCAAAGCCTTCGGCCTCGGCATCGACAAACCCGATATTCGCTTCGTTTACCACTACGAGTTTCCGGATTCGCTCGAAACCTACACGCAAGAGGCTGGCCGCGCCGGTCGCGACGGTCTGCCCTCCCGTGCCACGCTTCTGTATCGCCTGGAAGATAAGCGCATCCAGACCTACTTTCTCGCGGGCCGCTACCCTCACGCGGACGAGGTGAATGCTGTTTTCGAGGCCCTGGTCCTGGGCCGCATGTTGCCCCGCGTCGCGGCAAAGGTGGAAGCCGAAGGTGCGCCGGCAAATCCTTGCGGCGACAATGTGCTCACCGCCGAGGCGGAGGAGGCCGCTTTCGCACAGGTTTCTCCTGCTCCCGGGCAGACCGTGGAGGAAGAATCGGCCGAGATTGCCTCCGCGATGCGCGCCGGGCACAACCGCAAAGCGCTTCCGCTCAGCAGCCGTACGCTCTCCGAGTATTCCGGCGTCGGTTGCAAGCGCACCCAGGTCATCCTCTACATGCTTTCGGACGCCGGCATCGTGCGCCACGGACGTAAGGGGTACGTGTTGAACATCGCCGAACCGCCCACCCTTGACCAGATTGCGACGCTGCTCAAGAGCTACGAAGAGCGCGCCGAACACGACAAGCAGCGGCTCTGCGAAATGATGCATTATGCACAATCCACCACCTGCCGCACGCAAACCATCCGCCTCTACTTCAATGAGGAGGTGGGTGAACCCTGCGGCCGTTGCGATAACTGCGAACGTGGGCAAACCCCGGAGCACGATCCGGCTACCCATGGCGAAGCGGACCGGGTCGCGCACGAGCCTCTACGCCAGGAGAACGCGGAAACTGGGCGGAATGCGTCCCGGCTGACGGGGGAAGTCAGCGCTGCTCCTACGGACGCGCATGGAACGACGGTAATTTCCACACTGCATGGCGATATCCGCACCACCGCTCCCGAAACCCTGGTGCGCTCGGCCCCGGAGCCGTTCAAGGTGGGCGACCGGGTGCGGCACAACAGCTTCGGGGTGGGCCAGGTGCGTGAAATTCACGGGACCAACGCGCTGGTTAAATTTCCCAAGGAGGGTTCGAAGCGTCTGGTGACCAGCTTTCTCGAA
Organism: uncultured Acidobacteriaceae bacterium; assembly: GCA_964242195.1. Lineage (GTDB taxonomy): Bacteria > Acidobacteriota > Terriglobia > Terriglobales > Acidobacteriaceae > Granulicella. The sequence goes on from CAXTBI010000032.1 coordinate 17,975, forward strand.
AAGGTTTAAATGGACGTCGACCGTTTTGCGGTCGCAACCCATCGGTAACCCTGCCGTACTCCGTCGTTTTTTGACCGCCGCGGAAAGCAGTCTCTGCGCTTGTACACTACAAGCAATGTACAAGCGCGTGTTGCTCAAGCTTTCCGGCGAGGCCCTGGCTGCGGGTCGTGGTTTCGGTGTCGATGCGGTCTTTATTCAGGCCATTGCTCAGGAAATCGCCGAGGTGGCCAACACCGGTTGCCAGATCGGGATCGTTGTCGGCGGCGGCAATTTCTTCCGTGGTGTTGCGGAGCAGGCCATCGGCATGGATCGCGTTGCGGCCGACCACATGGGCATGCTCTCTACCGTGATCAACTCCATCGCGCTGCAGGATGCGATCGAAAAAACCGGGCATTTCTGCCGCGTGATGAGCGCCATCGAAATGCACGAGATCGCCGAGCCCTACATCCGGCGTCGTGCCGTACGGCATCTGGAAAAAGGCCGCATCGTCATCTTCGCCGCGGGCACGGGAAACCCCTATTTTTCCACCGATACCGCCGCCAGCCTGCGCGCGATGGAAATCGGTGCGGAAGTGCTGCTGAAGGCGACCTCCGTAGACGGCATCTACACCGCCGATCCCAAAAAAGACGCCGATGCCACCAAGTTCGAGACCATCACCTACATGGACATCCTCAAACTTGGCTTGAAAGTAATGGACACTACCGCGGTTTCGCTTTGCAAGGACAATAGCCTGCCCATGATCGTCTTTTCCATGCGTGAACGTGGCAACATCGTTCGTGTCGTGCAAGGCGAAAAGCTGGGCTCGCTGGTGACTGCCTAAGGCAGTATCGGCGTTAAACCGCTTTGTCCTCTGGCTACGTTTCAATACCGCCTGGCGCTGGACGGGTTCCAGCTAAATTGGTCCACAGCTCGAAGCCTGCCTTCGTTTGAGCTGTGGCCTCGTCCCCCGGCGTTTATTCCTCGGCGGGGATGTGCGCCTCGGTGCCCCACCCCGCCTTGATTGCCAGAATTCCCAAACCCGCGAACAGCACAGCGTACGGAAGCGCGGCAATCCACGATCCGGTAATGCCCAGCAACGCCCGTGCCACGGGCGATGCACTCCGCAATTGCAGAAGATTGGCCTCCACAAATCTTCCGAGTACAAGCGCGATCAGCCCGAGGCTAAGCCCCAGAATTTGCGCCTGCTGCCGGTGCGTGACGTCCAATGCCCTCCGGACCAGGGCTTGCACGGCCGCGGGTGCAACGAGCAGCGCCAAAAGGACGATGGTCACCGCCCCCACAGTCAGACCGAACCAGCCGCCGACCAGGGCTCCGCTCTGCAGGGCTGCCCGATGCCCGTGCCGTATCAGGGATTCGCTTATAAATTTCGCAGCAAACGAGACCACGATATACACGAGCAGGGCGGTTCCGGTGACGGGCAGGACATCGACGAACTGCTGCCGGATCACGGTGCCGATCTCATCCTGGGGCCGTTCCATGCGCGCGCGAAACGCCCGCACCAGCGCCACGGTCGCCAGAAACGCCAGGGTGTACAGCAACAGGCGCAGCAGGTTGACTCCCCACTCGATCGGCGCCACTGCCTGCATCGCACTTTGCACCGCCGACGGGGTCACCGGCGCCATGACGGCCGGCCCACCCAGGACCGAGCGGGTTTCCAATCGATGCACCAGGATGCGGTGGAGCCAGGCCTTGCCGCCCAGACCGATGAGAAACGCCACCAGGTCTGCTACGAGGACGGGTAACCACAACAATGGGCGCTGCATCATCAGCTCCGATACTTTGCGCCAGAGCTCTTCCATGAATAGTCCTCGTGGCCATCATACCGAGGTCCCGGCTCCGGCACTGTCCCCCATGTGGGGAACACCGGGGGCGCACTGTCTCAAAATGCGGCACCGCGCCGCTTCCACCAGCCCTGGATCGCCCGCTGGCACGGGTGCTCCACCCATCGGCGCACCGCCATCGCCAGCAGGATCACGAACAGGTAGCTGATCCAGGGGTCCATGGCCCGCACGTGCAAACGCTCCGTTACATGGTTCCATTGCAGCAGGGTGAAGACATTGAAATGCAATAGATAAAGAGCATACGTTGAGGTTCCGACGGCCACCAGCGGGCGGAGTGAAAAGACCCGCGCCAGCAGACTCTCCCCTGCCAGTCCAAGAATCACCAACGACCATACCGGCGTAAACAAACCGCCATGCACCAGGATGTAGGGCACGATCGGCGCTACGTGGTAGATCATGAACCAAGCCAGCAGAAATCCCGCGGTTCCGGCAAGCAGCCGCCCGCGCGGTCCCCAGCTGAGCGCACCGTGCAGCCGTCCCAGCACCAACCCGGCCAAAAACGTGCACAGGTAGGCCATCGGTGTGTATTTCAGCACATTGAGCCATGTGCCGTCGCTGTATCGATCGATTGGCTGTGGCAGGTGATCGGGATTGGTCAGCCAATATACGGTGTGCGGCACCAATCCCAGCGCCCACAAGCCGAGCACAAGCGTCAGCAGTGGCCAGGGTTTTCCCGGCCAGCGCAGCTTCAGCAGATACGGAAAGGCAAGGTACAGCACCACTTCACAAGAGAGCGTCCAGCTGACCACGTTCCAGAACGTTGCCAGGTGTGGGAAGAATCCCTGCACCAGCAGCGGCGTAGCGACCGCGCCCATCCAGAAATCGGCGGCACTGCGCGTGTGCCACTCCATTAGCAGCATCGGCACGGAGATCAGCAAGGTAAGCAGATAAACCGGGTACAACCGTGAAAACCGTGCCATCCAGAAATCGGACTTGCGAATGCCACCCGGTCGATGCGCGTAGTTGTAAGAGAGGATGAAGCCCGAAATCAGGAAGAAGAAGCTGACGAAAACATACCCGATATTCACGATGGGATACAGGGTGAAAGCCGGATGCCGCGCCGAGGCCAGCCCCGACGGCGTGAAGTGAAACATCAGAATGATCATCGCCAGCAGCGTGCGCAGCCCTGTCAGCGCGGGCAGGGCGGGCCGGCGCTCGGCCGCTTGCACGGCGCGAGGCTGCATCTCCAGCGCGGGCTCGCCGGTCGAGGTCGGCGCCTTTGGATCTTCCACCGGCGAGGAGGTCACAGGCGTTGGACGCAGAGACGCCCATCGAGGTCTCCGCTCAAGTCCGCGCCGGAACCCAAAATGCACATGCTCCCGCCATGCACAGGAGAGGGCCTCCAGTGAGCCAACACAGGCCGCTCGGTGCCGGTTATTCTAGGGTCATCCTCCATGAGCAGCTTCTTCAGGGTGCGCGCGTTTCAAATGGCCCTTCTGTTAACCCTTTTCGCGTTTGCCGGCGCGTGGCATTTCCGGCTGGCCGTGGGGGAAGACCTTTTCTCTTCCTACGTGGGCTGCCGGCTATTGGCGGTTGGCCAGGCGAACCATCTGTATGCACACGACCCGGTCACATTCAGCGTTGTGCGCGACCCCGCCTGGGTGAGCCTCGCGGACTGGGCCGGCTTTGCCCCCCTACGGCTGCTGCACCCCTATGTGCAGACACCGCTGTGGGCGTACTCCCTGCAACCGCTTTGCACCCGAACCGATTTCCGCACCTTCTGCCACCTTTTTCTTCTGTTGGAAATGCTGTGCACCTCGGGCACGCTTTGGGTGGTGGCGCGATACTGGGTCCCTGCACTCTTCCACCCGGCCTGGATCTTCGCCATTTGCGTGGGACTTGCGTTTGCCGATCCGTTCCGGTACGCCATGTTTCTTACGCAAACCCACATCGTTTATTTGTTCCTGAGCGTGTTGGCCTTGATTCTTGCGCGAAAAAACCATCCGGTGTGGGCTGGGCTGGCTCTCGCCATGGCGGCTTCGGTCAAGATCACTCCCGGATTCCTTCTGATTTACTGGATGGTAAGCCGGCGCTACAAAGCATCGCTCAGCTTCATCCTCTTCTCCCTAATCCTGGTCGCGCTCACGATCTTGACGACCGGACCGGCGCTCTTTCGTACCTACCTCCAGGAACTTGCAGCGGTCTCGAACGTTCTGCTGGTCGCATTCAACAACCAATCGCTGGCTGCCTGGTGGATGGGCCGGCACTACCCGGCGGGGGAACTGTTCGAGTGGCACATTCACGCCCTTCCGCCGCTCGTGAGATGGACTGCGCTGTCGTTGGCGTGCCTCTCGGGTGTGCTCGGAGGCGTGATGGATCGCAACCAGTCTCAGAGCGGCACCGTGCAGCCACCGTTCGGGGCCGTGGTGACAATGGTGGGATCGACCATGTTCGCGGCCATCGCCTGGAGCCACTACTACATTCTCCTGGTGATCCCGTTGATGTTGCTGCTCAATGCCATGCGCGAAGGAACGCGGTGGCTGTGGGGAGGGCTGGCAGCCACTATCTATGTCCTTATGCTGTACCCCGTGGCGTATGGGTCCATTCAACCCCGGTACCGCGAGTACTCCCTTGTGCGCAGCGAGTTTTACGCAGGCGCGGTCTGCCTGTGTGCGCTCCTGCTGTTACGCTGGCTGCCGCGGCCGTTCTACGCCCTGCCCGCGACAGGGCCGGGCAAACATCGCAGCCGGGGCTAGGCAATTCCGCTGAAGGTGTGGAGTGAAACGAGGCTGCTCGCGCCGCTCTCCTCCAGGGGAAGCGGCCTCCTGCCTATCTTGCGACGCCACGGTAGCAGCGGAACTGCTCTAAAACTCCAGCCGCAGCGCCAGTTGCGCCTGCAACGGATCCCCTACACCCAGGCGGAGAAATCCGCTGAAGTCAAACAGTGCAGGTGAGCTCAAGGGATTCAGGTTGTTCACGTTATTGAAGGCGTTGAATAACTCGGCGCGCGGTACCAGCGTCAGCTTTCCATCATGGAACGGAATTGGCCGCGCCAATCCCAGGTCCGTGGTGAAGAAAGCATTGTCCTTGCGCAAGTGATTGCGTCCGCAATCGATGCCACCTACAAACCGCGTCAGGGAGTTGTTGTACGAGCACGCCGGACCTTTGCCCGTGCCCGCCAGGTTGTCGGTCTCGGGCTCCGCGGAGTGCGCCTGAATGCGAAAATTCCCGCGGAAGCCGAACGGCAGATTGCCCAGGCCATACGCGTTGAACTTGTGCCGTTCATCTCGATCGGAAAGCGAATATTCCGCGCCGAGGTTGTAGAGATTGGCGTAGCGGAACGTAAAGGGATCACGCTCGTTGGAATCATCGTCGCGATCCACCGAATAGGTGTATTGCGCGTCCATCTGGAAGCCGTGCGAAAACCGCTTGCGCACACCGATCGTCAACCCGCGATACAGGCTCTTCGAATCGCTGACGGTATCCGTGATCGTACCCAGGTTGGGAAACGGCGAACTACAGGGCGTGGACTGCAGCGGACAGGGTTCTGTGCCGATGTAATTCGCCGTATCTCCGTTCAGCGGGAGCACCGCAATCGGCCCCACATTGGGATTGAGGAAGCGGGTAAGATACACACCTTTGGAATCGTTGAAATCCGCAAAAATCACATAATCGCGGCCGACCTGTTGTTCCACGCCGACATCGTACGAGTAGATTCGCGGGTTATGGTAATTCTTGTCGAACACCGTCACACCCGGCTGAAACGGATAACTTCCCACCGGCACCGGCGTATAAGTTAAGGAGTTCGGATACGTGGGGTTGCCATAGCCGGAATATTGCGTGAGCGTCTGCTGCTGCACGCCATTGGTGGTGATCGCGCCCACCTGCGTCAGCCCGTTCTGCCGCGCGTTGAAAATTCCTGCCGAGCCCCGAATCACCGTTCGCCCATCCCCGCGCACGTTGTAATTGAAGCCCACGCGCGGCTGAAATTCCTTGGTCTGATTCGGCAGGTAGCCCGTGGAAGGAAAGCGTGGATCGGACAGGTTGACCGAGTAAGCCGTCTGCGAAGGCGGGATGACCGGATTGGGAAAATACTGGGCCTCCCAGCGAAGCCCATAGTTCAACGTCAGCCGCGACGAAAGCTGCCACGTATCCTGCAGATACAGCGCCGGCTCCTTATTGCTGATGGAAGAATAGCCCGCCTGTTGCACCGTTTCGTTCGCACGAACGGCGGTGTCCTGCAGATACAGCAATAACGGGCCGGGGGTGCTGGTGGCCGTACCCGCGCACGCCATAGTCGTATAGGTGTTGGTGTCGGAGCATCCGTGGATATTCGGACCGTAGCCATCGCCCAGCGACGCCGGGGACGCATAGTGTAGAAATCCGCTCGTGGAGCCGAAAATATAGCGCCCCAACGCGAATCCATCGAACACCTGCACGTTATGGCTATAGAGAAATTCAAATCCCATCTTCAACGTGTGGTGGCCACGCACCAGTGAGAAATTGTCCTTGCCATCCAGGTGGTAAAACGTCTCGCTCGAACCCGGCCCAAGAAAAAACGGCTGCCCAAAGCGGAACGACGGCGAAAAGCCGATGCCGGTATCGGGCACGGCCGTTGGGTCGATCGGTGCACGCGGCCGTGTCTCATGGCCAAACGTCATGTGCGCTTCGTTCAGCATGCGTTCATTGAGGGTCGTCAGGAGATTGCCGTTCAACGTGTTGACGTGCGACGGCCCCTCTATTCCATTCGCCGTCGTTCCATAAGTCGGTACATCGAAGGTCTGGTTCGGGTTGAGCGAGCGATCGAAGTTATAAGAAACATAGAACAGGTTTTTTGCATTGAGATTCCAGTCGCCGCGTCCGAAAATTGCCGCATTGTGTACCACGTGGTCCACGGGCGCGCCGTCGTTCTCGTGAAAATTGGTCTGGAAGAAATTCAACAGCACCAATCGCTGGCAATCGCCGTTGGCATCGATTTGTGTATCGGTGATGTTGGTACGGAAGACTGGGTTCGCGATCGGACACGGTGTGCCGCCCGCTGGCGGGTCGTTCGGTGTACGCAGCGCCGAGGCGTTGTATGTGCTCAGGTTGCTGCGCAGCAGGTTCTCATCGATGCCCTCGCCGGCGGTAAAGAAAAACAGCTTGTCGCGGATGATGTGCCCGCCCGCGCTGCCGCCAAACTGTTCGCGATGAAAGTTCGTCAGCGGTGTACCGTCCGATGCATCGAGCGCAAGGGCCTGTAGCCGCTGAAATTCAAACGCACTTCCATGGAAGTCGTTGGTTCCCGATTTTGTGATCACGTTCACAACGCCGCCAGCCGTGCGGCCGAACTCCGCATTCGCTCCCGAGGCCACGACCTGAAATTCCTTGATCGCCTCCAGCGTGATGTCGACCGCCGCACGCTGGCCGCCGGATTGCTCCCCGAAGAAGCCGTTGTTGTAATCGCCGCCATCGAGCGATATGTTGTTGAAAACGCCGCGCTGTCCGTTGATGTTGATTTCATCCCCGTCCGGCCCCTGCGAAATGCTGACGCCCGGCGTGAGCGTCAGCAGATCCTCGAACTTGCGGTTCAACACCGGCGTGGTGGCCACCGTCGCTTCGCCCAGCGTACTGCTGGCCGCGGTAGTGGTCACATCGATCAGCGGCGCCGCGCTCACCACCACCGACTCGTTCGCTCCACCCACCGGCATGGTCAGCTTCAGCGTCGTTGTCAGGCCCACGGTGAGGTTCAGGTTCTCCTGGGTCACACTCGCGAAGCCGGATTTGGTGATCTTCACCACGTATTGCCCCGGCTTCAGCGACGGAAACTCGAAATGCCCATACCCGCTCGTGGTCGAACGGTGGACGATGCCGGTATCGACCTCATCGGCTTCTACCGCGGCACCCGGAATCGCCGCTCCCGCGGTGTCGAATACCTCGCCCTGGATGCGGCCAAAAACGGTTTGTATCTGCGCCGAGGCCGCGCCCGCCAGCGCTGCGGAAACGAGCGCCACGGGAACTACTGGAAAAAACCGCTGAAATCCTGTCATCGTGCAAACGCTCCCCTCAAGATCCGGAAAAAGAAACCGGCAAAGGAACAGTGCCGCTGAGCGCAGGCACAACCCGTCCGCGGAGCGCCGGAGCGGCCCACCGTGAAGGCAAAAGATGAAATTCAAGATGCGTTGACACGACAGTAGCACGGGATCGAGGAGCGCTGGAACAATTTTGCCGTTGTACACGATTGGAACCCGGAGCGCGCCACACCCGGGCCAACCTGCTCTCGCCCGGCCACACGGCTGGGTGGGGTCATCCTCCGCTCGACACCGTCGAATCGTGGTTGCCGCCGCCCATGCAATGGAGGCAAACCCTGCCGGAATGTTGAATCTAAAAGGGACAGGTTCCCTCGGGGACGACGTCGGGATCGGCCCCGCGACATGGGGCAGCGGTCGATGGTCCCATCGGAACGATCGGCAATGTCGCTTCGTCGACGCAAAAAGGAGATTCACATGGAAAGCATGTCGCTACCGGTCGCAGCCAACGGTTCAGCGCGGACCTTCCGCTCGGACGCTCTGAAGGGCAGAACGGCCGTGGTTACCGGCGCCGCACGGGGCATTGGACGCGCGACGGCGGTTGCCCTGGCGCAGGCCGGCGCGGACGTTGCGGGCATCGATGCCTGCACCGTTATCGACCCGCGCTCGGGCGTTCTGCCGGCCACGCCGCAGGACTTGGCTGAAACCGGTCGCCTGGTGCGGGAGACCGGCGCGAAGTGGCATGGCACAATCCTCGATCAGCGCGACCGCACGGCTGTCCGCGAGGCCGCCGCTGCCGTTGAGCGCGAGTTCGGCCCGGTAGACATCCTTTTCGCCAATGCGGGGATTCAGCAATTTCATCCCCTCATGGAGCTTGAAGACGCCGATTGGGACATCACCATCGACACCAATCTCACCGGTACCGCCAACATCCTGCGCGCCTTCGGCCCCGCCATGGTCAAGCGTGGCTACGGTCGCATCATCCTCACCACGTCCACGCAGGGTCAGCACGGCAGCTTCCACGCAGCGGCCTATTCCGCGGCAAAATGGGGCATCATCGGCCTGATGAAGTCCGCAGCCTGGGAATTGGGCAAGCACGGCATCACCGTGAACGCCCTTGTCCCGGGTCTTATCGATACACCGCTTACCCGGCACGAGGAACGCTACGCCCAGGCGCTGGAAATCAGCGGCAAAACTCCCACGGGCGACCGGGATAAGGATGAAGACAAAGCCCGCGAAGGCCTTATCAAGTCCACACCGCTCGGCGTGCCCTGGATCGACCCGAACGACGTTGCTCCCGTCGTCGTGTTTCTCGCCTCGGAAGGCGCGCGCATGGTTTCCGGTTCAACGTACGAGGTAACCGCCGGCGACAGCGTCAAGACCACGGCGTAATCGGCACCCAATGTACAGCCTGCCCCAAGGTTCCCGCGGAAGCAGGCGCTTCCAACTGCGCCATGCTTCTGCGATTCGCGGCCTCTCAAACCACGCACAACTTAGTGTTGGGGCAGAATGTGGACATACGGCCAGACATTCACCACATAGATACCGGCGATAATTGCAGAAACCAGGGCCGTCCCAAAACCCAGCGCAAGGTACACGGGCCGCAGGAACCGCACCAGTTTCAAAAGCCGATGATGTTCCCGATTGTTCAGACTGGGCGAAGATTTATCCGTCAGCCAGAGTTGATCCATCTCGTGCTGCGTGATCGTTCCGCGGCACACCATAACAAGCACAGTCATCGACAGCAGAACCGCCCAGATGATAGTTAAACCGGAACCGAGATTCATGTGTCCCTCTTCATATTGATTGGCCCGGAGCTCTCTCCCACCTTGGAATGCGCGGTGCTGGCCTGACCGAAAGGTATCCGTTCCCGGACATGGAGCGGAACTCCACGCCCGTGTACATGCCCTAACACTTCAGTGACACGCCCCTGCCGACTTCCCGGGTTCGAACGGCACCGGCGATTGGGGCCTGCCCACACGGCAAACGCACTACACTGGTATTGCCATGTCCGAACACGCCACCCTCCCGCTGCCCGCGATCGACCTCAGTCTGCCCCCCGCGCCGGACATCGTCCGCGTCACCTTCAAGCCGGAAAACAAGACCGTCGAGTTTCCTTTCGGAACCCTTCCCTACGACGGGCACGGCGAACCCATGAGCTTTCTCGACGTTGCGGAAAATTACGGGATCTTCCTCGATCACGCCTGCGGCGGCGTCTGCGCCTGCACCACCTGCCACATCCATGTTCTCGAAGGCGCAAAAAATTTGAATGAAGCCGAGGAGAAAGAACTCGATCGCATGGAGCTTTCGCCCGGTCTGCAGCTGAATTCGCGCCTCGGTTGCCAGGCCGTCATTGAAAAGCCCGGAGCCTACACCGTTGAAATTCCTGCATGGAACAAGAATTACGTGCAGGAAGGCAAGCCGGTCGCAAAATAAGCGTTACCGCGCAGTCTCGCTCCAGAGGGGCCATTCCAGCAGGGAGTGCCGCCGGGGATCGGGCTGCAGGATCAGGTTGAATTCGTGCCGGTCACGCAGCACATCCAGGTTCACCGGGCCGCCTTTGGCCGCATGCAGCCGCCGCGACCAGTCGGACTGTGTGCGCAGGGTGTAGAGGTCCACACGCAAAACCACGTCTCCGGCGCGCAGACCGCACAGCGCCGCCGGGCTGTTGGGCGCCACGGAATGCACCAGCAGCCCCATTCCTCCGGGTACCCCAAAAAAATTGGCCAACTGCGGCTCCATCGTCTCCAGGATCGCGCCCGTGAACGGCATGTGCAGCATGGAACTTAGAAAACCCTGGCTGTGAGCCGGTTCGGGCAGGGGTGCATCCGGCGTCCCCGCCACGATTCGGCCATCGGCAAAGTTCGAGGCCATGCCGGCCGGTTCCGTTCCGGGGGCTGATGCGGGGTCCGCCGCCGCCAGCCGCGCCATCGCCGCCCGCGCCACCTGGTCACGTTCCCCCAGCTGCGCGGAAAGCGTCATCGGCCTGCCCGCGCGCACGACCTGTAAGGCTATCTGCACGCCCGCGCCCGCATCGTGAATCATGCGCCGCAAGGCTTCCGCACCGGCAATCGCCTGCCCGTTCATCGCGGTAATAATGTCATGCGGCCGCAGCCCGGCTTTGCCGGCAGGCCCGTCATGATCCACCATCACCACCTCAACCCCGTGCGGACCTCGCAGGTGCAGCCCACCGGAGGCCTCCTCGGGCGCATCGTGAAACTCGATGCCCAAATAGCCCTGCGAATGCCCGCCAACGCTGCCGTGCAGCCCGCCAACGCGCGCCACGCCACCCACCCCCGGCACCAGCGCACACGCTGCCGCCGCGCTCACCAGCAACGTCATGGCCAGGGTCGCCGCCCTCACGCGCACCGGGCGCCGGAGTCGAGGGCCCTGTCGCGGAAGCGCACCTCCGCAAATGGGGGGGAATTGACCGGCGATACACTGCATCGAAAAAGCCTCTACTCAATATCTGAAGCATTCTGCAGCGCCTGAAAGCTGGCATTGCGAATGGCCGGGTTGGCGTCCTGGGAGGAAACCGTGCGCAACGCCTGCCGCACACTCGAATCCGCTCCCACCGGCGACAGCATGGAAATGGCCTCCGTCCGCACATCCGCACTGCGATCATGCATCAGCGCCGCCAGCACACCGTCGCGCACCCGCTCATCCTGCGCCACATACGGCTGCAGCCCATTGAGCGCCTGCAAGCGCACCGCCGCGCTTTTATCCGATCGCAGACTCCTCAGCAGCGCCGCCCGGATCCCCCCATCGCCGACCCCGGTGCCTTCCCCGCCACAGTTACGGCCATCGCGGCACTCCTGCGCCAGCAAAGCCACCGAATCCGCGTGCGCCTGGCTGCTCGTCGCAAGCTGCGTGCCCAGCATCAGCAGCTTGCGCACCTCCGGATCGTCCAGCGATCCCTGCATGGTTTCCGGTACCAGCTTGTTGTAGTTCACCTGCACCAGGTTGGAATTCGGCGTCTGCACAATGCCGGAAACGCTGGCCACCGTACCCTGCGCCGGGTGCGACAACATCACCACCCCGGGCAGCTGCGGCCGGTGCGCCTCCTGGTACCGCGCCAGGAGGTGCCCACTCAGAAAACCCGTTCCCAGCAGCAGCGTTGCCAGTGCCGGTGCACCCTGCACAAAGCGTAACCAACGGAAGCTGCTGGCCCAGACCCCTTGCCCGAACGACCGTGCCGGCATGGTATCGAGCGCTTCGTCCAGCCGCATCCGCGACGCTGCCAAAAGGTTCGGTGAAGGCTCCTCCACCGGGTCCAGCGCCATCCGCTCACTCAGGATCAGGTAGGCGTTCCACTCACGGCGGCACGCCTCGCAACCCCGCAAATGCTGCTCCAGGGGGGGCTGGGACTCGTCCGCGAGCTCTCCATACTGGGCCAGCACGATGCCCTGTTGTGCCTCTTCACACCGCATATTGTTCACACCGCATGTTGCGTTCCTCTCGCTTGCCTCTCCAAAAAGGTGCTGCCCCGCGCGGAACTCTTGTCGTTCTGCCCGCTTCGGTCGTGCGTTTACCCTTACCCCTGTCCAGACCGTATCCCTGTCCAGACCGTACCCCTGTCCAGACCGTACCCCTGTCGGACCTAACGAACTTCGGCCAGTCGCAGCCGCAGCTTGCGGGTTGCGCGAAACAGGGTGTTCTTTGCGGTTTCCTCGGTGGTTGAAAGCATCTCGCCGATGGTCCGCAGCTTCAACCCCTGATAATGCTTCAACTCAAAAACCATGCGTTCCCGCGGCGTCAATTCCCCCAGCGCCTCCTGGATGGCCGCATGTTGCGTCTTGCGCTCCAGCTCCCGGCCCGGGTTCGCCCCCGCGCGATCGTCCTGCACGTTGGCCATCAGATCCATCTCTTCGCCGGCCCCATCCGTCACCGTTGCGGGATCTTCACGACGGCTTTTGCGGCGGCGCAGCTGGTCCAGGCAGAGGTTCGTCACAATCCGGTACAGCCACGTATAGAACGAGCATTCAAATCGGAAGTTGGACAGGTGCCGGTACGCCTTGATAAAGGCTTCCTGGTGCACATCCTGGGCATCTTCCTCATTCGAAAGCATATGCACCGCCAACCGCAAAACGCTGCGATCGTAGCGCCGCACCAGCGAGTCGAACGCCGACCGATCTCCCTTTTGCGCGGCGCGGATCAGTTCATCGTCCTCGGCCCGCTGCTGCGCCCGTGCATCGAGCTCCTGTGGCGTCAGCTTTGCGCGTCCGTTCACGGCCGCCGTCGCACGCGGCGAATCCCGGCCTTCCAGCCCACGGCCGGGGCTGGTCTCCGGTCCCGCTCCCGGTCCCGCAACGATCGATTCCCTCCCTGGCTTGGGCATAGCGGCTGCCAAGGATTCTACCGTCAGACCCGCACTCGCCGCACCGCGCGTCTCCTCCAAACCAAGGGCAAAGGGACTGGGGCGGCGGCGAAGCAATTCGCCGGGTAAAACAATCGCGGTGGATGTGCTCATGCTGGTGGCTGACTCCGGAGTCAACAAACTGCTGTCCAGTAGACGCAATCGCAATCCCGAAGGTGAGCGAGCAAAGGATGTAGGCTCGATTGCACCTTAAGTGCTAAGATACCCTGGCAGGGTAAGGGAGGCATTCATGGTTACCGCCACGATCTTCGAAGCCAAGACCAACCTTTCTGACCTTCTCAGGCAGGTGCAGGCCGGCGAAACAGTCGTCATTACTTCCGGTCGGGAAAAAACACCGGTCGCCAAGCTGGAGGCCATCACGCCGAGGAAGCCGCAGCGGCTGGGGCTGCTCTATGATCCGGCCGTGGCAATACCCTCCACGATCTGGGAGTTCCCGGAAGAAGAGCTCCGGCTTTGGGAGGAAGGGACTCCGCAGGACCCGCTGAACTGGAACGGTTCCGAATGAAAGTCCTGTTGGACACGAATGTTCTTCTTTGGGCCATGCTTGACCCGCGACAACTTACCTCATCCGCCAGGGCCACCATCACCTCATCAACGACCGAAATCCTTGTGTCTGCGGCCAGTGCCTGGGAAATCGCCACCAAGGTGCGCATCGGCAAGCTGCCCTGGGCCGCGGGTTTCGAGCGCAGCTTCACCTCGTCCCTGGAGGGGGCCGGCTACAACCTCCTTTCGATCACGCCGGAGATCGCCCTGCGCGCTGGCCGTCTCCCCGGCGCACACCGCGACCCCTTCGATCGCATCATCGCCGCCCATGCCCTCGCCGAGGACATCCCCGTCATCAGCGCCGACTCCCAGCTTGAGAGTTTTGGCCTGCGGCGCCTCTGGTAGGAGTCACCGCCCTAAATCGAAACACATCGAGTCCTGCCCCGGTTACTAACATTTCGGATCGTTCGCTGGACAACCCTGCCATGTTCAGCGTCTGATCCAGGTTGCCGAACTCGCTCCAGACGCGGGAAGCGGCCCGGAGGAATGGTTGGATGTATAAGCGTTGGGGCATAGCGTTTGCTGCCGTGGTCCTGCAGATCGCGCTCGGTGCGGTGTATGCCTGGAGCGTTTTCCGCAAACCGCTGACCGCCCGGTTCGGCTGGAGTATCGAGCAGGTGACCCTGACGTTCACCATCTCGATCTTCGTGGTGGGTTTTGCCGCCTTTTTTGGTGGCCTTTGGAACAACCGGAGCGGCCCGCGCATCGTCGCCATGACCGGGGGCCTGCTTTATGGCCTCGGCGTCGCCCTGGCCAGCCTTTCCGGCTACGGCCTGTGGTGGCTTTACCTCACCTACGGCGTCCTTGGCGGCATCGGCCTCGGATTCGCCTACATCATTCCCATTTCCGTGCTTGTGAAGTGGTTCCCGGACAAGCGCGGGCTGATGACCGGCATCGCCGTTGGCGGCTTCGGCGCCGGCGCTCTCATCACCGCTCCGCTCGCCACGCACCTCATCAAAAGTGTAGGCGTCACCACTACCTTTCTTTATCTTGGCATCGGTTTTCTCGTTGTCGCCGTTCTTGCCGGCTCCTTTATGATGAATCCGCCGGCGGACTACGTTCCCCATGGCTGGACACCGCCTGAAATCCTGCAGAAAAGCGAAGCTACCCGCGATTTCACCTTTGGCGAGGCCCTCCGCAGTTGGCAGTGGTGGGCGCTTTGGCTGCTTTTGTTCCTCAACACCTCCGCCGGCATCTCGATCATTTCGCAGGAGTCGCCGCTGTTTCAGGAGCTTTCCGGCGTCACCGCCGTTGCCGCTGCCGGCATGGTCGGCATTGTCGCCTTTGGCAACGCACTCGGCCGCGTGTTTTGGGCCTGGGTTTCGGATTTCGTTCCGCGCCGCTTCGTTTTCCTCATTATGTTCCTGCTGCAGGCTTGCCTGTTCTGGATCCTTCCAGGCATCCGCAGCCAGGGCGCCCTCACGGCCGTGACGTTCATCATCCTGCTCTGTTATGGCGGCGGCTTCGGCACCATGCCCGCCTTCGCAGCGGATTACTTCGGTCCCAAATACGTTGGTCCCATTTATGGACTGATGCTCACGGCCTGGGGATTTGCCAGCGCTTTCGGTCCCCTGCTCATCGCCCATACACGCCAAGCCAGCGGTCATTACGCGAGCGGCCTGCACATTCTTGCCATCGTGGTCCTCTGCTCGGCGGTTCTGCCGTTCATTGTCCGGCCGCCCCGGGCTGTGCTTACTTCAGTTGTTTAGCTCGGCTGGAACCTCCACCGACCAAATCGTCCATCTCCAACTCGCCTCTTCCGCATTTGCCGCACTCACACCTCCACCACGTGGCCGAGGCAGCCGACCGGCGAGGCGGGGCGGGCTACACTAGGCAGCGATGGCTTCACTCTTTCCTGACGACCGCCCCTCCGCCCCGCGCTCCTCCACCGGAACGGCCTTTCGCAAGTTCGCCGCTAAACCCAGGCCCAAAGTGGAAGAGAGCGACCTCCCTCCCTTGCAGCCTGGATGGGTCCTTGCCCATTGCGACGGCGGGTCGCGAGGCAACCCTGGCCCTGCCGGTTTCGGGGTCGCCCTTTCCGACAGCGAAGGGGAAGAGATCGCCGAGCTGAGCGAATTTCTCGGCATCCGCACCAACAATTACGCGGAATACGCCGGCCTGCTCGCTTCCCTGCAGTACGCCATCGACAAGGGCATTCCGAAACTTCGGGTGGTTGCCGATTCCGAGCTCATGGTCAAACAGATTCAAGGAAAATACCGCGTCAACTCCCCCGACCTGAAGCCCCTGCATGAAGAAGCCAAACGCCGCATCGCCCGGCTCGATGGCTTTCAGATCCTGCACGCCCTGCGACATAAAAACAAGGACGCCGACCGCCTCGCGAATGAGGCCATGGATCGGGGCATGGGCAAAGGCGGCGCACCGGCCTCAACCGCGCCGGCGGCCCGCGCCACGCCCTACCCCATCCCCGGGGGCGCGCCCCCGGCACCGGCCAGCTTCGGCGGAACGCAGGTTACGGTTCCCATGTCCCGCGGCGGGCGCGGCGAGGAAGACCGGCAGCTTCCGGCGGTACGGGGTTTTGTTCGCGAAGGTGTCGTCCACCCTTTGGGCGGAGCCCGGCTGCCGGAAGGTGCTTTTGTGAAAATACTTCCTGAATAATGTGCGTCTTATGAAATAGATGCCGAGAACGAAGGGGCCTCACGCATGATGTGCGTTTCGAAATGCTTCACCTTCCGTCTAGTTTGTACCCGCCTGATTCTTACCCCTTTGGCCGCCTTTCTTGTACTTGGCTGGGGAAGCGCCGCGGGTTCGTCCGCTGTCGCGCAAACCTCCGACCCGGCCGCAGAGGCCGCCGTGCGCGCCGCTGTCAACAGCGAGTTGGCTGCTTCCAAGGCGGATCATAGCGCCTGGACGTACCGGGACCACGACGTCCAGCCGGGCAAAGACGCCGTCTACCGCGTGATCGAAACCCCCAAAGGCGATCTTCGGCGTTTGACTGTGCTCAACGGGCATCCGCTCACGGGCGCGGCCGAGCAGGATGAACTGAAACGTGTGCACGAGCTCGCGAACAGCCCTGAAAAACAGGAAAAAGGGCGGACGGATGCCGCCCACGACGCCGCCCAGGCTCGCGAACTGCTGTCGATGCTCCCAACTGCCTTCCTTTGGACGCTGGCGAGCGAAACACCCGAAGAAATCGTCCTTCATTACAAACCCAACCCGGCGTTTCGCCCACCCGACATGCAGTCCCGCGTGATGGGCACCATGGTCGGCGAAATTGTTATCGCCCGTGAAGGGGATCGCATCAAGACGTTGCGCGGCACCCTCTCGCAGGAAGTTCGCATCGGTTTTGGCATCCTGGGTAAGATCGATCAGGGCGGCACCTTTGACGTCGAACGACGCAAGATCGCCCCCGGCCACTGGCAGATCACTGAAACCCACGTCCACATCGGTGGTCATGCCCTGCTCTTCAAAAGCATTGGCGAGCAGCAGGACCAGGTCAACGACGAGTTCAAGCCCTCCACCGCCCCCAATCTCCAGGTCGCCGAAACGCAGATCACCCAGTAGTGCGTGGCTGAAACGGGTGCAATGTCCTGGAATGGGACGCTTTCCCCAGCCGTATCCCACCTCCGTTGCAACGGTTTCCGTCATCTCTTTCGCATCGCGTCGACGCCCATGGCACTCTAAAGACCGTGCAGATACGATCCAAGCTCCTCGCCGTGGTGTGTGCGGCCGCATTGGCAACGTGGACGGCGCCTTGGATGCTGCCCTCGCTGAGCGCCGTCGCGCAAACGACCGGCCAGCCCACGACGTCGTC
>CAXTBI010000033.1:0-29270 GCA_964242195.1 uncultured Acidobacteriaceae bacterium
CTTAGCTGAAAGCGGCCAGGCCCTTCTCCAGACTCAGCGGGTCTTCGATGCTGTAGGTTTTGAGCGATCGGTCAATGCCGCGGTTCAGACCGGCGAGCACCTTGCCGGGCCCCACCTCCAGGTAATGCGTCGCGCCGCAACTCCGGAGGTGTTGCACGCATTCCACCCAGCGCACCGCGCCTGTGACTTGGCGAACCAGGCTATCGCGAACGTCGGGTCCGCGCTTGACGGTGCGGGCGTCTACGTTGCAGATTACGGTCAGTTGCGGGTCGGCAAAGGCAACCGACTCCAGCCGATTGGCCAGCCCTTCCTGCGCCGGCTGCATCAGGGCGCAGTGAAACGGTGCGCTGACGGGCAGCATGACCGTCCGTTTGGCCCCATTTTCCTTGCAAAGTGCGGCGGCCCGGGTCACCGCTTCCGTCTCGCCGGAGATGACGATCTGTTCCGGCGTATTGAGGTTTGCCGGTGAAACCACGGCCGAAACGCGAGAGGCGGCCTCGGCCGGTGTGGACGCTGGATTGAAAGGATCGGCGAGGGCATCGCGCGCCGCGGCGCTCTGCAACGTGGGGTCGGCGGGGTCTTCCGGCGGCGGTGCGGTCAGCTCGTCCGAAACGCGGGCGCACAGATCGTTTACCGTGTCGTAGTCCAGGCCCAGGATGGCAGCCATCGCCCCCTGGCCTGCCGGCACCGCACATTGCATCAGCTGCCCGCGCGCTCGCACCGTCTTTACAGCATCGGCAAAACTGAAGGTGCCCGCAGCCACATGCGCGCTGTATTCGCCAAGCGAATGCCCGGCGGCAAAGCACACCTTCAGCTTTCGGTTTGCAAGCTCCGCTTCCAGGACGCGCCAGATGGCGATCGAGGTGGTCAGGATGGCCGGCTGCGTGTTCTCGGTCATCCCCAGGGCGTCTTCGGGCCCCTCAAAGATCATTGCCGAGAGCGGAAACCCAAGCGCCTCATCGGCCTCCTGGAACACCGCGCGAGCGGCAGGGAACCCATCGTAAAAAGCACGGCCCATACCCACGGTCTGGGAACCCTGCCCTGGAAACAACAGTGCGATCTCGGGGGCGTTCGCGGCTACTTCGACTCCGTCCCCGGCGGTGGTAGTTTCTCTGGAATCGCTCATGATGTCCTTTGGATGCCCGTGCCCTTGGGAGCGACGGTTCCCGGTTGTTCTGCTCCCGCCACCGTCTCGAAATGCCCGGGCTACTGCGTACAGTTTCAGCCTACTCGATGGAGGCGGTGGTGAAGATCGGTTCGGCCTGTGCAGCGGTCAGCCGATACAGCGCGAACTGCCGGGCCGAGGCGCCGCGCAACTCGAAAAGCAGACTTGCGCGGTGCGAGTCGTCCGGATCGACGGCGTCGATCAGCCGCAGCCGTGGATCCCTGTCCAGGTGGAGGCTGTCGGTGACGCTGCTGAGGGCGATCTGCAAGTCGCCGGAGGGCAGCCGCTGGGCCACCACCGTTACGAAAACCGCGGCAGGCGCGGGACGGGGAGAACTTGCAGCCGCAACGCCGGAAACGGCCGGGTTACCGGACGAAGTGGCGGGGGGTGCCTGCCTGGCGGAGGCCACCGACGCCGCTGCCGTGTAGACGAACGTGGGCAAACCGCCGTAGCTCAGGGTATACCCGGCGAGAGCGCCTTGCTCCAGGACCAGCGCCGGGGAACCGGCACCTCGCTTCGATGGGCGATGCACAGAGGAGCGGGTGCCGTGCGCGGCTGTGCTCGGCAAGGTGTGGCTTCCGGCGCTGTGGGGCGGGGTATCGGCAGCCCGGGACGGAGTAAGCGGTGCGGCGGAGGTGTTTCCGGCTGGCGCGACGGCTGTTCCGGGCGGCCGATACGGTGAGGGCATGCCGCGTTGGAGCTTGGGGGGAGCACCCGCTTCGTCCGCGTCGGTGCCCGTCCCGGATGCCGGGTTTGCCGCAGCCGGCCCGGTCGGGGCCCCTCCGGCCAGCGCCCCTCCGGCCGGGGCCGCAACTGCCGAGGACGTTTCGGAAGGGAGCGGAAGGGCGGAGGGAACCAGGCTGTTTGCCAGGAGGTAGCGCGCCACGCGGGACCTCGCCACGGCTTCCAACCGGGCCATCGTTTCGGATCGCTCGGCCGGGCTGTCCCACGCCCGTGCGAAGTCGTGGGTATCGCGGTGAACCGGGTCGGACACCCCAACGGTCTGGTGCATGCCGGCGGGCAACCCAGTCAGGGGCGGCGTCGCGGCATCCGCGCCGGGGGCGCGTCCGAGTACCGGCCGGTCTGGATCGTCCCCCGGCCCAGGGCCGACGGCGGTGACGCTTGCCTGCTTGGCGCGGGTGCCGTACTCACGCCTGCGCGTGGCGTCCTGTGAGGGATCACGATGTCGCAGGGTGGGGCGGTCGGCGTCGTCGGCCGTGCGCCCGGCCGAGCCTGAACCGGTTCCACCCGTCTTCGCCGCATCTTCCGTGGTCGCTGTCGCTTTCCCGTCCGTCTGGATCACGGGCAAGTGAGCTGACGGGGGCAGGGCCGCGACCTTCGCTGCGGGTAGCGGAGTGAACTTGCCATAGCCGTACCACCCACCTTCGGGATCGTCCTTGCCGAGCGCGCGGTCCGTGGCGGCACGCTGTGCATACTCCAGATCCAGCAGCCCTTGGGACGCGCCCGCGTGCTCCAGCGAATAAACGTCGCCTGCCCCGAGCGCAAACGGGACCGGCCGGGCCAGATACAGCCCCGCATCCTGCAGGGAGCCGTTGATAAAGAGGGAGACCGGCACGAAGCGAGCCGCGGTGGGCTTCTCCAGATCGCCGGTCCACTCATACACGCCGAGCGCCCGGGTGACGTGCTCCGGGGCATCGACGTGATGCATCTGCGCCGGTGAAGTGGCCGTTAGGCTGGCCAAAGCCAACCCGAGGGTCAGGACAGGTGCACTGAGCGTTGGCCGGTTCTGAAAAGAAGGACGCATAGGGTCAGATTGCATGTCGCCGAATCCGGCGTATCACCGCGATGTTAGACGTTTGGCCCGTGCGGCACGTTTCGGCTGCAATCGGCAAAGGGCCACTCCTTTTCCGCTTGCATGAGCATTCCTTCATACTTCCGGAAAGAACCGAGGGTATAGTAGCCGTAGGCAGCCCCCCAGAGCGGCCGCCTCTTTTCAGGAGCCTATGCCGTCGCCCAACGCGACTTTGCCGCCCGCTTTCACTCCCTCACCGACCGGTACGCTTCGGTCCGGCGTTCCCCTTTGCGTGGACCTGGATGGAACGCTGGTCAAGTCGGACACGCTTGTGGACTCCGTTCTGGCTCTGGCCCGTCAGCATCCGCAAAGCCTGATCAAGGTGCCGGGGTGGATTGCCGAGGGCAAAGCCGCGTTCAAACAGCATGTGACGACAGCCGTGACGCTCGATGTGGAGCACCTGCCCTACAATTTGCCGTTGTTGGAGTGGCTGCGCGAGGAGCATAGCGCCGGCCGCGCCATCTATCTGGCCACCGCGGCCGATCACCGTCTGGCCAACCGCGTCGCCGAGCACCTGCAGATATTTGAAGGCGTTCTGGCCTCCGATGGCGAGACCAACCTTGCGGGCGGAAACAAGCTCGCCGCTTTCCGCTCTCATTTCGGCGAATCTTTCTGCTATATCGGCAACGCCCACCCGGATGTGGAACTGCTGCAAGCGTGTGAGTCGCCGATGGTGGCCAATCCGCACGGCCGCCTAAGCAGCGGCCTGAAGCGCGCCGGAGTGGTTACCGCTCGCCGTTTCGACGACCGGGCACCCGCGCTGAAGGCATGGCTACGAGCGATTCGGTTACACCAGTGGGCGAAAAACACGCTCATCTACGTTCCGTTATTGTTGGCGCACGATTTTAACTTTTCAGCGTTTGTCGCGGCGACCGTGGCTTTTCTCAGCTTTGGCCTGTGCGCTTCGGCTACCTACATCATCAATGATTTGCTGGACATCGAGGCCGACCGACGGCATCTGCGCAAGCGCCGCCGTCCCTTTGCCGCCGGCGATATTTCGGCCTTCGCCGGTGTGGCCGCCGTGGTTGGGATGATGTGTGTGTCTGCCGTGCTGGCGCTGCTTTTGCCGCACCTTTTTACAGCCGCTTCCGGCGGACAAGTCGTGCTTCTGCGTCCATACAGCTTCTTCATGTGGCTCGCCATCTACACTGCAACCACGCTCACCTATTCCTTCTATCTCAAGCGACTGTTACTGCTGGACGTTTTTGTGCTCAGCGGTTTGTACACGGTGCGCATCCTGGCCGGCAGCGCCGCCACAGGTGTGCCGATCTCCACGTGGCTGGCCGGTTTCAGCGTGTTTTTCTTTCTTTCGCTGGCCTTTGTGAAGCGCTTCAGCGAGCTGGAGGCGTTGCGAGAGCGTGGTGCTGCGGTAATCAACGGCCGCGGCTACACCGTGGGCGATCTGGAGCAGCTGCGGGCCCTGGGCACAGGCGCCGCGTATGCCGCGGTGGTGGTCACCACGCTTTACATCAGCAACCCGGATACCGCTCGGCTTTACACGCACGCCGGCCGCCTCTGGCTGGTGGTGCCCGTGCTTCTGCTGTGGCTCAGCCAGGTGTGGATGCTGGCCAGCCGTGGTGAAATGCACGACGATCCCGTGGTTTGGGCCATCACATCGAAACGTAGCCTGCTCATCGGTTTGCTGATGGCTCTGATCGTGGTTTCGGCGCTCTAGGGTTCGGGCACTTCGCATCTCGTCGACGGCTACAGCCAAGCGCCGCAACCCCGCGCTGGCGACAGACCGACGCTGGGGGCCGGGTTGGCTGGAAGGAAAATGTTGGACATTCCGCACTTGACAGACTTTTCCGAAAAGGCCATCGAGGCGGCCTTTGCACAGCTTCGCCGCGAGGCCGAGACGGCGGTTTCTTCGCCGGGGTTCGAGGCCGAGGCCTTTCGTCTCGAGTGGCTGGGGCGCAAGCAGGGCCGCTTGCGAGCCGTCTCGGATGCCTGGCTCAAAGCCGCGCCGCCGGCTGCCAAACCCCTCCTCGGACAGCGATTCAACACGCTTAAACAGACCGTGGAAGGCTTGGTGGCGAGCGCGGCGGCCGCCCCCGAAACGCGGCCGAGGGGGCGACAGGCGGCCCTGGATTTTTCTCTTCCAGGCACTGCGCAGACCCTCGGGGCGGAACATCCGCTGATTTCCACAATGGCTGAAATTGTGGCCGTGTTTGAGCGACTGGGGTACACCGTGGCGCTTGGACCGGAAGTCGAGTCGGATTTCTACAACTTCGAAGCCTTGAACTTCCCGCCGGATCACCCCGCGCGCGACACGCAGGACACGCTGGTGATCGCCGATCAGGAATCCAAACCAGCGGGTGACCGCCTGTTGATGCGCACGCATACATCGCCAGTGCAGATCCGTTCCATGCTGGAGCAGGCCCCGCCGCTGCGCGTGGTGATCCCCGGCAAGGTGCATCGCAACGATGCCGCCGATGCCACGCACTCGCCGATTTTCCACCAGGTGGAGGGGCTCTGCGTCGATACCGACATCACCTTTTCCGATCTGAAAGGAACGCTGGATCACGCGATGAGGGCCCTGTTCGGCTCGGCCGTGAAGACGCGTTTTTTCCCGAGTTTTTTTCCGTTCACCGAGCCCTCGGCCGACGTGCAGATCAGCTGCCCGTTCTGCGGTGGGGCGGGTTGTCGGAAATGCAAACATTCCGGGTGGATTGAGCTGCTAGGCTGCGGCATGGTGGATCCAAACGTGTTCCAGGCGGTCGACCGGCAGCGGATCGCCCTTGGCCGGGAGCCGCTCTATGACGCCCGGCGGATCAGCGGCTTCGCCTTCGGCATGGGCGTGGACCGCATTGCGATGATGCGGTACGGCATTGCCGATATCGGTCTGCTCTACGGCGGCGACCTGCGGTTTTTACAGCAGTTCGCGTGATGGGCAAGCGATCGGAAAGTACCTCGTGGCGGGAACTTTGCGAATTTCCATGTCGGTGCCTGGCAGCTGTCGTCCTGAACGCAGCGAAGGACCTGCGCTTCGCCCGGGTGCCGAAGCGCCGTAAGCAGAAAGCGGGTCCTTCGCGTTGCTCAGGGTGGCAAGTTGACCTGCTCAGACAGTTCAGGGGAGCACAGGAGGTTGAGCAGGGGACAAGTTGAGGTTTACTTCAAGCGCGGAACGCCATGCCCCCATGTGTCCGGGGGTGCCAGTTCGCGGAGCATGGGTGGCGTGGTCAGGTCGCGATCGTTGCTGTTGAAGATGCGGCTGCCCTGCGCGATCAGGTAGTCCGCCGTGCGCGCGGCCAGGGATTGGATGGTCAGTCCTGGGTTGGCAGAACCCTGTGTCGGCATGATGCTGCCATCGCAGATGAAGAGGTTGGCGATGTCGTGGGTTCTGCCGAATTTATCGACCACGGAGGTGCGCGAATCGGAACCCATACGTGCCGCACCGACAAGATGCGCGTACCGGGCTTCCTGTACGACCTCGGTCGCTCCCGCCGCGCTCATGATTTCCATGGTTTTGTCTTTGCCCGCATTGATCAGCTTTTTGTCGTTTTCGTAGAGATCGAAGTTGACGTGCGCCACGGGAATGCCGTACTTGTCCTTCTCTTCCGACAATGTCACGCGATTGTTCGCCCAGGGCAGGATCTCGCCCAGCAAACCGAAACCGGCCCAGTGGTTGTAATCCATCATTTCCTTGCGCAGGCCCCAGCCCCATGCTTTTTTGGACGCGATCATGTCCTTGCCGAAGGCGATGGGAAGCGGGCCCACGGTCTGTACCGCAAATCCGCGGACGAAATCGTTCTTGGGGTTCGTTTCGTAAAACTGCTCCGTCAAGGCGCATGCAGGGGGTGCCTTGTACATGCGCACGGGCTCATCGAAGCGGCCCAGGATGACATTGCCGGCTTGGGCCATAAGGTACCGGCCGACGGTGTCGCTGGAGTTGGCCAGGCCATTCTCGAAGCCCGGGCAGGCTGAGTTGAGCAGCAGGCGCGGCGTCTCGATCGCATAGCCCGAGATGATGACGGCCTTGGCCTTCTGGAAATGTGTCACGCCGTCGCGGTCGAAATAGTGAACGCCCGTGACGCGGCCCTGCTTGCCCAGTTCCACACGATTCACCATGCAGAAATCCCGGATCTCGCCGCCGTTGTTCAAGGCATCGGGCACATGGGTTACCAGCGTGGAAGCTTTGGCACCCACCTTGCAACCCTGGATGCAGAAGCCGCGATAGATGCAGTGCGGACGGTTGCCGCGCGAGCCGGAAAGGATCGCCACCGGGCCGCCGATCGAAACCGGGATGTTCAGTGCCGAGCAGCCTTTGATCAGCGCGTTGCCCACGCCGCCCATCGGGTGCGGACCGTAGGGATAGCCGTGCGGATAGCCCCAGGGGTAATAGGCCGGTCCGGCCACGGGCATTTCCAGCTCCAGCTGCTCGTAGTAGGGCCGGATCTCGTCGTAGCTGATGGGCCAATCCACGCCCACGCCGTCGCGTGTGTAGATTTCAAAGTCGGAGGGATGCAGCCGCGGGCAAAACGAGGCCCAGTGCACGGATCCTCCACCCACCCCTTTGCCGCAATTGTTGGACCCCAGGGCAAGGGGATCGGATCCACCCGTTACGCGCGGATCGGTCCAGTACAGTTCATGCGATCCTTTTTCATCGGAGACCCAGTCCTTCTCCGTATCCCAGAAAGGCCCGGCCTCAAGCCCCACCACGTTGAAACCGGCCCGCGCCAGGCGTTGCAGCAACACGCCCCCCGCGGAACCTACACCCACGATGACGTAGTCGACTTCCTCGGAATCCTTGAAGCGCCGCGCTGGAATGTGAATGGTCTGCAGCGCGCCAAGCTGATGCGTTCTAGCTTCGGAGCCGTTGAAGGCTCCCCCAATCGGTGTATTCACTTGGACCTCTCTGTGCCGGCGGTGGCTTTCTGCCGGGTATCGCTTTCACCTTCCGTGGTGTACTTCACCTTCCCGGACACGCTCACGGAGGGCGCTTCCCACTCGTAGCGTTGTTCCTCGACCTCCCAGGGCTCGGGCTCGCCGCGTTCCAGCCGCGTGTAGGCGCGTGGATACGCCGGGCCGCCAAAGCCGATTTCATCCCAGGACCACGGGTGCGCATAGTAATTCTTCACGGCGTCGGTCACGATCATTTCCCAAAAGCGCGTGACCGACATCCGCTTCCAGATTTCCGATCCGCTTTGCGGTTTGCCGTCGTGCAGGCCTTCAAGCACAAGGTCCTGGTGCCGGTAGGGAAGCGAAAGAAAATCGTTGCTGAAACGCGCCCGTGCTTCCGCCTGGATCGCTTCAATCCCGATTCTGTACACAACTCGGTCCTGCGGCATGCTTTCGTACCGGTAGCCGTCGGTTTCGTTCTTGTCCAGGCGCTCGTCAAGAGGCGCAACCAAGGGAATCTGACGGTCGGGAGTTCGATCCGTCTGCGGAAGCAGATGTTCGAACACAACGGTCCAGAAGTCGAACTCGGCCTTTGTGAAGAACGTGCGCGGGGGTGTCTCTTTTACGCGATGTTCCACGACATCGCGCGTTGTGGTTTCCCAATATTTCTTCTGCCCCATGGTGCTGTACCCCGGGTAGTACCCAGGTTGCTGGGTTGGAGGCAGCGGTGCGCCGGTGAAGCTATCGGTCGGCAGCAGGTCCCGGACCAGGGGATCAATGGCGGTAGCGACCGCTGATGCGGGGGCGGTAGCGACCGGTGATGCGGGCTTTGTTTTCGTGAACAATCCCATTATTTTCTCCTCCGCAGCAGGCTGGCAAGAACGCCCAGCATGCCGGCCGCGCCGAACAACAGCGGAGCAAAAATGGGCGGACCGTAGATGATGTTGTAGACCAGGTGCTTGCGGCCGCCCGGACGCCGAAGGATGCCGCGGCCATGGTAGTAGAAGCCGACCGCGGCATCGAGCCCGGCCACCACCGAAAGCGCGGGAAGGGCGGTGCCGGCCAGCTTGCGGCTTTTAACGGAAGCAAACGCCACGCCGGCCAGTGCCGGTGCAATGGCGATCGGGGTCCACTGCACCCAGTACTGAAAATTGTTCTTGTAATGCGAGTAGTACGCTTCGAATCCGCTGAGCAGAGCGCTGATGCCGGTGGCGATGGCGATCTGCCGCTGGAATTTGCCCTCGCGCATATCCTGTTCCGCGCTGAGCAGGGCACGGCCCTCACCTGAAGGCAAAAGGCGGCTGAGCCATGCATCCTTCCCGGTGGTGGAAGCGGGTCCTTGAGCGTCTTCGCGTTGCAGGTAGGAGGCAATCAGCCCAAGGTAGGCGCTGGTGCCGAACAGCAACGGCGAAAAGATCGGCGGCCCCATGATGATGTTGGTCATCGGCAGACGCCAGCCGCCGGGCTTGCGGTGTACCCCGCGCACATGGAAGCAAAAGCCGACCGTTGCATCGATCAAGGTAACGGCCGAGACCAGCCGCAGTACCGTCCGTGCCGCGCGCCGGCTAAAGAATCCGGCGATGCCCGCAGCGCCCAGAAGCACGCTGAGGATCACGGGGGTGTACATCACGCGGCGACTATAACTGCCCTGGTAATGCTCATAGGCCACTTCCAGGCCGCTGATGATGCTGGTGATTGCCGTGAGCAGGGCCATACTGCGTTGGAAGCGCCCCTCACGCAGGGCGTTGGTGACAAGTTGCAGGTCGTGTCCGAGCTTCGGGCCCAGGGCTTTTTCAAGGCTCTGATCCACGCTCTCGATGGAAAGGGAAGCGGCTTCTGCCATACGCTACGGCACCTCTGGGATGTCGGCTCCGCCGACCGGGCAACGGGACTAGATGAGAAAGGGAGCGGCGTCGCTTTCTTTCAATTCCAGGCCCATGCCGGGCCTGGAGAGGTCGGGGCTCATGACTCCGCGCACAGGCTCGCAAAAGCCGTCGAAGAACATCCGCTCGATGCGCGCGTGGTCATGAAAGAATTCCATATGGATCGCCCGGGGAACAGAACAGCACACATGGAGGTGCATGCTTGGACCGCAATGCGCGGACAAGGGCAGGTTGTGCGCCCAGCAAAGGGCGGCAGCCTCCAGAAATCCGCTGATGCCGCCGCAGCGCGTGGCATCGGCCTGCAGAACGGTCACCGCCTTGGCTTCGATCATGCGCGCGAAATACCAGGCCGTGTAGCCGTACTCGCCGGCAGCGATATCCATGCCGAGGGGCGCCCGCGCGCGAACCTCGCTCAGGCCGACCAGGTTGTCCGAACTCACGGGCTCCTCAAACCAGCGAACGCCGGAGTGATGGGCAAAGGTGTGTGCTTTCTCGAGCGCCTGGGTCATCGTGTAGGCCCCATTGGCGTCCACGAAAAGCTCAACAGCCTCGCCAATGGCTCCCCGAGCGACCTCAACGCGCCGGGCATCGTCACCGGGGTGCGTGCCGATTTTCATCTTGACGCGAGCAAAGCCCCTCTCCGCCCATCCGCCCAACTGGGCGGTCAGTTGCTCATCGCTGTAGGTGGTGAAGCCGCCGCTGCCATAGACGGGGATGCCCTCGCGGACACGCCCTAAAACATTGACCAAAGGCTGATCGAAAAGGCGGGCACACAGATCCCAGAGTGCATTGTCGATGGCCGAAATGGCCATGCTGGTCAGGCCGGTTTCGCCGGAGTTCCGCACCTCGTGCATCATGCGCTGCCGGATGGCGGCATGGGCGAAGACGTCTTCGCCGTCGACCACTTTCTTCAGAAGGGAAGCGACTACCTTGGCCGCGGCCGCGTCGGCATAGGTGTAGCCGAGGCCGGTTTTTCCGCCTCCCTGGAGCTGAACCAGCACCATCGTGGTGCTGTTCCAGCTGCAGGTGCCGTCAGCCTCAGGGGCGTCGGTTGGAACGGTGTAAACCCGTACGGTACTTTTGCTGATCGGCGTGCGTGATCGCATTCGAGCTGCTTCCTCACCAGGCAAACCGCGATGCGGAGCCCTGGGGTCGTGATATCGGTCGCTGTTCCGGTTGGATGCAGGGTTTAGAAAAAGTGTTCCCCTGTGTTCTGCAGCCGGGACCATATTTTCATACAATCCGAAAGGGCTCGCATCACCTCAAACCCCGGACGGTTCGCGCCGTTGCCGGTGGCCCTGCCTCCCGACACAAAGCCGGGGCAGGGAGGCCGTTCGGGTGCGTGCGTGCCGATTGGAGTTTCCGTTTGCAGATTCTGACAACATGGCTGCGTGCGTTTCTGCCGCAGTTGCCCGCTGACGATGCACAGCTCGCCGAAGCCCTGACGCTGCGCGGGATTGCCGTCGAGGGCATTTTCCCGGCTTCCTGCGGAGGCTCCCGTTTCGAAATGGACATCACTACCAACCGTGTGGACGCGATGAACCATTACGGCGTCGCGCGCGAGGCCGCGGCCATTTACAATTTGCCGCTTCCTTCGCTCCTCCAGAGCGCCGCAATGCCGATCGAGGCCGACCTCCCGGGGGAGGCATTTTCGGTGCGGATCGAAGCGCCGGATCTGTGCGGTCGCTTCACCGCGCGCGTGATCCGCGATGTGACTGTAAAGGCCGCCACCGGTGCAATCGCCGCTTATTTCAGCGCGTTGGGTCAGAAATCGATCTCGGGCCCTGTCGACGCCACCAACTTTGGGTGGCTCGCGATGGGGCAACCCACCCATGTGTTCGATCTGGACACCATCGAGGGCGGGATTCTCGTTCGCCGGGCTTTGCCGGGCGAGCGCCTTCGGCTGCTCGATGGGACCGAGCGCACGCTTGCAGGGGACGACCTGGTCGTTGCCGACGAGCGGAAGGCTCTCGGTCTGGCCGGCATCATGGGGGGCTGGGATTCGCGCGTGACCGAAGCGACGAAGAACATCCTGGTAGAGGCCGCGTGGTTTGATCCAGCGGCCATTCGCGCCAGTTCCCGCCGTTACGGTCTGCATACCGACGCTTCGCACCGCTTCGAGCGCGGTGCCGATTTCAACGCCGCCCCGGTCGCCAATTCCCTGGTGACGCGCCTGGTTCTGGAAGGTGCGGGCGGTGCGGTCGCCGGTCCACTTGTCGACGTCGTCGTTCAGGAGATCGCCGCCAGGACCGCCGATCGCCGGCCGATTGCCCTTCGTATCGGCGAGGTACGGCGCCTGCTCGGGACCACGCGGGACGACCTCGCGACGGCCACCGGGGAGCGGGCGGGCGGCCTGAACGAGGCCATGGTCGCCCAGTATCTGACGGCCCTGGGCTGCGGGCTGGCCGCCACCGGCGCACCCGGCGAATTCGCCGTGACACTGCCCAGCTGGCGCCTGGACCTGGAGCGTGAGATCGATCTGATCGAGGAAATCGCTCGGCTGTACGGCTATAACCGGTTCGCGAACACGTTGCCCGCATGGGCGGGTGTGGTCCGTGAACGGCCGGGCGCGCGCGAGGCAGCAGCGATGCGCTCGACCCTGCGTGTGCTGGGGTATACGGAGGCCATCTCCTCCACGTTCGTCTCGGCGGCCGAAGCTGCCGAGTTCCGCCGCCCCGATGCGGGTGTCGTCGCCCTCGGCAATCCTCTGAGCGAAGAGGCCGGCAGCCTTCGACCATCGCTGTTGCCAGGGATGGCGGGCATGCTCGCGCGCAATCTCAGCCGCGGCCTTGAAACCGTGCGCCTGTTTGAGTTGGGGACGGTTTTCAGCGGTTCGGCGGCGGAGGTGCAGGAAAGCTCAGGTCTTGTGCTTGGGGCCACCGGCAAGGCGGCAGCCAGCCCGCTGCACCGCGCCGAGGACGCGTCCCTGTTCGCCGTCAAGGGTGCGGTCGAGCAGTTGCTGGCACGCTTCGGAGGGGACGTGCGCTTCGATGTGGCCGGTGCGCCCGGGTTCGGACCCGACGCCGTGCCCGCCTGGATCGAACCTGGTCGCGGGGCCTGTGCTCTGCTGGACGGAACACCGGTTGCCTGGATAGGCGAACTCAGCGAAGGGGCCGCCGCGGCTCGCAAACTGCGCGCGACTTGTGTCTTTGCTGAAGTGGACGCCGCTCGCCTGATTGCATCGCCCCTGCGCCAGCCGGTTCTAAACGAGCTCTCGCGTTTCCAGGCCGTTGAACGGGATTTTTCGTTCCTTTTGCCGGATGGCGTGCCGTGGAGCGAGGTGGAAACAGCCGTTCGCGCGCTTGAAGTTCCCGCATTGCAGCGAGTTGTCCCGGTCGAAATTTTCCGTGATCCGCAGGGAAAGGCGGTCGAGGCTGGAAGCTACTCGTTGCTGTTCCGCGCCGTGCTCCAGTCTTCGGAGCGGACTCTCACCGACGAGGAACTGACATCGGCTTCCGAGCGCATCGCGGCAGCGGTCGGGGCCTTGGGTGGTGTGCAGCGAGCCTAAGGGGATGCGCAGGAACTCAGGAAGGTTCCCCTTGGGACGGACCGACGGTTTTCCGCTAACGGAATAGCTATACTGCAACCGGATTCCTGCATCGGGGTATCGGGAAGACGATGGGGGATGGATGGATGCGGAAGCGGCAACGGTCCCGTTGACGGCCACAGTCAGCGCTGACGAGTTTCAGGCTCTCGAAGGCAAAGTGATGCAGGCCGTCGAGACCATTCGGCGGGAACGCGATGCGCGGGTCATGGTGGAAGCCGAGCGGGATGCCGCACAGGCGGAGATCGCCTCGCTTCGCGAGCGATTGGCGGCTCTCGAAGAGGCGTCTAGCATCGTACAAACCGAGATGGAAGGGTTGCATCGGGAACGTGAGGGCCTGCGCGATCGAGTCGAGCGCATGCTGAAGCAGATGGATGAGCTTTTGTAGCGCTTGGAGCACTGGTAAGGAGAAGTTTTGGCAAAGAACGTGAACACAGAGACGAACGCAGGGAAAAGTGCGGCAGAGATCTCTCATGCTGAACTGGAGGCACGGGAAGCTGGAGCTGTTCTCGTGGAAATTTACGACCAGGTGTACCAGCTGCGCGGAACCGACCCGGAACACATGCAGCGGCTGGCCGCGGTGGTAGACAAGAAGATGCGGGCTGTGTCCGCGCACGGAGCCACGGTGGACTCCTTGCGGGTGGCCGTTCTTGCCGCGCTGAACATTGCCGATGAGCTTCTTGCGTTGCGCGCCCGGTTCGATACCTTGAGCGGAAGTCACAATCAAGCGCAAAGCGCCGTTCGGACCCGCACCGGCTCGCTGGCCGGCATGCTGGATGAGGTCCTGGCGGAACGCAAGGCCGGCTAGGCGGAAGCCGGCGGCCGCCGGGAAACTTCCCGTACGCGTCTGATGTGCTGGAGGTCTGATGTGCTGGAGGTCTTATGTGCTGGAGGTTGAACCCATGGACAAGGTAGACATCGGCGGGGATCAAACGGTAGGCATGGGCGCCATTGCGCCGGGGTTGAGCGGACTCAAAATCACCTTTGTCAACGTCTTTGCGCTGACGCATGCGGATGGCTCATGGACGCTGATCGATGCGGCGTTGCCCCACTCCACGGGTGCCATCAAAGGCTGGGCGGAAAAGACTTTTGGATGTGCGCCGAATGCGATTGTCCTGACACACGGGCATTTCGATCATGTCGGCGCCGCGAAGGAGTTGGCCGAGGCATGGGACGTTCCCGTTTACGCCCATCCGCTCGAGTTTCCGTACCTCACTGGTGAAAAGGAGTACCCAGCACCCGATTGGAAGGCCGGGGGCGGCCTTATGCCGCTGATTTCCCCGGCGCTGCCGCGCGGTCCGGTGGACTTTGGGCATCGGCTGAAGGCTTTGCCGGCGGAGGGCGACGACCTGGGTTTGACTGGGATGCCCGGCTGGACAGTGTTGCACACGCCTGGACACACCCCCGGCCACGTGAGCTTCTTTCGTGAGACCGACCGCACGCTTCTGGTCGGCGACGCATTTTGCACGACGAAACCGGAAAGCTTTTTTGCGGCCAATTTCACCCAACCGGCGGAGTTGCACGGACCGCCGGCGTACTTCACCTCAGACTGGTCCGCGGCGCAAGCGTCGGTGCGTAAATTGGCCGGGCTTCGGCCGGCGACCGTGGCCCCGGGCCATGGGAAGCCGCTCGCGGGTCCGGGCGTGGCGGAAGCTCTGGCGAAGCTCGCGGCGGAGTTCGAGTGCATCGCCGTGCCGGACGATGTAAGGCGAGGCGCACCTGGCGGCGACACACAAAAGAAGTTCTGATTCGTAGACCGGGTTTCCCAAAACGACTTTCGTCCCAAGATGGAACTGTTCGGCCGAGTTTTCCTTTTGCACCGCCAGGTTTCTCTTGCATCTATAGCGGCTATCGAGCAAGCTGGGAGGAGTTTACGAGCACCTCTGATGCCCCCTGCTTTCGCAACGATCCGATTACGCCTCCTGATCAGCAGCCTCCTGTGTTTCGTTCTCTGTGCGAAAGCGTTGCCGGGGCAAACCAGTCAGGCCAGCACCTCAGCTTCGCAGCCCGCCTCCGTCCCCGTGGGCACAGCCTTGAGTCCGAAGGTGGAGGCTGCGCTCAAGGAAGCAAGGCAACTCGAGGCACATCATCAGTTCGCCTTCGCCGCGGACGGCTACCGAAAGGCGAATAAGCTGGCCGGCGGGCAATGCGCGGATTGTCTGCGAGACGAGTTCAACGCCGAATTGAAGGCGGGCAGCTTCAAAGACGCGGGCAACACCGCCACGCTGATGGAGGCGATGGCCTCGACGCCATCGAGCAGGGCCCTCGCGGAGTATCGTCACGCTGAAGCCGTTTATGCAGGCGCCGGGGACAAGCCCAAGGCGGAGAAGCTCGA
This sequence comes from uncultured Acidobacteriaceae bacterium, assembly GCA_964242195.1. Classification (GTDB taxonomy): domain Bacteria; phylum Acidobacteriota; class Terriglobia; order Terriglobales; family Acidobacteriaceae; genus Granulicella. Next base: position 15,580 of record CAXTBI010000033.1, read on the forward strand.
GGCGGCGCACGGGCTTTTGCAGGAGGCACTCGGCAAGGCTCCCAAGATGCCGGCGGCACTGTTCCTGGATGGCAAAATCCTCGCTCAGTTGGGCAGGATGGACGATGCCAGGACCCAGTTCACGCAGTGCGTCAGTTGCGTAAACCCTAAGGACCCGGCCAGGTTACGTGCCGAACACTTCGCAGAGAATCCAGAATTGGCGCTGCATAAGATGGCTCCGCCTTTCGAGGTTACCGCCCTCGATGGTTCCCGCTTCAACCTGGACGCCATGGGTGGACGCGTCGTGCTGATCGATTTCTGGGCCACCTGGTGTGGTCCATGTAACGCGGAATTGCCGCATATGCGGCAGATTGCCCATGATTTCGCGGGGCAGCCGCTGGTGATCCTCAGTGTGAGCTGGGATGCCGACGAAGCGAAGTGGAAGGAGTTTATCGCCAAGAACGGAATGACCTGGACCCAATACCGCGATGCCGACCACAAACTGAGCAATCAGTTCGGCATCAACGCCATCCCGCACTACTTCACCATCGACTCCGACGGTGTATTGACGGCTGAAATGCTCGGTTCAGGTGCCGATGTCGAGGGAAAGTTGAAGAAGCTACTTGCGAAGGCTCGCGAGGCGCAAGCATTGAATGCTTCCGTTGCCCCTTTGCCGGAAGCGCGACGAACGAGCGGGGAGGATGCGTGCGCGACCGAGAAATCGGGATGAACGCTCGAGAAATCGGGATGAACGCTTTAGCAGACGTGCGCAAAGGAGGCAATCCTACAAGGTGGGGGCTGCCTCCACTTGCGAATCGGTCGGGCGACCGTTAGCATTCGAGGAAGAGAGAGGCCGGCCTGCAAAGCAGGTAGCGCGATCCACGCTGGTTGAACCAACATTCATTGAACAGGGATCCCGCTCGTATATATGGCTCGGTGCGCAGTGTCCGCCAGTCCGGAATGCCTAAAGAGCCACGGCTGGTTCCCGCCGTCTTAGGACGGGTTCACCGGCGCTTCGTCTACGGCCCCGCGGGTCGGTCTCTTCTCTTCGTTTCTTTGTCGAACTCCCATGCTCGTGCATACCCTCGCTAGCGCCGTGATGCCGTGGCGCAGCCTGCGCCTGGGGGGGCTTCGCCTGGCGCCGTTCGGTTTTGCCGCTGCCGCCGGTCTGGTAACTTCCATGGCCTTGGCCCGACGCTGCGCCTTTCGTGTCGGGCTCCATCCCGAGGTCGCCTGGAACGCGGGGCTTTTCGTCATTTTCAGCTGCTTTGCCACCTCGCGCCTCCTTCCTGTGTTGGGCAATCCAGGTATCTTTCTTGGCCAACCCACACTTATCCTTGGCCTGCCTTCCTTTACCTTAGGCGGTGTGGCGTTGTCCGCACTGATGGCCTTGATCTACCTTCGTCTCAAGCATCTGCCTTTTCTTCTCATGCTGGATAGTTTCGCCGCGCCCGCCGCGCTGCTGGCGGTTTTCCTGGAATTCGGGCACTGGGCGGACCGTTCTCAGACGGGGATGCCGACGCGTTTGCCCTGGGGCGTCCGGGTCGCCGGCGCACCAGCTCCGTTGAGAGTTCACCCTGTCGCCGTGTACGGTGCCCTCCTGTCACTCGGGTTGGCGGTTTGGCTATGGACCGAACTGCCGGCAATCGCGTCCCGGCACGCACGCGCGGCAGCGTATACGCCGGGGAAAGTAGCCGCTTATGGGCTGATCGCGGGCGGCTCTCTTGGCTTTGTTCTGGATATGCTCTCCGCGCCACCCATGGCGGCCCGTGTTCCCTGGCTTGAGCCGGGCCAATGGATCGCCCTGGCGACGATGCTGGCGGGTGCTGCGATCTGGGGCACATCCCCTGTTGCAACCGTTCCTGTAACTCTGCCGTGCCGCAACCCTTCTTCCACGTCTTCGCCTCTGCACATGGAGGTGCATTGATGCCGTCCAAGAACATGATTCCCAAGGGCAAACGCCGACAGACCGTGAAGCCGGTCTACCGTGCTCACCGACAGGCGCAGCGCGATGCCGAGGCAACCGCGGTCCGTGAAGCCGAGGCAATCGCGCATGCCGAAGCCAAAGTGGTGGAGGTGGAGAAGCTCTCCACGACGTCGGGCAGTGTCGCATCCGGCATCGCACCGGCTCAGAACCACGGGTCGCTCCCCCTGCTTGTTCTGGATACGGAAGAGGGCGGCACGCGCAGTCTGATGGTTCCAACCACGGCGCGGGGCAAACGTTTGGACGCCTTTCTCGCCGGGGCCGTGCCAGAAATCAGCCGGGGGCGGGTCCAGCTGCTGATTGAAAACGGCCAGGTTCGTGTAAATGGTCGGCAGGAGAAGGCCAGCCACAAGCTTGAGGGCGGGGAACGCATTGAGGTGGAAGGCGAGCCGGTGCCGGCGCCGCTCAAAGCCGAAGCCGAGGACATCCCGCTCGCGATCGTCTACGAGGACGACGACCTGGCCGTCATCGATAAACCCGCGGGTATGTCCGTGCACGCCGGTGCGGGCGATGCTGAGCATAACCGCGGAACGCTGGTGAATGCACTTTTGTTTCACCTTGGCCAGAACCTTTCGGCAGGTTCCCCGGCGGCCGTTCCGCGGCCGGGCATCGTTCACCGGCTCGACAAGGACACCAGTGGCCTCATCCTGGTCGCCAAAACAGACGCCGCTCATCGCGGCCTGGCCGAGCTGTTCGCCACCCGTTCTCTCACGAAAACCTACCTTGCCCTGGTCCATGGCACGTTACCGGAGGACGAGGGAACTGTCGATTTTCCGATTGCCCGGGATCCTGCCCGCCGCATCCGGATGACCGCCAAGCGCAGTCTCGAGCAGGGGGCCAGGCCGGCCGTCAGCCACTGGCGCGTCCTGGAGCGGATCGGGGGAAAGACGAACCCGGGTCCATGGGGCAGCTTTACGCTGGTCGAAGTCACGATCGAGACGGGGCGAACCCACCAGATTCGGGTGCATCTCGCGGCCCTCGGCTACCCTGTCGTGGGGGATACGCTTTATGGTGCACCGGGCCGTCTGAAACGGCCAGGGATCACGGCCAAGGCGCAGGACGACCGGGACGTGGGTTCCACGCTGGAGCGAAATTTTCTGCACGCCGCGGAGTTGCGCCTTACGCATCCGCGAACGGGGGCTCCTCTGCATCTGCGGGCACCACTTCCACCGATGTTGAGGGATCTGCTCGCCGTGGTTCGCGGACAGGAGCCCTCCGCCGCCGGAAGCAACGGCTAGAACAGCGGTTTCGGTGGCTATCCAGCGTCATCCCGACCGAAATGCAGCGGAGGGATCTGCTGCCTCGCGGGTAAGACGAAGGCTCCCTTCGGAAACGACAAAGGGAAAGGCCCCCTGTGCACGGATCACAAACTCGCCTGTCAGGGCAGGGTTTGCCTTCTATTCGGTAAAATGGATCGACATGGACGCGGCCCTCGCACGAATTCGACTTCTTTCAGCCGCACCCACGCTGCTGCTTTCCGCGTTTCTCTTTGCCTCCGTTGCGGCTTTCGCGCAGGGGGCGGCTTCCCCACAGCCGGTACCGGTCGCGGCACCTCCGCAGACCACGGCTCCTTCCCCCGCAGCTTCACAGACTGGATCGCCCGCCGGAGCGCCTGCAACGCAGGGATCTGGATTGCAGCCTCGCGACGAGTCGGCTCCCCCGCCGACGTCCACGCCGACCATCCAGGTTTTTTCGCGCGAAGTGAATTTGGTGTTTACGGTCACCGATGGTAAAGGCCATTTCATCACCAACTTGCCGCAACAGGATTTCGGCCTGCTCGACGACGGACGCCCGCCGGCGCGCGTCGTCCGCTTCCAGCAGCAGAGCAATCTGCCGCTGCGCGTCGGCATCATGCTGGACACGTCGAACTCGATCCGCTCGCGTTTCGACTTCGAGCAACAGGCCGCTATCGATTTTTTTCTACAGGTACTGCGCCCGGCCGACCGCGCTTTTGTCGAGGGATTCGACGTGCAAACCGACGTCGCCCAGGATTACACCAACCACATCGACCTGCTCGACACCGGCATCCACAAGCTGCGCCCCGGTGGTGGCACATCGCTGTTTGATGCGCTGTACAAGACCTGCCGCGACCAGATGCTGACCCTGAAGGATACGGTGCCTGTGCGCCGTGCGCTCATCCTGGTTTCCGACGGTGACGACGATTACAGCCGTTCGCAGGAGTCTGACGCCATCAAGATGTGCCAGCGTGCCGAAACCATCGTCTACACGCTTTCCACCAACGTCGGCCCGAGCAAGGACAAGGGCGACGACGTCTTGCAGCGCATTGCCGATGCCACCGGGGGCCGAGCCTTCTTCCCGACGCGCATGGAAGACATGGCGACCGGGTTCGCCAACATCGAACAGGAACTGCGCTCACAGTACGCCCTGGAATATGTGCCCGCGGACTTCAAGCAGGATGGCGCCTTTCGTACCATTTACCTCGTTTCGCTCGATCAGCGCTTCCAGGTGCATGCCCGCAAAGGATATTTCGCTCCCCGCGCCCCGCGATAACGCCCCTGGGCCAGCCGCGATGGGCCGCAACGGGCCCAGATGAGTCGAAAGGCAGAAAAGCTGTTTTCCTCCGCGGCGAAACTCCGGCTGCCTCCCCTGTGTCTAACCCTTCATGGCTTTTCTCAAGAAGCTCGCCTCCCTCGGTTCCGTCGCGGTCCTTTCTGGGATTTGGTGCTCAGGAGCGTTGTGCGCACAAGCTCCCGTGGACCGTTTGCCTCCGCCGTCGAGCGACGTTCCATCCGCCCCTGTTTCGATCCCGCCTGCCGGAACCTTGGCGCCACCGGCAGGCGCTCCGCAGCCGCCCGGTGCTGCCGAAGCTTTTTCAGATCTGACCTCGCAGCCGGCCACGCGCAGCTCCTTCACGCTGGACCGTGACATGTTGAATGCGGTGCTGGGCAATCAGCCGATTGCGATCAATTCTGTGACCGTGACGAACTACCATTTTCAGGCACCCGCGTTCTATGTGCCGGAGGCGCTCTTCGCTCTGCGTACGGCGTATGGCTCTGCCGGTTGGAAGCACCTGGTCCAGGCCAACGTCAGCCGACGCGAAGAAGCCTCACCGCAAAAGCCCCTGACCGACCTCTGGTTACACTTTCACGGTGCGGACATCGACAACATCGCCGTGCTTGTGCGAGGGCCCCGGCAAATGGACGTGATCGAGCTTTCGGGTATGTTGCGCCCATTGGACCTGGTCCACCTGGGCGGTCGCTTTGGCATCCCCAAGGTCAATCCGGACGCCGTCATGGTTCCCGCCCCGCCTGGCCGTTAAAGCTGTTGTGTATAGGTGGAACATCCGCCGTCATCCAGTGCGCGGCGAGGAGAAATCCAAGACGTTGGTCCGAGAACCAACCTGCTGCCATCGGTCTTCGGCGGGGGTGGAGCAGTTTATGCCTCCACGGTCCCGATCGCGCTGAGCATCCTGCCCGTTACGCCACCTTCACCCCGGTAACTGAAATACTTTCGCCGGCCCACGGCGTCGCGGCCGCAACAGGTGCAATCGGCGACGGTGTAAATGTGCTCGGGGAGAAGTCCGGATTGGCGCAGCTGTCGTCGATTTGCTTCCTGCAAGTCGAGGTGCGGCTTTCGCTCAGGCTCTGACGTCTGAGGAAGGGAAACAAGATCAGCGGCGTAGCTGAATTCCGCTGCAAAGGAGTGTTGTACCTCCTGTCCCACCTCAAAGCAGCACGGGCCGATCGAGGGTCCGATGGCTGCCAGCAGATCTTCCCGTTGTGACCCGTGTCGCGCGCAGAGCATGCTCACCCCCGTTTCGACGATGCGCGCCAGTGTCCCTCGCCAGCCGGCATGAAAGGCCCCGACGACTCGCGTCCGTCGATCCGCGATCAACACAGGGACACAATCGGCGGTCAGAATGCCCAGGAGCTGACCGGGTTGGGCGCTGAGCATACCATCGCCGGCCAGGGTTTCCGGTACGTCGCGTGTCGAAGTTTTCTGTCCGGCAACGACCGGCGTCCTACTCCAACCTGCGCTCGGCTCTCCGTAGGGGGTCAGGTCGTGCACGATGCCGCTATGGATTTGCTTGAGGGTGACGAGAGAACAGGCAACTCCGGGACTGAGCCCATCGAGAAAGTTGCGGCGATTGCGTTCCACGGCGGCCGGATCGTCCTCACGGGTCCAGCCCAGGTTTTGCTCCCCAGGACCGTACGCCAGGCTCGCCCCGGGTAGCCGCAGGCTGAAGGCGGCTCGCAGCCAGCGTAAATCGGCCCACGCGGGTACCGTGATCCATCCTGGCCCGACGGTTTCGAGACCGGGTGCATGCTTTGGCAGGAGCGGAGTGGAGCGCATGGATCCATGCTACGACCAGCCATCTGCTCAGCGCTCTTTTTTCGGAGGTGATGCGAAAGAGGAATGGCCCGCTTTCCAGCGGGCCTTGAGAGACTTATAGGTGGGGAATTAAGGAGGAGGGGAGGTCGTCCGATAAGGACAAAAAGAAGAGTTACAACAAGGTGGGACAGTAAGAAGTGCCTCTCAGTTGTTAGTTTTGACGCATCCAAACGGCAATGGTTGCACGGTAATGCGGTATTCAACTGTGCCTTTCGTGTAAGTTCGTCTGGTGCCGATGGGGCGTTCGGACTAGAAACATTTGCGCTGGGAAGTTTGCGCAGGTAGAGTCGGCACGACGATGCTTGCTCCTGAACGCCCGGCCAACCCTGTTTTCGGTGAGCTTCCCGCGATTTGCGTTCCCGTAGCGCAACCGTCGCCCGGAGCGCTGATTGCACAATCTGCCGCGCTTTTGCCGGAGTTTCCGTTTCAGGAATTACGCCTGGATGCGTTGCCGCACCCGTCTGCGGTGTTTGAGGCGCTTCGGGCTCATCTTGGGACGCACCCGGAGGCTGTTTTGCTTGCTACCTGCCGTCGCACGGTGAGCGGCGGTGGCTTCGAGGGCAGCGTCGAAGCCGAGCGGGATGTTCTTCTGGCCGCCGCAAAAGCGGGTTGCCGCCTGGTGGACTTCGCTCTCGAAAGCGCGGAGGCGCTGGGTGCCGGTGCCTTGTTGCCGCTGCAGGCGACGGGCGCTGCCGTGGTTCTGAGTTGGCATGACTTTGAGCGCACCGGCGATCTTGACGCCGTGCTGGAGCGTATGCGGACGTTTGCGCCTGACCTGGTCAAACTGGTTCCGTCGGCCCGGGCGCTTTCTGACAATTTGCCGCTGCTTCGCAAGCTGGAAGCGGGTGCTGCGTCCCCCTTGCGGCTGGTGGGTATGGCGATGGGCGATGCCGGTGCCCCTTCTCGCATTCTTGGCCTGCGTTCCGGCGGGACTTTTACTTTTGCACCGGCCACGCTCGCCGAGGCGACGGCTCCGGGGCAGATTGCCGCGCCGGTGCTGCGGGATCTATACCGGGTGGCTGGCCTGAACCGTGCGACCGCGGTCTACGGCGTCGCGGGCAACCCGGTGCATTCCTCCCTCTCGCCTTTACTGTTGAACACCGCTTTTCGAGAGGCCGGTGCCGATGCGGTTTACCTTCCTCTCCTCGCGGCAGACGCGGCGGACATCCTGGGGTTTGCCCATGGTTTGCCGCTGGCCGGCTTCAGCGTGACGATGCCGTTCAAACAGAGCATCCTGCCGATGCTCGACGGCGTCGATCCGCTCGCCGCCCGCATCGGAGCCGCCAACACCGTGCGCCGCGAGGTCGACGGCACGTTCTGGGGCTTCAACACGGATGCGGCCGGGATCTCCGTCCCTCTGCAGTCGAGGCTCAACTTGCGAGGAGCCCGCGTTCTTGTACTCGGCGCGGGGGGGGCGGCCCGCGCGGCGGTGTTTGCCTGCGCCGAAGCGGGGGCAAACGTAGCCATCGTCAACCGGACGCACGCCTCTGCCGTGGCGCTCGCGAACGAGGCGGGCGGGCGAGCTTTGAACGCGGCGGAAATCGGCATGGAGCCGGAGTTCGATGCCCTGATCCAGGCTACCCCGGCGGGCATGCGCGGCAACGCCAGCCCCTTGCCTCTGCAGGTGGACTGTTTGCCCGCCGCCCTGGTGTTCGATCTGGTGTATAACCCACTCGAAACGCCGCTTGTGCAGGCAGCGCGGCGGCAGGGGAGGGAGATCATCCCTGGGGCCGAGATGTTCATTCACCAAGGGGCACGCCAGTTTGAACTGTGGACGGGAAGGCCGGCACCGCTAGAGCGCATGCGGGAAGTCGTGATGGCTGCCCTTCGCTGAAGCGGCTTACTCCGGCGGACACTTATACGCAAACAGCTTAAATGCGGCGGAACGGGGAGGGCGCCGTCACAACGGCTATGTAAGGTATGGCTGCGCATACTCCTCGCCGATCCATTGTTCGAGAGCCTCCATGCTGGCGTTTTCCGCACCCAGAAAGGCCTTCACCAGATCCCGCGCGGGCTTCGACCCACCCGGTTCCAGCACCTCGCGCCGGAAGCGCTGTCCGGTAGCCCCGTTGAGGAGACCGGCGCGGCCTTCCGCCGCGAACTGGCGGAAGAACTCGAGCGCCAACACCTTGTCGTAGAGGTAGGTGTAGTAGTTCGAGGTGTAGCCGACAAGGTGCGTGAACGCGGCGTACATGCGGTTTCCCTCGACGAACTCGTAGCGGGAAAAGCGGCGGTAGCCTTCCTGCAGCAGGGCATCGAGGTCAAGCTCCGCAGCGCGGCGGTCGTGCGTTTCCATCGAGTATGTGGCGTACATGACCTGTGTCATGGTGGACAGGGCGCGACCCTGTGCGCTTGCCTTTGTCATGCGACTGACGGTTTCGTAGGGGATGGGCTCGCCGGTTTCGACGTGCCTGGCGAAGGTTCGCAGGAGGTCCCCGTCGGCGAAGAACTCCTCCAGCATTTGCGAAGGAACTTCGACGAAATCGCCTTCCGTAGCGATGCCGCTCTGGCCTGCCCAGCGCTGCCGGCCCCCGAGCACCTCGTGCATAAGGTGACCGAACTCGTGAAAGTAGGTGACCACGTCGGCGTACTGCATCAGGCCGGGGTCGGTTGCGGTGGGCTGCGGAAAGTTGCAGACAAGGGAAGCTTCAGGAATTTGTCGGCCAAGCACGCCGCCCACCAGGGAGCACTCCGAGAACCACTTGCTCTTGCCGTCGCGCGGATGCATGTCGAGGTAGATGCGCCCGATTGGCTCCCCTTCCGAGATAGCGCCAGACGTATCGAAGACGTCGAAGGCGGAGACCGCGGGGTCCCAAACCGGTGCGTCCGCGTTGGATTGGAAGCGAACGCCGAAGAGTTTGCCGGCCGTTGCCAGGATGCCGGCTTCGACCGCGGCATAGGGGAAGTAGGGTCGAACGCTTTGTGAATCGAAGTCGTAGCGGGCGCGGCGGAACTGTTCTTCCCAGAAGCGGGCGTCGCTGAGGGTCAGCGGAAGGGCGCTGGGGGCGCGTTCACGGACGAACGCCTCCAGTTCCGTCCATTCTCGCGTGGCGGTGCCGCGGGCAGCCCCTTCCACCTCGCCGAGAAAGCGGCGCATGTTTTCGGCGGAACCCATCATCTGGTCCACCGTGGCCAGGTCTGCCCAGCTGCGGAAGCCGAGCACCTCGGACATTTCCTCCCGCGCCGCCAACAGATCCAGGAGGACTTTGCCGTTCTCGGGGTAGCCGCGGTCGTTGTACTGCAGGTAGAGCTCCCGTCGTAGGGCCGGGCTGGAGGCGTAATTCATGACCGGCGACATATCGGGTGGATCGGTGGTGATCTCTACCGGTGCGCTGGCAACCAGGCCGCTGCCGTCTTCCGCCTCCTGGACGCCGTGCCGATGGAGGTAATCGGCGGGGAGGCCGCGCAGGTCGTTGGGGTCCTCCACGGTGATACGGCGCACATCGTCCTGCACTTTGCGGCTGAACTGCATGCCGAGAATCGTCATGCGTTCGGAGAGGGAGCGGACCTTGTCTCGCGTCGCTTCGTCGCGGTCGACACCGGCTAGGCGATAGCCGAGGAGGGTGCGTTCGAGGTAGTAGCGGGTGCGCTCGGCATCGGATTTGGATTTGGATTCGGATCCAGCTGGGGCGTTCAGGGCTTCAAGGGCGTGGTAGACGTCCTTGTTGAGGCTGAGGGCGACGGCTTCGGCGCTTACCTGCTGCGAAAGGGTCTGCACGGCATCGCGCACCGCGGCGCCGGGGAAGACCATGAACATCACATGGGCCTGGCTGCCGGCCATGCGCAGGTGCCAGACGGCACGGTCATAGGGTTCCAGCGTGTTTTCGAGCGTGCGGGGGCCGTCGACGGCACCCAGGGTGCGAATCGCCTCGCGCGCGGCTTCGAGGTGGTGCTGGACCCAGCGCTCGGCATCACCGGGTGTACGCAAGCCGTTCCACAGGTGAAGCGGATCGTTGGCTGGCGCCGCGGCGGCGGTGTCCTCTTGCGGGGTTGCGATGATGTCTTCTACGGAATCCAAACTCATGCTTTGTTGCTCCTACGTACCAGGGGGCCTGCTCGCCCTCCCATTGTCTCTGACGTCGTGCAAAGCTCCCAGGTCACTTCGGTGATGACGGAAACACCGATGGGTGAGGCTTCGGGGGCGGGTGTCCCGTTGTCATACACTGGGGAGGCTATGCGCTATTTGATTGTTCTTCTCGCGCTTGCCGGCCTGGTCGATTCGGGACTCGCGCTGCGGATTCACTACCAGGATCCGGCGTCGGCCCCGCCCTGCGCCGTATCGGCCCATTGGGATTGTGGCGCGGTCAACCACTCACGGTTTGCGGACTTCCCACCGGATGCGGCGGCGGGGTTTGGGGATGCGCCGGCCAAGGGGGGCATCCATCTGCCGGTGGCCATCCTGGGGCTGGTTGGCTATGGTCTGATTGCGGCCCTGGCGTTGGCGGATCAGCTTTGGGCGACGCTGCAGTGCGCGGAGATCGGTTTTGCCTTTGCGGCGTTTCTGTCCTACATGGAAGAGTACATCCTGGAAAAGTGGTGTATCTACTGCGTGGTGTCGCAGGCGCTGATTACGGCCATCCTGCTGTGCACGGCGGTTGCCTTGGCGTTGCAGCGCCGGGCGCGGAAGCGAGCGGAGAAGCAGTTGAGTTCAACGAGTCGATCGGGTGTGACTGTGGCCTGAGCGCCCCCCTGTACTTTGGTCCAAAGTCTTGTTGATGCACGGTTTAGGTACCTGTTCGCGGATTGCCTGGCGTGTAGCCGCCGCGAGCGGAACCCAGATAGTCTTCGCTAGGCTCAGGATGGGCGGGCACCCCATGTACTCAACAGCTTTGGACAAATGGAACCGCCGGGTGCCGCGGACGGCGGTTTGCCTGCCGCGCCGGGTGGGCGGAGCACTGTGCTCAGGGTACGGGATTCGCCTTGAAGATGTGCAGATGTGTGTGTGGATGTGCGATCCACGGGGGAGGGCTGCGAGAATGGGGGGATGTTGATTCCTTCGATCGACCTCCTGGGCGGAAAGATTGTCCAGCTTGTGCAGGGTGCGACCCCCAAGCTTTCGTTTGACGATTTCGAGTATTGGATTGAGCGGTTTTCCGGATACCCGCTGGTGCAACTGATCGATCTGGACGCCGCCATGCGGCAAGGGGAGAACCGGGCGCTGATTGAGAGCATTGCGAAGCGGCTGCCCTGCCAGGTGGGTGGCGGTTTGCGGACGGCCGAGGATGGGCGGCGATTGCTGGAGGCAGGAGCAAAACGAGTGATTTATGGGTCTTCACTGTTTGGGGCGGAGGATGGCTACACGGAGGTAAAACCCCACCCTTCGACTGTGTCGAAGAATGGGGCACCCGGGTTCGGTGGCGCGTCCGGGGCGCGGCGGCACAAGTTGATTCGGCTGGAGTTTGCGGAGGAGCTGAAGCGGACGCTGGGGGAGGAAGCGCTTTGCTTTTCGGTGGACACCAAGGACGGCAAAGTGGCGGTGCGCGGATGGAAGGAGCAGGTGGACCTGACGCCGGAGGAGGCCGTGACCTGGCTGGAGGACTACACCGCAGCGTTTCTGTACACCCATGTGGATACAGAGGGCACGATGGAGGGCTTTCCGATGGAGGTGGCGGCGATCTTGCGGTCGACCACGGCCAAGCAGCTGATTGTGGCCGGGGGGATCAGGGAGCGGCGGGAGGTGGATGAGCTGGACGCCATGGGCGTCGATGCGGTGGCGGGGATGGCGGTGTATACGGGGGCGATGGAGGCTTAGGTGGAAGAGCGAGGCTTGAAAGTGGCCTAAGGTGTGGGGCACCCATCGTCCGAAATGGCCGGTACACGCGACCTGCAGAAATCCGATCAAGTCCTTACAACGGTTCGGCACCCGAAAGTAATCGCAGACTGCTTTGGAATGGCAACCAAGTAGCAGGACTTTCGCGAGGAGCTCGCTTCATCAGAGATGCCTCTGACAGAAGAGGTAAAAGAGTTGGCAAAGATTGCTAGTCCGCATACTCTGGTGTTCAAGGGTCGGGAACATGCCAACACGCAATGTCAATCTGACGAACCACTTCGACACCTTCGTAGAGAATGGTGTCCATTCTGGGCGCTTCAGCAATGCCAGTGAGGTGGTCCGCGAGGGTCTGCGCCTGTTGGAGCAGAGAGATGCCGAAGACCGGGCCAAGATCGACTGGCTGCGGAGCACGACGCATGAAGCCTTTGCTGCGTTGGATCGTGGCGAGGGCATTTCGCTTTCCTCGCGAGAGGACATCGACGCCTTTGTGAACAGCGCTATGGACGAGGTACACACCATGCGTACCCATGAGCATGGTGTGTACCTCCAGCGACTTATCTGCCTGCCTTCCGCCGAGACATTCAGAGCACCGTGACCTGGAGCCACAAACAATTCGGGGTAGAGGCAGCCGACGATATGCAACGCTCATCAGCCAGACCCTACGGGATTTGCTTGAGGAACCCTTACGCCCCGGAACAAAGAGCCGATCAGATCTTGCGCCTGATGCGTATGTCTATCACCAGATGTTCAGCCGCGACCGCGTTGCCGGTAAGCGAGTGAAACGCCGCGTCACTTCGTTCTATATCGTTATGTTGGCGATCTCTTACAATTTGCTCGCCTGCTGCACGACAGCCGGGATTTGGAGCGACATTCCCCGAGTGGCCTTCGGACTTGAGGCGGAATTGGCCGCTGCCCCGGATTTCGATCTTAGATTTCAATCCTGAATTTTCGATGCTAGATGTGGCTGCAAAGCACTTCTAGAATTTCGTGGCTTCGATCCCTGGCGCATGCGCGGCAAGCATCTACCTCAAGATGCCCGACATGCCGAATGGACCGCAATTCTCGAAAAGTGAAAAGCAGAAGATGCTCGGTGGCGAGCTGTACACCGCCACGGACCCGGAACTGAGCGCGGATAGTTTGCAGGCACAGGAGTTGATGCTTCGGTACAACAACGCAAAGCCTGAGGAGCGCACCGGCCTTTTGCACACCCTTCTGGGCAGCTGCGGTGAAGGCGTCATTGTGAGGCCGGCGTTTCGGTGCGATTACGGGTACAACATCTATCTCGAGCGGAACGTGTTTCTGAATTTCAATTGCGTTCTGCTGGACGTGATGCCCATTCGCATTGGCGAGGGAACGCAGATTGGACCCGCGGTGCAGATCTACGCCGCCGACCATCCGCGCGACCGGCAAACGCGTCTGCTTGGCCTGGAATGCGGCAAGCCGGTCACGATCGGCAAGAACGTGTGGATCGGCGGAGGGGCGATTGTGCTGCCGGGCATCACGATTGGGGACGATGCGGTGATCGGTGCGGGGACTGTGGTGACCAGGGATGTCGCGGCCGGGCAAACGGTGGTCGGCAACCCTGGACGGGCGCTTTCGCGAAGG
>CAXTBI010000033.1:29370-35255 GCA_964242195.1 uncultured Acidobacteriaceae bacterium
TGTCGCGGCCGGGCAAACGGTGGTCGGCAACCCTGGACGGGCGCTTTCGCGAAGGACTTCTGAGCTGAGCTGAACTGAACTGAGCTGAGCTGAACTGAACTGAGCTGAGCTGAGCTGAGCTGAGCTGAGCTGAGATGCGCTGGCCGGTGGCCCATTGGGCGGAAATACAGGGGTCTCTCCGCTTCGGCTTCGCCTTCGGTCGAGATGACGCCTCCCCACGTATGTACCAGCGATTCTCCACGGCTGGAAATGTCGCAACATGCAGGATGATGGAGACATGGAATCGACGACGATGCATCGGCAGCCCCAGGGCCCTCCCGCCTCCGGGAAGCGCTCCCGGTGGCTCATTCTGTTTGGAGAGGATCGCCGGTTCTGGCTTTTCGCCGCCTGGGTTCTTGGCGTCCTTTCGTTTCTGAAGGGGATTCGATTTCCCGATTCCTGGCAATATACCCAGGCGCAGATCGACTATCGCCATGGGTTCATCAAGCGCGGCCTTTTCGGTGCGGTCGTCACAAAACATCTGCACCTGCAGCATTACACGACGTTCACCCTTTTTTCGTTCATCGTTCTCGGGATTGCGGTGCTGTTGCTGATCCAGCTTGCACGGGGAAGTCGGCTGCGAGACCGGGTCGGCGAGGGCGAGGTGCTTGCCGTTTTCTTTGCCAGCTTCAGCATGACGTACATGGCCAACATGAACGGCGCGTTCGACATTCCTTTGATTGCGCTGACGATCGCACTTTTGCTGATACGGAGGCCGGGTGTGCGCTTGGTTGCGTCGCTGCCCGTGGTGACGGTGGCGCTGCTGCTGCATGAAGGGTTTCTGGTCCTGTTCTTTCCCTGGCTGCTTTTCAGCTTGATGGTCGATGCGATGGGGGAAAGGGCGGACCGGCGCAGGATCGCCCTGCTGAGTGCGGGTCTGATCCTGTGGGCGGTGGGGCTCACGGTGGCCGTTGCGCTTCGGCCGTCGATGACGGCGGCGGGTGCGGAAGCGTTTCGGGTGGAGATTGGAAGGCAAGCCGATTTTCCACTGCGGGTGGACTTCTTCGAGGTGCTGAGCCGATCGACCAGGGACAACCTGGTGATCATGGTGCACCATCTGAACAGCCCCTTGTACCTGATTGTGCAATGGGCCGCCCTTGTGATCTTTTTGCCGACAGCCGTGGTCCTGATCGCGATTGCGCGCCGGTTGCTGCAGATGGCGCCGCAGGAGAATTTGCGAAGGTATGGGTTTCCCGCGGTGCTGGCGGTTTCGATCAGCCCATTGCTGATGCATAGCGTCGGTTGGGACGCGGCACGGTGGGATTCCTATGCGTGTTTGAGCGCGTTTGTCGCCCTGCTGCTCGTGTCGCGCGCCCTGCCGGGGAAGAAGTTGACGTTGGGTCCGGCTACCCGCAATGCGATGATCCTTACCATCGCCTTGAGCATGATTTCAGGCGATACGCTGCTGAGTGTGTGGCCCAATCTTTATCCATACGTTCAACCGATGCGAGCGTTTCGCAGTTACCTGCAGGCGAAGCATGGCGAACAGCCCAGCTCCGCAGGCGCCGCCACCCATCCTCACTAGGAGTCGCGGGAACGACACATCGGAGACAGCAACCCTCAACAGGGGAGGCGCATGGCGATGCCGCTGCGGGCTATCTCGGCTTTGAGGGAGCGGGAGTCGGTGACGCCGAAGTGGAAGATGCCGGCGGCGAGGGCGGCGTCGGCTTTGCCGCCGCCCGGGGCGTGGCTGAAAACCTGGGCGAAGTGCTGGGCCGAGCCTGCGCCGCCGGACGCGATGACGGGGATTCCGACGGCGGCGGCGACGTGAGCGGTGAGTTCGCAATCGAAGCCGGCGCGGGTGCCGTCGGTGTCCATGGAGGTGAGCAGGATTTCGCCGGCGCCGCGCCGTTCGGCTTCGCGGGCCCAATCGAGGAGGCGGCGGCCGGTGGGTTTGCGGCCGCCGGAGACGTAGACTTCGGCTTCGGCTATTGCAGCTTTGGGGTCTGTGGGGTTTGTGGCGCGACGGGCGTCGATGGCGACGACCACGGCCTGGGCGCCGAAGCTGGCGCCGATTTCGCCGATGAGTTCGGGGCGGGCGAGGGCGGAGGAGTTGATGGATACCTTGTCGGCACCGGCGTCGAAAACGGCGGCGGCGTCTTCGGCGGAGCGGATGCCGCCGCCGACGGTGAAGGGGACGAAGAGGGTGTCGGCGGTGCGTTTTACGGTGTCGAGCAGGGTGCCTCGGCCCTCGTGGGTGGCGGTGATGTCGAGCAGGACGATCTCGTCGGCACCGGCGGCGGCGTGGCGGTGGGCGAGCTCGGCGGGGTCGCCGGCGTCGACGATGTCGAGGAACTGGATGCCTTTGACGACGCGTCCGGCGCGGACGTCGAGGCAGGCGATGATGCGTTTGGTTAGCATTTGCGTGATTCCACTTTGTTCAGAGCGCCCGGGGAGCTGTTTTGTTCGGGGGTCGAGGCGTTCTCTCGACCGACGGCCTGGTGCTGCGCGAACGTTTCGGCAGCGCGGACGAAATACAGGGGTCTCTCCACTGCGCAAACGAGGAGACCGTTTGCTGCGGTCGAGATGACAATTTATACGCTACATGGGTTGTACCCGGCATCGGTGGTACGCAGCATTAGAGGAGCCTGAGCTGTGCTGGTAGCCGAACAGCAGATTCCCTTCGGGAATGACAGAAAGAAAAGCAAGGGCACCCGGTATGCTCTAAGGTTTACAGTCTCATGCTGCCGTTCATGACGGGGCAGCCGGCGGCTGTGGCGGTGGGGGCGCCGGCGGGGGCGAAACCGAGGTCGTCGGAGCCGTGGAAGGTGATGCGGTGGACGCGGTTCATGCCGACCAGCTGCTTGCCGACCATGGTGAAAGCCTGCTGCAGGGCGTCTATTGCGTCGTGGCCCTGGGCGGGCGACACGTGGACGCGGCCCATGGCGCTGAGGCGGTAGAGGCAGGCCCAGCCTTTGCCGGCGATCTCGAGCGGACGGGCGAAGGTGACGGAGAGCTGGCCCTTTTGCTCGACCCCGGCCTCATCGTGGGCCTCCATTTCGAGGACGCGTTCGGCGATCGGGTCGAAGGGGAGTTCGTTTTGGCCGGTCCAGTTGTTGATCTGGTCGAGGGGGACGGTGGGGACGGCGAGGGCGGAGATGTGGGCTTCGGCGATGGGGGTGCCGGTGGTGAGGTCGGCGACGGCCAGGTCCATTTGTTCGCTGTCGATCGTTTGTTCGCTGTCGTTGAGGTCGGTGGCTGTGCTCATGGTGTTGGATCCCCGCAAGGGTTGAGATGCTAGAGGTGCAGAAAGTTGTGCAGGACCTGGAGGCCGGTGTCGGCGGATTTTTCCGGGTGGAACTGGACGCCCATGACGTTTCCGCGCTCGACGGCGCCGGTGAAGGGGCTGCCGTAGAGGGTGGTGGCGGCGGTGTCGGGCGAGACCGGGGCGCGCCAGCTGTGGGTGTAGTACACGAAGCTGCCGGGGGGAATGCCGGCGAGGAGTTGGGAATCGGGGCGGATGGCATCGAGGGAGTTCCAGCCGACGTGCGGGGACTTCAGGGGCTGGTAACCGTCGGGGGTTTCGTGCGTGGTGGGGAAGTGATCGCAGTGGCCGGGGAAGTGGGCGAGGCCGGGGGTTTCGGGGGCTTCGGTAGAGCCTTCGTAGAGCCATTGGAGGCCTACGCAGATGCCGAGGAACGGGGTCGCCTGTCCCATTTCCGGAGCGACGGCGGCGCGGATGGCGGCGGTGAGGCCGAGGTCGTGGAGGAGCTGGGTGGAGCGGAAGTGGCCGACACCGGGGAGGATGATTTTTTTGGCCCGGCGGACATCGGTGGGGGATTGGGTGACGAGGATGTGGCCGGCGCCGAGGAAGCGCAGGGCTTTCACGACGCTGGTGAGGTTGCCGGCGCGGTAGTCGATGACGGCGATCATGCGGGGTCGGGTCCTTCCGTCCAGTCCTCGACGGCGAGGCCGGGGATGCGGGTGAAAGCGCGGTCGTGGGTGATGAGGGTGAGGTCCAGGGCGAGGGCGTGGGCGGCGATCATGGTGTCGAGCTGGCTGAGAGAGGACCCCATCTGCCTTTGCCGTGCCGCAAGCGGAGCGTACCGACGGGCGCAGGAAGAGTCCCAGGGTGCTACCGGGATTAGTGCGAGATACGTTTCGGTCATCCTGTGCGTTTTTGCTTCGGGCGGAAGCAGGGCCAGCCCGAAGCGGACTTCCGCTTCGCTAACGGCGGACAGCACCAGGTTGCTTTTAGAGAGGGCACGAAAGCGGTGGTTGAGTGCCGGGAAGGATATCTTTGCGAGATAGCTCAGGATATTTGTGTCCAGAAGGTATCCCTTCATTAGAAAAGGTCCCTGGGCTCAGGCGGTGTCGGATCCCTTGGAATCTCGAAAGCGTCCCTTTCTTCCTGCGTCAGTTCATCCACGAGCCGAAAAAATTCGTCCCAATCGCCCGTTCGCCGGGAAAGGATTACATCTCCTGTGGCGGGATCCTGGCGAATGTTCACCTCGCTGCCCTCGAAGCGGAACTCGCTGGGCAGGCGGACAGCCTGGCTGCGGCCGTTTTTGAAGAGTTTGGCTGTATTGGGCATGGGTCCCTCCTGAGCGATGCGGTCTATACCGTAGTATATACCAGCTGTTAGCGTTTGGGAGTTCGATGGGCATCGCAGACCATTACCTACTCGCAAGCTTCGACTGATGGTCCCGGTAGAACTCGAACAACAGCGATACAGCGCTGAACGCCTCGGGTAGACGGTGGCTGTTCACGCCAACTTCGAAGTTTTCGATCGAAGTTGTTTGCAAGCGGAGACTTGCGCTTTTTCCAGTTGTAACGATCGTCGTGCCTTGTGGCAATTGATAGCTGCTTAGTACATGCGCGAGGCTGTCTGCTCCGGTGTTCTCGAATACAAGATCAACGCAGCCTAAAGAAGCCTTGTGCATGATGTGTACACCCCTGCCGAAAACCTTGGAATTGAAGCGGAACCAATGGTCGCCCCACCAGGCATCGCGCGGGAGATCCCATTGAACGCCGGATCCGCTGAATCTACTCTGAGCTGCGGCGGCGTATTCGGCCCTGAATGCGGTGACTCCAACGTGAAGTGTTCTTGGTCCTTTCTGTCCGAAATGCGCTATCGCGTCCTGAAATACACCGGCTTTGAATTTTGAGCGGGTGTCGCCGGCTTCTTGGAAATGCTGAACCAGCTGTTCCAGCGAAAGGCGCATGTCGAAATCGGTACAGGTCTGCGCGTACTTACCGGGGGAGACCAGAAAGGTGAGGAATCGCGTCCACTCACCGTTTGCAACTCCCTTTTCGCCGCGCTCACGATACCGGGCTGCCTGGGCATCCTGAAAGACGGCTCCGATTTTGTCTTCGATCAGCAGCGCGACAGTAGCTTCGTCCTGCGCACGGTACGTCACCAGGACATCACTTTCACCGCGCTCCGTTGTCACCGATCTGATGGCGTGAGAACCGTGCTTGTCGCTCGGCTGCCACGATGTGGCTTCCTGCGTCGCACCTCCGGCAAGCGCGCTTTTCAAGAACCATTTTAGAAAGTTCGGATTGCAGCAAAATTCCTCTTCGAGCAGGAAATCGATGTGCTCTTCCTGCACGGGAGAACGCTTTTTGGTGAGCTCGGCGGTCATTGGCTTAACCTTTCAGGTGATTCGGCTGACTTGAGGGACCAACAGCTTAAACGCAGATTCCCTTCGGGAATGACGAGAAGAAAAGCAAAGGAAGACCCCGTGCGTCTTGTCTGGTGCTGCACAAATTGCGGCACCACGGACGAAATACAGGGGTCTCTCCACTGCGGTCGAGATGACAGTTCATGCCGGCAAACAACGAGCATTACAGCAGGCCTTTGGTGCTGGGGAGAAGGTCGCGCATGCGTTCGTCTCGGGAGCAGG
>CAXTBI010000034.1:0-11998 GCA_964242195.1 uncultured Acidobacteriaceae bacterium
CGTCCGGGGCCCCAGCTGTCACTATCTCCGTTTCGAGGGCGAAGTGCAAACGGCAGCCCCGCGCGCATGCGGTTGGGCGGTGCGACCCCTGGCGACCAAGCGCCCGCTTTCCGGCTATGTGGGAGCTTGGGACTAGCGGCTGGAAAGTTACAGATAGCTTAACCACCAATCACGCCGGTGTGCTTTGAGCTCACTGAACCATTGACAAGGAAAGTAGAGCAGGCCAACGACAGCGACCCAGATGGCGTAAACCACTGGCAGGCCATAGCCCCAGTTCGCGGGTACCGTGTCGCCCCACGTGTTGCCAGGACCGATCCAGAAGCGCCAATCGGCGTTGAGTGCGTAACTCGCCACCAGGGCCGCTGTATGAATCAGCAGGATGTGCAGCACATAGAAGAAGAAAGGAACTCGACCAAAGACATCCAGGAAACGTCGAGTGTGAAGAATCCACCCACTCTGGACGGCAGTATCTGCTGCGGCGAAGAGCAGCAGCAGGATGCCTAAAGTCGCGAGCGTGTACTGCAAGGAAGGTGGGTACTTCTGTAGCTGCAGGAAGCTCATCGCTGTCTGCGCAGGCGTCTGCAGACGAGCGAAACGGTACGTGTCACCGTACCCACCAAGCAGTCTGAGCACGATAAAACCGCTCAAGGGGACTGCCGCCGTCCAGGCAACCCTCTTCTTCCGCAAACGGGGAGGCGCTGTGAGCAGCGGACCCGCCGCGTAGCCGAGACACATGATGCCGAACCAGGGTAAAAAAGGAAAATAGACCATCGCCACGCGATGCCCGTTGAAGACCAGAAAACCCCGTGCATGCAGTGCGACCAACAGGTTGGGGAAGTGTTCGAACCAGGCACCTTGCAGGTTATCCAGCAGATTGTGCAAAAGAACGATCGCTCCTCCTACGATCCCGACGACACGAGCTGACCTGCGTTGCAGGGGAGCAAGGAGCACCATGGACACACCGATGGTAGAGATGATGTTCAGGTACGGATAGCGGAAGGTAAAGCTCCAGGCAAAGCTAATCAGTGTGGCGTCCAGCAGAAGGAACCAGAGCCCTCGCGTCCACAGCAGGCGGGCTATCGTTTCCGGCGCTTTCCCGCGTTCACGCTGAAGGAACACGGAAGTACCGGTCAGTGCGACGAATCCAGGAGCGCACAGGTGCGAGAGCCACCGCGTCACAAACAGCGCCGGCCACGATGCAAAAGGATCTGTCGGATCGATGGTCACGTTGGAGAAGTAGTCCCGTGTATGGTCGAGCGCCATCAGCACCATCAGCAGACCGCGTATCAGGTCTACCGCTTCGACCCGCCCACGTACTCGGCTGGGAGCCTGGTCAGCAATCGCCGCAGACGTAGATCGAAGAAACAAAGTGTCCTTCCATGGCAGAGCTGTCGATTGGTTTCAGATTAGCTCACCCAACGGGATTGGTACCGACAAACGCCGCTCACGCCAGCCGGAGAGCCGGGCCAGCTCAAGCGGCGTCTGAAGCGCCAAACTTCCGCCGGTGCGACTTAGAAGGATCGATCCAGGAGATAGTAAGGTTTCAGCATGCAGTTTCTTCTCTACCCTACGTGTTTGAGATTTTCCGCAGTCCTCTGCCTCGCCCTCTGTAGCGCCAACGCAGTCGCTTCCGGTCCTTGGGACGGTACTTGGTTTCGTGATGCGCAACGCTCTCATCTGCCTGATGTCATCCAACTATCCTTGCAGACAGATGGAACATGGACCTTCTTCGATGGCTTCGGGGAAGAAAACCTCGTCGCGGACGGAAAGGTGCACAGGATCGGTTCGTCGGCTTCAGAACTTCGCGCTTCTCAACCCGATCCGCAGACCCTAATCATCGTCGAGGGCATACATGGGCGCGAATACGCAACCGAGTCGCTGTCGATCTCGGCAGACCGACGGACGTTGACCCGGAAGGTTCAACGGCTAGGGTGGGACGGACAAAAGCGACAGTCTTCTGAGACCTACCTGCGTACAGCGCCGGGTGTTTCTTTGCAGGGGCTCTGGAAGCTAGCACCCGCCCCCACTGGCTCAGGCGTGAACGGTGCTCAGCAGCCTGCAGCGAGCTCAGCTCCGCAACCAAGCTGGGTGATTTGGACGGGTTCTGATGGAACAATGACGTGGTTCATTCCCCGAACTGGCGAGGTCCTGCGTGGCAAAGCTGATATGGAACCTAGATCGATAGCGGGGCCGTACCACGAAGGAGAAACCTTCACTTGGAGGCAGCCGGCTCCCAATCGCCTCGAATTCACGGCGTATATCGATGGACGACCAGTAGAGTACGCAGTCGAAACGGTCTCACCAGACGGTCAGACGTGGACGGATACACTCTGGGCTCCAGGTCATGAGGACACAAAAGCAGTCAGCAGCTTCCAGCGGCATCCGTGATGTCATAAGTCCTCACAAATGCCGCTCACATACCGTATGACCCGTGACAGTTCGCCGAAATCAAAACGCCAAAAAAGCCACCGCTTCTCCCGCATCTCACTCGCACCATGCCCCAGCTTTTCCGCCAAATCCCGCGCAATCAGCGCTCCATCGAAGCGCCCCTTCCGCCCCGGATCAGCCGACCCGAGCTTGCATCGGTCAACCCTGTGCGAGTTCTGAGGACCAACCTCTTGACGCTCGGTCACTCGACGCAATACAAGAGCCGTATGTCGCCACTCTTAATTCTCGGACTGATTGCCGCAGCGGTGTTGCCTGCCCAAAGTCCCACACCCTTGAACGATTCGCGAAAAGATATTAAGTCCCGGTATGGACTTGAAAGGCTGCCGTGTACTGCTTTCTCGTGGAATAGCGAGCGTAGCGTCATGCACGTCCCCATAGACATGAACGGGAAAACCTACAAGTATCAGCTTGATACTGGCGCGGATGTGGTGATCCCTTACGGCAACTCAGAGCACGACGGCTGGGCAAAGAAGCACGAAGGAGTCCGCATACCCGATGTCAGATTTGCAGGGGCGAGATTTCCAGCAATCGTTGCGTACCGGTTTCCCCAGGTTTCGGACGTTGATGTCCAAGGCTCGGTGGGCCTCGATCTACTTATGGGAAGAGTCTTTGTGATCGACTTTCCAGCTCAAAGGATATGTCTGTTCTCTAGAGCAGACTTGCCAGATGCTTTAGATACCGCGGCCGATTGGACTCCGGCGGAAGTCCGCCACGGCAAATTTTTCATCACCGCAGAGTTCGACGGCCAGCCCTTAGACGGGGTGTTCTACGACACAGGATCAAGCCCCAGCACACTGATGGTGGATCATCCGTTATGGGAACGACTCACGAAGCAGATGGATGGGTCGGGTGCTAAAACATCTGGAGATGCCATATCCTGGGGTACCAAACAGCACTACATAGGCGCTCCTGCAAAGGGCGTCTTAAAGATAGGTGCTCATTCATTCGCGAATCCCAAAGTGGACACAAATACATCGAAGCCAAACGACTTCAAAGAAAGCAGTCAGGCGCAAGGCTCCTTAGGGAACGCGCTCTTTATGAAGTCGATAGTCATTCTTGATCTAGGGTCCCACGCACAGTTTGGCTTGATCACCGACCCTCGTTAGTACGAGAAACGCCGTTCACATAAGTCATAACCCGTGACAGTTCGCCAAAAAAGCGCCTAAAAAGCCAACCCTACTCCGCACCCACCGTATACGCCGGAGCCAACAGCTTCTCCCGCATCTCACTCGCACCATGCCCCAGCTTCTCCGCCAAATCCCGCGCAATCAGCGCTCCATGGAAGCGCCCATTCCGCTCCGGATCAGCCGACCCGAGCTGGCATTGGTCAACACTGTGCGACTTCGCGGTACTGATTCCGGAACAATTAGGGCCTTCCTCACGTACCCTCTGAAAACCGGAGGTATTTGTGATGTCTCTGAAGAGAACGGCCCGCATCGCCGGCCTTTGGTACCTCGGCTTCACCTTTGGACCGTTCTACCTGTTATATGTTCCGTCAAAGACAGTCGTGTTGAACGATGCAGCGGCCACTGCGGCCCGGGTACTCGCGCACGAGACGCTCTTCCGCTGGAGCATGCTTGCCGAAGCACTTGGCGTTGTGATCTTCATCGGCTTGAGCCTTGCGCTTTATCGCCTTTTTGAAAGCGTAGACCGCCACCGGGCAAGACAAATGGTGGCTCTCGTTCTGGTTTCGGCCGCATTGAGTCTCGTCACTCTCGTCTTTAATGCGGCAGCGCTCCTCGTCTTTCGCGGAGGTGACGGCTTCAGTAGCCTTGACGTACACACGCGCGAGGCCATCGGCATGGTTCTTATCCGGATGCACGGCCAAGCCAGTGGCATCGACCAGACGTTTTGGGGGCTGTGGCTGCTGCCTTTCGGATGGCTAGTCGTTATGTCGCGCTTCTTACCACGCTGGCTTGGATACTGGCTGCTGCTTGACGGCATCGCGTGGTCTTTCGTCGGGATGACGTGGTTCTTTGCTCCTGATTCTGCAAACGCCATGTTCCATTATTTGCAACCAGTATTCTTTGCGGAGATTGTTGCCATGCTCTGGCTGCTGATTGTGGGAGCGAAGGAACAGGGAGTCGGGGCAGCCTTGTAAGTCCTGCAAAACGCGATTCCCGTAACTTATGGTCCGGGAAGTTAGCCGAAAAGTAAGCGCAAAAAATGGAACCAATAGCTACTCCGCAGCCACCGTATACGCCGGAGCCACCAGCTTCTCCCGCTCTTCGCCAGCACCATGCCCCAACTTCTCCGCCAGATCCCGCGCAATCAGCGCTCCATGGAAGCGCCCGTTCTCAATAAACACCTCGTTGGTCCGCTCACCCGCCACCACCACCCCCGCCACATAAATGCCCGGCACATTCGATTCCAGCGTGTCCGGGTTCATGATCGGGCAGCGCGCATTGTCGGGGTCCAGCACCACACCCAGCGACTCGATAAACACAAAGTCGGGATGGTACCCCGTCAATGCAAACACAAACTGGTTCGGAATCGTTTTCGCGCCTTCCGGTGTAGCCAGCGTGACCGTATCTTCGGCAATGTCGGTGACCGTCGTTTCAAAGTACGCCGCGATCTCGCCATTCTTGATCCGGTTTTCAATGTCCGGCTTGATCCAGTACTTGATGTGCCGATGCAGCTCCGCGCCCCGGTGCACCAGCGTCACCTTCGCTCCATGCCGCCACAAATCCAGCGCGGCAATCGCGGCCGAGTTCTTCCCGCCGATCACCAGCACCTCCTGCCCGAAAAACGGATGCGGCTCGTTGTAGTAATGCGCAACCTTGGGCAGATCCTCGCCCGGAATGCCGAGGTGATTGGGCAAATCGTAATAGCCGGTCGACACAATGATCTTGCGTGTGCGATGGATGTGTTCGCGCTCGAAGCGGTCAATCGTATGCACCCGAAAATCACCGTCGATGCCGAACACCTTGTCCACCCGTTCGTACTGCCGCACATTGAGGCGATAATGCGTGGCCACCTTGCGGTAGTACTCCAGCGCTTCCGCCCGTGTAGGCTTCTGGTTCGGCGAAGAAAACGGCATCCCCCCAATTTCCAGCAGCTCCGGCGTGGTGAAAAACGTCATGTGCGCAGGGTAATGAAACAGCGAATTCGTCAGGCAGCCCTTGTCGACCAGAACCACATCCAGACCTTCGTTCTGCGCGTCAATGGCACAGGCCAATCCCGTAGGCCCCGCGCCAATCACCAGAACATCATGAATTACTTCGCCCACGTCGCTTAGCCCGTTAAATCCGCTCACACTGCTCATAAATGCAATCTCTTCCAACCGCTTTCCTAAGCGATAAAAGCGTCATCTCGACCGAAGTGGAGAGACCCCTGTATTTTGCTGGTGGCACCACTGCAACTCAATGGATGCTCCCGGGAACCGGGGAGGTGCGAAGCCCCCGGAACCATCGCAGCACGCCCGTAACCAATCCTCTTGCACACCGAAGCACGGCAATCGCTATGCTGAAAAGAAAGCAAGAAGTGAAGAGAACGGGCGACCGGGATCAATCGTTCAAAAAGCAGTCTAAACCGTCTCAAACCAGGACTTTGCGCCCGAAGTACAGGGGGAGGGGGGACCCGAGCGACGCAAAACGGCAGACACGGCTATCCCCCAAAGGACGTACCCGCCGCAAGGAAACACCGGTCGAATCGGGTGATGCCCAAAGGTAAACTTGGCTCGACACACGGGAGACCCAGTTGATTCCCATCCTCATCGCCGCTCTTCTGCTTCCTCATCAGCTTCCTCACCAAGTGGCCAAACGCGCTGCCCCGCCCGCAGCCGCCCAGACCGCCTCCGCCGAAATGCCGCAACTGCGCGACGCTCCCCACTCGGACGAGTATTCCAGCTCGCAGGTCACCTTCTTCAACGGCGCCGCCGACAACGGCGACGGACGCGTCGACGTCATGCATTTCCAGGACGGCAAAACCGCCATCACCGCCGGCAAGGACTGGCGCTGCTCCTACGTGAACGACCCCGTGCAGCACCGGATCGCCATCGTCTGCGACGCCGCCCCAACGAAGTAAGCAAGCTCGGCACAGCTCACCCCTGCGCCTCCGCCGCGGCCATGGACTCGGCACATCGCCGGATCACATCCCACACCGCGGCCACGTCGGCCAACTCGGTATGGAGCGATCCCACCGAGACGCGCACCATCCATCGGCCGTCCAGCGTGGCCGGCGTCAGATACGCCGCGCCGGACCGGTTGACGGCCTCGGCCCACGCCCGTGTATGGGCATCCAGCCCCTCCCCTTCCAGGGGCGTCCCCGCCGCGGACCGTGGTTCGTGGCGAATGCACACCGTTTGCAGCGGCACCGGGGCAAGCACCTTCCATCCCGGGGTCCCCGCCACCTGCGCCGCCAGCCAGCGTGCATTGTCCATGTCCCGGCGCAGACGTTCCTGCAAGCCCGAAACACCCTGTTCCCGAATCAGGAACCACAACTTCAGCGCGCGAAAACGCCGCCCCAGCGGAATGCCCCAATCCCGCAAGTTGCGCACCTGCCCGTCGACGGCGGACTGCAGAAAACTCGGATTCGTGGACATCACCCGCACCAGGTGCACCGGGTCGCGAACGTAATACAGCGAGCAATCGAACGGCGCGCCGAGCCATTTGTGCGCATTGATGACCAGGCTGTCCGCGCCCTCGATCCCCTCCCACATCCACCGGCACTCGGGCAGGATCATGGCGCTGCCGGCCATGGCGCAATCCACGTGCAGCCAGAGGTTGTGCCGCCGCGCGACGGCGGCAATGGCACCGACCGGGTCAAGGGCAGTTGTGGCCGTCGTTCCGGTGGTCGCCACCACCGCGCAGGGGATCCTGCCGGCGGCCACGTCTTCCCGAACCGACGCCTCGAGCGCGTCGGCGCGCATGGCATATTGCTCGTCACAGGGCACAAGGCGCACGTTCTCGCGCCCGAAACCCGCCAGCAGCGCGGCCTTGTCCACGGAGCTGTGCGCCTGGGCGGAAACGTAGACGGTCAGCGGCTGCGGTTGCGCCTGCATACCGCCTCGGGTAAGGGCATACCCGGTCGTACGCTCCCGCGCCGTGATGAGCGCAACCAGCGTGCTGCTCGATGCGGTGTCCTGGATCACGCCCTGCCATGCCTCCGAGAGTCCAGTCATCTGCCGCACCCAATCGAGGGTGACCGTTTCGATTTCCGTAATGGCCGGACTCGATTGCCAGGACAGTCCAAGCACGCCTAAACCGGTGCTGAGCAGATCCCCCAGGATGCCCGCAGGCAAGGCGTTGGACGGAAAGTAGCCGAAGAATCGTGGGTGCTGCCAGAGCGTCAATCCCGGGACCACGACCCGGTCCAGGTCGGCGATCACGTCGCCGAACGGCTGGGGCCTGGAGGGAGGGGAAGCGGGCAACTGAGCCGCGATGGCACCCGGGTGCATGGCACTCATCACCGGGCGATCGGCGAGCGTCTTCTGATAATCAGCTAGCCAATCGATCAGTGTGTGGCCGTGCTCGCGAAACTCTTCTGGCGTCATGGGCGCTCCCGGGCCGGCGGGGACCCGCGTCGCCCCAATTCTATTCTCCCCTTAACCGCCGCGGGAACACCGGCCGCGATCTGAAGACGGCATGGGGAATCCCAAAACGGGAACCGTACCGCAAAACTGCGGAATTCCCGCGTTACAGGCCGTCCGTCATAAGGTAGGCTGCGTAAAGTATCTATGAAGAGGGATCACTACAAGACGCCTGACACAGACGTTTCAGCTGAGTTCGACCGTGTCTGCCAGCTTTTCCAGGAAGCCCTTCCCGAGCCATCGGACCGCTTTGTCTTCGAGTGTCTGATGAATGAAGCGAGCAACCTCGGTTTGAACTGGGTCGATGGTCTGCGATACGTCGTGGAAAAGCGGAACCGGCTGCAAGCGTCCGAAGCGAACCCGCCAAGCATCTCTGAGGGCGGAGATTGCCGCAGCGGCAAGGGCGAGATCCGCAGCAGCGACTGCCCGGACGGAGGCCGCCCGAACGGGAGCAAGCCGGACGGCAAGCGCTAGGCAGGGCAGGTTGCGGCAGAACAAGTTCGGCAGGGCAACTTATTCGCATACCGCCTCCGCCCCCGAGCCTTGCATCGATGCGGGCATCGGCGGCAAGGGTATGCCCCCATCCTTGACGCGCGCATGGGCCAGAAGAATAGCCCCAAGGAAGTTCAGCATGCCTACCATCATCAAAAGAACGCTATCGTTGATTGCAACCACCTGCTGTTTCCTCCCGCAAGCAAAGAGTACGGGAGCTTCCCGGCAAGCCGAATCGCACCTTGGTTGAAGAGGAACGGACGGGGGCTGTAGATAAAAGGATTTCGTGTACCGAAATGGGACAAACGCCCAGCCAAGAATGGTTTGGCTGTGTTTTCTCCCTTGCATTGCCGACCAAAAAATTTCTACATGCCCTCTATGGCGCACAGCAACGCGAGGTGTGCACTGCATGTGTGGCTGCGGGCGCGGCTCCCCAAAACGTCTTGTACCGTTCGCCGCCGCGCAGCAGGTCCAACTCCGCAAAGCCTTCCTGCCGAGCGTATTCCCACACGGCATTGAGGATCAGGGTGCCGGGGCTGATGTCAGCATGGCGTACGTCGATGCCGATCAGGTACAGGTACAACCGGCGGACCGGGCGACCCGGCGGGTCGGCAAGGGCGTAGAGCACGGCGACCGTGTCCTCGCCGCAGCGAAGCCGG
Organism: uncultured Acidobacteriaceae bacterium; assembly: GCA_964242195.1. Lineage (GTDB taxonomy): Bacteria > Acidobacteriota > Terriglobia > Terriglobales > Acidobacteriaceae > Granulicella. The sequence continues at coordinate 9,130 of CAXTBI010000034.1, forward strand.
AAAATCCGCAGCAGGCCGGCCGCGAGCAGAGCGGGCAGGGCCTCACGGTGGTGCCGCAGCACGCGGGGGTCGTTCAGGACACCCATTTGGTCGCGAGCCTCCCATCGCTGACCGTGCAAGCGAACCAGCTCCTCAAACCATGCCCGCGCCTCGGCCAGGTCTGCCGGAAGCGTGCAGCGGAGTTGTCCCTGGGCCTGCGCACGGCGCGTGTAGCGGCGAACGTTGGCTCCCACCTTGGCCGCCAGCGCCCCCGCTGTTGCGAGAATGGCGCAGGGCTCGCCCGCGGAAGTCTCCAACCCTGCAAGGCTCGTCGTCGCATGCAACAGGGGCGAATCGGAACGCAGCTGCAGCAGATCCAGCCTGCTCCAGGCCGGAACGGCGGTCATCGCAAACCGAAGGGCCTCCGCGGCCAGCGAAGGTGCCGACGGAGGCCGGAAAACTCCCCCCAGGTAGTCCGTTGTGCCTGCCCCGAGCAGAAGCAGCTTGCGCATTTGCGTGGAGGGCTCGCAGTAGACAAACAGCGGAAGCAAACCGAGGAGGCGACCGCGCCCGTCCCACTGCGTGACCGCCTGCACGACGCCGTCCGGTCCGAACTGTTCGGCCCAGGGCAGCAGCCACGCCGGGTGCTGAAAGGGTGTCGACGTGGGATCGGCGTCCCAAAGTTCCGCCCACGCCGCTCGCAGGGCGTCCAACCCGCCGCTGCCCACGACCAGCCGCGTGCGCGCCGGGTCGGGCTGGTGGATCGCCAAATCGGGGGCCTGCCCATTCGGAAAAGTGTGCCGATCCGGCTCCCGTGGTTTCTGGGCAGGACGCGCCCGGGCAAGGCGCCGGTAGAGCGTCGCATAGCTCCCCAGCATGGCCGTGAGCGAAAATCGAGTCTCCGCGGCTTGTCGGCACAACCCACGGTCCAGTGTCTGCACCTGCCGCAGTGCCGACGCCAGGTTCGCGCTGATGTCGCCGCTTGCGGGAACCAGAAATCCTGTCCGGCCGTGTTCGACGATCTCGGGCACCGCGCCCGAGGCCACGGCCACGACGGGAACACCCGCCGCGAGTGCCTCCATGGCGACCAGCGAGCTCGTTTCCGGTGCCAGCGACGGCAGCAGAAGGCACGCGGCACGGCTGAGTAGCCGGGCCTTGGCCGCCCCGGTCACTGGACCAAGAAACCGCGCTTCCGTTGCACAGTCCGGGTCACGGCCCCGTTCGGTGTGCGCCCGATTTGCCGACGTGAGTCTGGGTTCGATTTGTTCGGCGAAGTATCGGAGGTGATCGCGGTACGGAAAAACTTCGCCCCCGAGAATCACCGGGAGGCCCGCGAGCTGGGCAGCCTCGAAACCGGTGTGAAGATTTTTCTCCGGGCAGATGCGCGAAAGCATCAGCGCATATCGGCCCCCGGGGCGCAGGCTGGCGGGATCGGGCAGCGCGACGCCGTTGCCGATCACCTGGACCCATTCCCGCGCACCGGTCGGGCAGGACTGTTTCTGCGTCTCCGAAACGCAGAAAAAGTGGTAATTGGAAGGCAAATTCCAAATCCTTTCCGGGTACCAGCGGGGCGGCAAATGCAGGGTAACGATTACGGGGAGGTCGACTGGGAGCCGGTAGCGATGGAAGTCCAGCCCATGCATATGCACGACCGACACCGGATGTTCCATGCAGGCGCGGTCGATATTTGCCTGGTGCGCGGCTTCAGCCAGGGCACGCGCTGCGTCGTGGATCTCGCCAGCCGGAGCAGGGGTAGCGTAAAGCTGTCCGGTGGGCGTTGAGCCTTCGCGGGCCACGACAACCGAGCGAAAACCGAGCGAGGGCAGGGCCGACTCGATCGCCGAAAGCACAACCTCGGCCCCGCCCACGGCTCCGGAACCGACCACGGCAAAGGGGAACGCCACGCTGAGCACGACGGGTTCCTCGCCCTTGTTTTCCAACACCGCCAAAGCGGAAGGGTCCTGGCTCAAGGGCCCGGCCCCGCGCCAGTTCCACGCCCCGGGCTGGGTGCGTCGCCGAACAGACGCCGTTGCGCCTCCCCGGCAAGCGCACGAAAGCGAACGCCCGTCATGCCCCACGGAAAGCACTCATACAGCAGCTTGCCCCCGTGCGGAGGCTGGGTGAAGTCGTACGCCGGAGCAAGCCGGAACGCTTCCTGTTCGGTACCGAACTGCGCCAGGGTCTCGGTTTGGCTCGCGAAACAGGCAAGCCGCGCCCGCTTGTTGGCCTGTTCCCTGGGAGAAAGTTCCAGCCGCACCGCGGGAAACCGGTCCTCGTCCAAAAACGCCCCGGTTCGCATGCTGCCGCTGCCGTCCAAATGATAGAAAGGCGCTTCCAGCAGCAACGGTGCCGGTCTTCGGCAAAGGCGCACCGCCGTGTGTACGGCAAAGGCGCAGGCATCGTGGTCCGGATGCCCCCCTTCGTAGGGATGGGTCAGCACGGCCTCCGGCGAGAATTCCTGCAGAACCGCCACCAGGCCCCGCGTGAGCTCTTCCAGGTGCCATGCCGCCCTCTGGTCCGGGACGGGCGGCAGTGCGGGGAACGGTTCAATCACCTCCGCGGAAAGCCCCGCATGCGCCATGGCCGCGGCGGCCTCCGCCCCCCGTGCCCGGCGATACGCGTCCGGCGTTTCGAAGCCATGATGCCGGGCATCGGCCCCATCCTGGGGAGCGCCGTCAGTCAGCGTAACAACCCGCGCCCGGGACAGCCTTTCCAACCGAGCCCCCAGGGCCAGTGATTCATCGTCGGGATGCGCCAGCACCACCAACAAGCGCGGGGGAGGCAAAGCGCTTCCTGCCGCGGCAATGACGCGGTTCCAGACCCGTGCCGGGGCGCGCTCTGCGGCCGCCTGCTCCCCGCCGGCCTCGCCCAACTCCGTGGCCGGAAGACA
>CAXTBI010000034.1:12098-35232 GCA_964242195.1 uncultured Acidobacteriaceae bacterium
GCTCTGCGGCCGCCTGCTCCCCGCCGGCCTCGCCCAACTCCGTGGCCGGAAGACAAACCTGTGTTGCGCGCAGGGGCATCAGGCGTCCGGTCCCACGGTTAGCAACCCGGGGCAAGCCCGCGCGTTACAGGTTGGCTTTCGCATCGGGACGCCTCCTGTCGAACTCGCCTTGCCGCCGCAGGTTGATGTTGTCCTCCCCTGCCAGGTCCTCCACGCTGATCCTCAGCGCTGTTCCAAGTTTGCGAAACGCATCATTCCACTCTCGGCCCCAATAGCGGCTCTCCGGGCGCCGCAGCAAATCGTTCCAGATGTTTTGCGCCTGCCACAGGTTGAACGAAGCCGGCAACGTGCGCAGGCTTTCGGCGATCGCCAGTGCATCGGCAAGGGTACAGATCTTCTGTGTGCTTGCTGCCTGTTCCACCGCGATCATCGCCCGCTTCATGCGTGTATCCGCGGCGTAGCTGAGTGTGGCCGCGTCCAGGTTGACGTTGTCCATCTCCGCCCGGCGCATCAGGCGCGCGATTTCGGCGGAATCGTAGCTTTCCGCTTCAAGTGCATGCCGCAGGCTGGCGTTGATGGCAAAACCGGCCGTCAACGCCAATGCCGGGGGCGCGGGCACGTTGGATTCGCCGAGAAAATGCAACAGGGTTGCATGCTCCTCGTAAATGCGCACCAACGAATTTTCCACCTCGGAGAGCGTCTGGGTCAGGATGCTCTTCAGGATCCGGTGCTGCTCGTCGGCAAACAGTGAGGTGAGCGAGTACACGGTGGACCCGAAGAAGCCGTCGATGGTGCGAATCAGCTGCGGCAGGTTCGCGCGGCGAATGGCCACGCGTGCGGCCTCGGAAAACTCCTCCCAGGCTGGGAGCTCACCGACCCGAAAGCGTTTCACGGCCGCGGATAAATTCTGATCGCCCAGGTGCAGCACAGCGAAGCAAATCTCTTCGGTTTCCTCTGTAATGCGCGACTTCAGGCGAGCACGGCCAAGCGCCACGCGGCCGCTGCCCGAAGTCAGAACGTCGTAGCTGTGCCGTTGCACATCGAAGCAAAAAATCTGTCCGACATCCGGGTAGGCGCGGAACATGGACGAGATCGCGTAATGCGCCCCGACGTGTTCCAGGTCGAGCCGTGCGTTCTTCACCCATTTGCGGTAAACGGTACCGCCGTTTCCTTGCTCGGGCACGTTGCTCCTTGCCTTTTCGAGCACCTTCAAAAACTCGGCTTCGAGGGCTTCTCCCTCCGCTCCGAAAAGCTTTGCCGCCAGCTGCAGCACACGGCTCGCGTACGCAATAATCTGCACCGTTTCTATGCCGGAAATATCGTCGAAAAACCATCCGCAACTGGTGTACATGAGCTGCGTGTGACGTTCGAGCTCCAGCAGTTCGAAAACCGTGACACGTTCCGCCGGGGTCAGCGACCGCTTGCTGTGGGTTTCCAGAAAGCGCTCGACCGACGCGGGCCGGCGGTCCAGCACCACCCCGATATAGGCATCGCGCGCCGCCCAAAGGTCCTTCAGAAAGGGGCCGGCGGCCCTTTCCGCAAGCCGCCCCGTGCAGTCGCGAAGCAGATCCAGCGCTTCCCGCAACGGCCCTCGCCACGCCTGGTTCCAGCCGGGTTTGCCGCCGTTGCAGCCGCAATCCGCGCGCCACCGCTCCACGCCATGGGCGCAACTCCAGGAGCTGTTCTCAACCACCTCGGCCTGCCAGCGCGGTGGAAATTTCTCAAGGAACTCACCGTAGTTGGTGGGCTGCGCCAGGCCCTGGGCTTCGATCCATTGCAGGGCATAGCTAAGGGCCATTTCGCCGTGCCGATGGTGGTGCCCATAGCTTTCGCCATCGGTGGCCACATGGGCCAGCTGCGGCTCACCTTCCTCCCCCGAGCGCAGGCTGCCCAGGATGCGTTTGGCAAATTCCTCGCCGGAATTCAGCAACCCTTCAAACGCAATGGCCCGCGACGCGGGGCCATCGTAAAAGAACACGGCAATGGAGCGGCCCTCGTCCAATTGGACAAGGTATGGGTGGGTCGGATCGACCGTCGCATGCGCCGTTTCGATCCATTGCGCGCCGGCCATAGGCTCCGCCGAGGCGTTGGCAGTACCCGGTTGCACCGCCGCTCCATCGTTTGTTTCTCGGATAGGCGCCGCCGCCGCTGCCGGCCTGGCCAGCTTGCGCACGCGCGCGCACTGGTGCGGTGCAAGGACGGTGAACTTGATGCCTTCCTGCGCCATCAGGTCAAGTACGCTGCGCGAAACCGCTGTCTCTGCCAGCCACATGCCCTCCGGTTTGCGGCCGAAGCGAAATTCAAAATCCGCAATGCCCCACCGTATCTGCGTACGCGCATCGCGCTCCGAGGCAAGCGGCAGGATGATGTGGCTGTAAACCTGCGCCAGCGCGGATCCATGGCCGGCATACCGTCCCTGGCTGTCCCGGTCGGCATCCAGGATGGTGCGGTAGGCGCGGGAGGCAAAAACCTCCAGCCAGCTCAGCAGCGTTGGTCCGAAGTTATAGCTCATGCGCGCGTAGTTATTCAAAATGCGCGTGATCTGGCCTTCTTTATTGGTAATCCGCGAAGCCCCGTTGGGGGCGTAGCACTCGGCCGTAATGCGTTCATTCCAGTCGTGAAACGGGCTGGCCGAGTCCTGCACCTCCACCGTTTCGAGCCATGGGTTTTCACGCGGTGGCTGGTAAAAATGCCCGTGGACGCACACGTAGCGTTGCGACCGAATGGGTTGCTGGGGGCCGGTGACGTCGATCGGAGCAGCCTGGGGCGAGGTCGACATAGGCCTATCCTAACCGGCACCTGCTACCCGGCAAAATGCCCCAGATGGGGAAAAGTGTCCCAAATCACGACAAAACTCACGTACGCCAATGCTTCCGAGCGATGAAGCTACCTCGGGAGCCTCATTTCGCCCCGCCCGCTTTGCCGGCAGCGAGATCGCAGGCGCGCCAAAGGTACCAGCTCGCGACCGAACGCCACGGCCCCCAGCGCTTCCCGCGTCGCTCCATCACCGCGGGCGAAGGCAGGGCGCCGGGCGTCACTTTGGCGTCCGCCGGGAGTCCTTCGAACGTCAGTGCAAAGCCCTTGCGCACACCGTAGTCGCCGACCGGCAGAACATCCGGCCGACCCAGGCGAAACATAAGAAACATCTCAACGGTCCATCGGCCCACACCGCGCACCTGGGTCAGCTGCCCGATGATGTCTTCGTCGCTCATGCGGCGTATGCGGGCCAGCGTGGGCACCGTGCCGTCGATGGTCTTTGCGGCCAGATCGCGGATCGCCAGAGCCTTGTTGTGCGATAGTCCGGCATCGCGCATCTGCTCGTTCGGGCAATCCAGAAAGTGCTGTGCCGAGGCGTGTGCGTCCGGTGCCCTGCCTTCCGCCAGCAGCACCGGGCCGAAGCTTCCCAGCAGCTTGGCATGGATGGCCGCGGCGGCCTTGCCGTGCAACTGCTGGTACAAAATGGCCCGCAGCAGCGCTTCAAAGGGGGTTTGTTGCGCCGGCAGCCGCAGCGTGAACGGCCCGGCGCGCTCCATCAACCGGCCCAGCTTCGGGTCGGCCACCCGAAGCGCGCGCACCGCTTCCGCGGTGTCGTACGGCGGCTTGCGTGTACGGGACCGCGCGTCTGCCATGCCTGCATGCTACCCCCGCGCCCCTCCGCGCACCCTCCGGAGCCGGCTCGGCAATCCCCCATCCGGGTTATGCCGGATCCCCTCATCGGGGTATGTTCCGGTTGCAAGGGTTCCCTAACACTTCCGAAAGGGAACGGCAATAAAACCAATGTTTTTCGATAATCGTTCCCTCCGCGAGGGAAGCGCTTGCACAGAATGCCTTCGTCGTGGTCCGATGGTTTCCATAAAGTTTTCAAAGTCTGGATAGGCCGCAGCCAGGTCGATCGAAGTTCGGTGCGGGGCAGATTTCTGCAGCGCAGACACCCAATCCAGGCGTTTGGGACCAACGCTGGACTTACACGCCGCAAACCGTGTACAAAGCGGTTCAAGGTGGCAGAGAGCATTCATGGCGCAGGTATTTGACCGCAGTTCGAACGCGCTGATCCGCGCGAGCCTCGTGCTGACGGGTTTAATCGTGATCATCACGGGCGTGACCTTGAACGAGCTGCAGCGCTCCCCCTGGGTCACGCGGCAGGGCCAGCGGCCGGATCAACCCGTGCCCTTCAGCCACAAACATCATGTGCTCGGCCTGGGGCTGCAATGCCTGTACTGCCACACCTCCGTGGAAAAAAGTTTCTACGCCGGCATTCCCCCGACCAAGACCTGCATCAACTGCCATTCGCAGATCTGGACCAACGCCCAGCTTTTGGAGCCGGTGCGTCAAAGCTGGGCGACCGGGCAGTCCATTCCCTGGATCCGCGTGCACGATCTTCCGGATTACGTGTACTTCAATCACTCCGTGCATGTGAACAAGGGACTCGGTTGTGCCAGCTGCCATGGCCGTGTCGACGAAATGCCGCTGATGTACATGGAGAACACTCTCCAGATGGAGTGGTGCCTCAACTGCCATCGCAACCCGGTCAAAAACCTGCGGCCAACCAGCGAAATCTACAACATGGCCTGGGCCGGACCCAGCGACACGCATCCGGTCTGGTGCAGCCAGTTGAGCGCGGGCGGACCCACCGCCGATCAGATCTCGTGCGTCACCAAGGATCCGGGCGGACATAACCCCGAACTGGCCATGCTGCAAGCCCCGGCCGTGCCCCACGGCACCCTCGGCGGCGTCAACGGAGCGCAGGAAGCGCCGGGCCTGGGAGACCAGGGCAGTCCCGAGCAGGGAAGCTTGCATAACCACATTTCCGCACCGCAATCCGGGCCGAACCACGACTTCGAGCCCCTGCCCCAGAACGGCTCCGGCAACACGGAATCCAACGTCCCGGTCATCCGGATGCCCGCCAGCTATCAGAAATTCACCAGCCAGGACCAACTTGGCCGGTTCCTTGTAGACAAGTACCACATCCGTCCGCCGCACGAGATCGTCAGCTGCGAAACGTGCCACCGGTAACCGCGAAACTCACTCAATCCAGGCAGGGAATGGCAAACGAAGACAGATCCACGGACCACGCGATGAACGGAAAGCCAAGCGCCCCCGCACCGGCGCAGGTCGTCACACGGATTACGCCGTCGAACAAAATGACGCTGGCGGAAGTGCGTGCCAGGCTGGACGGCCGCACCGGCAAGCGCTTCTGGAAAAATCTGGACGAACTGGCCGACACGCCGGAATTTCAGGAGTTGCTGCAGGAAGAGTTCCCGCGCCAGGCCGGTGCCGGCGAATGGGCCAACGCGGTTTCGCGCCGCGGCTTCATGAAGGTGATGGGCGCCAGTTTCGCGCTTGCCGGCCTCGCCGGTTGCACCAAGCAGCCCGATGAGGCGATCTACCCCTACATCAAGCAGCCCGAGGACATCATCCTCGGCACACCGACTTTTTTTGCCACCGCGTACCCCTTTCCCACCGGCGCCATCCCGGTCCTGGTGAGGTCGTACGCTTTCCGCCCAACCAAGGTCGACGGCAACCCGGAACATCCGATGTCGAAAGGCAAGGCGGACGCCTTTACGCAGGCCTCGCTCCTGGACCTCTACGATCCGGACCGGTCGCAACATGTGCGCTTTCGCGGTGAAAACGCGGAATGGCCCCGGTTTCAGCAGGAGTTCCAGGGCGGTGTCGGCCGGCTTCCCGCGGGGCAGGGACTGTACTTCCTGAGTCAGACCACAACCTCGCCCAGCTTCGCCGCGCAATGGAAAACGGTGCAGGCGAAGTACCCGCAAGCCAAACTGGTGCAGTATGAGCCCGTCGGCGGCGATGCCCATCGCGCGGTTTCCAAAGCGGCGTTCGGTGAGTACTTCGACACCCAATACCGCCTTCTCGATGCCGATGTCATCCTTACCCTCGATGCGGATTTCCTGGGGGGCATCCATTTTCCCGGCTTTCTCCCCTTGTCGGCGGCCTATGCGGAGCGTCACCGCTTTGAGCACGGGAAACCGATGAACCGCATGTACGCCGTCGAGACCATGTCTTCGGTCACCGGCTTCAAGGCCGACCATCGTCTCGCCCTTGCGCCCAGCGAGCTGGACGCTTTTGCCACCGCGCTGGCCACCGGCAACGCGGGTGCCCTGAGCGGCAATCCCGATGTCGCAAAATTCGCGGCTGCCGTAAGCGCCGATCTCAAGAAAGCCAACGGCCGTTGTGCCGTGATTGCCGGTCCGCAAAGTACGCCCGCTTGCCAGGCTGCGGCCATGGAACTGAACGCCCAGTTCGGCGCTGTCGGGAAAACGGTGTTCTACACCCAGCCGGTCCATGCCATCCCGAGCGAGGGTGGAGCTGATTTCAAAGCCATGGTCGACGATATGCATGCCGGCAAGGTGCAATGGCTTGTGTTTCTCGGCACCAACCCGCTCTATAACGCACCGACCGACGTCGGTTTCGCAGCCGCCTTCAACATGGTCCCGAATACCGTGCATCTGGGCTCGCATGTGGATGAAACCGGTTTCTATTCGACCTGGCACATCCCGGAGGCGCACTACCTCGAAAGCTGGACCGATTGCCGCGCCTATGACGGCACCATCTCGATCGTGCAGCCGATGATCGCGCCGCTGTATGGCGGCGTCACCGCGCACGATGTGCTGGCCACCCTGATCGATCCTTCGCAGGGCGCGTATGACGTGGTGGCGGCCACGGCCAAAACGTATATCCCCGGCGACTTCGCCACGGGCTGGCGCAAGGCGCTGCACGACGGCTGGGTGGAGGGCACGGCGTTTCAGCCGGCTTCCGGCGTCGGCACGCCCAGGGCCATGCCCCCCGTCGCGCTTGCTCCCACGGGCAAAGGCCTGGAAATTCATTTCCTGGCCGATCCGTCCGTGTACGACGGTCGCTTCGCCAACAATGGCTGGTTGCAGGAACTGCCTCGCCAGGTCACGAACCTCTCCTGGGACAACGCCGCTCTGGTCAGCCTGAAAACCATGGAAGCGCTCGGCGTGGAAGAAAACGAGGCCGTCGAGCTCGAAGTCAACGGCAAGAAGCTCCTTGCCCCCGTGCTTATGGTGCCCGGCCACGCCGATGGCGCCGTCACGTTGCACCTGGGTTCCGGGCGTCGCGCCGAAGCCGGTCGTGTCGCGGCCGGCGTTGGGGTGAGCGCCTACTATCTGCGCACCCTGGAGCAGCCCTACGCCGCGGGCGGTCTGCGCTTGACCGGCACCAAGCAGATGTATGACCTGTGCGTTACCAAGTCGCACAACATCGAGCACCGCGGCCACTATGCGCAGCACGATCTCGAGCGCAAAAAGTTCGACACCGAAGGCACCTATTCGCTGCAGGGGCATGAGGCGCTGGAGCGTGCCATCATCCGCTATGCGACCTATGAGGAAGCCACCAAGGATCCGAACTATGCGCACGAAGGCGCCAGTGGAACGCTGGTGGATAAGATCGGGTACAACCCGCTGGGAGAGGCGCCCGAGGACAAGGACAGCATGTGGTACGGCGCTTGGCGCTACGATCGCCAGGACCCGTCCTCCCGCGAGATCCAAAATGCCTGGGCGCTGTCGGTCGATCTGAACTCCTGCATCGGCTGCAATGCCTGCGTGGTGGCCTGTTACTCGGAAAACAACATCGCGGTGGTCGGCAGGGAACAGGTCAAGGTCGGCCGCGACATGCAATGGCTGCGGATCGATAACTACTTCGAAGGCGATCTGCACAACCCGCGCGCGCACTTCATGCCGATGATGTGCCAACATTGCGAACAGGCCGGCTGCGAACAGGTTTGCCCCGTAGGCGCCACGGTGCACACCCCCGAAGGCCTCAACAGCATGGTCTACAACCGCTGCGTGGGCACACGCTATTGCAGCAATAACTGCGTGTACAAGGTGCGCCGCTTCAACTTCCTGCTGTACTCGGACTACGAGACGGAAAGCCTGAAGTTCATGCGCAATCCGGACGTTTCGGTGCGTTCCCGCGGCGTCATGGAAAAGTGCACCTACTGCGTACAGCGGATCGAGGAAGCCAAGCTCACGGCCGACAAGGAAAATCGCGCCATTCGCGACGGCGAAATCCTCACCGCCTGCCAGCAAACCTGCCCGACCGATGCCATCATCTTCGGCAACAAAAACGACCCCAAAAGCAAGGTAGCCGAGCGCCGGGCCTCCCAGCGCGACTACCAGGCCCTGGGCGATCTGAACTACCGTCCGCGCACCACCTACACGGCCGGCGTCATCAACCCCAACCCGGAGCTGGCATAGCATGGCGACCCAGGGACCCATCCACAACCCGAACGCGGATCTCGAGACCCTCGTCGATCCGTTGATCGACCCGCGCACCGGCGAGTACGCGGTCATTGCACCGGGGCACAACTTCCGCACCGTCACGCAGAAGATCTCCGGCATCGTGCTCACGACGAACACGCCGTGGGCCTGGTTCGGCGGCTTCTTCCTTGCCTCCACCCTCGCTACCTTTGTTTTCGTGGCCGTTACCTGGCTCGTCTTGAAGGGCGTCGGCATCTGGGGCATCACGATCCCCGGTGCGTGGGGCTTTGCGATCATCAACTTCGTTTGGTGGATCGGCATCGGCCACGCCGGCACGCTGATCTCGGCCATCCTGCTGCTGTTCAAGCAGAGCTGGCGCAACTCGATCAACCGCTTCTCGGAAGCGATGACCATCTTTGCCGTGGTCTGCGCCGGCATGTTCCCGCTCCTGCACATCGGCCGTCCGTGGCTGGGCTACTGGCTTCTGCCCTACCCCAACACCATGAACGTTTGGCCGCAATTTCGCAGCCCGTTGGCCTGGGATGTGTTCGCGGTTTCCACGTACGCCACCATCTCCATCGTTTTTTGGTACATCGGTCTCATCCCCGATTTCGGTACCCTGCGCGATCGCGCACAGGCCCCGGTGGCCAAGTATTTCTACGGCATTCTTTCGCTCGGCTGGCGCGGTTCCACACGCCATTGGGTCCGGTATGAGACGGCGTCGCTTCTGCTCGCCGGCCTCGCCACGCCGCTTGTGCTTTCCGTACACACCACCATCAGCTTCGATTTCGCGGTGGCCGCCATGGCCGGTTGGCACACCACCATTTTTCCGCCCTACTTCGTCGCCGGCGCCGTGTATTCCGGCTTTGCCATGGTATTGACGCTGGCCATCCCGATCCGCAAGTGGTATCACCTTGAAGATCTGGTCACCGTTCGCCATCTCGATAACATGGCGAAGGTTATGTTGACGACCGGCTCCATCGTGGCCTATGGCTACGGCATGGAAGTCTTCATGTGCTGGTACTCCGCCAGCCACTGGGAATTTTTCATGATGTGGAACCGTATGTTCGGGCCCATGGGCTGGGCGTACTGGACGCTGATTCTCACCAACATCGCCATCCCGTTGACCACGCTTTGGAGCCGCCGCCTGCGCGTCAGCCCGGGCTACCTGTTCTTCCTTAGTTTTGTTGTCAACATCGGTATGTGGTTCGAGCGGTTTGTGATCGTCGTTACATCGCTGTACCGCGACTACCTTCCGTCCAGCTGGGGCACCTACCGGGCCACCAAATGGGATTACATGCTGTTCATCGGCACCTGGGGTCTGTTCACGACGCTGTTCCTGCTCTTTGCGCGTCTGGCTCCCATGATTCCCATGTCGGAAATCCGCATGATGCTGCCGCAAACCAAGGTGCACCCCGGCGGCGAACCCGCGGAAGTCGTTGTGCAGGAGGCTCTCTAATGCCGCCCGTTGAAGGAGTCTACGGCCTGATCGCCGAGTTCAACACCCCCAGCGAGCTTGTGCACGCCACCGAACATGCCTACCGTGAAGGCTACCGCCGCATGGAATGCTATACACCCTATCCGGTCGAAGAAGCCGCCGAGGCCCTGCGCTTTACCAAAACGCGCGTCCCCCTGATGTGTCTTATGGGCGGCATCATGGGGCTGACCACGGCGTGGCTGATGGAAACGTGGATGAACATCTGGAGCTACCCGCTGAACATTCGCGGCATGCCCGTAAACTCCTGGCCCGCCTGGGTCATCCCGGCCTATGAGTGGACGATCCTGTTTGCCGGCCTTTCCGCCGGGTTCGGCATGCTGGCGCAGTGCGGCCTTCCGCAGCTCTACCATCCGCTCTTCAACGTGGCCAATTTCCGCAACGGTGCCAGCACGGATAAATTCTTTCTTTGCCTCGAAGCCCACGATCCACGCTTCTCCTTGCGGGAAACGCGTGTCTTTCTTGAAGGTTTCGCCCCCGTTTCGGTGGTGGAGGTGGACCACTGATGCCGTTCTTTCAGAGCAGGACCCAATGGGCGGGAAGCCGTATGCGACACTCTTTCAAACTCGGTTGGCTTTGCACCGCGCCGGGCCTTCTTTTGCTGGCCGGTTGCCGGCAAGACATGCAAAACATGCCGAAGTTCTATCCGCAACGCGGCACCTCGTTCTACATCGATGGCCGGTCCGTTCGCCCGCAGGTGGAAAACACCGTTTCACGCACGCAACTGCATGCGAACACCTACTTCTACACCGGTCTGATGGGCGATAAAGAGGGCGACGGCATGCCCTTGCCCGTCACCGCCAACCTGCTCGCGCGCGGGCAGGAGCAATACAACGTGTATTGCACACCCTGCCACTCCCGCGTGGGCAATGGCGGCGGCATGATTGTGCAGCGCGGCTATCGGCCTGCGGGTAACTTCCACACGGACCGTCTGCGCAATGCGCCGCTCGGCCACTTCTACTCGGTCATCAACAACGGGTACGGTGCCATGCCGGAATACGGTTCGCAGGTGAGCCCGGCGGATCGATGGGCCATTGTGGCCTATGTGCGCGCGCTGCAACTAAGCCAAAATGCGACGGAAGCGGCTGTGCCGGCAGGACAACGCCCGCTCGAACTCCATGAGATCGCCAACACGCAGGGCATGCCCCCGGGATTTGCCGACGCCTGGCAGCTGCCCAACACCGCCGTCTATGGAACGCCCGATCCCAACGCGGGCATCCCCGGGCAAAGCATCAATACGCCGCCCGCCGGGGTCTTGGCCCATGGCAGCGCCGCGGCAACCTCGAATTCCGGCACACGCGATTCCGGTCAGGCACCCCAGGGATCCATGAATGCCCAGGCACCGGGCAATCTGGATGGAACGCAGCACTAAGCACGGTACATCGGTGCACCGTCACGCAAAACGAACAGGAACCGCTCAGGGGCAAAGGCGAAACAAACGATGGCAATGGAAAACGTACATGGCGGCGAGGGGCATCTGGCACACGGGGGCGGACACGCCGGCGCGCATGGCCTTGCGCACGGACCGCGGCGCCTGCCTGCCGTTCTTGCGGCTCCGGAGTTTCTGCTGGCGTGGCGCCTTCGATCGCTCATCGTCGCGGCCGCCCTCGCCCTGATCTCTGTCGTCTTTTTCTTTCTGCCTGGCGGTCCGGAGCACGTTCTGCGCGCCTATCTCATGGGCGTGATGACGTCGTTTAACTTTGTCGGCGGTGCCTTGGCCTTTCTGCTGGTGCAATACCTTTCCGGCGGCAAATGGGGCCTGATCCTGCGCCGTCCGCTCGAGGCCATCACCCGCACCTGGTGGCTGATCGCCGTCATGATGATCCCCATCCTTCTGCTGGCGCCGCGCCTCTACCAATGGGCGGCGTTCCATACCACCCAGCAAACGTGGAACGCCTATCGTGCCGGCATCCTTACCCATGAGCAACAGCTGTGCATCAACGCCAAGCACTCCATGCTGAACCCCATCGTCGATTGGGTGCAGGCCATTCTTGTGCTGGGCTTCATGGGCCTGGTCATCACGCTGTTGAACAGGTTTTCACTCAGCCGCGATGCCGATCCCGAAGCCGGCACCATGCACTCCTACGACCGCTGGAGAATCCTGTTTGAGAATATCTCCGGCCCGGCTATCTTCATCTACGTCGTGGCCATGACGGATTTCGTGATCGTCTTTATTCAATCGCTCGATGTGACCTGGTACTCGTCGATCTACGGACTGCAATTGCTGGTCGCCCAGGGCTACGGTGTGCTCGCCCTCGGTTTGCTGACGCTGCTCCTGCTCAGCCGCTATGAACCGATGCGGACCATGTTCCGCATGACCGAACAGCACGATCTCGGCAAACTTGCCTTCGCTTTCGTCATGCTGAACATCTACTTCACGTTTGCCGAATTCCTGATCATCTACTCCGGCAACGTGCCCGACGAAATCCCCTGGTATCTGCACCGGATCCGTGGCGGCTGGTGGGCCATCACCACGCTGGATGCGCTGTGTCATTGGGTCATTCCGTTTTGCCTTCTGCTCAGCCGCGAGTTCAAACGCTCCCGCAGCCGCATGTTCGCGCTTTGCATTTTTATGATCGTCGCCCGTCTCATCGACATGTTCTGGTTGATCGAGCCGAACTTCGGGGACGCCGCCGGAAACCTGCATCTGGCCGGAAACTTCGGCATCCTGGCCTACATCACCGTTCCCCTGGCCGTGCTGTTTTTCTGGGCTGCTTTCTATCTGACGGAGCTTGGCCGCCGGCCGCTCATCGTCCTGAACGACCCGCACACGGCGGAGGTATTGGAGCCTGAGCATGCCCACTGATAAGGGAAGTGAAAATTTGCATCCGGACAGCAGCCGTCCGCAGCCCAGCCGTGACCGCGAGGACGAAAATCCCGGCTACGAGGTACAGGATGTCAACGTCGGCGGCATGATCACGTTCCTGGCCGGCCTCACGGGATTCTTGGCCATCTTCTTCATCTTTTGCTGGGTGATGGGCAAGGCCATCAACACCGGCCTGCGCCACACCGACGGCGAGCGTGACAAATGGCACGAGGCGCCCACCATGACCGGCAACAGCCTCGGCGCAGCCAACGAGGGCAACATGAAATCCAACACGGTCCTCGAACAACAGGAGTACGCGGCCATGACCAAGCGCTTTCCCACGCCGCGCCTGCAGACCGATGACGGCAACCAGGATACGGCCGACCTCCATGCACGCGAGGATCTGCTGCTCAACTTTTACTCCACCGGTTCAGGCCTGCCCCCCGGCAAAGTCCGCATACCGATCGCTCGTGCCATGCAGTTGATTGTCCAAAGCGGTTTGCCGCAACCCGCGGGTGGCCTGCAAACCGTGGGAACAACCATGGCCGGGGACCGACACCCGACGATGTCTCAGCCGCTCACCGACGGTTTCGCGCGTACAGCCTATGAGCTGGACCAGATCAGCGCACGCGAGCAGCGCACCCAATTCAACCAGGCCGAGGCACGGCCGTAACTCAAATGTGGTACCCCTGCCGCCCGGGAGCGCAGAGTACGCGCCCGTGTCGATACGGTAAAAACGGCTCTCGTAGACTGGAAGGTATGTTCAACAGGAATTTGCAGCCGAAAGGAAGTGTGAGCGCAGCGATCGGTCCGCACCGGCATGCGCGGCGTCCGAACCGCGCCTCCGCACCCTTCCTCGGTCTGCGCCTCAGCCGTCTGGGACCCCTGGGCTGGGCCGGGCTCCTTGGACTTCTAAGCCTGCTTACACCGCCGCGGTCAGCGTGTGCGCAGGTAGCCCCCTACGGCGAAAAAACCATGGGCGACAACCGTGGGGACGAGCTGCCGACAGTTTTGCAGCGGGTCCAGGTCTCGCAACACCTGAACGCCCAGCTGCCCCTGGGCGCCGCCTTCGTGGACAGCGCCGGAAAAGCGGTGCGGCTGGGCGACTACTTCGATGGAAAGCATCCGGCCGTTCTTTCGCTCGTGTACTACAACTGCCCGATGCTCTGCTCCGAGGAAATGGACGGCCTCACGAGCGCGCTCGAAATGGTCAATCTTCGTCCCGGCAAAGACTTCCAGGTGGTTGTGATCTCCATCGATCCGACCGAGACCCCGCAGGTGGCCGCGCGAAACAAAAACTTCTACCTGAAGCGTTACGGCCACCCGGAAACTTCGGCCGGTTGGCATTTCCTTACCGGCCCGAAGACCTCGATTGACGCGGTGACGAACGCGGTCGGGTTTGGGTATGTCAAGGTGCCGGGGCCCGACGGCAAGTTGACCCAATTTGCCCATGCCAGCTCCATCGAAATCGCCACACCGGCGGGCCGTCTGGCACAGTACTATCTAGGCGTTGAATACTCCCCCAAGGACATTCTTCTGGGCCTGGTGGAAGCCTCCGGCAATCGCATCGGTTCGCCGGTAGCCAACATCCTTACGTATTGCTACCATTACGATCCGCAAATCAACAAACATTCGTTGATTGTGGCCCGCGTGGTACAGCTCGGCGGCATGTTGACCGTCGCCGCTCTTGGCTGTTTTCTCTTTGTCATGTTCCGGCGCGACCTTCGCCTCAGCCGGGAGCAGGTTCTTCCTCAGTATGATTACCACCGGCGGATCGGGTAAAGGTTAGCAATGGGTTTAAGTCCAGTTCTTTGGGAATTCCTCGTCAAGTGGCTGCATAACTCGGCCCTGTTTCCGGCCGAGGCCTCCACCATCGCGCCCTATACGGACGCCTTGTATGTGTTTCTGCTCGGCATGACGATCACCGGCCTTCTGCTGGTGGCCGGCTTGCTTCTGTATTTCAGCCTGCGGTATCGCCGCTCGCGCAGCCCGGTGGCCACCCAGGTGGAAGGGTCCACCCTGCTCGAAGCCACCTGGACCATCATCCCGCTCGGCATCTTCCTTGTGGTCTACGTTTGGGGCGCCCTGCTGTACTTCCGCATCTACAATCCGCCCGTCAACGCGATGAACGTGTACATCATCGGCAAGCAATGGATGTGGAAGGCCGAGCACCCCGGCGGCCAACACGAAATAAACGCGCTGCACGTGCCCATCGGCCGCCCGGTGCAGCTGACCATGATCTCGCAGGATGTATTTCACAGCTTCTCCATCCCTGATTTCCGCATCAAGCGCGAAGTCATTCCCGGCCGGTACACCACCGTTTGGTTCCAGGCCACCTTGCCCGGCGACTACCATCTGTTCTGCTCGCAATATTGCGGTACGTTGCATGCCGGCATGATCGGAAAAATTACGGCTCTGCGCCCGGACGACTATGAGCGGTGGCTCAAACAATCCACCAGCGGGCAAAGCCTGGCGCAAAATGGAGAACGCCTGTTTGCCTCCCTCGGTTGCGTCTCCTGCCACAGCGGAAACGCCGCCGCCCGCGGGCCCAACCTGGCCGGCGTCTATGGCTCTCGCCTCACCTTGACCGATGGCAGCCAGGTGCTGGTCAATGACGCCTATCTGCGCGACTCCATCCTGAATCCATCGCAGCACGTCACCGCGGGGTTTGCCCCGATCATGCCGACCTACCAGGGCCAAATCAGTGAAGACGGCCTGATCTCGCTGGTTGAATACATCCGGAATCTACAATCGAACTACCGTGTTCAGCAAACGAACGTGACCTCCGACAGCAACCAGGCCGCGCCCACCCTGCCGGCCACCCAAGCCACACCCTCCACGCCTGATTCCCAAGAGACGGTGAAGCCATGAGCAGTGCATCCACGATTGTTGCCCTTCCTGACCAAAGCACGGCCAGGCTGCCCAAAAGAAATTACCTGAACGATGAGCACGGCATCCTTAGCTGGCTGCTCACCCAGGACCACAAGCGTATCGGGATCCTTTATCTCATCTCGATCACGTTTTTCTTCTTTATCGGCGCTTCATTTGCCGGTCTTATCCGTCTCGAGCTTCTCACGCCGCAGCCGGACCTGGTTGCCTCTGATACGTACAACAAATTCTTCACCATGCACGGCATCGTCATGGTGTTCATGTTCCTTGTGCCATCCATTCCGGCGGTGATGGGGAATTTCCTGGTCCCTATCATGATCGGCGCAAAGGATTTGGCCTTTCCGAAAATCAACCTCCTCAGCTGGTACCTGTACATGATCGGCGGCACGTTCCTGCTCGCCGCGCTGGTGCTGGGTGGGGTCGATACCGGATGGACCTTCACCACGCCCCTTTCCACGCATTACCTGAACACCCATGTGCTGACCGCGGCCACCGCCATTTTCATCACAGGCTTTTCCTCCATCTTCACCTCGCTCAACATCATCGTGACCCTGCATCGCATGCGTTGCCCGGGTATGACGTGGTTCCGCTTGCCGCTCTTCTGCTGGAGCCTCTATGCCACCTCCCTGCTTGTGGTTCTCGGTACACCGGTGCTGGCCATCGCGCTCACCCTTGTGGGTCTGGAACGGGTGTTCGGCATCGGTGTGTTCGATCCCTCCAAGGGCGGCGATCCACTGCTGTTCCAGCATCTGTTCTGGTTCTACTCGCATCCCGCCGTGTACATCATGATTCTGCCCGGCTTCGGTGTTATGTCCGAGACCATCTCCACCTTCAGCCGCAAACGGCCGTTCGGCTACACCGCCATCGCGTTCAGCTCGGTTGCCATTGCGCTTTTCGGCTTTTTCGTTTGGGAACACCACATGTTCATCATGGGCGTGTCCAACTACTCGGCGTTGATCTTCTCCCTGTTGACCATGTTGATCGCCGTGCCTTCGGCCATCAAGATTTTCAACTGGTCGTTCACGCTGCAGAAGGGCTCCGTCACGTTTGAAACCCCGATGCTGTATTCACTCGGGTTCATCGGCCTGTTCACCGTGGGCGGACTTACCGGCGTGTTCCTCGGTTCGCTCGGCATGGACATCCATCTCACCGAGACCTACTTCGTGGTAGCCCATTTCCACTTCGTCATGGTCGGCGGCATGTTGATGGCCTTCCTCGCAGCCATCCATTTCTGGTGGCCGAAGATGACCGGCCGGATGTATCCGGAAACCCTTTCGAAACTCGCCGCGGTCACCACGTTCATCGGCTTCTTCCTCACCTTTATGCCGCAGTTCGTTCTGGGCTATCTCGGTATGCCGCGCCGCTACCATGCCTACCCGCCGGAGTTCCAGATCCTGAACGTGCTGTCCACGGCGGGGGCAACGGTGCTCGGTGCCGGCTACATGTTGCCTCTTCTGTATCTCGGCTGGTCGCTGAAGTATGGTGCCATCGCCGGGGACAATCCATGGCAGGCAACCGGGCTCGAGTGGCAGATCCAGTCGCCGCCATTGAAAGAAAATTTCATAGAAACCCCGGTCATGGATCACGAGGCCTACGACTATGAGTGGCTGGAACGCAAGCAACACGAGGTGGTAAGCCTTGGATAACGCCATCGACAACCCGATCCTCGCCGGCATTCGCCCGCACACCGCCACCTCCACCGCTCACCACGCCGAGCACGAGCATCTCAACCTTCCGCAATTGCGCCATCACTTTGAAACCGAGGCGCAGCAGCGTGAGGCCGTCAATTTCGGCATGTGGATCTTTCTGCTGACGGAAATCATGTTCTTCGGTGGGCTGTTCATGTCCTACCTGCTCTACCGGAACTGGTATTACCCCGTCTTTGTCGCCGGTTCCAATTCGCTCAGCGTCTTTTGGGGCGTGGTCAGCACCGTTCTGCTCAGTGCCTCCGGGCTGGCCATGGCCATGAGCGTATGGGCCGCCGAGGTTCGCAACCGCACCGTTCTGCTCGGCGGCATGGTGCTTGCACTCGTATTGGGTCTGGCCTTCATGGGCGTCGAGTTCTCCGAATACCACGACACCTATCGGCATCACCATGTCCCCGGGGCAACCTACGACATCTCCGACTTCGTCCACCCGGAACTCAAAAACGGTGCACCGATCGCCAAGGCCTTGCCGCCGGATGCGGCGCAGCGCACCCAGGTCTTCTTCTTCCTGTACTTCGCCATGACCGGCATGCATCTGCTGCACATGACCATCGGCATCGGGTTAATGCTCTGGATCATGTGGCGGGCATGGCGCGGCGAGTTCTCCGCGGGATACACCATGCCGGTCAGAAACTTCGGCCTGTATTGGCACTTTGTCGACGTCGTCTGGATCTTTCTGTTCCCCTTGCTCTATCTCGTCAACCGGCACCCATTGCATTAACCTCGCAGGCCCGACGCCAGCAGCTGGCGGAAAGGGAAGTATGAACACGGACGCGTTAAACCTAACAACGGACAACGGTCAGCAGAACGATCCGCCCAACGTCACCAACCCGGAGCATGTGCACGATCACATCATCAGCCCGCCGTTGCAGCTATTGATCTTCGGTGCGCTGCTGTTGATCACGCTCGTCATCACGCTCACCTCGTTTCTGCCCATGGGCATCCTGAACCCGATCATCACCATCGGCGGAGCCTTCCTCAAGGCCTTTCTCGTCATCATGTTCTATATGCACGTCAAGTCGCAATCGCGGCTGATCAAGGCCACGGTCTTCTCGGGATTCTTCATCCTCGGTGTCCTGGTGGTGATGTCCGGCAGCGATTACATCAGCCGCGCATGGGGCATGTGGTAGACCCCGCTTTTCGGATTCACGCGACGCGGCGCGCCAGGCTGGCGAGCAACTTCGTCGTTGGCAGGCCGTCGGCGTAGGTTTTCAACACAAGTTGACGCAGCAACGGTGTCCGCATCACCCGGAATCCGCGTTCCGGCTCGCGGTAAAACGAGCGTGCGGCGCGATGCGAAAAGGCCAGTGTTGCCTGCAGCGGCTGCAGGTGACGGGCGTAGGCTTCGGCAACGTTCAGAGCTGTGAAATCTCCGCCTTTTTTGGGGGCGGTTGCCGTTTCAATCACCGCCGCCGCCGCGGCCTGCCCGCTCACAAGGGCAGAATGAATGCCCTCGCCGGTGAGCGGGTCGACCAGCCCCGCCGCATCGCCCGTAAGCAGAATCCGGCCCTGCGGCGCGTACAGGTGGCCCCCCAGCCCCAGATGCTGCCCGGTAACGTGAGCCCCCGGCAGCCCCGCCAACTCCACACCCAGCTTGCACCGCGTGTACTCGTTCAGCAGAGCGCGCGAGACGGTTTCATAGACCATGCCGTCCCCTGCACCGTCGCGGGCGGAGCCCGAGACCTCCGGAACGAAACCACCCACACCGATGTTAATGTGGTCGCCCTTCGGGAAGAGCCAACCGTACCCGCCGGCAATCGGCGCAAAATCAAAAATCAGATCGAGCCGACCGTCGCCCCCCGGCAGCTTGGCCGGCAGCGCATCGTAGGCAACCGTGGCTTCCAGCGCAAATCCGCGCGCATACCACGCCGGTTCAGCGGGCAAATGCGCGGCGGTGGCTTCCAGAAAGGCAGCATCGGCGGCTTCCGCGTCCTGCTTCTCGCGCTGCCGGCCGATGCCCGCAGCCAGCCGACGGGTCTGGCCGTTGGATCCATCCGCGCCGATCAGGGCCCCCGCACGCATCGTCGCGCTCGCGCCGCCGGGCAAAAGGACATCCAGCTCGATGTGCGTGGGGAACTCACGCAGCCCCACGATGCCCTCAATCCGGCGCCACTCCGGCTGCCGGCCCGGTCCACCCTCGGCCAGGGTGCGCGCCAGGCAGAACGCATCGAAACGTTCGCGCACGGCCATGGCGCAGAAAGGGTTCCGCAGGCGAACACGCACCTCGCACCCCTTGTCGGCGGTGCGCCGGCCGGCCAGAAACGCCGCTCCCGCCTCCTGCAGCACCACATCGCGGCAACTGCGTTCAATCACCGGGTCCACGCTGTACCGCAGCGCCTTCAGGGTCTTGCGTGTAAGACCGCAGGCACACGCCTTGCCGCGTGGAAAGCTCCGCGTATCGAGCAGCAAAGCGCGCCGCCCGGCATGCGCCAGGTCAAAGGCGGCAGCACAGCCCGCGGGGCCGGCCCCCACAATCACGGCGTCGTAGCTCGGGACATCGGAGGTAGGCAGCATAGGCCTCCATAGTGTAGCGAAGTCCCCTATCGTTTCATCGCCGCTTCCCTCGCGGCGAGTTCACCCACGCATCTGCTCGTGGTGTTCACGGGATCGCAGCGCACCTCGGCTTCCCCGGGCAGCGCCACGAGGAAGTGCCCCGGCCAGCGTGCGGGCTCGTTCGCCGGGTAGTCCGTGCTGAGGATCTGCGCGCCGCTGGCCAGCATCGCGTCGCGGGTGGAGGTGTCGTTCGTGCGGGCCTGTTTGGTGTCGCCATCGGTGCGTGCGCGGATCAGGTAGCCCGCGCGTACAAGCGCCGCGATCTCCGCCGCAGGTGCATCGTTGCGCTCCAGAAACGCGGCATCGGGCTCCCCTGGAACGGAGTTGGTGAAGAGCACGCGGCCGCGCAGCGAGGGGTGCCCTCCCACGTACACCGGCGTGACCGGCCGCTGGTCCATCAGAAAAATCACCTTGCCCCGCGCGCTCGCCAGCGTCGGCCAACGGCCTGCGACAACGGCGGCATTCAACGTGGGGTAGCTTCCCCGCACATCGTCCGGCGTGATGAGCTCGGCCGGTGGAAACACGGAGCGGATCTCCGCATCGAGGGCGTCGAACACCGCGGGTGTGAACGGCTCCGGTTCCGTCAGCTGCATGTTTTTAGGCGAACCCTGCTTGGTTTCCACAAGCACGAAAAGTGGGATGTGCCCGGGGTGCGCCTGCGACCACGCGCGGACCTCGCCGAGGCAAGCGACAAAGGGCTGACATGTGCTGCGCTGGTCGATGTCCTGCACATGCATGACCTTGAAGCCGGGATGGGTCATCAGCCCCCCCGGATCGGGATCGGGGTCGGCCGGCAGCCCCGCGCCGGCGATCATGGCCGGGCCTTTCGGATGCGCGTAGCGGCCGCCTTGCGTGTCGGCGTACACATCCAGTTCAATCTGCCGAACCCCGTTGTCAAGCTGTTGTGTGAGCGGCGGATGGCTGTAATCGAGTGCGGCAGCGGCCTGCGGATTCTGCTGCGCCAGCCACTTCGCGGTGCTCGGCGAAAGCCCCGCATGGTAGCTGTTGTGCGTGCCGATCACCTGGATCTGGTTGAGCCGGATGGCTGAGTCGGAGCCTGCGTGGAGGGCGGCTTGCGCATGCAGGAGAGCGGGGCAAATGGAGGTTGCGGCACAGGCGAGGAGCGATCGAACAAGCGACACGGGAAGATCCTTTGTGGGTGGGTGCGAGTTCAGGCTTCGGACATCTAGAAAATGATCTTTCCGGCAAGTTGCAGAACGCGTGCGGGCCCTGTGGTCGCCGCAGTGACGACACCGAAGCTGGAGGATCCGGGGCTGAACGTTACGTTGCCCGGGAAGGCGTAGTTGGTCTGGTTCAGCACATTGAACGCTTCCGCGCGAAAGTCGAACACAACGCCTTCCGGATAAAGCGCAAACGCCTTGTGCAGGCCGAGGTCGGTGTCGTAGTACGGATCGAAGCGGACCGAGTTGCGTCCCGCGCTGCCGTAAGGCTGGTTCGCGGACGGTATGCTGAACGCGTTCAGTTGCAGCGTATTGATGCCGAGGTTGCCGGAGGTGCGGGTGCGTTGCGACTTCGGGATCACCGCTGCCTTTGTAAGCTGGTTGGGCCGCTGATTCAGAATCGTGCTGACCTGCTGTGCCGTCGAAGGCGAGTAGACGATGTTCACGGGCGATCCGCTGTCGGCGTTTTCGATCGCGGTAATCTGCCACCCGCCGAGCAGTTCCTGCAACAGCAACGGTGCCGTGCTGCCAAACGCGCGGCCCTTGCCGAAGGGCAGGTCGTAGACCAGCGAAAGCGTTTCGTTCAACGGCTGGTTGTAGCCGGACACGCCGCGATCCCCCAGCGGATCGGCGAGGTTGATGCGCGAGTTGTCGCCGGCATTGGTGTCCAGATGGCCGCTCGCATTGTCGATGGCGCGCGACCACGTAAAGCTGTTCAATAGATAAAGCCCATGCGCGGTGCGGTGCTCGTACTTGGTCTGCAGGGAGTTGTAGGAAAGAAAGCCCGCCGGCAGCGTTTCCTCAATGGTGGGAAAAGTCTTGAGCGGGCGGCCCTGATTGTTGAGCAGCAGATTAACGCACCCCGTAGTCACCGTGCTGTTACAGGTGGCTGTCACGGGGTTCGCGGCTGCCTGGTTGTAGTCGGCCAACACCTGCAATTTAACGCCGTGCTCGCCGACGTACGCCACTTCAAAGGTGGACGCGCCGGTGATCTGGCGTTGCAGGGTTACCTGGAACGACTGCACATACCCGGTCGGCAGATTCGCGGGAATGTACCGGGCCTGCGTGTTCGCATAG
Source organism: uncultured Acidobacteriaceae bacterium (assembly GCA_964242195.1). GTDB lineage: Bacteria > Acidobacteriota > Terriglobia > Terriglobales > Acidobacteriaceae > Granulicella. The sequence goes on from CAXTBI010000034.1 coordinate 34,046, forward strand.
CTGGCCGGGGTCACGACGGAGGGGCTGGTGAAGCCGGTGGGGAAGCCCTGCGTCGTCGTGCGAAAGCATGTAGCCGGGCCGGGCGCGTAGGTCGCCGCCGCCTGCGCCGTCGTGCAGGTCGCCAGGCCGTTTTTGCCGACAATCATCGGGTTGCCGTTCAGCGGCACCTGGTTGATGTTGGTGTTCACGACGAAGGGCAGGTTGTACACCAGGAGATTTTCACCGCCCTCGCGGTTGAACTGCGCATAGTTGATGCCATAGGCCGAGCGCACCACCGTCTTTGGATCGATGCTGTACGCAAAACCGATGCGCGGCGCGAAGTCCAGCTTCGGCATGTTCACAAGCGCGCGGTTATAGATCGAACCCGGAGACGCCGTGATGAGCGAGTTGGTGGCAGGGCTGAAGTTGGCGAGCTGGTTGCCGGACTCCCACTGCGGCGTGACCAGCTCATAGCGCAGACCGGCATTGACGGTCAGTTTGGAATTCACGCGAATATCGTCCTGCAGGTACAGGAAGTGCATGCGCTGGTTCAGGTGCACGATCGAGAAATTGTTCAGCTGGTAGCTGTTCTGTGCACCGAAAAGGAAGTCGCCGAGATAGGCCGCGTCCTTGAAACCGATGTCTTGGGAGCCGCTCAACTGGCTGGAGGTCACGCCGACTGAACTATACCCATTGTTGTACGTGGACTGGCCGTAGACGGGGTTGAAGTCGTCCACCGTGGTGAAAATGGCCTGGTATTCATAGCCGATTTTGTAGCTGTTGCGGCCGTGCAGCAGCGTGAAGTTCACCTTGGGGTTGTAAATGTACGGGTTCTGAAATTGCGGGTTGCTGCCCTGGTTGCCGAACTGCGAATAGCCGTTGACGCTCTGCACGTTGAGGCTGCGGATCACGGTGGGATCGGTGGGCAGGCCGGGGATGCCGGCCATCAGGCTGGGCATGGTCTGGCCGTAGGGGAACTTGCCCCCGTCCGTGCGTGTAAAGCCGAAACGGGCATCCACGATGGCGTTCTGTGTAAGCACGCGGGTGAGGCCGCCGGCGATCTGCTGGTTGAAAATCTGCACGCTTCCATTCGAATTGCCACCCGCCGGACCCTGGATATTCGGTGGCGAAAGGATGCCGACCTTGTGCTCGCTGTAGCGTGCAAACGCCGTGGTTTTGGCGCTAAAGGTTTGGTCCACGCGCACGTC
>CAXTBI010000035.1:0-33609 GCA_964242195.1 uncultured Acidobacteriaceae bacterium
CTCGCCGCCCACCTCCGCGCGCTTGGCGGGACGGTCGTGCTCGAACATCCCATCCGCACCCTGCGTGACCTCCCGCCCGCCGACGCCCACCTCTTCGACACCTCCGCCCACGCACTCAGCGTCATCGCCGGCCCCGCGCTTTCAACCAGCTTCCGCTCCCGCCTCGCCGCCTTCAAACGCGGCCCGGGCATCTTCAAAATCGACTACGCGCTCGACGGCCCCATCCCCTGGGCGGCCGAAGCCGCCCGCCGCGCGGGAACCGTCCATGTCGGCGGTACGCTCGATGAAATCACCCGCTCCGAGCACAACGCTTTCTTCGGCGTCCTTCCGCCATTAGATCGGGACAGAGAGGAGGACAAACCCTTCGTCCTTCTAGTCCAGCCGAGCGTCGTCGACCCCAGCCGCGCGCCCGCCGGCAAGGGCACGGCCTGGGCCTATTGCCACGTTCCTTCCGGCTGCGATATCGACCGCACCGACGCCATCGAGCGCCAGATCGAGCGTTTTGCTCCCGGCTTCCGCGACATCGTCCTTGCGCGAAAACTCTGGAACCCCGCCGCACTCGCCGCCTGGAACCCCAACCTGCTCGCCGGCGACGTTTCGGGCGGCTCCATGACCCTCACCGGTCTCCTCGCCCGCCCCACCCTCCGTGCCTACCGCACCTCCAACCGCCGCCTGTACCTCTGCAGCAGCTCGACCCCCCCAGGCGGCGGCGTGCACGGCATGGCCGGCCACAACGCCGCACTGGCCGCCCTGGAAGACCACCTCGGCCGCTAAAGTGTTCCGTAACGCTGCCAAGCTGCCTTCCGATCGAATCCGCCCCCGCAAAAAATGTCGTCTCCACCAAGCGCACCTTAAGAGTTGTCATCGCGACCGAAGGCGCACCCGCAAAAGATTGTCATCTCGACCGGAGGCGAAGCCGCAAAAGATTGTCATCTCGACCGGAGGCGAAGCCGCAGTGGAGAGACCCCTGTATTTCGTCCGGTGCGCCACAAATTGCGCCACGGCGGACGAAAGGCAGGATCTCTCCACTAAGCAAAAGCGCAGGAACTGGCTTCAATCCTGCCAGCGCTTGCCGCCATACTCCACACCGATCCCGTGCTCGTAGATCATGTTCCCGCCCAGGTGCGCCGACAACGAAACCACCATGTAGCCGACCACGGCCAGGTTCCGCGCCATCGACCTCGACCCCTTCTTCCGCCGCTGCACCAGCGAGGCCACGAAAATGCCCGTTGCCGCCACATTCAACAGGGCATGCACCGCGCCGACCTTGCGGGGCGCCGCGCGCTTCACCTCGGCCCAATCGTTCATCCCGGTAATCGATGCACCAGCCGCGCTGACCAGGCCCAACACCACAAGTGCGTCCGCTGCGAAGTCGAACTTCTCGCTCTTCCCAAGCGCCCCGATCGTGTCAAACAGCACCGCCGCGGTCCATGACCCAACCGGCACCTCGACCAGAACCGCGTGAATGGGCTCGTGCAACGGTGTGCCATGCAGAATTTCACGGCCCTTCTTCCCCAGCTTGTTGTATACGCGATTCAGCGCATCCTGCACCGCCGTTTCGGCCTTCGGTGTAATCCAGGTCTGTCGTTCGGCAATACGTGCCAGGAGGTCTTTGCTGACCGGGGCGGCTGAGGACATCGAGTTCACCTGTGTTTCGAGTATTCCGAGTATTCCGAGTTTCGAGTATTCCTAATTTCGAGTATTCCTAGACATTGTCGAGGACTTGCCCAGACCTCCCTTACGATGCAAGCCGTTCGCCCCCCAGGTGTCGGAGGTGCAATCTCGGCTGCGTTTTACGCAAAATTGCCGGCAGGATCCAAACCCTTGACCCAGGATCGTTCTTCGGGCACAATGAAAGGGTTGTCTCGGATTCCTTCCGCGGCACCGTCGCAACCACGCCCATGCATCGTCACGCATGCCTCTCCAGGCCCTCCAAGGGCTGGATCCCGGGGTGGTAGACAAAGGATGAACTATGGCTCGCAAACTCTCCCGGAATTTGACCAAGGCTCGTGCGCTCGTTGAAAAGCGCCCCTACACCATCGGCGAAGCGATTCCGCTGCTGCAGCAAGCCAAATACGCCAAGTTCGACGAAACCGTCGATCTCACCCTCCGTCTCGGCGTCGATACCCGTCATGCCGACCAGATGGTGCGCGGAACCGTGATCCTGCCCCATGGCCTGGGCGGCAAAAGCAAGATCGTGGCCGTCATCGCCTCGGGCGACAAGGTTCGCGAAGCGGAAGCCGCCGGTGCCGAATTTTTCGGCGGCGATGAACTGGTCGAGCGTATCCAGAAAGAAAACTGGACCGACTTCGACGCCCTGATCGCCACGCCCGACATGATGCGTTCGGTCGGCCGTCTCGGCAAGGTGCTTGGCCCCCGCGGCCTCATGCCCAACCCGAAAACCGGGACCGTGACGACCGATGTAGCCGGTGCCATCCGCGAAATCAAGGCCGGTAAGGTCGAATTTCGCGCCGACAAAACCGCCCTCGTCCACGTCCCCGTCGGCAAGCTCTCCTTCGATCCCGCCAAGCTTGAGGCCAACGCGCTGACTGTTGTCAACGCGGTCATCAAGGCCAAGCCCTCGGCGGCCAAGGGCAAATACGTCAAACGCATCGTGCTTTCCTCCACCATGGGCCCCGGCATTGAACTGGAAGCCGCAACGGCCGACACCGCCACCAAGTAGGCAGGGAAGTGTACCCACGGCGTCTCGACGCCACACATTGATTGAGCTGGCACACACCCCGGCACCTAAAAAAGATTGGAATCTCCTCCATGGCATTGACCAAGGCACAAAAGAATAAAAAGGTCACCGCGCTCGCGGCCGACCTCGAAACCAGCACGTCGGCCATCATCGGCACCTTCACGGGCCTGACGGCATCGAAGGATTTCGCCCTGCGCCAGATCGTTCGCGGCGCGGGCGGCTCCTACCATGTCGTGAAAAACAAGCTGGCCGCCAAAAGCTCCCAGGGCACAAAGGTGGAGCAGGCCCTGCAAGGGCTCAAAGGCGTCAGTTCCGTGGCGTATACCTCCGGCGATCCGGTCGCGCTGGCCAAGGCCCTTTCCACCTGGGTCAAAGATAACGCCGAGTTCACCTTCAAGCTCGGCATCGTCGACGGCAAGGTCATTACCGTCAACGAAATCGGCGATCTCGCCAACCTGCCGAGCAAGGAAGAACTTTTTTCGAAGCTGCTTTTCCTGATCCAGTCTCCAGCCCAGCGCCTGGCCACGGTCATCAACGCCACCGGCCGCGACCTCGCCGTCGTGCTCAACCAGGCCGTGGAAAAGGAGAAGTTCGCCGCCGGCACCCCCGCGGCCTCAAGCCCGGCCCAGCCCGCAGCCGTCTCCGACCCCCAGGTGGAGCCGACGGCCGTGGCGCACGCCGAAGAGGCCCCGACCCCCACCGAGCAGATTGCCCAGAACCCGGCCTCTGAAGCCGACCCCGTAGCGGAGCCCTCAGCCGTAGCCGAGCCCACAGCCGGGACAGAGCCCACAGCCGGGACAGAGCCCTCAGCCGTTACCCAGCCCACAGCCGGGACCGACCAGCCCAGCGGCGCCGCGCAGCCGGAAAATGGCACGGCCTCGCAGGCCGGCGAGGCCGCTTCCACCGATCCGGTGGAAGGCTAGTTCCCAAATTTAGCCGGGTCAGCCACGGGGGCGCAGTCTGGGCGCAACGGAAACCCGAAGGCGGACACGGCAACCGGGAGTGCCCCGCAGGCTCCTGGCAAAACAGACAGCAGAAACGACATCCCGCGGTACAACAAACGGAGACACATCATGGCAGATCAACAGCTCGTAGACCAAATCACAAAACTCACCCTTCTTGAAGCCGCCGACCTCGTCAAAAAACTTGAAGAGATCCTTGGCGTTTCCGCCGCCGCCGCCGTTGCGGCCGCTCCTGCCGGCGGTGGCGGCGCCGCCGCTGCACCGGTGGAAGAAAAGACCGAATTCACCGTCATCCTCAAGGATGCCGGCGCCAACAAGATCAACACCATCAAGGCTGTGCGCGAAGTCACCGCCCTCGGTTTGAAGGAAGCCAAGGACCTGGTCGATGGCGCTCCCAAGCCCCTCAAGGAGAACATCTCCAAGGACGATGCGGCCGCCATCGCCAAGAAGTTCGACGGTGTGGCTTCGGTCGAAATCAAGTAGGGCTACACGGAAGTTGCACGCCGGGGCAGGATTTGCTATTCTTCTTTATGGAAGATTGCATGCTTGTCCCGGCTTTGCAATGTGCGCGGGACAGTCAACTTGGCCCTCGCTAGGGCCTCGTCAGTAAGCCTTTGGGAACAGAACCTTTGGGCCGGGGAAGTCTCCAGTAGTTTGTACCCATTCACGCAGTATCCGGTTCATCCCGTGCCCCGGCGCATGGGCTAGGGAGCCGGTCACCTTGCGATTCGAGCGGCGGGGTCCGCAGGGTGAAGTGCACGACCGGCAGCAATCTTGAATCCCTCGGGCGGGGTTTAAAGGCGGCGAATATCCAGCTTTTCGAGCAGTTTGTCTCCAGCATTTCCAGGTCTGCGCTCTCCGGAGGTCCTCTCCGGCAGGGCGCTTTTGCCGTCTCGGCAATTTCGGCGATTCCAAAAGCCTCGACTCTCACGACCCTCGTGAACGTTTCGATGCACACACATCGGCAAGCCTGACCCGCCCCCGGGCGTGTGTCAAACGGGCTTTGTCCCCGCCTGGGTAGCCGATACGAAAAAGTTTATCCTCCCACCCTGCAGAATGCTTCGCCGGGTCACCCTAAGAAGCGCCAAAGGCACCCCGCTGCGAGGAGCGACGGTGCCGAATCCAGGGCGCAGCAGTCCAAACGAGAAAGCCGGTACCCCGGTTTTTCTTCCTCTCGGAGACCCTCTAACCCGCTTCTGATGCGGGGCTGGGGTTCGCGGGAGGCCTCGAGCCACGTACCAGGAGAGAGCATGGCGAACCAGACATCCGAAACGCGCGCGCTTCGCACCCGTCTCGACTTTTCAAAGATTCCCACCAGCATCCAGATCCCAAACCTTATCGAAGTGCAGCGCCGTTCCTATGAGCGCTTCCTGCAGATGGACAAACTCCCGCAGGAGCGCGAGGACAACGGCCTGGAATCGGTCTTCACCTCCGTCTTCCCCATCACCGACTTCCGCAACGTTTCCGAGCTCGAATTTGTCGACTACACCATCGGCAACTGGGAATGCAAGTGCAGCTACCTCAAAGGGCTGAACCACCTGCGCACCACCTGCTCCAGCTGCGGACACATGGTCATCACCGACCCGTTTCATCCCGGCGATGTGCTGTGCAAATTCTGCGGAACCTACAACAAGAACACCCCGGATTTCTGCACCAAGTGCGGCGACCCCGTCGGCTTGCAGCTGAAGTACGACCAGGCCGAGTGTGAAGAGCGCGGCATGACCTATTCGGCCCCGCTCAAGGTCACCATCCGTCTCAAGATCTACGACAAGGATCCCGAAACCGGCGTCAAAAGCCTGCGCGATATGAAGGAGCAGGAAGTCTTCTTCGGCGACATCCCGCTGATGTCGGCCAATGGCACCTTTATCGTCAACGGCACCGAGCGCGTCATCGTTTCGCAGCTGCACCGCTCCCCCGGCGTCTTTTTCGAAACGGCGAATAACCGCACCTACTTCCTCGGCAAAATCATCCCCTACCGCGGCAGCTGGGTCGAGTTCGAATACGACCAGAAAAACATCCTCTACGTCCGCATCGATCGCAAGCGCAAATTCCTCGGCACCATCTTCCTGCGCGCGCTCGGCCTGCGCACCGACGAGGAAATCCTCAAAACCTTCTACACCGTCGATACCGTCGCAGTGACCGACGGCAAGCTCACCTGGAAGATCACCGAGGAGGGCAAGGCGTCCAACATCCTCGGCACCCGCACCACCTCGTCCATCAAGGGCCCTGACGGCAACGAGATCCTCGCCTCCGGCAAGAAGATTACCCCCTCCGCCCTGCGCAACCTGCGCGCCGCCGGGATCACTTCAGTTGAAGTGGAAAACGGCGAATTCGACGGTGCCATCACCGCCGCCGATGTGGTCGACATGTCCACCGGCGAATTGCTCTACGAAGCCAACCAGGAACTCTCCGCCGACAAGCTGCACAAGATCGCGCAGTCCGGCGTCTCCACCCTCGAGGTTTTCTTCCCAGAGCGTGATGACGTCGGCACCATCATCGCCAACACCCTGCGCCGCGACTCCGTGCGCAAGCCCGAAGAAGCGCTCATCGAGATCTACCGCAAGCTGCGTCCGGGCGACCCACCCACGCTCGATACCGCCACCGCCCTGTTTGAAGGCATGTTCTTCGATCCGCGCAAGTACGACTTCTCGCGTGTGGGCCGCCTCAAATTCAACATCAAGCTCTACGAGTCGGCCGATGCCACGCATCTGGATCGCCGCACCCTGACGCCTGAAGACTTCTACGGCACCATCTCCTATCTGCTGAAGCTGCGCCGCAACATCGGCCTCGTCGACGACATCGATCACCTTGGCAACCGTCGCGTTCGCGCCGTCGGTGAGCTCATGGAGAACCAGTTCCGTATCGGTCTGGTGCGCATGGAACGGGCGATCAAGGAGAAGATGAGCGTGTATCAGGAAATGTCGACGGCCATGCCGCACGACCTGATCAACGCCAAGCCGGTGATGGCCGCGATTCGCGAGTTCTTCGGCTCCTCACAGCTGTCGCAGTTCATGGACCAGACCAACCCGTTGTCGGAAATCACGCACAAGCGTCGGCTTTCCGCCCTTGGGCCCGGCGGTTTGTCCCGTGAGCGCGCGGGCTTTGAAGTCCGCGACGTTCATCCCACGCACTACGGCCGCATCTGCCCGATTGAAACGCCGGAAGGCCCGAACATCGGCCTGATCTCGTCGCTTTCGTGCTTTGCCCGCATCAACGAGTACGGCTTCATCGAATCGCCGTACCGCAAGGTGAAAGACGGCCGCGTGCTCGAATACGTTGCCGTTTCCAACGCCGGCGAATCGGGCCTGCGGCAGAACGATACCGTCGAAATTGAAGAGTCGCGCGTCCTCAACGATCGTCTCCGGTCCGAAGGCAAACGCGCTGTCGATTTCGAGCCCTTCTCCTTCTACCTGTCCGCGTGGGAAGAGGATCGTCACACCATCGCGCAGGCCAACATCGATCTCGACGAAAACGGCCGCATGACCGAAGATCTGGTCAACGCGCGGCGTCAGGGCAACTTCGTTCTTGTGCCCCAGGCGGAAGTCGATTACATCGACGTTTCGCCCAAGCAGCTGGTCTCCGTGGCCGCCTCGCTTGTGCCGTTTCTCGAGCACGACGATGCCAACCGCGCGCTGATGGGCGCCAACATGCAACGGCAGTCCGTTCCTCTGCTCGTCGCCGAAGCGCCCTTCGTCGGTACCGGCATGGAAGGCGTCACCGCCCGCGACTCCGGCGCCGTCATCCTGGCCAAGCGCAACGGCATCATCGATTCCGTTGACTCCGAACGCATCATCGTCCGTGTCGAAGGCGAACATCACCCCACGCAGCTTTCGCGTGAGGTCGGCTCCGATATCTACCAGCTCACCAAGTTCAAACGCTCCAACCAAAACACATGCATCAACCAGAAGCCGCTGGTCCGCAAGGGCGATCGTGTGCTCAAAGGTGAAGTTCTCGCGGACGGTCCGTGCACGGAGCAGGGCGAGCTTGGCCTCGGCCGCAACGTGCTCGTGGCCTTCATGCCCTGGCGCGGGTACAACTTCGAAGACGCCATCCTGATCTCGGAAAAGCTGGTCCGCGAGGACTACTACACCTCGATTCACATCGAGGAGTTCGAGATCGAAGCGCGCGACACCAAGCTTGGACCGGAAGAGATCACGCGCGATATCCCCAACGTTTCCGAGCACGCCCTGCGTGATCTGGACGATTCGGGCATTATCCGCATCGGTGCCAAAATCGCGCACAACGACATTCTCGTTGGCAAGGTCACGCCCAAGGGAGAAACCCAACTCACGCCCGAAGAGAAGCTGCTTCGCGCCATCTTCGGTGAAAAGGCCGGCGACGTGCGCGATGCTTCGCTGTCCTGCCCTCCAGGCATTGAAGGCACGGTCGTCGACGTACGCATCTTCTCCCGCAAGGGGCAGGAAAAAGATGCACGCGCCCAGCAGATCGAGGCGGAGATGGTGGAAAAACTCGAGCGCAACCTCGCCGATGAAATCCGCATTCTCACCGACGAACGTCTCAAGCGTCTTGAAGGCATCCTCGGCGGCAAGGAAGTTCTTCTCGATCTCCACGACGAGCGCACCAACAAGAAGCTGCTCACCAAGGGCGACCTCCTCGATCGCGACGGCATCGAGCTCATCTCCACACGCAACCTGAAGCGGATTCGCTACGCCGACAAGGACCCGCGTGTGAATGAGCAGATCGACGAGATCGAAGAGATGACGTCGCGTCAAATCGATGTGCTGCGCAAGATCACCAACGAGAAAATTGCCAAGATGTCCAAGGGCGATGAGCTTTCGCCCGGCGTCATCAAGATGGTGAAGGTCTACATCGCCATGAAGCGCAAGCTTTCCGTCGGCGACAAGATGGCCGGCCGTCACGGCAACAAGGGCGTCATCGCGCGCATCCTCCCGGAAGAAGACATGCCGTATCTTCCGGATGGAACGCCCGCGGAAATCGTCCTTAATCCGCTGGGTGTGCCTTCGCGTATGAACGTCGGCCAGATCCTGGAAACGCATCTCGGTTGGGCTGCGCACGAACTCGGTCGCAAGGTGGCCGAGCTTGCACAGCAGAGCCAGGATGCCAACGAGGTGCGCGAGGTCTTCAAGACGGCGTTCAAGGACACTGCCGCGCTCAACCAGCTGCTGACCCTCGACGACGTGCAGACCCTGCGCGTTGCCGCCGGGATGAAGCGTGGCATCTGGTTCGGCACCGCGGTTTTCGACGGTGCGCGTGAGTCGGAGATCAAGGCGCTGCTCGCCGCGGCGGGCCTGCCCAGTTCCGGCAAGACCAACCTGATTGACGGCATGACGGGGGAAGAGTTCGAGCAGCCGGTCACGGTCGGCTACATCTACATGCTCAAGCTCTCGCATCTTGTCGACGACAAAATCCACGCACGTTCCATCGGGCCGTACTCGCTCATCACGCAGCAGCCGCTGGGTGGAAAGGCGCAGTTCGGCGGGCAACGCTTCGGTGAGATGGAAGTGTGGGCGCTTGAAGCCTATGGCGCCGCCTACATCCTGCAGGAGCTGCTCACCGCCAAGTCCGACGACGTCTACGGCCGCACCAAGATCTATGAGGCCATCGTCAAGGGCGAAGCGGCGATCGAACCGGGCGTGCCCGAGTCGTTCAACGTGCTCATCCGCGAACTGCAGTCCCTTTGCCTCGATGTAGAACTCGTCAAGGCCGCCGAGCAGCGTAGCCCCACGGAAGGTGTGCCCATGCTTCCGGAACTCGCCGTCGCCGACTAGCTTTGACCGCCGTCATCCTGAGCGAAGCAAAGGATCTCCGTATTCGCTCCGGATGACGGCAAAGCCAGGACGAGCCGCTCACAAGCATTCAACAGGCCAAGCGATGCGCCGGAAGTCATCGCCCGTAGCAGCAACAGTCACCCCGCAGCCCCCGCGCTGCACTGGAGACCACAGCATATGTTCCGTACCAGCCCCTTTGAAATGGCCGGACCCATCACCGACTTCGACTCGATCAAGATCCAGCTTGCCTCGCCCGAAAAGATCCGCTCCTGGAGCTTCGGCGAGGTTACCAAGCCGGAGACGATCAACTACCGTACCTTCAAGCCCGAGCGCGATGGGTTGTTTTGTGCAAGGATCTTCGGACCCATCACCGATTGGGAATGCCTCTGCGGCAAGTACAAGCGCATGAAGCATCGCGGCGTCGTCTGCGATAAATGCGGCGTCGAAGTCACCGTCTCCAAGGTCCGCCGCGAACGCCTCGGCCACATCGAACTCGCCAGCCCCTGCTCGCACGTCTGGTTCTTCAAAGGCCTGCCCTCGCGCATCGGCCATCTGCTCGACATCTCGCTGCGTGAGCTCGAAGCCGTCCTTTACTTCGAGAGCTACGTCGTCGTCGATCCCGGCGACGCGCCCGTCAAGGAGCGCGAAGTCATCAAGGACGAAAATCGCTTCCGTGAACTCGACGGCCAATATCGCGTCTCCGGATTCAAGGCCATGATGGGCGCCGAAGCCATCAAGGAACTGCTCAAGCGCGTCGAAATCAATGAGCTCGCCATCGAACTGCGCGAGCGCATGAAGACCGAAACGTCGCTGCAAAAGAAGCTGAAATATTCCAAGCGCCTCAAGGTCGTCGAAGCTTTCCGCAAGTCCGACAACAAGCCGCAGTGGATGATTCTCGACGTGATCCCCGTGATCCCGCCCGAGCTTCGTCCGCTCGTCCCGCTCGACGGCGGCCGTTTCGCCACCTCCGATCTCAACGACCTGTATCGCCGCGTGATCAACCGCAACAACCGCCTCAAAAAGCTCATGGACCTCCATGCGCCTGAGGTCATCGTGCGCAACGAAAAGCGCATGCTGCAGGAAGCCGTCGACGCTCTGTTCGACAACGGCCGCCGTGGCCGCGTGCTGCGCGGCGCCAACAATCGTCCGCTCAAGTCGCTCTCCGACACTCTCAAAGGCAAGCAGGGCCGCTTCCGCCAGAACCTGCTCGGCAAGCGCGTCGACTACTCCGGCCGCTCGGTCATCGTCGTCGGCCCGGAACTGAAACTACACCAGTGCGGCCTGCCCAAAAAGATGGCGCTCGAGCTCTTCAAGCCCTTCATCTACCACCGCCTCGAACAGACCGGCCACTGCACCACCATCAAGCAAGCCAAGGAAATGGTCGAGCAGCAGGACCCCATTGTCTGGGACATCCTCGAAGAGGTCATCAAGGACCACCCGGTCCTGCTGAACCGCGCCCCAACCCTGCATCGCCTCGGCATTCAGGCCTTTGAGCCCGTGCTCGTCGAAGGCAAGGCCATCAAGATCCATCCGCTCGTCTGCACCGCTTTCAACGCCGACTTCGACGGCGATCAAATGGCCGTGCACATCCCGCTCTCACCCGAAGCGCAGATCGAAGCTTCGGTCCTGATGCTGGCCTCGCACAACATCCTTTCGCCCGCATCCGGCGCCCCGATCACGGTCCCCACGCAGGATCTCGTGCTCGGCCTCTACTACCTCACCAAGACCAAGCCCGGTGCCCGCGGCGAAGGTCGCGTCTTCGCCAACATCGAAGAAGTGATCATGGCCCTCGAAGCCAAGCAGGTCGAAACGCTCACGCCCATTCGTCTGCGTTACACCGGCATGGTGCTCGACATGACCACGGCCTACGATGATCAGGACCTCCTGCACACCGAGCCCGTCGAGTTCAACAAGCAATTCATCAACACCTCGGTCGGCCGCGCCATCCTCAACGATGCGCTCCCCGAAGGCTTCCCCTTCATCAACGGCCTGCTCAAGAAAAAGGGCATCGGCCAGATGGTCAACTACTGCTATCTCAACCTCGGCCTCGAAGTCACCGTCAAGGCACTCGATCGCATCAAGGAGCTCGGCTTCCAGTACGCCACCCGTTCCGGCCTCTCCGTAGGCCTCGACGACATGGTCATCCCGGAGTCGAAGTACACCGTTGTGCGCGATGCCGAGCGCCAGGTCGTCGCCATGCAGCAGCAGTACCTTGACGGTTCGATCACCAATCTCGAACGTTCCAACAAGGTCACGCAGCTATGGTCGGGCGTCACCGATCGCGTCGCCGACGAGATGTTCAACAACATGAAAAAAGCGGACAAGGAAGGAGCCATGAACCCGATCTACATCATGGCCGACTCCGGCGCCCGTGGCTCCAAACAGCAGATTCGCCAGCTCTCCGGCATGCGCGGCCTCATGGCCAAGCCGTCCGGCGAAATCATCGAATCGCCGATCAAAGCCAACTTCCGCGAAGGCCTCACCGTGCTCGAGTACTTCATCTCGACCCACGGCGCACGTAAAGGCCTCGCCGATACCGCGCTCAAAACCGCCGATTCCGGTTACCTCACCCGTCGTCTCGTCGACGTTGCGCAGGATGTCATCATCTCCGAGCACGATTGCGGCACCGATCAAGGCATCTACACCAGCGCCATCATCGAAGCCGGCGAAACCATCGAGCCGTTGCGCGACCGCATCATCGGCCGCGTCTCCCTCGAAGCCCTCAAAGGCATCGGCGGCGAAACGGTCGTCGAAGTCAACCAGGAGATCGACGAGGATCTCGCCGAAGCCGTTCAGGCCGCGGGCATCGAGCGCGTTAAAATTCGCTCCGTGCTCACCTGCGAATCCAAGCGCGGCTGCTGCATCCTTTGCTACGGCCGCAACCTCGGCTCCGGCAAAATGGTGGAGATGGGCGAGGCTTGCGGTGTCATCGCGGCGCAGTCCATCGGCGAACCCGGCACCCAGCTCACCATGCGCACCTTCCACGTCGGCGGCACCGCCTCCCGCGTGAACGATGCGTCCAAGATCGAAGCCAAAAACGCAGGCAAGGTACACTTCATCAACCTCGTCACCGTCCGCTCCAAAGACAACGCACTCGTCGCCTTCAACCGCGCCGGTTCCATCGCCATCATCGACGACAAGGGCCGCGAACGCGAGCGCTACGCCATCGTCTACGGTGCAAAACTCCGCATCGAAGACGGTGCCCAGGTCAAGCAGGGCGACCTCATCGGCGAGTGGGACCCCTACACCTTCTCGATCCTTACCGAGATCGCCGGCACGGTCCAATTCAAAGACCTGCAGGAAGGCCTCACCATCAACGAGGAGATCGACGAAGTCACCGGGCTGTCACGCCTTGTAGTTGCCGAATCGCCCGATGAAAAGCGGCAGCCGACCATCCTCATCAAGGCCGGCAACACCACCAAGCGCTACCTCATGCCCTCCCGTGCCAACCTCATGGTGCAGGATGGCGACGAGGTCACGCCCGGCGATGTGCTCGCCAAAATCCCGCGTGAGTCCAGCCGTACCAAGGACATCACCGGCGGTCTGCCCCGCGTCGTCGAGCTCTTCGAGGCCCGCAAGCCCCGCGACCCGGCCATCATCTCCCGCATCGACGGCGTCGTTCGCTTCGGCGACGTCTCCAAAGGCCAGCGCAAGGTCTACGTCACCGCCGATAACGGCAACGAGGAAGAGTACTCGGTGCCGCGCGGCGTCTACATCAACGTCCAGGAAGGCGAGCGTCTGCGCGCCGGCGACCCACTCATCGACGGCCCCCGCAACCCGCACGACATCCTCGATGTCCTCGGCGAGCGTGCGCTGCAAATCTATCTAGTCGATCAGATCCAGGAGGTCTATCGTCTCCAGGGCGTGTCCATCTCGGACAAGCACATCGAGACTATCGTCCGCCAGATGCTGCGCTGGGTAAAAATCGACGAGGTCGGCGACACCAACTTCCTCCTCGAACAGCAGATCGATCGCTTCCGGTTCAACGCCGAAAACGATCGCGTCCTCGCCGACGGTGGCCGCCCGGCAATTGGGCGTCCGTTGCTCCTCGGTATCACCAAGGCGTCGCTCTCCACCGACAGCTTCATCTCGGCGGCCAGCTTCCAGGAGACCACCCGTGTACTCACCGAAGCGTCCATCAACGGCGCCATCGACGGCCTGCGCGGCCTCAAGGAAAACGTCATCGTCGGCCGCCTCATCCCCGCCGGCACCGGCATGGAATACTACCGCCAGGTCGCGCTCTCCCCAGAGCTCGAAGAAGCGGCAGCCCAAATCCAGGCCGAGGTCATGGAAGCCCACGAAGCCGAAGAGCGCGAACTGGAAGCCATGCGCATGGAAGGCGAACAGGAAGAACTAGCCGCCGAGTAGTCCTAGGCGGACGGCCACACGCTCGCGTCGCGAGCAAAACCAAAGGGGCGGACTCTCACGAGTCCGCCCCTCTAGCTTTGATAGAGTGGTGGCGTGGGCTCCAAAACTTTTGAGGGGGTTCTGTTTGCGACGTACTCACATGACCACGGGCCACCGCACGTGCATGGCCGGTATGGAGGTATAGCCGTCATCCTTGAAATCCAACCCGACGGCAAAGTCTTGAAAGCTTCCCGGCCAGATGCGATCAAGCCCGCAAACAGTAGGCGCAGTGACGTTCGGCATATCTTGGAAACTGCAGCCGCCCATAGTCGTGAGCTGTGGGCATTATGGGAGACAACACATGGCTCGACACCCGAATGATCTGACTACCGATGAGGAGATCGATACCGCTCTCGAGCGCGCACAAGCTTTTGATAGCTTCCCGGCAATCGTCGAAGCGGCCTACATCTCAGAATCCAACGTGAACTGCCTGATGCTGCGATTGAGCAACGGCCGGCGCATGCTGATTCCCATCGAGATGTTAAGCGAACTGAAGAATGCCACGCCGGAGCAGGCTGCCGACCTCACGATTGTAGAACTAGGATGTGCAGTCTGGTGGCCTCAATTAGACGACGGCCTCTACCTGCCGGACTTCCTAGAGCATCGCTGGGGCAAGGAGTGGCAGGGCATTGCAGCCTGAAATCCTTCGCGCTCTCCCCGAAGCTCGAAAGCGGCAGTCCAGAGCCTCATCTCTGCACCACCAGCCTCAGCGGCGGAACGGAGAAGCTATGAAGACCATGGGTGAGCGCCTCAAAACACGTATGCAACCGGACCGCCCCATGATCACCATCAGCCTGCGCATGCCCGAAGACGTGATTGACGACCTGAAAGAGATCGCTCCCATGCTCGGCTTCACCGGCTACCAGCCCCTCATGCGCTCCTACATCGGCCAAGGTCTGCGCAAAGACCTCACGCACCTTGAAGGTTCACAGTTGCAAGCGTTGACCGAAAGCCTGCGCAAGCACGGCGTATTGGATGAACATATCTCGCCGCCGTCGCGGAGGCCGGCCTCAAAACCGCATAGCGCTCTCCCAGAACTTCGGAAACCGGTACCCCAGCTTGAACCATGCGCATGGAATGCAAACAGGAACAAGTAGTCGCCGAGTAGTCCTACACGGAGGGCGAGAGGCGCTTCGCTCTAAACCACAAAGGGGTGGACTCGCAAGAATTTAGCCTCCTTCGCGCCTTAACAGATTCTGCATCGGCAGACTTCCGAATTGTCCTGCTCCTGCATAGCGTCAGAGTTCTGATGGCAATTTGAGCAGACCGGTGGCGCTCGTTTGATCCAAGAGCCGCTTGTCATATTCTGGCTCTGCTCCGCCAAAAGCCTCGTTCGGGATGCTTGGCAAATGGAGGTTACGCTCCTGCTTATACCGATCAAGGCCTTCTTGCACAATGCTCCTGCGTTTCGCAATAAAGTTGTATCCGGCATAGTCCCCAGACAAGGCCAGTAGGACTGAAACCGCAAGCATCATAGAATATGCCGCCCTCTTCCTCGCGCAAAGCGTGGGGCTCACCCCCTTTAAGGAAGTCATCACGGCAACGTAGCTGAACATCAGGAGCAGATCGGAGTAAACCTTGTACCGTGGGATTAAACTCGCCGTAAAGCCAGCCCACATCCGGCCATATTCAACGGCCGCTCCTGATAGCAAACACCAAAGAACCATGTAGAACAGAAATGGATTGCTATCGTAAAGCTTGTACCGGCAATTTTGCACATATATCGCAAGGACGCCTAATCCTAGAATCACGGCACCGTAAGGGACCGGTCGATGGTGCATATTTTCGACGGCGGCACCAACGAACGATGCTAGAAACAATACTGTCTTCAACAGGCCGGCCTGTGCGCTCGGATATCTATGTGGTGTATATCCGTACGCATAACATGTCAGCGATAAAGCTGCAAACCCAAGCCAGATCGATAACCTTCGCCAGTCACGATCACGGATGAAAACCAACATGCCAATCGGAATGAGGAAGAATCCATTTCCAGAAGAGAAGATCGCTAAGCACGCACTGCTGCTTGCAGCAATCGCCCGCTTGCGGACAAGGAAATGGATAGACGCTAAAGAAAAAAGGATAACAGGGAAGGTCTGCAGCCCGCACATGGCCCAATCTAGGTTCTCGGCATAATTAAGTTGCGCCACGAGAAAACATACGGGTGCGAAAAGAGGAATCCGTTCGGGCGTTCTGGAGTCAAAGGCATTCATCCAGAGCAATAGTAGGATGGGCAAAATGAGGCTGTTTCCTAACCAAATTAGACAGCCGAAATGGATGCTGCCAGTAGCCGCGATATCCGCGGCTACGATTGCATGTTCAAAGATTAGTTTGTATTCGTTCTGCTGCGCAGAAACGATATAGAGTAGCTTGGCACCAAGTCCTGCAAGGTGTTGGAAATGCAAGCCAAAAGACAGAATCGCGCTATAGTCGTCATACATCGGAACGGGGAGAGCTTGACGCTCCAGAAGCGCATAGAACACAAGTAGTGGTATCGCACAAAGACAGACCCACAGTACTTTCCGTGTCGTCATGGACCTATTATGAAGCATGCCTCATAATCGAAATTAACGCCGTCTACCTCAAACTCGGTTCCGGCCCATGCGGGTGGTCCCCATAGGCGTCCGCGTCAGCGGAGGAATTCCTTGTTACGGATCGGCAAAGTGATGTGGAATGTTGAACCCTGCCCCAGGGTGCTGGTCGCCCAGATCGAGCCTCCATGCTGCACCACGATGCTTCGGCAGATCGCCAAACCCAGGCCCGTACCGCCCATCGCGCGTGAGTCCGACGCATCGACCTGCTTGAAACGCTCGAAGATGGTTTGCAGCTGGTGTTCGGGAATGCCTCGACCGTGATCCTCGACCTCGATCAGGACCTCGGTACCGGCACGATACCTCCCGCGGATCACGACCTCGGTTTCAGGCCCGTCCGCCTCGCTTGGAGCAAACTTGATTGCGTTGGAAACCAGGTTCGTCAGTGCCTGAAGCATTCTTTCCGGATCTGCCCAGAGGAAAACGCCATTGGGCTGCAAGATCAGACGCACGCGGGCGCGGGTTGCCGCGGATTGCAGCAGGGCAGCGGTGCGCTCGAACAGCGTTTCGAGCGAGCACTGAGTGAAGTGGATATCGGCTTTGCTCGAGCCGATGCGCTCCAGATCGAGAATGTCGTTTACCAGGCGCACCAGGCGGTCCGTGCTGTCGACGGCGATATCCAACATCTGCTGTGTGCGATCTGGATGTGCGCTCAACCTGCCCGCGGCGACCAGCCCCAGCGCCGCGCGCAAGCTGGTAAGCGGCGTCCGCAACTCATGCGACACAGTCGAGATGAATTCATCTTTCATGCGGTCCAGCGCGTTGCGCTCGCTTATGTCGTTGAAAGCCACAACCACCCCCGCGGCGCGGCCCCCCGTTCTCGCGGTCCCATTCCCATCGTTGCTGAGGCTGCTACCGTCCATCGTCTGTTCAATCTGGGGGCAGGCGATGTACTCCACAGGAAAAGAACTGCCATCCTTGCGCCAGAACACCTCATGCGCCACGCGCAAGGGTGTGAGCTCGGACAGACTTTGCCGGATGGAGCACACGTCTTCGTTGTAGGGCGTTCCGTCGGCATGCGAGTGCTGGATCAGGCCGTGCATGTTGCGGCCAAGCAACTCTTCGCGCTCGTACCCGAGCATCTTCGCTGCGGCCGGGTTCACCACGGTCACCCGCCCTGCCAGATCGGTGCCGTAGATGCCGTCCCCGGTGGATTCGAGCACCGACTCCGACTGGCGAATCAGCTGCCGCAGCTGTTCTTCCGCGTTGATCTGCTCCGTGACATCCATGGCGAAGCCGAGAACATGCTGGGGCATGTCCGCCGGTTGTACAAGGCGATTTCTGTAGGCCAGGATGCGAAGCTCCCCGTCGCTGCCCTGCAGGTGCAGCAATCCCTGCGCCTCTCCCGCGGAGCGCAGCGCGCGAAAGTAGGGCGGCAGTTCATCACGGAACCGGGGGTGAATCAGGTCGTCGAGATTGGTTCCCACCAGGTCAGGTACCTGCCGGCCAAGGGTCTGCGCACCTTGGCGATTGATCGAGAGGACCTTTCCATTGAGGTCATGTGTACACACCACGCCCAGCGATCCTTCCACGATGTCGCGATAGCGCTTCTCGCTTTCGCGAATGGCCGTTTCCGCTTCGCGTTGCACCGTGACGTCTACGCCCGTGGTGATGATGAAGGTGATCTGATTGCGTGCATCGGTGAGCGTTGTGGTGGACCAGGAGATGCGGCGTCGGGTGCCGTCCGCGGCTGTCCAGTCGTTCTCAAACCCCGTCCCCGGTTCGCCCCGCCGTGCGCGCTCAATGTGCTCCTGGTACATGGCCGCATCTTCCACCGGAATCAGGCGCTCCCAGGCATAGCTCCCCATCACTTGCGCCGATGTGTAGCCCGAAAGCAGTTCGCAGTATCGATTGAAGCGCACAATTCGCCCCGCCGTGTCGAAGACCACAACCAACGCCCCGACCGTGTCCAGCACGGCCGCGACAAAGTTCGTTTCCACTGAAAGGGCGGCTTCCACGCGTCCTCGCGTTCGTGCGTCCCGGCGCGTCTCCCCCAGGTGCAACAGCCAATCGAGTCGTGCTGCCGCGAGATCACTCAGGGTCATGAGCGAAGCCATCTGCTCCGGGCTCCATTCCCGTTTGCCCGTGCTCAGAACAAACAGCGCGCCTACCGCGGTTCCTTCCGGCGTTCGCAACGGCGCGCCTGCATAGGAAAGGTACTCACGGTTTTCCAACATCGTGGCTGGGCGGCCTTCGCTTTCCAGCGCAAGGTGCGTGAACTGGTGAGCGCCCCCGAAGTTCACGGTCATGTGGATGGGCAGGTCATTGGCCGGCGTGGAACGCAGGCCGAAGCCAAAATGGCCCAGATGAAGGACGACATCGTTTTCCAGAACTGAAACACCGACAACGGAGGCACCGCAGAGTTGCGCCGCAAGGCGAGCCACATCGTCCAGGGTTGGATCGTGCCGCAGATCGGCGATTTTGCGACGCTGGATCGCGTCCAGCCGTGCCCCCTTCGTGATTGGCGTGCGTTCCATACTTCTTCACGGAGCATACGGAGTCCGGCCCTCCGTAAACCTCCCACTTTCGCCTCAACCGACGTACAGATCGTTTTGCGGTTTGGCCTTAAGTGGTTCAAAGTGAGCCACTATGCGGGGGGTCATCCTCTGAAAGGGGCATTACCTCCGCTCATTCCAGCCGGACTTTTGCTGTCCACTTTTTGGCACGGAGCCGAGGTGAAGCTCGATGTGAAGCCCGAGGTGAAGCTCGAGGCAGCACGAGCCCTTTGCGGCTGTTTGCACCTCTGTCCTGCCCCGATTCAGGCGTCGGGCGGGGGGGAATGGGGTTTGGTTCCCGATATCCACGACTTTCTTCCGCTGCGCGCGTCTTGGCTCTTGCCGCTCCTGCCCGCGCGCCGCATACTCGGAAAAACGGCCGCTTGCAAGTAACGGCCGGGATACCTGCGAGAGAGGGTCTTGGACCAATACCGTCGCGAAGATGTGCTGAGAATCCTTCATCTCCCCGCTCGGCAGCTGGATATCTGGGAGCGCGCCGGCCTGATTGCACCTTCTGAGGTGTATGCCTTTGACGCGCTTTCGCAATTGCGCAAACTTCGGGATCTTGCCGGCACACGCATATCGGTTACGAGTATTCGCCGTTCCATGCAGGCCATGCGCCAGGTCGCCGGGCTCGCTCATCCGCTGTCTGAGGCCGTCGTTGCGCCCCACGGAACGCGCTTGGCGTATCGGCAGGGCGGTGCGCTGGTGGATCCGCTTACACCGCAGCTGGCCTTCGATTTTGAACTGGGCAAGGCTCCCCATGCGCGCCTCGTCACCCATGCTCCCGCCATGCCGCCGGTCTCCGCCGTCGAGCTCCAGGAAATGTTCCAACGTGCCGTTCGCTTGGAAGAACGCCCCGCAACCCTCGCCGAGGCGAAGGTGCTGTACGAACGCCTGTTGATCCTGGCTCCCGCTCACGCTGCCGGCGCCATCAATCTCGGGACCATTTGCTACAACGAGCGTGAGTACAAGCGCGCCGAACAACTCTATCGCCTGGCAACGCAGGCCGACCCGGAGTACGCGCTGGCGTTTTTCGATCTTGGCAACGTGCTCGATGAACAGGCTCGCCTGCCGGAGGCAATTGAGGCCTATACACGCGCTCTCGCCCTGGTTCCAGGCTACGCCGACGCCCATTACAACCTGGCGCTGGCCTTTGAGCGTCAGGGGGAAACGCGCAGAGCGCTTCGCCATTGGAGGGCCTACGCGCAACTGGACCCGAGCGGCCCGTGGTCGAGTCATGCCCGTGCGCAGACGCGCCGCATTCTCTCCTCAGAGCGCCTCGCCATCGTCAGCCGCCATGGCCGCACGATGCGTATCGCCGGCTAGGCGAATCGTTCCGGAAGCTTGGCTTGCCTGGAAACGCTCCGGAGGCTTGTTGTAGGAAGAAGATACACTCCTCAGCAACACCCAAATTGAGCAAGGGATCGTTCAGTCCCCCAACTTCGCAACCATGGAGAACCCCGCCGATGGCCGCAACCCCGACCTTTCAACCCTTTGTTTCCGCAAAGGAGAGCCGAAAGGAGCTGTCCCCCCGCGCTCTGATCCTGGGCAGCGTCTTTGGAATTATCTTCGGTGCGGTTACGGTCTATGTGGGTCTGCGCGCAGGGCTTACGGTCGCGGCCAGCATTCCCATTTCGGTGCTTTCGATCTCGATCCTGCGTGCTTTCGGACGCGCTTCCATCCTTGAGAACAACATCGTCCAGACCACCGGAAACGCCGGCCAATCCGTCGCCTCGGGCGTTATTTTCACCCTGCCCGCGTTGATCTTCCTGGGCTTCGATCTGCAAAGCTTCCGCATTTTCATACTTGCGCTGTTTGGCGGTTGGCTCGGCGTCTTGTTCATGATTCCACTGCGACGCCAGCTCATCGTGGAAGAACACGGAACGCTTACCTACCCCGAAGGCACTGCCTGCGCCGATGTGCTGCAGGCCGGCGAGCGCGGCGGATCGTTTGCCAGCCGCGTATTTTTCGGGCTCGGCCTGGGGGCCCTCTACACGCTGTTCCAGAACGACAACCTGCTCGGCCTGTTTCCGCCCACACCGAACTACCAGCCGAACTTCGATCCGGCGGGCCAAGGCATACTGCGCGGCGCGGCGATTCGCGCAGATGTGACCCCGGAGTACCTCGGCGTCGGCTACATTATCGGGCTCCGCGTTTCGGCCATCATGCTGGCCGGCGGGGTTTTTTCCTGGCTTGTGCTCATGCCGGCCATCGTCTTCTTCGGCAAACATCTTCCCGGCCCACTCTATCCGGGCACCGTGCCGATCAACGATATGAGCCCCAGCGACCTTTGGAAGACCTACGTTCGCCCCATGGGGGCCGGGGCCGTCGCCGCCAGCGGCCTCATCACCCTTCTGCGGACGGCGCCTACCATTCTTGGTGCCCTGACTGCCGGCTTTGGCGAGATGCGCAAAAATCGCGCCGGCCGTTCACTCGCCCAGGCCCCGCTGCTTGCGGATAGCCCCTTCGATGAGCCAAGCCTCAGCGTTGCGGACCTCCGTGCCGCCGCCGCCACCGCCGCCGGGCGCGAGGCCGCGCCTTTTGCCGCCCGTACCCGCAGTCGCACCGAGCATGATCTGCCGATGAGCTTCGTCGCCGGGGGCAGCCTGGTGCTCGTCACCCTCATGTTCCTCTTTCTGCAATTCAAGCCTGTTCCGGGAGCGCAGGTCGGGGTGTTGGCCAATCTCGCCGCCGCATTGCTGGTCGTGGTTTTCGGCTTTCTGTTCGTCACCGTCAGTGCGCGGATCGTGGGTATCGTCGGTTCCAGCGCCAGCCCGGTCAGCGGCATGACGATTGCCACGCTCATGGCCACTGCCGCCATTTTCCTGGTCAAGGGATGGACGGCTCCCGCCTTTGGCGCGCTTGCCATCACCATCGGAGGCATGGTCTGCATCGCCGCTTCCAACGCCGGCGATACCTCCCAGGACCTAAAAACCGGGTACCTGATCGGCGCCACTCCATGGAAGCAGCAGGTGGCCGTGATGGTGGGTGTCATTGTCAGCGTCTTCGCGATTGGCCCCACGCTCAGCGCCATGAACAAGGGGTTTGAAAGCTTTCAGCGGCTGCCTACACCTCGTGCCGTTTCGCTCAGCGCCCTGCCGGACGGTGTGCAGAACCAGGGGCCGTTCCCCCGCGACAGCCTCACGATCACCCAGCATTCCCTGCTCAAGGCCCCCACCGGTGCCCCGAGGGAGGCCGTTTCCGACGCGAAGAGGTTTATCCTGCTCAACTCCATCGGCTCTTCAAAACTCGAAGACGGCAAGTACCTCTACAACCCGGCCACCGGTACCATCGAGATTCAATGGGTGCAGGGCATCGGCAGTGAAAGCGCCGCCGCGCCGCAGGGCCGTTTGATGGCCACCGTCATCAATGGCATCCTCACCCGCAAACTTCCCTGGAGCCTCGTTCTGCTGGGCGTTGCGCTTGTGATCGGGATCGAATTGCTCGGTGTCCGCTCACTCACCTTTGCCGTGGGAGCCTACCTTTCAATCGGAACGACGCTGGCGATTTTTTGCGGTGGGGTCGTGCGCTGGCTGGTGGATCGGGCGGCGACCCGGGCGGCTGGCCACGGCGGTGACGCCGAAAGCGCGAGCCCTGCCTCGGCGCTCGAAAGCGAAATCTCCTCCGGCAGCCTGTACGCCTCCGGCCTGATTGCCGCCGGGGGCATCATGGGCCTGCTCGGCGTCGGCCTGAAGATTTATGAGGACGTTTCCGGCCACGAAGTCCCGCATTTCGCACCCACCAACCCGCTGTACAAGGATTGGGTCAGCGTCGTGATGTTCGGCCTGCTGGCGTTCAGCCTTTTCTACTTCGCCCGAAAACCTGTGGCGGACGCAGGAAAACCACTCGCCGTGGAAGCGGAAGAATAACGCCTGCGTCGGCCTTGGTCTTCTTCACCGAAGCCTGGGGCCCGCCATGCCGGCGTCGGTTGGCGCGGGGTCGGGGCCGTGCTCGTTTTCGGCGACAACTGCTTTGCCCTCGGAGGCCCGGCCCCAAAAGCCGGGGGTCACAGCCACCGCATCCTGGCCCAACGACCACTTGCCGTGCTTTCGGTAATCGATCCACGCCGCCAGAATGATCTCCGGTTGAATCACCAGCAGCGTCGTCATGTAACGTTTCGTCGTCAGCAGCGACTCCGCCGCGCCGCGAATGGGCCGGCTGCGCCGCAGGTCGCCCGGCAGCTGCGGTATCTCATACACGGCGAGGTGAAGTTCGGGGTGCGCCAGGCCGTAGCCGTCCACCTCGCGTGCTAACTGCTTCGGTGTCGTCATGTCGAAATCGGCAGGCACATTGCGGCGGATCGTTGCCGGCGGAAGGGCCATGCGTAGCAGATCCGCAGCGAAATCCGCACAGTTATGCCGCGTCAAGGTGTAGCTGCGGCGGTTGGGCCGGTTGTTCAGCCAACCCAGCATTTCCGCATCCTGCGCCGGCGTTGTGTCGAAACTGTACATCAGCAGACGCCGGTCAAAGGCTGCGCCGATGCCTTCCTCCCAATCCCCATAGGCCGGCGGCCTCGAGTGGCCACCCTTGTCGACCCTCCCCGGAATGTACTCCGCCAGCTTGCGACGCCAGTAGTTTTCGCGCATGTCCGCTTCCTGCGCGGCCGTCATGAAGGGAAGGGGCGTCCCGTCCCCGTCCGCACTGGCCTCCGTCAAGCCATACAGGAACACCGGCAAGGGAAACGCCATCCAATCCCGATCCGGGTGGCGCAGATCGTGGTAGCGGGAAACCACCGCTCCCACTTCACCCGCACGGCACGGCCGTAACCGTACCGGCGTTTCCACGCAAAGTTCGGGGAGGTAGACGCTTGCATGGCCTTGCGGCATCATGGTTCCAAACGAGCCGAACGGCTCACCCACGATCAAGGCCATGCGCGCGTGCGCCAGGGGTGCGACGAACAGGCAGCAAACGGCCACGAACGCCGGCAGCCAGTCCGCTCGGTTCGTCCGAGCTTGCGATCCCTCGCGGACGCCGGGAGGGGCCTTCCTCACGCGCCGCGGCAGTATAGAACGGATGTGTCCCATCACGGAGTTTATTTTGACTACAGTTCTGACACTTTCGTTGCAGGAGGAGGCACAGAATTGGTTTGAGGAGCAACGCCAGGCCTATTTCCCGCCCGCCCTCAACCACATTCCTGCCCACCTCAGCCTTTTCCACCAGCTTCCCGGGGATGCGGACACTGCTGCCCTTCTCCGGTCGGCCGCTGCGGCGCAAAAGCCGTTCAGCCTGCACCTGGACGGCGTACGATCCATGGGCCGCGGGGTCACCTACACGCTGACCAGCCCGGATCTGAGTACGTTGCATCGTGCCCTGGCTGCGCAGTTCACGGCGCACCTCACATCGCAGGACCGCCAGCCGCTGCGCCCGCACGTCGTGGTTCAGAACAAGGTCGAACCCGCCGAGGCCAAGCGTCTGCTGGCCCAGCTGCAGGCCGGGTTTCGGGGCAGGGAAGTGCCGGCGACGGGCCTGCTGTGGTGGGAGTACCTCGGGGGACCCTGGAGGAAGCTCGAAGAGTTCACCTTTTCCGGCTCTTAGCCCACCCTTGCGGCGTCCCGAGGAGTACGGCCGCGTACATTGGCTAGCGATGAGCTTTCCGCAGAAACCGGCTCGCAGACTCCCTGAAGCGGGCCGGGCCGACAAGCAGACGGTACCCACGGGTCCGCTGGGTCTGCCGCTTTGCCGCTGGTGCCAGCTGGAAATCCTCGCGCCCCGCCGCCGCACCTTTTGCTCGGACTTCTGCGTTCACCAATGGCGGCTCCGGTCCGACCCCGGGTACCTGCGCGACCAGGTCTTCGCCCGCGACCGCGGCACTTGTGCACTTTGCTCAACCGATACCGTCGGTGCCTATGCAGATCTGAAACGTAGCCGCGGACCGGTCCGCACCGAACTTCTCGCGATGTGGGGTTTTTCCTCCATCACCGCCCGCCGCTCGCTCTGGGACGCCGACCACATCCTGCCCGTGGCCGAGGGCGGCGGCGGTTGCGACCTCGATAACCTGCGCACGCTTTGCCTGCCCTGCCACCGTGAGGGGACCGCGGAGCTGCGGCGCCGTCTCCGCTCCTCCGGCGGCCTCGCCCCGACGCACAACCCGACATGCAAGCCGACGCGCAACCCGATGCCCAAACCAGCGCCCAACCCGACGCACCCTCCGGCTTCACCACCCGTGCCCTCCGCGGAGGGGGGCGGGACGTAGCGGCTGCGCACCTTCCCCGTCCCTGTTCTCGGGGAGCGGCGAGGAGATGCGTTAAACTGGGAGCAACCTTCTGCGGTGCGGTCCCACGCGCGACTGTGCGTACCCTTCAGGATTTTTTTGGCGTGAGCGCACCTTTGTTGAAGTTTCCAAAGTTCCGGATCGGTGTCACCCTCACCCGGTTGGTCGCAGCGGCCTCCCTCCTTGTGTTTCCCACCGGACCTTCCAGGCTGCTGGCCCAGGCGTCAGCCGCCCCCAGTTCCGCACCCAGTTCCGCACCCAGTTCCGCACCCAGCACAGCGCCCAGTTCCGCCCCCAGCGCAGCCCCCGGTTCCGCACCCGGTGCAACGCAG
This sequence comes from uncultured Acidobacteriaceae bacterium, assembly GCA_964242195.1. Taxonomy (GTDB): domain Bacteria; phylum Acidobacteriota; class Terriglobia; order Terriglobales; family Acidobacteriaceae; genus Granulicella. The sequence continues at coordinate 25,450 of CAXTBI010000035.1, forward strand.
GGCACGGCCGCCTTGCCGTCCTCACAGACGCCGGGGACGCAGGGCCGTACGGGCAGCCAAAACGCCGGGGGTTCAACCCCGGGCAACGGCAACCGAAGCGCCAGCACGGACGCTGCCAGGAATGGGGATAACGCTGAAAATCGTAGCCCCGCCGCGAACACCCAGACCTTTGTCACGCAGTTTCAACAGCTCGTTTCCACGTCCACCGGCAGCATCCTGCCGATTTTCGGCGATTCGCTCTTTTCCGGCGTGCCTTCCACCTTTGCCCCCGTCACCGATGTACCCGTCACCGCCGACTACCTCATCGGCCCCGGGGACGAACTGAACATCGGCCTCTCCGGCCAGGTCAACCAGGGGTACGATCTCATCGTCGACCGCAGCGGCAATATCGCCGTCCCCCAACTCGGCACAATCCACGTCACAGGCATCCCCTTCAGCCAGCTCAACGCTTACCTGAAAGCGCAGTTCGGCCGCATTTACCGCAATTTCGCCCTGAACACCAATCTTGGCTCCTTGCGCACCATCCAGGTTTTCGTGGTCGGCGAGGCTGCCCGGCCCGGCAGCTACACCGTTTCCTCGCTCAGCACACTGCTGAATGCCGTGTTTGCCTCCGGCGGCCCGCTTCCCGATGGCTCCCTGCGTGACATCCAGGTCAAGCGCAACGGCGAAACGATCGTCCATTTCGATTTATACGATCTGCTCCTCCATGGCGACAAAAAGAATGATATCCGCCTGCTTTCGGGCGATGTGATCTTTATTCCTTTTGTGGGGCCGCAGGTAGCTGTTGCCGGCAGCGTCGATACCCCCGCCATTTACGAGCTCAAAGGCGCGACCACCATTGACGAGGCGCTGAAACTGGCCGGTGGCGAGACCGCGGTGGCCAGCGGCGGTGCCCTTCGGCTCGAGCGGGTTTACGAGCACAGCATGCGCAGCATCGAGGACATCAACCGCTCCACGCAGGGCACCCAGGTGCTCCGCAATGGGGATATCCTCTCCGTCAGCTCGATCCTGGAGCGTTTCCGCAACGCCGTCACCCTGCGCGGCAATGTTGCCAACCCCGGCCGCTATGTCTGGCACCCCGGCATGCGCATCAGCGACCTGATCCCCAATAAAGCTTCCCTCATCACCCGCAACTACTGGACGCGCCAGAACGAACAGGGCCAGCTGCAACAGGATTACGCCCCCGGAACCAACGCCTCCACGGCCGGGCAGGGCGCACTCGGGGCCAGCAGCGCGGCGCCTGCAACCAACTCCGCCCCGGTCGTCAATTCGGGCACCAATGGGGGAACGCAGGCCGGCGGCAGCGCCGTGGGTGCGGCGCTTACGGGCAACAACAGCAATTTTTCCGCCCGCACCGACGTGATTCTCACCGCCCCCGACATTGATTGGAGCTACGCCGTCATTGAACGCCTGAATGCCGGCGATTTGAAGACTTCGCTGCTCCCCTTCGCCTTGGGCAAGCTCGTCCTCGAAGGCGACGCCTCGCAGAATCTCGAACTTCTGCCCAACGACATTGTCACCATCTTTTCCACCGCCGATATCCGCGTTCCGTCCTCGCAGCAGACCCGCTATGTGCGGCTGGAAGGCGAGTTCATCGCACCGGGCGTTTACAGCGTGCTGCCCGGCGAAACCCTGCGCGGCCTGCTTCGCCGCGCCGGCGGTTTCACCCCCGATGCTTACCTCTACGCCTCGGAGTTCACGCGCCTTTCCACCCGTCGCGTCGAAGCGCAGCGCCTGCAGGAGTATGCCGATCAGCTGCAGGCACAGACCTCCTCGACAAGCGCGACGGGGGCGGCGCAGGCCGTCACCGCGGCCGACCAAACGGCGGCAACCGCCTCCGAAATCGCGTCGCGCGCGGCCGTTGCGCGGCTGCGCACCGCGGTCCCCAGCGGTCGCCTTGTTCTGGATCTAAAACCCAATAGCCTCGGCGTCGACGCCCTGCCCGACCTGGCGCTCGAAGATGGGGACCGCTTCGTGGTTCCGCGCGTTCCCGATGCCATCACCGTGCAAGGCCAGGTCTATAACCCCAACGCCTTTGTGTATGCTCCCCGGCAAATCGTGCAGGACTACCTCCGCCGCGCCGGGGGCCCCGATCGGCAGGCGGACCGGCGGCGCGAATTCATCCTGCGCGCCGATGGATCGGTGGTCAGTGAACAATATGCCAATGTGCACCGCGCGCCCGTCTTTCCGGGCGACACCATTGTGGTTCCACCCCTTCTGGATCGCCGCACCCGCCTTCAACGCGTCCTGGACGCGGTCGCCCTCGTCAACAATTTCGGTCTGAGCGCGGCGACGCTCTACCTGCTCACGCGTTAGCCACATGGGATTCCCGCTTTCAATACGGCGCGCCGGAGGGCGTACATGATGCTCAATGAGCAGCCCGCAACCGAGGGCCTGCCCTATGACACGCAGCCGGTTCCTGAAGAAGGGATCGATCTTGTCGCCGTGGTCGCCGCGCTGCTGCGCGAGTGGCCGACCGCGCTTGCCGTCTTCGTGATCGTCTCGGCCATCGGGGCGGTCTATGTGCATTCCCTCAAGGCGAAATACGTGGCCACGGCGACGTTTCTGCCGTCGCAGTCGCAAAGTCCAAACCAGGCGTTGTCGTCTATCTTTTCGCCCCGCGGCCCTGGCAATTTGTACATCGGTCTGCTGCAGAGTCGAAGCGTGCAGGACAACATCATCGAGCGCAATCATCTGCTCACCGTGTTTGGCACCACCAGCCATGAGGCGGCCCGCGCCATTCTTGCGTCCAAAGCCGGTTTCATCGAGGGTGGGGATTCCATCATCACCATTTTTGTCCGCGATGAAAATGCCGCGCAGGCCGCCCTGCTCGCCAACGCGTACCTGCAGGGACTGCAGGATTTGAGCGACAAAATGGCACAATCCCAAACCGCGCAGACCCGCGGCTTTTTCGATCGCCAGCTGGAACAGCAGCGTGCCCAACTGAATCGGTCCGAGGAAAATTTCGCCAGGCTGCAGGAACGCACCGGCCAGGTCGCCCCCGGTTCCCAGGCTGCCGAAGGCATCGGCAACATTGCCGGCCTTCGCTCGCAAGTGGACGGCCTTAACGTCCTTCTGGCCTCCTTGCGCGAAAGTGAAACGGAGGCGAACCCCGAGGTGCAGAGGGTACGCTCGCAGATTGCTCAGTTGCAGACCCAGGAGCGCGCCCTGGAGGCGGGCTCGTCCAATATCGCCACCGGGACGGCAACGCCCGCCAATCGCATTCCCGCCGTCACCCTGCAACTGAACCGCGCTCAGCGCGAGATCGCCGATCACGCCGCGCTGGTGAATTCGCTGAACACGCAATTTGAGTCCGCGCGCCTCGGCGAAGATTTTTCGCACGCCGCCATCGAGATCATCGACCGCGCCTACGCACCCGAATACCGCGCCTGGCCCCCGCGGCAAAATTACTACCTCGGCGCCCTTGTTCTCGGTCTATGTGCGGCGCTCTTCGCTGTGGTCATGAAGCTCCTCGCGCAGCGCGTTCTGGCCAACCCGAAGCACCAAGCCAGCATTGGACGCCTCCGGCGTGCGTTCTAAACAGGAGGCGACTTCGCGATGAGCAACGCCCCGAGCGAGGACCCGAGGAACGCCCAGAGCAACCCACAGCGCAACCCACAGCGCAACCCCCAGCGCAACCCCCAGCGCAACCCACGGCGGCCCGGTCTCCGCTCCTCGCGATTCATCACCTGGTCCGCCTGCCTCCTGGTTCTCTCCCTGGTCCTGTTCCCCAAAGGAGGCTTCCGGCTAGGGGGCCTGCCCATCACGTGGGGCTACATTCTGCTTGCGGCGCTGACGCCCCTGGCCGCGGGGACGCGTTTTCTGGCCATGCCTTTGCTCTTTCCGAGACGCGTGCTCGGGGTCACCCTGCTGCTGCTTCCCATGCAGGCCTGTTTCCTCTACGCCGGTGTGTGCTATGGGATAGACAACCTCAATTTCACGTTCAGCACCTTTGTGGGACTGTTCGCGTTGCCGTGGATCTTTCTGCTCCTGTTCGGCCCCTTTTTTCCCGTTGTCGATGGAGAAAAAATGCGGGTCTGGTTCTGTGCCTGCGTATTCTATGCCGCGGTCTGGGGCATCGTGCTGTTTGCCCTGTACCCCTTTACGCACCACAACCTCGAGATTCCCTTCCTGACCGTGAACGGGGCGGATGCGGGCACGGTCGAGAACGGTAAAAGCAACGCGCGCGGTATTTTTCTCAAGCTGGTTTCCACCTACAACAACGGCAATATCTACGGCGTTTCGACCCTTTTGCTGTTTCCGCTCTATGTGCGGCTGGAACCTTCGCGCCTGCGACGCGGCGCGGTTCGTCTGGCCTTGCTGCTTACCTTGTCTCGCACCGTTTGGGTAGGTCTGCTCGTCAATGAACTGCTCTCCCTTACCCCGCACCTCGTTCGGCAGGTCCATACCTTTCCTGTGCTTTACCTGCGCGAGGTGCGACGGCGTCTGCTGGCCATTGCGGTGACCTTGATCCTGGTATTCGGCTCGGTTGTGCTCGTGACCCTGCAACTGAGCAGCGTGGGTTTTCTGTTTGACCGCACGCTTGGCAACCGGGTTGGGCAGGTAAGTGCGGCCAGCGGCGTGATGACCTTCTTTCCGGAGCACCCCCTGTACGGCTTCGGTGAGGTGCTTTATGCGTCCGCGGTCCAGTATTGGGGTCTTACCGGTCTTTTCGCCTTCACCTTGATCATGTTCAGTCCGCTGGTGGTTGTCCTCTGGAGTGGGGACATCCTGCGGTCACCGCTGCAACGGGCCGCCCTGAAGGCGCTTCTGGTCTACACCGTAACGGCTGCCTCGGACGGGGCTTTGGATTTCATCCCCGTAATGGCTTTCTACTGGTTTGCCTATTCCGTGTTTCTCTACGGCTGGCCCGGAACGCAACCTGCGTCATCAAGCTCTCGGGAGGGGAGCACCCGAATCCGGTTCGCAACCCACGCCTTTGCCGGACCTGGACGGCGCTTGGACCCCATGCCATAGCGGTGTACAGTTTGGATAGTTTTGAGGACACGCAGTTGAGCTCCTGGAACTCAAAAGGAAGCGTAAATTTCCACGACAGTACCGGCAAACTCGGCGGCTGGGTCTAGGAACTCAGCCGAAGACTTTCAAACCCGGCAAAGCTTCCACGAACTTCGCCTTGCCCTCATCGGTATGCCTGGAAGCGCAGTCGCATGCCGGAGATTCCATCATCGATTCCCCTTCACAAAGCGCAGCGACTATCCGACGCGCAGCCGCTAGCCATAGCTGGTTCAATCTGCCGGGGCACGCGCTGGGAACGCTCGGCCGGAGGTTGCGTAACCGGCTTTGGGCCCGCCGCCTGCGCGCCCCCGGCTTTCGGGTGGCGCGGTTTCCGCGGATTCTTGGTGCCTCCGCCTTGCACCTCGGTCCGGATTTTCACGCCCGTGATTTCCTTTGGCTCGAAGCCGTAACCGCCTACACCGCGGGCGGTACAACCTTCCGCTTCCACCCAGAGATTCGCATCGGCCCGGGCGCTCGTCTCTCGGACAACGTTCACATTGCCTGCATCGATCGCATCACGATCGGGGAACACCTGCTTTGCGGCAGCGGCGTCCTGATCACCGACCACGCCCACGGGGGGTACGGTGGTGTCGGGGCCAGCGATCCCGCCACACCACCGGCTCAGCGTCCCCTGGTTTCCGCAGGTCCTGTCACCGTTGGAAACAACGTTTGGATAGGCGATCGCGTCACCGTTCTGGCCGGGGCAGTGATCGGGGACGGCTGCGTCCTCGGCGCCCATTCGGTTGTCACCGGCACGATTCCGCCCGGGACCATCGCCGTCGGCGCGCCGGCCAGGCCCATTCGCCAATGGAGCCCCGAAAGCCGTTCCTGGTTGCCGATTTCCCCGCCAGCCGCCTGAAACGCATTCCCTTGTCAGCGTGGCATCGAACCCGCCTTTTGCTTCGGCTGCCCCAGCTGCACAAACCTAAACGTAGCCCGCCCTTGGTATCCTGTCCCCGATGCCTATGCTCCCTTTGGCGGCCCCCTGTTGAATTGTGCCGCTTGCACGATCGTCTCCCCAAACTACTTCGGCTTCGCCCGCACCCTTGCGGCGTCGTACGTTGCGCAGCACCCGGGGCAGCGTTTTTTTGTGCTGATCGTCGCCGATCTCACTGATGCCACGCCGTTTCAAACCGACGCCGCCCTCACCCCGGTGACCCTGCACGAGATCGGCCTCGCCTCTGTCCGGGTCGAGGCGATGAAATACGACATTCTGGAACTCAATACCAACGTGAAACCCACGTTTTTGCTGCATCTGCTGACCCGCTACACTCTCGACGGGGTGGTTTATCTCGACCCGGACATTTTCGTTTACGCCCCCCTCACGCCCGTATTCGAAAGCCTGCGCGCCGGCACCGCCGTCCTTACACCGCACATGACTGCCCCCGTTTTCGACGGCCATTCACCCTCCGAGCAGGATCTGCTCTACAACGGCACGTACAACCTCGGCTTTATCGGCGTCAGCGGCTCCGCCAGCGGACATCGTCTGCTGCAATGGTGGGAGGCTCGTTGCCTGGCGCTCGGCTTCAGCGAAGGCCGCACCGGGCTGTTTGTCGATCAGAAGTGGGCGAACCTGATGCCCACCCTCTTCCCCGGCGTCATCACCACCCGCGACGTCGGCCTCAACATGGCGTACTGGAACCTCCACGAGCGGACCCTGGAACGAGAACTGGAGCGAGGGGAAGAGAATTGGGTCGTCCGCGACGCAGATGGGCAGGCGGTTCCTTTGCGCTTTTTCCATTTTTCCGGGATCGACTTGGAGGCCGAGCCTGGATTGGATCTCGGAGATCCCGCCAGCCTTTCCCGCCACACCGACCGCTTCACGCTCGGCAGCCGTCCCGATCTGCAGCCCCTGTTTGCCGCCTATCGCGCTGCCGTGGCAGCGAACCGCTTGCCGGCGGTGGAGGCCATCCCGTACGGCTTTGACCGCCTTTCGGACGGCACCGCGCTCAACCGCCTCGCCCGCCGGCTTTTCGCTGCGCATGGGGAGCACTTCACGTCGGCAGCGGAAGGGACCCCGGACCCGTTCGACGGGAGCGGTCCTTTCGCGCGCTTTGCCCGCCGCCACGGTCTGGTGAAGGGCAAAGTCGCTGCGCAAAAGGCAACCTGGAAGCAGTTCAATGGCGCGGATCGTCGCGTGCGGGCCGTTCACCGAGCGCTGCGCTGGGCCCTGCGCGGGCTGGGCCCCGATCGTTACGAGCTGCTGATGCGCTACCTCGGCCACATCAGCGTTCTGCGCAACCAGGCCGTCTTTTTACGGGATCCAGCCTGGCCGACGAAGCCCGATAATGGGGCAGGGGTCTAGCCCGGTGCATTCGAAGTCCGCCCCGTATCCCGACGTGACCCGTATCGCCAATTCGAACGAAAGCAGGTCCTTCGCTGCGCTCAGAATGACAGGAGCTATTTCGCGAACTTGGGACTCGGGAACCAGGAATACCTTTGCCAGATCCCTTCGACACATCTGACAGCTTCGACAACCGCGCCGCCCCCGGGAGGCCGTCTGCTCCACGACGCCTGCTTCTCGTCAAACTGGGTGCCATCGGCGACGTCATCATGGCCATTCCCGGCGCCTGGGCCATGCACGCTGCCGGGTACGCGGTGGATTGGATTGCGGGCGCCGCGGTTGCGCCGGTGCTTGCCCTTTACCCCTGGATTCACGTCATTCCTGTCGCGGAATCGATTCTGCTGCGAGGAACGCCCGCACAACGCGCCCGCGGCACCTTGGCCCTTTGGCGGATCCTGCGCCAACGCATCGCCGCGCATGGCGGGTACGACCTCTGCGCGACCCTCTACTACGATCGCCGCTACCGCGTCCTGACCCTGCCCCTCCGTCCCCGCCGCCGCCTCCAACTCCGCGAGCATGACCGCGCCTGCCGTCTGCTCCCCGGCCGCCACCACACCGATGAGTACGCTCGCATTCTGACAGGCAGGCCCGACGGCGAAACCCCGACCCATCTTCCTCCCGTCCCCCCGCCCTCTCTGCCGCCCAGCCCATTGCCCGCGACCACCCGCCAGCGTGCCGTCCTGGTGCCGGCCGGCGCTCGCAATCTGCTCCGCGACGACGCCCTGCGCCGCTGGCCGGGAGAAAATTACGTCGCCGTATCCGCCGCCCTGCTCGCCCGGGGGGACCAGGTTGTCCTCGCC
>CAXTBI010000036.1:0-32836 GCA_964242195.1 uncultured Acidobacteriaceae bacterium
TGCGCGGCGATGGCGGCCTGGCCGGCTATCGCTGGGGCGTTGAACGGAAGCGCGCCCTGCTGCGGCGCGAGGCCGATGCGGCGCTGGCGGGGACACCGTTCACCCTCGCTCCCTAGCGAACTCCCGCGTTCGACGCGCGCGCTGCTACCGCGAGATAGTGGAGCATGGAGGGAGGGGGAGCATGGACGACAGCGGCACATTTCCGGCAACGCCGGAGGCCCCGACCCGCCCGCGGATCCAACAAGTTTTGTCGCCGATCGACGCCGACCCCTCCCGGCTGGAGCGCATTACGGTTTGCACGCGGCCCTTCCGCGCTGCCGGGCCCCGGATCGAGGCCGAACACCTCGGCGGCAAGTTGCTGATTCACAACTACGGCCACGGGGGCGCGGGCTGGTCGCTGAGCTGGGGTTCCGCAGCGCGCGTGCTGCAACTGTTGCGGGCTGCGGCACCGGGGCGTGAGCTCCGCGACGTCGCCGTAATCGGCTGCGGGGCGCTTGGCCTCACGACGGCAGTGACGCTGGGGCGCGCGGGTCTGCGGGTCCGCATCTATGCCCGCGATCTGCCGCCGGATGTACGTTCGTCTCGCGCCACGGGCCTTTGGTCACCGGATTCGCGCTTCGCCCTGGCCAGGAGCGCAAACGAGGACATCGCGGCGCAATGGGAGACGATGGCGCGGCACTCCTGGACCGCTTTTCTCGGCATCGCCGCCGAGCCGGACGCGCCCATCGACTTCCACGATCGCTACCTGCTCTCGCAGTTCCCGCCGGACGAGGCCATCGCTCATAGGCACAGGGAGAACCCAATCGGCTTTGCGCACCTTGAGCACCGGCTTGCCGACCTGTATCGCGGCGAAGATTTCGGCCCCGGCGAACACCCCTTTCCCACCGCCTGGGCACGCCGCCTGCGTACCCTGCGCTTCAACATCGCGGCCTACACCGATCGGCTTTTGCGCGAGTTCCAACATGCTGGCGGCAGTGTGGAGCAACGCGAGTTCGGCGCCCCGGAAGAACTTTCCGCGCTTCCCGAAAGCGCCGTGGTGCATTGCACCGGGTACGGCGCCCGTGCGCTTTTTGGCGACCATTCGCTGACTCCCATCCGCGGCCAGATCGGTTGGCTGCCCGCGCAACGGGAGCTCGACTACAGCTTGCAGTGGGATCGCCTGAGCGTTGTGCCGCGCGGGGACGGCATCGCCGTACAGATGGGCGCTTCCAGCGACGACACTGGATGGAACGACGCCAGGGAACAGCCCGATCGTGCCGAATCCGAATGGGCAGTCAAGGCGCTGGGGGAGCTACAGGCTGCGATGGGCAACAGCCCCAGACCTCCGGACCGCCGTGAATCGGGCAGGACGAACGATCCCATGGCGTTGGAATGAAGGCCGCTGCCTTGCCCACTCGCGGCGCGACATTTTCGTACCGGAAGCATCTATAGAGACAGAGGTTTTTTCCATGCCGCGGACCCAAGCAACTGCACTTCTGCTTTCCCTGGCGACTCTGTCCGTTCCTGCCCTGGCGCAGGGGACGAACCCAGCCGTACGGGACTCATACTCTGCTCTGAATTTCGTCCAGGGCCAGGCCACCCTCGATGGCCAACCTGTGACCACGAATCTTACCGGCACACCACGCATCCTGCATCCCGGCCAAATCCTGGCCACGGCGAACGGAACGGCGGATGTGATGCTTGTACCCGGCTCCCTGCTGCGGCTGGGGCAAAACACCACCGTACAGATCGTGGCCGGGGACAACAACCGCGCCGAGGCTCGCCTCGAGAGCGGCCGGGCGAATCTCGCCGTGAATGCCCTGGCGCCCCACAGCCTTTTGCTGGTGGACATGCCGAACGGCCAGACCCAGTTGTTGAAGCGCGGTCTCTACACCTTCGATGTGCCCTCCGAGACCGCTCGCGTCTTCAACGGCGAAGCCCTTGCGTTCCCAGGCTCGGATACCAGCCGGAACGTAAAGTCGGCCAAGGTCAAAGACGAGCAGGAAGTCCTGTTCGGGGGCGAGCGTGTACATCCTGTAAAGTTCAATGCGCAGCTTGCTGGCGGTGAATTGCTGCCCTGGACCGGTCCGCAGGAGGCCCATGCCGATGGCTACTACGGCTTGACTGCCGGCAGCGGTGCGACCTATGCGGGTGACACCGGCTATCTCGCCGCAGCCGATTACGGCTACAGCCCCTACGCCCTGGGTCTGGGTTTTGGCGGAGGCTATCCATATGGCTACGGTTTTGGCGGAGGGTACGGCTTCGGCTACCCGTTTGGCTTCGGGTATGGCTACGGTTACCCGATCGGACTTGGCCTTTATGGTCCTGGCTACGGCTACGGTGGATTTGGCTATGGTGGCTTCGGGTACGGCGGCGGCAACTATGGCGGGCGGCGCGTGATCGGCGGCGCGGGGCTGCGCAACGGGCAACTGAGCGGCTATGCTCGCCCGGGAAGCTACAGTCGCGGAGCAAGCACAGCCGGTACCCCATCTGGGGGCAGCGGCTTCCACGGCGGCGGCAGCTTCGGTGGTGGGGGCGCGTCCCACGGCGGTGGTGGACATCGGTAATTGAAGCGTGACAGAAACTCCGACACCATCCGGCACTCTACGGGGTGCCGGCTTTTTGGTGTCGTGAAAGCGCCTAGCGGCTTCTCCGTTCCCGCCTTTCCAACCACCGGCGGCGATCCATCCAAACTGAAGTGAGTAAGGTACCCAGCGCTCCGGCGACAGATACGCTCAGCGCTCCCGTGAACAGCAAACCCGCGCCGCAACCCAACCAAACGCAACGCCGCGATGGGGCGTATGCCGCACTCGGGCGGGAGCTCGGAGCCGATACAGCCGTGCCGGAGGCCGTTCGCGCCCTGGCTCGCGACCAGCGGGTCACGGTACGACGCGCCGGCGGGCCCGATCCCCGCGGGAAGTGCATCGTTTACTGGATGCAGCGAGCGGAACGCGGTCTGGACAACGCCGCGCTGGATACCGCGGTGGCGCTGGGCAATGCCCTGGGCCTGCCGGTCGTCGCGTATTTTGCCGGCATCGGCAACTTCCCCCACGCCAACCTTCGCCATTACGTTTTTTTGAACCAGGGTCTGGTCGACGTGGCGGAGGATTGTGCCGGGCGCGGCGTGGGCTTTGTGCTTCGCAACGCACCGCATGAGGACCACCTGCGCTTCTTCGCCGACGTGCACGCGGCGATGGTGGTCGGGGACGAAAATCCCATGCGCGAGCCGGAGCGTTGGCGCCAACGCATCGCCGCGGGGCTCACGATCCCCTTCTGGACCGTCGATGCCGATGTCATCGTTCCCTCGAAGCTTCTCGAAAAAGCGCAGTACTCCGGCGCCGTTATTCGTCCACGCCTGAAGCGCATGATGCCGGATTTCATCCGGCCCTTCACCAACGCCCCTGCCGACAAACCCTGGGAGGCCCCGAAAGATCTGCAGGCCGACGATCCGCACCAGGACATGACGCGCGGTTGGGAAGCTTTCGATCGCAGCGTGGGGCCCGTGGAGGCCTGGCATGGCGGCCGCAAAGCCGCCTGGGCGCGTCTGGAATTGTTCGTCACAAGCAAGCTCGGCAAATATGCCGACGACCGGATGCACCCGGAACGCGACGCCACCAGCCGGCTCTCGCCATACCTCCATTTCGGCCACATCGGGCCCATGACGATCGTCAATGCGCTGAACGCCGCTGTCGAAAGTGATCCATCCCTGGCCCCGGCCCGCGACAGCTACTTCGACGAGGTCATCACCTGGCGCGAACTCAGCGTAAACTTTTGCCGCTATCAGACGGACTACGACAATGTGAACTGTGTCGACACCTGGGCCGCCGAAACGATCGCAAAACATGACCCGGACCCGCGCGTTGTGCTCTACACGATGGAGCAAATGGAAGGTGCGCAAACGCACGAAGAGTTATGGAACGCCGCGCAGACGCAGATGATGCGCCACGGATGGATGCCCAACTACATGCGCATGTACTGGGGCAAAAAGATCGTCGAATGGACTCCCGACGCGCCCACCGCGATGGAATACATGATCCATTTGAACGACAAATATTTCCTCGACGGCCGCGATCCCAACGGCTACGCTTCCATCGCCTGGGCGGTGCTCGGCAAATTCGATCGCCCCTGGCCCGAGCGTAAAATTTTCGGCAAGCGGCGCTACATGACGCAGGCGAGCGCGATGAAAAAATTTGACGCAAAAAGCTACATCAGCAGCACCGAAGCCCTGCCAAAGTAAGCTCACTCACAGAAACCTGTCATCCCGTAGGGATCTGCTTCTCGCAGTTGCACCATGGGTACATCGCTGTTCACGCACGGCGGTCGTTTTACGCTTCCACCTCAGCGCGCACCATCCGCTCGGCCGCGCGCAATCCGCGTCCCGCATAGCTTGCCTTGATGAAGGCATGAAACAACGGATGCGGCTCCAGCGGTTTGGATTTGAACTCGGGATGGAACTGGCAACCAAGAAAGAACGGGTGCTCCGGGATCTCGACAATCTCCACATAGGTTCCGCTTTCGGAAGCCCCCGTGAGCCGCAATCCCGCATCCGTCAACGGTTTTTGGAACTCGCGATTGAACTCGTAACGATGCCGATGACGCTCGGCAATCGTTGCCGTCCCGTAAGCCCGCGCCGCCAGCGAGTCCGGCTCGAGGACGCATTCCCACGCGCCCAGACGCATGGTTCCGCCCATCTCTTCCACGCCGGTCAACTCCCTCAGCTTGTAGATGATGCGGTGCGGCGTTCCCGGGTCGAACTCCCCCGAGTTGGCGCGCTCCAAACCACACACATTGCGCGCGTACTCAATGCACGCCGCCTGCATGCCCAGGCAGATACCGAAGTACGGTGTGCCCGACTCGCGCGCATAGCGAATCGCGTTCAACATGCCTTCAATGCCGCGCTTGCCGAAGCCTCCGGGGACAAGGATCCCGTCGTAGCTTTCAAGCATGGAAACGTACTCCGGCACTTCAAGCGACTGCGCCTCGATCCACGTCACGCGCAGCTTCAGGTTCTCCGCCAGGGCGCCGTGCACCAGCGCCTCCTTTAGCGATTTATAGCTGTCCTCGTACTCCACATACTTGCCGACGATGCCGATATGCACCTCGTCCTCGGGGTGGTAGGCCCGGTGCACCAGGTCTTTCCAACGCCCCAACTCGGCCTCGGGCCCGCCTTCGAGCCGAAGGTACTTGAGTGCAAGCGCATCCACACCCTGCGCGTGCAGGTTCAGCGGAACTTCGTAAATCGAAGGCACATCGCGCGCGATAATCACGCCAGCGTTTTCGACGTTGCAGAAGTCGGCGATTTTGTCGCGCATTTCCTGCGGCACTTCGCGGTCGGCGCGGCAAAGCAGGATGTCGGGCTGGATGCCGATCGACAGCATCTCCTTCACCGAGTGCTGTGTGGGCTTGGTCTTCAACTCCTGCGCCGCGGCAATCCACGGGATCAGCGTCACATGCACAAAACAGGTGTGGTCGCGGCCGAGTTCCTGCCGCATCTGGCGAATGGCTTCAAGAAACGGCAGGCTTTCGATATCGCCCACCGTTCCGCCGATCTCGACGATGGCGACATCGCAATTCGCACCGATTTTGCGGGCCGCCGCCTTGATCTCGTTGGTGACGTGCGGGATCACCTGCACCGTTTTGCCCAGGTAATCGCCCCGCCGTTCCCGGGCAATGATCGATTCATAAATCCGGCCCGTGGTCAGGTTGTTGTCGCGCGTCAAGGGAGCGTGCGTGAACCGCTCATAATGGCCAAGGTCCAGATCGGTCTCGGCACCGTCATCGGTAACGAACACTTCCCCATGCTGAAACGGGCTCATCGTCCCCGGATCGACGTTCAGGTACGGATCGAACTTCATCAGGTTGACGCGCAATCCACGCGCCTCCAGCAGGCAGCCGATGGAGGCCGCGGCCAGCCCCTTGCCCAAGGACGACACAACGCCGCCCGTCACAAAGATGTACTTTGCCGACACGCTTGCGACCTCTCCAGATTGTGAAATGGCTTGTGCGTTGGGGTGCACGATCCAGTATACCGCGCTCCCGATCCGAACCGCCGCCTAACCGGCCCCACCCAATCGGAATCGGCTGAAAGTGCGCCTTGTCGCTCCCTCGTCCGGGTCAGCCCGGGCCCCTTGGTTGCATGGCGCACCATGCCGAATAACCCATACCCTCGGCTTTGTGAGAGTTGCCCACTACCTTCGCAGCCTGGAGCGCCGGGCGTACCTGTCGCTGCGCACCCGCGCCGGCAACCGGGTTGCGGGCGCGTCCACCGAGCGTCGCCCGCACCCGCGCCCACAACACCTGCTTACCGGCGAACGCGGCGAAGACCTGGCCTACTTTCATCTTGAAGAACGCGGGTACCCCATCGTGGCCCGCCGCTGGCACTCCAGCCGGATGCGCGGCGATCTCGATCTGGTGGCCTGGGATGGCGATACGCTGGTCGTTTTCGAGGTGAAAACCCGCACCGCCCGCGATATGGCCCCGGCCGAAACCGCCGTCGACGCCCCCAAGCAACGTACCCTGCGTCGCATGGCTCAGGCCTATCGTCAGCGCCTGCCCGAGCCCTGGCGCGATCTCGTTCCCGTCCGCATCGATGTGCTCAGCGTCTACGATCTGCCCACGGGGCCCGAGTTCGAGCATTTCCCGAACGCCGTTTCGTTCGCCGTGGCGAGCTAACCGGCTGCCCCAATCGCAGGCATTTCCCCAGGAAGCTGGGCGCAAAACAAATGAATCGGCCCAGAGAGGCGGAGCCCATCTCGCGCGTCCCGGTGTCTAATAGGAAGCAGGGCTTACACGCAGCCCGACGACCGAGGACCCGATCCCGATGAGCCTGATGGATGCACCCGCCTACGATACCCGCAGTGCCCACCTGACCAAGACTCTGCTGATCGCACTCGCCTCGCTGATCGGTTTGTTGATCGTGCTTACGTTGCTCGGCTACATCCTGGGCCACGGCTGGCTTTTCTCCAACCTGCCCGCCGAGCACAAGGTGAATGCGTTTTACACCGCGCTGCAGGACAAAAACTACGCAAAGGCCTACGGCATTTACGAAAACGATCCGACCTGGCAACAGCATCCGGACAAATACTCGAGCTACCCGCTCTCCCGCTTCACCGAAGACTGGACCACCTACAGCCCCGTGAACGGTCCGATCCAGTCGCACCACGTGGATGTATCCGGCACAGACGGTTCCGGTACCTTCGGCAGCGGCATCATCGTAGCCTCCACGCTGAACGGGAAAAAAGGAATCGACGTGTACGTGAGCCGGACGGACGGAGCGATCACCTACCCCTCGCCGCACGTCATCGAGTATTGAAGGTGTACATGGTGGGCCCACCAGGACTTGAACCTGGAACCAACGGATTATGAGTCCGCTGCTCTAACCATTGAGCTATAGGCCCATGTGGAGCTAAGCGACTGCATTTGCAGGGCTTAGTTGATGCTCACCGTTCGCCCCTCAGACTGCCCAAAATCGCTGGTGTCAGTTCTGGTGTCAGTTGGGCCGATCGGTGCGAGTTCAGTATCACATAGCCGCTGAACGGCCTGTAGTTGGTGTTGGGGAGCGAGATGAGCGTACCGGAATGTGTTGGCAACAGCAGTGAGACGGGTGTTCCAGCATTGTTCGCGAGCCTCCGAGTGAAGAGCCTCCTACCTCGCCATCATCACCGATGACCTTGCCCTTAGCGCCTCATACAGCTGCGCAGGACCAAGGAGTATCTGCTTCAGTCCGAGTCGGACCTCCTCCGAGTCGAGCGCCTGCTTGCTCATGGTCTGGTGAGCAGCGAAGGCATCGATTACAGCGTCCATAATCCCGGACACCAGATCAGGCGAATTGGCGAACTGCTCTTTAGTGTTGTTCGCCGCCTGCTGGGCAAGAGTATCTGATTCCAGCAGCTTGCCCCGGATGACACTGTTCACATAGACCAGCTTGTCGTTCTCGGTCACTTCGCCATCGAAGAGATCGTTCACCTTGGAGATGATCTCGCTGAGGAGCGCCGTGTCCTTCTCCTGTACCGCACCTGAGCCCACCTCGGTCAAAGGCTTGAGCTTCTGAGCATCCCCGTTCATGACCAGCGGACGTGTCCCACGGTTCACCACGGCATGGTGGGTGAGGATGACCTTAGACAGGTCGATCCCCTGCCGCTCTCGCCCGAACTCCAGCAGTGGAATGAGGCGCTTGTAGAAAATCGCACGCTTCTCGACGTCGGTGTTCCCATAATCGAAGACCTGCGACAGAAACGTGTAAGCATGATTGAAGGTACCCATGTCGCTCTTGAAGAGGTGTAGGCTGGCAATCGCCTCGTTAGCTATCTTCTCCGCATTGGCGTCAGGCCGTAGCTGCGCCGCGTGCAATGACTCCTGTGCGGCTTTGAACCGGCGCATGAGGCGGTCTACCACGGGCGTTAGTGCGGCAGCCAACTCGCTCTGCTTGGCCTTCGGGTCTAGCTCGATCCGTACGACCAGATCAACGTCCGACTCATCGTAGTAGCCCTGCCCATCGAGTTTGTCCCGCAGATTGAAGACGAGCTGAGGATTGGTGACGCTTTCAAGCTCAGCGGTCTCGTAATAGGTCTGAAACGCCTTCAGAACTTCTTCGGGATCGTTCACGAAATCCAGAACGAAGGTAGTGTCCTTAGTCCCATGCGGCCCGGAGTACGACCGGTTTAGCCGGGAGAGGGTCTGGACGGCCTGTATGCCTCCAAGGCGCTTGTCCACGTACATCCCGCACAGCAGCGGCTGATCGAACCCTGTCTGGAACTTGTTTGCCACAAGCAGGATGTGAAACTCGTCCGTCCCGAACGCCTCGGCGATATTTCTTCCGCGCAGCGTCGGGTTCAGAAGCGTACTTAATTCGCTTAGGGGCTCGTCGCCCGACTCCGCATCCTCAACCTGCCCAGAGAACGCCACAAGCGCCCCGAGCAGGTAGCCTTTCTCCTTGATGTACTTCGTGATCGCACGCTGCCAGCGCACGGCCTCCAGGCGGCTCCCGACAACCACCATAGCCTTGGCGTGCCCGGTCAGGAGCGGCTGCACATTCGCACGGAAGTGCTCCACAACGATCTGGACCTTCTGGGAGATGTTGTACGGATGCAAGCGCACCCAGCGCATGATGCCCTTTACGGCGGCGCTGCGTTCGACCTCTGTTTGGTCCATCTCCTTCCCGTTGTGGGCTAGGCGGAACGCGGTCTTGTAGCTGGTGTAGTTCTCCAGCACGTCGAGGATGAACCCTTCCTCGATGGCCTGCCGCATCGAGTAAACATGGAACGCCTCGGGCTTGTTCTCGTCACCGACGGGCTGGTCGGGATGCGGCGGCCTGCCGAACAGCTCTACCGTTTTTGCCTTGGGCGTGGCAGTGAAGGCAACGTAGGTGATGCCCTTGGCTCCCGCACGGCCTGCCATCTGCGCTGCCAGGATGTCTTCGGTGCTGATCTCCCCGCCGTCTTCTAGCTCCTTCAGTTCCTCGGGGCTCAGCACGGCCTTCAGCTTGGAGGCTGCTTCACCGGTCTGAGAGCTGTGCGCCTCATCGGCAATCACGGCAAAACGCTTGCCCTGCGTGGCAGCTTGCTTCCGAACCTCCTCCAGGGCGAAGGGGAATGTCTGGATGGTGCAGACCACGATCTTCTTGGTCCCGGACAGGGCTTCGGCCAGTTCCTTGCTCTTGGAGCCGCTCGTGCCTTTGACGGTATAGACGACCCCGGCGGTGCGCTCGAAGCCAAAGATGGCGTCCTGCAACTGCTTGTCAATGACGTTGCGGTCGGAGACCACCAGCACGGAGTCGAAGACCTTGCGCTGCTGCTCATCGTGCAGGTCGGCGAGAAAGTGCGCGGTCCAGGCGATGGAGTTCGTCTTGCCGCTGCCTGCCGAGTGCTGGATCAGGAACTTGCCCCCGGCACCCTCCTGCCGAACCGTGCTCACCAGCTTGCGCGTGGCGTCCAGCTGATGGAACCGCGGGAAGACAAGCCTTGTGATGGCTTTCTTGTCGTCCCGCTCGTAGACCAGATAACGCCCCAGAATCTCAAGCCAGCTCTCGCGCTCCCAAACCTCTTCCCACAGGTACGCCGTGCTATGGCCCGTGGCCGACGGCGGATTTCCTACCCCACCGTCGTTGCCCCGATTAAAGGGCAGGAACTTGGTCGCCGGTCCGGCCAGTTTAGTCGTCATGTAGACCTCGCTGTTGCTCACAGCGAAGTGGACCAGCGCACCAGACGGAAAGCTCAGCAGCGGTTCAGCCACGCGGCCTTTCGCCCCATTGCGGCCCCGCGGGTTGCGGTCGTACCTGTACTGGTCCTTGGCGTCGTCCACGCTCTGCGTGAAGTCGGTCTTCAGCTCCGCGGTGGCAACCGGGATCCCGTTCAGGAACAGCACCAGATCGAGCGAACTCTCGTCGGCCTCGGAGTAGCGCACCTGCCGCAGCACCCGCAACCGATTCGCCCCGTACCTACGTACCGTCTCCTCGTTCATGGCGAGCGAAGGCTTGAACTGCGCCAGCAGAAGCCGTCCACGCACGCCCACCATGTCCAGCCCATGGCGCAGCACCTCCAGCGTGCCCTGCGCGTCGAGTCTGTCGCGCAGACGCTCCAGCAGCGCTTTATCGGCGTTCAGCCCATGGCTCTTCGCGAGCGCCTGCCAAGCCGCCGGCTGCGACTCCTGCACCCACGCGATCACATCCTCCGGAAACAGGGCCAACACCCGGTCATACTTGGCCGAAACGCCCGTCTCATACACCCACCCCTGCGCCCCAAGGTGCTCGCAAATCTCCTCTTCGAGACGGATTTCCTTATGCAAGCTCATAAACGTCCTCGGGGAGCGGCGGTCTCGGGTGGGACGTAGTTGCGGACGTCGATCTTGCCGGTGACGGCGGCGGAGATTAGGGCGGAGCGGCGTTCTTGGAGCAAGTTGATTGCGCGTTCCGCTGCTGACGACAGTTCTTTAGTCCTGGCAACTTGTTCGCGAATGTATTCGCAAATCCGCGTTTGCTCATATCGGGGCGGCAGCGGGATCATGAAGCTGGCAATCTGCTCCGGGCTGATATGCGGCACGCTGACACCCGTTGTCTCTGGAGAGAAATGAGCGACGAACATCTCCGACCCGAGCAGATACTCAAAGTATTCACTGGAGAGTTGGCCGTCAGTTCTGAGAGCTGCCACCCGCTGTAAGAGCAGGCAGGGCAGGTCATCGGCCTGCACTCTCGCGACCCTAACGCCGTCGCTGATCAAAGGCCGGTCCATTCCTATGACTAGCTCGTCAGCGGTGAGCGCAAACGCATTTAGCCCTTCATCCGGGCCTCTATGCCAGTAAACAACGTCCTTCCACCTGATCTCGCCGACGCCAACATTAACTCCGCGTAGCAGTTTCACATCGGTCTCGTGATGTGAAAAACGCTCTGAAGGAAAAGCAAACCCCGAGAGGACGCGAATGTGTCGCCCGCAACGCCCAACCCTCCAATGTTCAGGTACTGCACCGAACCATTCCGTACCTGAATTTCTCATCGGGACGGAGGGATCGAGGCCCTTCGTGACGGCGAGCGAGATCACTGCCTGACGCTTCTCCTTCAGCAGACCAATCAGTCGTCGCTGTTCCTCAATGAGTCCGTCGATCTTTCCCGTCTCCTGATCGAGAAACGCTGTTATCGCTGACTGTTCCTCCACACTCGGTACTAAGACCGGCAAGTCCCGGACATCCTGATACTTCATCGACTGGCGTACGCCGCCACCCATCGAGTAGAAAATCTTCCGCAGGTCATAGTCACGAAGCAGATAAGCGAGAAAGGGGGGGCTGACGTTTTCGGGCTTGAACGCGATATAAGCGAAGGTGATGATGCCCCGCTCGCGAACGAGTGCTGTCCGAAGACTCCGTTTGTCGTTCTGAAGGTCGGTCAAACGAAAGACCACATCACCGAGATGGACGATCTGGTATGTCTCGAATGAGACCGGCAATAGCCCTTCCTGAGTCGCAATGTCTTTGCGGACGATGCTGCCGTAACTGAGCGACAGGAGATTCGTTTCCAAGAGACCAACGTTTGCGTCTTCGCGCTCGCTACCAACGCGTCGAAGGGGAGCGATCTCCCACCGATCCGGGACCTCTCCGAGCCACTCGACGCCACTGTCCCTGTACTTCGCGTGTCGCGGTAAGCTCATGCACTCAACTCCGCAAGCATGCGCTGAATGTTCGCCGTCACCACCCGCAAGTCAGCATCAATCTCCGCCAATTCCCGAGGCGGTTTGAACACATAAAAATGCCGATTGAACGGAATCTCATACCCCACCTTGGTCTTCTCGTGGTCGATCCAGGCGTCGGAAGCGTGAGGCAGGACCTCGCGCCGGAAATAGGCGTCCACATCCTCGCTCAGCGGCACGTTCTCTGTGTCACGTAGTTCGGGATCGGGCAACGGCTTACCCTTCAGCTTGCCCTTCGTCCCGCGCACGATCTCCCCGGCCTCGTCGCGCAAGGGCCGCTCCACCGTGACCGTCCGGTAGCCGAAGCTCTGGTTGGAGAAGAGGAGCGACAGGGGCACACTCGGGCCTTTGCCATCCGGCTTTTCTCCATTGGCCGCAGGCGCTGTCCGCCGCACCTCCTCGAAGTCGTGGAACAGCCGGGTAACCTCGGCGATGTGCTCATCCGAGAGCTCCTTGCGCTTGTTCCCCAGACTCTTGCGCATCCGCCGCCAAAAGCCGCTGGCATCGATGAGCTGCAGCTTGCCCTTGCGGGCAGCCTTCTTGTTGTTCGACACCACCCACAGGTAGGTGGCTATGCCGGTGTTGAAGAACATCTCCGTCGGCAGAGCGACGATGGCCTCCACCAGATCGTGTTCGAGCAGGTAACGCCGAATCTCGCTTTCGCCGCTGCCTGCGCCGCCGGTGAACAGCGGCGATCCGTTCTGCACGATGCAGAACCGGCTGCCGATGCCTCCTTCCGAAACAGGGCGCATTTTGGCGACGAGGTTCAGCATAAACAGCAGCGAGCCGTCCGAGATGCGGGGCAGCCCGGGGCCGAAGCGCCCGTTGTAGCCCTCCTGCTCGTACTCGCGCCGCACCTCCTTCTCGCTCTTCTTCCACTCCACACCGAACGGCGGATTCGAGAGCATGTAGTCGAAGGTGCGGCCTCGATGGCCGTCGTGGGCAAGCGTGTCGCCTTGAACGATGTTGCGCACGTCCTGCCCCTTGATGAGCAGATCGGCTTTGCAGATGGCGTAGGTGGCCTTGTTCAGTTCCTGCCCGAACATGACGAGCTTGGCGTCCGGGTTCATGGCCCGGAGCGCGTCGCCGGCGACGGTGAGCATGCCGCCCGTTCCCGCTGTCGGGTCGTACACGGTGCGGACGATGCCGGGACGCGCCAGATCGTCGTGGTCCTCGTCATAGAGCAGGTCCACCATAAGGCGGATGACGTCTCGGGGCGTGAAGTGCTCCCCGGCGGTCTCGTTTGAAAGTTCGGCAAACTTCCTGATCAGTTCCTCGAAGACGTGCCCCATTTGGTCGTTCGAGACCTTATCCGGGTGCAGGTCGAAGTTGGCGAACTTCTCCGCCACCAGGTAGAGCAGGTTTTATTTGCGAAGTGGCGGCTTTCGCGTTTTGCTCTACCATCGATTTGGCGCTTTCACCCGAGGTGACGATCTCCTGCATGTATCTGGTCGCAGTCTGTTTGAGGTCGTGACCATAGAAGGCGGAACATGCAAGAACGAGCGCGCCTGCGCCGATCCAAGCACCAGCAACCAGTTTCATCCAGCGGTACGCCTTCTCGAAAACATTCATCGCGGTCTCTCTCTCGACGAGATCGCGTTCCTTAGTTACCTCGCGCAACCGAATGTCGACCCTCTGCGCGACGTAGTCGCGAATGGCGAGCGGTGATCCACAAGTTCCGCTGTATGCTTGGCCCGCTGGATTCGAGGAGCCACAGCCAAAACAACTTGATTCCATTCCCTGCATGATAGCGAACCTGCTGGCGAGCCCTGCCCAGCGTGTAAGGGCGTGAGCGGTGTGTTTGAGGCTCAAGGCGCAACTGCCCCTCATCCTGGAATGCGTGCGAGGCCCAACACTCGGGCCTCATCTATTCGAAATGCGAGTTTGAACCCAGGCGACGTTAGTACATTCCGGCGGCAGTCTCGCCAGCGGCTCAAACTTGTACTCGCGGAGTCGGCCCAGCTTCTGAAAGTAGTTGAAGTAATCAATCGAGGTAGGAGGCGCTACTACGGCTAACAGACGAACATTCGGGAAGCCATCGCCGTTAACTCTGCCAAACCATTCACCCTTCTGCGGGTCGTACTGAACTGGGAAGAAACCTTGAGGCCACACCCGCCCGTCTGACTCGCTTTCAGTCAAGACCCAGATCGCGTGGTGCTTGGGTAACGTCCGTAGCGTCCCCTTGACGGCATAGCTGAAACCTGCCCCTAGCAGTTGCGGGTCGGACAGGACCTCCTGCGGACGGGGCTGGGTGATCCTGATAGGGTTCCAGAGCTTTCGGAGCCCTGCGCCTAGGATGTTGGTGGTTACATTGCTGATGATGCCGGGTGTGACTGGATCCATTGAAGGAACAATAAGGGAGTCTGGCGTCGGGCGCTAGTAATCCTCTCCCCGGTCCGACCCCGAGCCGCGCCGTGCGCTCCCGAAAAGGGAGACGGCGGGGACTCCCCGGTACCCCGGTCCGGCGAGGGGGAGGTAGACACCCTTTTGGTGTCAGTTGGTTTGTCTACTCGTGGCAGATTCGCGCAGCGGGGAGCGGCGCCTCGGAAAAACGAGGGCCAGCAACGCTCGTAAGTTGCAAGTTCTGGCGTCGAATGTGGACTCGCGACAATTGGCAGCGAACTCATTATGAGTCCGCTGCTCTAACCATTGAGCTATAGGCCCTTACCGTCCATTCTATGCGCCGGCTGGATGTAGCCCACCTCGCTTGTTGGCTCCTTTTCGGTTGCCTTCAGCGTTCGCGTCTCTACCTTGACGGCAGGTGCTCTAGCCAACCTTTGCGTTGCTTCCCGGCGTTGTGCCGGTGTCTCCGGGCGAGGAGGGATTGAGTTGGTGAATGGCGTTTTCGGGCGTGGCCGACTCCACATGGGTCTCGCCGGAGCCGGAGGTGCCGGAGTTGTTGCCGCGGTAGCCGGAGGGCTCCGCCTTGGCATCGCCGCGATCGCCGGTCAGCATTCCGGGGGCATCGTTGGTTTGCGGCTCGCTCTTTTTGCTGACTTCGTTGGTCTGGTCCTGCGTTTGCCTGTCTGCCATGGCACTCCCTGTGGATCGATGGATCATGTTTCTGCCTGTGGTCCGTTTGGATGCGCGTGTTTGGATGCACGCCGGCCGCCAACTCGCGTGTTTTGCGGTCTCCCACGCCGGCCTTTTCACGGCGCTTCAGAGCCGCAGGAAGATACGTCGGCGATAAAGCGGGTACACCAGGGCCGTGATCACCAGCACGAAACCCACCGCATAGATGACTGACGCGATCTCCGGGGGCAGCCGGCTGGACGACAGATTTCGGTACAGAAAGGCGTGCAGCGAGACCCGGCCCTCGGGAGACCCGACGTGAATCTCACCCAAGGCGATCCCCACGATATCCGCCAGGACATAGCAAAGGATCGCGTTGGTTCCGAAGATGAGCGGCAGCGTTAGCCCGCGACGGGCACGCCGGAGATCCACAAGGTAGAAGCAGCCGGCGAGCAGAAGAAGGGCAATCCCGGCGGAAAATACGGCAAAAGTGCTGGTCCAGAGCTTTTTGTTCAGGGGCAGCAGCGGGCTGAGCGCCAGGCCAAGCAGCCAAAGCGCAGTTCCCCCGGAGGCCAGGGCCGCACAGGTTTTCGCGCCGGTCCAGCCCGCCCGCCGTTGCCGGCGCAGTTCTTCGCCAGCCAGAACACCCAGCAGAAGCGTCGCCAGCGACGGCAGCGTCGAGAGCAGACCTTCCGGGTCATAGGTGATGCCCAGGCCGGGCGTAGTGCCGTACCGATAAATATGGTCGAGACCGAAGACCGCGCGATCCACCACCGCCGTCAGACTCCCGTAGGAGTCCAACCGCCCGGCCCCGAAGCCCGGGGTGGGATAGAAGCGCAGCAGCAGCCAGTACCCCCCGAGCAGCGCGACGGTTACGGTCGCGATCGCGATTTCGCGCCCCCGCCGCCAGCGGCCCGACTCCGGCCCGGGCAAGGCAAGAAAGAGCAACGCCCCCAGCGTGTAACAGACCCCGATGCGTTGCAAAACGCCGGGAAAGCGCAGGTGGGCCATATCGAACTGCGGCGCGGCGTTCAGCACAAGTCCCAGAAAAACCAGCAGCGCACCGCGGCGAACCGCATGCAGCGCCAGGTGCCCATGGCTGGCGCCGCGCTCCAGCCGGGTGGCAAAGGAGAGGGTCATGGAAATGCCCACCATCACCAGAAAGCAGGGAAAGATCATGTCCGTTGGGGTTGCGCCGTTCCAATCGGCATGTTCGAGCGGCGCAAAAACGTGTTCTCCAGAGCCCGGATCGTTGACCAGGATCATGGCCGCGATGGTGATGCCCCGCATCACGTCAAGGGAGAGCAGGCGCTCCGGCTTGGCGGCAGCAGGGACGGCGGACGATGCGGGCATGACAAACCTCGGCGGGCAGATCCCCGAACAGACACAAGAAAACGGGCACGATCTGCGGGCCTTCGGTTGAAGCTAGCACAGCCGTCCCCCTCCCGCTATTCCCCTTTCGGGAACCGCGACGAAATCGCGCGCGTACTATACCTCGTGTAGCGCGGAAAGAGTCGCGCTTCGGAGGAAGCTCGTCCCCATGCAAAGCCGCATTGTTGGAACCACCATGCCCGTGCTGGAACTTCTGCTCGAGCCCGGAGAAAGCGTCATCTCCGAGGCCGGAGAACTGAGTTGGATGTCCCAGGCAATCGCCATGACCACGCACACACAGTTTGGCGGGGGTGGCGGCTTCTTTGGGGCGATCAAACGCATGGCCGGCGGCGGCACCCTGTTCATGACCGAGTACGGTGCGCAGGGCTACGCCGGTGAGGTCGCGTTTGCGACCAAGATTCCAGGCCATATCCTGCCCGTCGAAGTTTCGCCCGGCCATGAGTACATGGTCCACCGCCATGGCTTTGTCTGCGCCACGCCGGGTATCCAGCTGGGCGTCGGCTTTCAGCAATCGCTGGGCGCGGGCATCTTCGGCGGCGATGGATTTCTGCTGCAAAAGGTGTCCGGTGTGGGCACCGCATGGCTTGAACTTGGGGGCGAAACCGTGGTCCGCGATCTGCGTCCCGGCGAAACGCTGCGTGTGCATCCGGGGCACGTGGGTGCGTTTCAGGCCGGTGTCGCTTTTGGCATTACGCGCATCCAGGGCATCCGCAACATGTTTTTTGGCGGCGACGGCATTTTTCTCGCCACGCTCACCGGCCCGGGCCGCGTCTGGCTGCAAACCCTTCCGCTCGCGAACCTTGCCCATGCACTGGCACCGTACCTTTCCCGCGAAGGCGGCGGCGAAAGCCGTGCCGGCGCGGTGGGAACGGCGGCCGTGCTCGGAGGCCTCGTCGGCGGCCTGCTGGATCGGGATCGCTAGGTCTGCAGATAGTTCGTAGAACGGAGTTGGCCCCCATAGGACCTGCATGGCAACGGTGGTAGTCTGAGCCACGTGAACCGGGCTGCCCTCGCCCCAGATGTCTCCTCAGCCAATAGCGGCAATCCCCTGCAGCGACGGACGCTGCGGCTGGCGATCCTGGCTGCCGGGACGTATCTCGGGCTGGCAGGCTTTCTTTTGCACGCAATCCTGAAACGCAATGGTGGCCAGTTCACCTATGCGCTGGACGATCCATATATTCACCTCGCGCTCAGCGAGGGGATAGCGCATGGTCACTACGGCATCAACGCCGGCGAGCCCGCTTCGCCGGCTTCCAGCATTCTGTGGCCGTTTCTGCTCGCGATCTTTGCGCGTTTTTCCTGGCAGATGTACGTTCCACTCGCTCTGAATCTGCTGGCCGGGGTAGCGGCATCCATCCTTATCGGCGCCGCCGTTGCCCGCTGGCCCGGTCCCTCGGCGGGCGAGCCTTTAACTACAGAGCGGTGGCGCCGCGGCTTGTCTGTTATCGGCCTGGTTTTTATCGGCAACCTGCTGGGGCTTACCTATGTGGGCATGGAACACACGTTGCAGGTTCTGCTGGCGGGGGTCGGTGCCTGGGGCGTTATCGATTGCCTGCGCGGACGGCAGATTCCCCGGTGGGTGCTCGTCTGCACGGCGATCGGGCCCTCTGTACGGTATGAAAACCTCGCGATTACCGCAGCCGTGGCGATGGCGCTGCTCGGATGGCGGCAACGACGCCGGGCCGTGGCCCTGGTCATCGCCAGCGTGGCCCCGGTCTTCGCGTTTTCCCTGTTTCTGCACCACGTCGGTCTGCCTTGGCTACCGACCTCCGTGCTGATGAAAGGCCGTTTGGCCTACCCGGGCGGCAGCCTCGAACAGCGCGGCCCGACGCTGCCCCAAATGGCTGCCTCGAACACCTTTGCCGAGCCGCACCGGCTGTTGTTGACGGTTCTTCTGATCACGCTGGCGGTTCTCTCCTGGGGTGAGCGGGATCGCCTGCGGCGATTTGCGTTGGGTGGCGCCGCTCTCGCCGCCGGGCTGCACCTGGCCGTCGGCCGCTTTCACTGGTTCCATCGGTATGAGGTCTACGCCGTTTTTTTCAGTGTGCTGGTCATCCTGCACGTGGCGCACGAGCGCGAACGGGGGCTCCTGGGATGGTATGTTCTCGGCCTGCTGGGCTGCTCGTATCTCTACATTCAGGCTTTTGAGGACGTTCCCCGTAGCGCCGGCGATGTGTACCGCGAGCAGTTTCAAATGCATCGATTTGTGACCGATTACTACACCGGGAACTTCGCTGTGAACGACCTTGGTCTGGCCAGCTACCGCCGCCAGCCCGACACCTATGTGCTGGACCTGTGGGGTTTGGGGTCAGAGGAAGCCGCGCGGCAGCGCGACAAGTCGACCGCGTGGCTGGATACGGTGACGCGTGCGCACAACGTGGATCTTGTGATGGATTACGCCTTGTGGTTCTCCCCGCCGCCGCCCAGTTGGAGACTGCTCGGCGAAGTTTGCCTCAACGAGCTGCCCGTGGCGCTCGGCGACCCATGCGTGAACTATTACGCCACGAACCCGGAAACGGCTGGCGATCTGCAGCAGGACTTCGATCAGTTCGCTTTGACCATACCTTCCGGAGCCGTGGTGCGGCACCCCTTTTTGCCGCCGCCGCGTCCTGTTCCCCCGGCGCGCTGAGCGGAAGCCAGAGAACAGCCGAAGGCGCAGCCTTCAAACGTTCTTTGTTGCCGCCGCTCCCCACCGGCCCCGCTCTGGTCTAGACTCGTCGCATGCTCCCCCGCCGCGCTGCGTCTCTCCATCGTCTCCCTGCACGCTTCGGCTTGTTTGCCGCGCTTGCGCTCGCCGCGATTACACCCTCCGTACCCGCGCAACAATGGGCCAAAGATGCGCTCGCCAAGAGCCCGCGCCATGGCGAATACGTCACGATCCATGAGCCCGGCGGACGCAATCTGCAGGCCTGGGTGGTGTACCCGGAAACGCGGGGCAAGGCGCCCGTGGTCGTCATGATTCACGAGATTTTCGGTTTAAGCGATTGGGCGCGCGAGATGGCCGATGAGGTTGCCGCGGCAGGCTACATCGTGGTGGAACCTGACCTGCTCAGCGGGCTGGGAGCCATGCCCGGCACCGTCGCTTCCACCCAACCGCTCGACATGGCACACATGGACCACGGCGGAACCGGTGCCGCTTTTGTTCCTGCCACTCCCGGCGGCACGGCGGCCTTCCCGGACCAGAGCGCCGTCGTGAAAGCGGTTTCGTCCCTGCCCGATCCGCAGGTGCTCGCCGACCTCGATGCGGCTTCAGACTACGGCAAGCACTCACCCGCGGCCTCGGGCAGACTCTTCGTGGCGGGATTCTGCTGGGGCGGCGGTAAAAGCTTCCTGTTTGCGACGCATCGGCGCGATCTCGCCGGGGCCCTGGTCTTCTACGGTCCCCCGCCGGCGACCACCCTGATGTCGGCGATCAACGCTCCCGTTTACGGCTTTTATGCTGGCAATGACGCCCGCATCACCTCCACGGTGGACGCGACCAAGCTCAGCATGAAGGCCGCGGGCAAGGTCTATGAGCCGGTGACTTATGACGGCGCGGGTCACGGCTTCATGCGCGCGGGCGAGGCACCGGACGCCAGCGCACCGAACTCCGCGGCACGCCAGGCAGCCTTCCGGCGCACCGTGGATCTGCTGGGCGGGGTTCGCTAGAAGTGCTCTGAACCAGTAGGCTCGCTGCGGGAATCCCCTCTTTGTGTTGCCACTCCCGAAGGGAATCTGCGTTTTCTTTTCCTTCTCCCAAGGAGTTTGCGGTGCCTGGGAGGCAAGCGGGTTTCTCCAGCCCTGCCAGCCGCATCCAACGGTCTGAACTGTTTTCCGCACGAAGGAGAAATGCATGGCTTTTGAACTTCCTCCCCTGCCCTACGACTACACCGCTCTCGAGCCGACCATCGATGAAGCGACCATGAAGCTGCACCATGACAAGCACCATCAGGCCTACGTCACGAACCTGAACGGGGCCGTAGAAAAGCACCCCGATCTGGGCAAGAAAACTCCCGAAGAGCTGATCAAGAACCTGGACGCGGTTCCCGAAGATGTACGCACGGTGGTGCGCAACAACGGCGGCGGCGACGTAAACCACACCATGTTCTGGACCATCATGAAGCCGGGCGGTGGCGGCGACGCGATCGGCCCCATCGCCGAGCAGATCCTGGAAGATTTCGGCACGTTCGACGATTTCAAAAAGAAGTTCAATGAAGCCGGGGCGAAGCAGTTCGGCTCCGGCTGGGCCTGGCTGGTCTGGAAGGGCGGCAAGCTCGAGGTGATGTCTACCCCAAACCAGGATAATCCGCTCTCGCAGGGGTTGTACCCCATCTTGGGCAACGACGTTTGGGAGCATGCCTACTACCTGAAGTACAACAATCGCCGCCCCGAGTACCTGGCCGCGTGGTGGAACGTTGTCAATTGGGCAGAGATCAACAAGCGGTTCGAGCAGGCAAAGAAATCGGCCTAGCTTGTGAATACTTCGCAGAAAAAGGCGCTTAGGCGCCTTTTTCTGTTCCCGGCTCCTTCGGCCATGCGCTCCCGCCGTGGCGCCTGCACGCCCAGCGCACAGGTCCAGAAGGCAAATTTGCCCGCGCATGCCCCTGACCGACGACGTGGCAGCGGCCTGTATCGTACAACTTTCGGGGATGGAGCTTCTGTGACGGCTGCCTGAGAATGGCGGTATGCCTGTCGCGCCGCTCAGCCCGTCTTCGGCGTTTCCGTCCAGGGTTGGAGCCGACGCGGGCAGGGGTTCCCGGCAGGTAGTTTCCGCAGCCGCTCCGACACAGCCGGAAATTGCAGCGCCCACCGATGTTGCCGCGCTCCCCAAGGATTCGGTGGCTCCCTCCCGCGACGCTGTCGAGGCGCAGGCTGAACCGATGGTGGGCCTTGCGGCAGGCGCCGCCTTCGTTTTGTGCGTTGCCGGTTTCGCCGTTCTGGCCACGGTTCTGCGGCACCACCTTGGGTTTCCGCTGGACGACTCCTGGATTCACCAAACAGTGGCCCGCAACCTCGTGGAGTACGGCGTGCTCGGCTACGTGCCGGGCATTCGCTCTTCGGGCTCCTCAAGCCTGCTTTGGACCTTGGTCCTTGCCTCGCAATACAGGTTTCTGCCCGCGGTACATCCGGTACTCTTCAGTGCGCTGGTGAACGCTTTGCTGCTCGGGTTCATCGGTGCCGGCCTGAAGCGGCTCACTGCTCGCGACGGCCTCAATCCCACGGACTCGTGGATTTTCGCGCTCTCCCCCGCGCTGAGCGGGAATTTTCTTTGGCTCGGCCTGCTCGGCATGGAACATGTCCTGTTTGTCGCGCTTTCGGTCGCGGCAATTTGCCTGTGGTTTCGAGGCCCCGAGAGGCTCCCGCGAGTCGCGGTTGCCGGGGCCGCTCTCCTTGTCGGCCTGCTTGCGCTTACGCGTCCCGAAGGACTCTTTTTAGCCGTCGTTCTCGTCTGCCTGCGGGCGCGCGCCGGTCGCAGCGTGCCGCAGTGTGCCGCCCTTCTGCTGGGAACGGCCGTGGCCACCGGCATCTCGCTGCGGATCAACTGGCTTTCGAGTCACACCCTTCTTCCACTCACCATGAAAGGCCGTTCCTGGCTCTACTTCGGGAGTCAACCGATGCATTTGTCCACCCATGTGGCCTTTCTGCGCGACTGGGCTCCGGAGCTGCTCGCAACCTGGACCTTTCCGGGACCATCGGCGGGGGGCCCCGCCAGGAGTCTGGGACTTGTGCTGTTGGCGCTGGTGTCCGTCGGCTTGCTCCTGGTGGGGATCACGGTTCTGCTGCGTCGGCAGCGGAACGGAACGGGTGCCCTTCTGCTCTGGATGCTCATGCTCACCCTGTTGTACACGGTGGTCCTGCCATCGACTGGGCACGGGGGGCGCTACCAGCCCATGCAGGTGCTGCTCGCTTTGCCCCTGCTGTGGATTGCGCTCCGCCGCGGGATTGGGTGGGCAGTGTCTCGCTACGGCACGCCCGCGGGCATGGCCGAGAGGTTCGCCACGGGCTCAGTGGTGTTGCTCATGGCCGGTTCGACGGCCGTTTCGTACGCACATTGGCGGCCTCTCGCTTGGAATGGAATCGACCAAATCCAGGAAGAACATGGAGCCATGGGCGACTGGGTGCAGCGCAACCTGCCATCCGCGGCCATCACCGGCCAACACATCGCCGTGTTCGATATCGGCCGCATCGGGTATGGCCTGCACGGTTCGCTCCTGGATCTAGGGGGCTTGACGGATCGTTTTTACCTTCCGTACCTGTTCGGTGGCCGTGTACCGGAATACCTTCGGGCGCACGGGGTCCAGTACGTGGTTCTGCCGACCTTGGCGGGGCAGGCGAGTCCGTTTCAACGCACCCTGCTGCCGCCGGGGCCTACCGCCTTCACGCTCACACCCCTCAAATCCATCTGCTTTCCCCTGGATCGCGCCGTCATGGTGATGAAGGGCACCGGAGCCGCCCTTCCATGCCAAACAGCCTATGCCATCGATTTTCCCCGATAGCTTGCCCGATGGCTTTCGAGTCGGCCGATCTCGCTAAACCACCGTCGGCAGTTCATGACGCACATCGGAGAGCGACATAAAGTGTCTCGAAACAGGGCAGTGAAGCAAACGTTATGCGCCTTGCGTGGGAGTGTTGCGCCGCGAGGAGGCTGCTAGCTTGGGTCCATGCCGCGAGCCCACGCCGTCCGTGCCGCCGAACCTGCAATCGCTGCCCTGGCGGCCGCACCCGTGCCTTCCCCGGAGGAACTCGCTGCTACCGTACAGCGATTTATCGCCGACCACCCCGCCGCGACGGTCCTCGAAGGCGGCAAAGTGGTTTTTGAGCTTGCGTCCGCGCAATGCACTGTGTCCACCGATCACAATCGTTGCACCCTGCAGCTTTGGAGCGGAGAGCGGACCCTGGTGCGCACCGTGGTGGACGCCCTTGCCAAAGGGGACGGACTGCGGCTGAGCACGCAATGTTTCGGCCTTCCAGGAACCAGGTTGCTGCAGCTGCGCGCCGATGCGCAGCCGCGTTCCCCCGCACTGCGCGAACCTGCCCGCAAACGGTACCAACGGCTCTTGGAGCGCGTGTTGACGCGCGAATTTCCGGACTGGCGACCGGACGGCTTTCGCACGGCCATGGATCTGGAGCGTTCCTTCGGGCCGGCGTATGCGCGCGGTTCGCTGGTGCGCGGCCGGGAAGCCTGGGCCGTCATCGGGGCGGGTTCCGCCGAACTGCCGGCAGTGATCGACGGCATTCTCACCTTTGGCATTCTTTGGTTGCACCACTGCCGCGAACGTGGCGAGGGGCAGCGCTTGTACAAGGGGCTCCGGGTATGGGTGCCGCGTGGGACCGGTGCCCTGACGCGGGCGCGCCTGCCCTGGCTGAACACGGCGGCGGCCCAGTTTCAGCTTTGGGAATTGAACGAAGCGAGCGAGGAAATCGAGGAGATCGATCCGGCGGATCATGGAAATCTACGCACCCGATTGATCCATCTGCCCGACGAAGCGGAGGCGCGAGAGCGCTTCGCCCCGGCCATTGCGCAGGTGATGGCGCTTACCCCGCAAGGTGAGGAGAACCGCGTGGAGCAGCGGCTGCGCTCCCCGGCGGAGTTGGCGTTTTTGCTGCATGGGCTGGAGTTCGCGCGGGTTCGTCTGCAACATCAACCCGGCAGCTTTCGACAGGTACTGAAGATCACCTGCGGCCACGGGCCGGCGCAAACCGCGCTGACTCCGGCAACAACACCCGCCATTCGGGAGCACATCGCCGAGTTGTTCCGTCGGCGCGATGCGGCGGTGATGGGAAATCACCGGACTCTGCGACCGGGCTCGCCCGCGCGCAGCATTGGGGCTTTCACTGGCAGGGCCGCTCACGGACGAAGTTTTGGGTTTTCATCGGCCGCGAACGACGCCGAAGCGGGCCTGAGTCCTTTCGAACAGCGCGAGCGGAGGCTGCAGGCGCAGGGCGACCCGCTTTTCCGGGCGGTGCCGGAGCGTTGGCTGGAATCGATGCTGCGGGAGAACCTGGCACCGCTGACACGTTCGCTCGCGGCACGCTCTGGGACGCGCGGACCTGCCCTCGGTGAATTCGCCAATGATGCCGACCCGGACACAAGAGGCAATCGTGCGGACCCGGTGACGGAGGCGTCCCCCGACGCGTTTTCCGCTCGTGATTGCGTGATCCCGCGCTTTGACCCACGACACGTGTACAGCCAGGTGCCGGCGATCGCGGGCGCAAGCGATCGCGGCATGCTGGATTTATTGGGCGTGACAGCAGATGGACGCTTGGCGGTCATCGAGTTGAAGGCGTCAGACGATATTCAGTTGCCGCTGCAAGGGCTGGACTACTGGATCCGCGTGGCGCACCACCAGCGGCAAGCTGAAGAGCCGGGCAGGGACGGCTATTCTGGGCAGAACGAACTGCAACGGCATGGATATTTCCGCGATGTTGTGTTGTCACCTTCGCCACCGCGCCTTTATCTGGTCGCCCCGGCGCTCGGCATCCATCCGGCGGCGGAGACGATCCTGCGTTATTTTTCGCCACGGGTGGAGTGGACCTTGATTGCGCTGGACGAGCGCTGGCGACAAGGCATTCGGGTGGTGTGGCGCAAGACTGGAGGCCGACCCGAGAGTCGTTAGGGTCAAATCGGTTCGCTACGCTGCGTACCGCGAGAGCAAGTTTGGGCGATCCTCAAGAGCAGCGGTTTCAGGGCTGCAGGACGCGGATGACTTCAGCTGTTTGTTGCTCCGAGACGAGGCCGTAAACGGTGTTCCCGGCAGGCAGAACGACTGCCTGGCCGAAGGCAAGCGGATAGGCCGTGCCGTCCATCGCGACCGCGGCGCAGCCGCTGTTCAGAGCGATGAGGATCTGCATGTGTCTCCCTTTGCCCAGGGAAACGGATTGCCCGCCGGCGAGGAGGAAGCGATCCACGCAAAAGTAAGCCGACGAGACCAGCCGCGTGAAGCTGCCATGGGCTTCGGGTGAGACCAACCCGGCCTTTGTCTCGGTGCGGGTCACCGCCATGCCGGCCTCGATATGCAGTTCGCGTGGCCGGCCGTAGTCCCACAGGCGATACGTGGTGTCGCTATACTGCTGTGTTTCGAGCACAACCACCCCGGGTCCGATGGCATGAACCGTTCCCGCGTCGACGAAAACCATGTCGCCGGCCTTCACAGGCAACATGCGCAACTCCCTTTCGAGGCTGCCATCCCGGATAGAGGCGGCGATCTCAGCGGCCGAGAGCGGGTTCCGGAAACCGACGGCCACTTCGGCGCCCGGTTGCGCTTCAAGGACATACCAGCACTCGGTTTTTCCGCGCGGCATCCCGAGCGCCCGGGCCTGGTCGTCGTCCGGGTGCACCTGAACGGAAAGCTTTTCACGCGGAAACAGGAGTTTGATCAGCAGCGGAAAGCCCTCCCCGCGCGGATCGCCGAAGGCCTCCGGGGCTGCCGTGGTGAGAGCCGCCAAGGTGTGGCCGGCCGCCTCGCCGGATTCGGCAACACAGGTTTCGGCGGTGAGCCAGATCTCGCCGACCGGGGCATCGAGCCCGCCGGTGTGCCAGGGGGCCAACGAATCGACGCCCCAGATGCGCTTCACGAGAATCGGTGTAAGTGTGATGGGCCCGGCGACGGAGGGCGCAGCTTCCGTTGAGGCAACTGCGGGAGAGGCGGGGGCAAAGGCCGGGTTTGGGGCTGGGGTTTGCATCTTTTCTTTCGCGGGTCGTGCAACTTTCGGTCGTGTGTGATTACCCTTTGCCCAGTGTACGCGGACCGATTTCCCTTGGCGCACCGACCGATGCCTAGTACCCTGAATATGCATCTGCGCCAAACGATCCGCCGCCGGCAACGCGCATGTACTACTACCCTCCTGGGAGATCATCCGGTCGCGCCGGATCCTTGTGAGTCACGAACGCTCAAGAGGATTGCCGCACGGATGTCCGTTCACCTGATCAACCCCAGCGATCATTCTTTTGGAACTGCCGTGATTACACCGCGGTGGTTGTTTGTTCTAGCGGCGGCAACACCGGCTGCCTTTGGCGATCCCATTCTCGTGGACGAATCGCTTGAACCGCTGGATCCGGGGACCATTTATCCCGGCGACGTGGTCGGCATCAGCGTGCACACAGGCAACGCGCTCCGTGGATACGAGGTGGGGCGGCTGGCGCATGAGCGCGGCGCCACGGTCGTCTACGGGGGCATCCATGCGACGCTGTTTCCCGAAGAACCCTTTGAGCGCGGACACGCCGACGTGGTCGTCAAGGGCGATGGGGACGTCGCGTGGGGCGTGGCGCTGACCGATCTGCGGCGTGGCGCGGCGCAGCGCATCTACGAGGGCGGCAAGCTGGAAGGCGACCAGTTCCTCGCCGCGCGCTGGGACCTGATGCAGACCGACAAGTACATGTGGGCGTCCGTGCAGACCATTCGCGGTTGCCCGAAGCACTGCTCGTTCTGCTCGGTGTGGCGCACGGATGGGCAGAAACCGAGGCAGCGGAATTTTGAGTCGGTGATCGATGAAATCATCGATCTGCGCCGCAAAGGGTTCCGGTTTATCGCGTTGGCCGACGACAACTTCTACCCCGTAACGCTGACCGATTTGCGCCTGGCACGCGAGCAGGGCAACGCGGAAAAACTGGCCTCACTCGAAGCCGTGCGCGAGGAGCGTTTCCTGCTGATGGCCGAGCTGGCCAAGCTCCCGAAAGACATGGTGTTCTTCACCCAAATCACCATGGAATCCGCCGAAGATGGTGAATATCTCGATGCCATGCGGCGGGCCAACATCAAGGGCGCGCTGGTGGGCGTGGAAGCCGTGACACCGGAGGGCCTGAAAGCGGTGTACAAGGATTTCAACTACTCGGGTGACCGTTTGATCGAGCAGTTGCAGCTGTTCCGCAAACACGGTCTGCATGTGCTCGGATCGTTCATCTTTGGGCTGCCGACGGACAAACCGAGCACCTTCACGGCAACGGTGGAGCTGGCAATGAAGGCGGATGTCACCTTCGCGCAGTTTGTGATGATGACGCCGTTTCCCGGCACGGTCGACTTTGGCCGGTGGGAGAAGGAGCAGGCGGCCAAGCCTGAGATCGAAGGCGTGAATGGTACGCCTTTGACCAGGTATTGGCTGATTCCCACATCGGTGCGGCCCAAAATGTTTACGCCGCACCCTTCCATGGAGTCGACCGAAATCAGTACACGGACGCAGGCGGTGTGGGACCGCTTTTATGAATTTGGCGCCATCTGGAAACGCTCGGCGTGTACGCCCACGCTGCGGGCGCGGCTGGCCTTTGTGCTGCTTTCAAAGCTTTACCGGCAAATGTACGCGGGAACAGGCATCTCGACCGACAGCGCGCGACGGAAAAAGGCGAAGACCTCCGCCCGCTTCATGGCGCGGCAAACCCGCAAGATCTTTCAGGCCAAGCCCATGCCCGAACTACAGGCGCCGGTGTGGGCGCCCCGCGAAAAACGCCCGCCGCAACTGACACAATTGACCGGAAAACCATCGGGCGGCATCGCTGCTGCCTAGAAGGCTGGGGCGGTAGACATTTCCCGGTTGTCCTCTCGACCGAAGCGCAGCGTGGAAAGACCCGTGTATTTTGCCCAGACGACTCGGCGTTTGTGCCTGGGCTACGAGATACAGGGGTCTCCCCGCTCCACGAGACGAAGAAACCGTGTCGTTCCGGTCGAAATGACACCCGGTCGGCAATATGCCGGTACTGCGTCAGTCCCTGGGAAGCTGGATGAGGCTTGTGTCGCTGCGCGCGTCGCCGTTTCGCTCCTGCAGGTAGATTTCCCATTGAGTTTCGTTGCGGGCGTGAACCCAGTTCGTTTGCCAGCCCATGCCGCTCAGGGTCGGGCGCATGGTATCGCCGACCTTGGCCCCGAGACGCTGCAGATCGCGCATCACCCAATTGGTAGCCTCCGCAAAGGAGTGCACGTCGCAGTCGAGAAGCAGGAAGTTGGCCTGCTCGTTCAAGGTGAACTGCTGACCGGGTTGGAAGATCTCGTTGGCGAACAGCAGTTCCCGCGTGGCTACGACAACCACTTCAAACTGGGCAGAACGCACGATAATGTCGCAGAGCAAAGGGTAGGTCCTTTCGTTCGACTTCCGTGACGAAAATAGGCCAGAACAGAGGAGCCGAACCGTCGGCCCCTTGGCAGCCAGGCCTCGCTGAAGGGCGACCCGTTCTACCCGCGAACAAAGCTGCCAGCGAGCAAGCTCAGCGCCGAATGAGTTTGGCCGCGGGCAGAGCCGCTCGCTTGCCTTGCCGGGCTCGCCAGTCCTGGTACGCGACGAGCATGGGCGCGGCGACGGCAATCGAGGAATAGGTGCCGATCAAAATGCCGATGACCAGGGCGAAGCTGAAGCCGTGAAGGACCTCGCCGCCGAAAAGAAGCAGGCTGAGCACGGTGAGAAAGGTAAGGCCGGAGGTGAGAACGGTCCGGCTCAGCGTCTGGTTGATGGAGCGATTGACTACCTGCGAAATGGTTTCGCGGCGGCTCAGCGCCAGATTTTCACGAATGCGGTCGAAGACGACGATGGTGTCGTTCATGGAGTAGCCGATAAGGGTAAGAATCGCGGCCACAACGGTGAGAGTGATCTCCTGGTTTGTGATTGAGAAGAAGCCGACCGTGATGAGGGTGTCGTGAAACACGGCAACCACCGCGGCCACACCATAGATCAGCTCAAAGCGGAACCAAAGATAGATGAGCATGCCGACAAGCGAATAGATCGTGGCGAGCCAGGCCTGGTTCTGGAGTTGTTTGCCGGCGGTGGGGCCGACGATATCGACCTGCTGCACGGAGAAAGCGGAGTCATGGTAGCCCGTCCGCAGGGCGTTTTCGACGGCGGCGCGACCCTGATCGTGGGCGGTGTCCTGGGCAGTGGATTGCGGCAGGCTGATGATGACGTTGTTTTGCGCGCCGGGGCCGGCCACACCCCGGGCGCCGGAAATACGCTGGATGCGGGCGTCGTGGACGCCGGCGCGGTCCATGGCGGCACGGATGCCGTCGTCATTCGGCTCGCTGTTGAAATGCACGGTGACCTGGGTGCCGCCGCGGAAGTCGACGCCCAATGGAACACCGTGCCAAAAGAGCATGCTGCACACGCCGGCAACGGAGAAAATCAACGAAAAGGCAAGAAAGTACCACTTTCGCCCGAGCCAGTCGACTTTTACTTCGCGAAACAGTTCCACGTCAGTCAATTCCTTTGCGCCTTAGCTTGTGGCGCGTGTTGCATGGTGCCATGAGGGGTACGACTTGAATTGCAGGTCCCCTTGCGGGAATGACAAATAGGACAAAGGAGCTAGATGGACAGCGCGGCGGTGCGGGCACGCCGGGTGAGCAGCCAATCGAAGATGGTGCGGGAGACGAAGACGGCGGTGAACAGGTTGGCGAGCAGGCCGAACACCAGGGTGACGGCGAAGCCCTTGACCGGTCCAGTGCCGAAGATGAACAGGATGCCGGCCGATACGATGGTGGTGATGTGGGTGTCGATGATGGTGATCCAGGCGTGTGCGAAGCCGTCCTGGATGGCGGTGGCGGAGTTCTTGCCAGAGCGAAGCTCTTCACGAATGCGCTCGAAGATGAGCACGTTGGAGTCCACCCCCATGCCGATGGTGAGGATGACGCCGGCGATGCCGGGCAGCGTCAGGGTGGCGTGGCTGAAACCCATAAAGCCTAAAAGAATCACAAGGTTCAGAATCAGCGCGAGGTCCGCGTTGACCCCGGCGCCGCGGTAGTAGACCAGCATGAAAACCATGACGGCGAGCATGCCGGCGACCGCGGCGAGAACGCCCTGATGGATGCTGGCCGCACCGAGCGAGGGGCCCACGGTGCGGGTTTCGAGATAGCTGATGGAGGCCGGCAGCGATCCCGTGCGCAGCATCATGCTGAGGTCCTGGGCCTGCTGTTGGGTGAAGCCGCCGGTGATCTCGCCGGTGTCGCGGATGGCGCCATTGATGGTGGCGACCTCCTTGACCTGGTTCTGGAGCACGATGGCCATCTGGCCAGTGTTTTTGTTGGCGTCGGTGTATTTGTAGAAGCGATCGCCGGCTTCGGTCGTCAGGTTGAAGGTGAGGTCCGGGCGGCCGTTCTGATCCTGCGAGGGCTGGGCGTCGCGGAAGTCCGGGCCGGCAACGATGGCGGCGCGCCGGAGCACCCAGAACTGCGGCGGTGTGCCGGGAGCACCTACGCCGGGAACGATTTCCTGGTCGGGCGGAACGGCACCACCGAGCGCGGTGAGCGCCGCCTGCTCATCGGGGTAGCCGGGGCCGACGACCTCGTGAATTTCGAGTTTGGCCGTGGACTGGATGATGTCTTCGACATGGGCGGGGTCGCTCACGCCGGGCAGCTGCACCAGGATCTGGTTATCGCCCAGACCGTACTGCTCGATGACGGGCTCGGAGACGCCGAGCGAATCGACGCGGGTGCGAATGGTTTCAATGGATTGCTGCAGGGTGCGCGCTTCGAGGTCGCGGATGGCCGCCTGTTTCAGGGTAAGGGTGTCCGTGGTGCCGGTCTGCGTCACTTCGTACTCTTTGTAGGTCTGGCCGCTGAGGACATCACGCACGGCTCCCGCCTGAACGGGGGTGACGCCCGTAACGGTGATCACACCGGCGTGCGCCCCGGGGTCGAGCTTGGCCGCGGTGGCCCCCGTCGCGGCGAGCGCGGTGTTCAGGCGCTGGACGTCAACGTCCGTTTGCGAGCCGATCGCCTCTTCCACGTGAACCTGAAGGACGAGGTGTGTGCCGCCGCGGAGGTCAAGCCCAAGATTGATGCGTCGCAACAGTGAGCTTTTAAGGCCACCGTACGGAATGCCGATGATCCCGTAAACGAAGATCACCAGTACAGCGACGATGAAGCCTGCTTTTCCGGCTAGATTCTTACCCATCCCGACCTATTACCCTTTTCCCGTCCCCGGTGGCGTCCCGCGTCGTCGGCGGGCCGGAAGTCCCTGAACTCTTCTGTTGATTGCGCTGTTCCGGTGGCACTGCCACGTGCGGTGCCGTTAGTTTTTGACCAGGTCGTCGGTGGTGACGGCAGCGATGGCGCTCTTGACGATTTCAAACTTGACGCCATCCGGTTGCGTTTTCAGGACGATGAAATCGTCCTTCAGGCTGACGATGGTGCCGCGGAGGCCGCCGGTGGTGGTGACGCGATCACCGGGCTTGATGGCGCTCAGCTGCGTTTGCCAAACCCTTTGCTTCTTTTGATTGGGCGCGATCAGCAGAAAGTACATGGCCGCAAACATCAGCAAAAGCAGGGGCAGGCCGGCAAAGGAGCCGAAGCCGCCGCCGCCGCCCGCCAGCATTACCCAACCCAAAGCCCGGAGGCTTTCCCGACCGACCAAACCTGCAATCACCGTAACTGACCATCGCCGCGACGGAGCAGCCGCGGCATCTTTCCCCGAAATTTCGTGGATGCGCCTCCGGTTCGAGCTGACGGGCTTCGATCCATCGAAGTAGCCAGCTTTCCAGTCACCGAACGGAGCGTTTCACCCCCGTCCGCCGGAAACGTCTCCGGCGCAGGCAACG
Source organism: uncultured Acidobacteriaceae bacterium (assembly GCA_964242195.1). GTDB lineage: Bacteria > Acidobacteriota > Terriglobia > Terriglobales > Acidobacteriaceae > Granulicella. The sequence goes on from CAXTBI010000036.1 coordinate 32,044, forward strand.
CGCACCCAAGACTCCAGCATCGATGTTTGGCGCGCCGGTGTCAAGATTTTCCGGGCGTGTGCGTTCCCCTTCCGCCACGGGCAACCGGCAAACGATGGACAGGGACGCACCGGGGGCGCACGGCTTATTGGGCCGTCGCGGCCGTCGCGGGGACCACGGCCACGGTCAGGGAAAGGCCGGTGAGGTCGCTGTCGGCGACGACGAGAGACTCCTCCAGGGGCTGAAAACGAACCGCAGGGTCCGCCGCAGACGGAGACCCGCCACCGCGAGCGAAGGTCTGAGCGACGGAGTTGACCACCGCGCGCAGGGTGTAACTGCCGGGTGGGACATAGGGCACAAGGAAGCTTCCGTCGGCGTTGACCGTGCCCGCGCGATTGAGGGAGGCGTCCGTGCTATCGGTGAGGGTAACGGTACCGGAGCGGACCGGACCACCGGTGGAGCTCACCGTGCCGCTTATCGCATGCAGAACGGCGAGGTTCATGGTGATGGAGAGATCGTTGCGCTCTTCGCCGGCCCCCAGGGTAACGACGGCCGCATCGGTGCGGCGCAGCTTGTCGGGGGCATAGACGTTCAGGGTAAGGCTTCGGGCAAACGTGCGGCGATCGAACGTGCTGGCCGGCGCGGGAGCCTGCACGCTGGCGCGGACCAGGTAGGTACCCGGGGCAATGCCGCTGAGGCGAAAACGGCCACGATCGTCGGTCTGGCCCCCGCTGATCCCCCCCCCGAACCCCCCGCCGAACCCCCCTCCTGCACCGCCTGCGAAACCCGTGGCGAAGCCGGTCCCGGGAGCCGC
>CAXTBI010000037.1:0-32427 GCA_964242195.1 uncultured Acidobacteriaceae bacterium
AACCGCGCGCACCGCTGTCGGCGAAAGGCCCAGGGTCCCGGCCAACTGCGTGTAGGTGACCGTGGTGCCGGGAGAAATCGCCTGGAGCGCCCGCCAGACATCTTTTTGGAACGGTGTTCCTTCGGGCGCGAGCGGCTGCCGAAGCGTCTCTCGCCGCCCCGCGACCAGGTCGCAAACTTCGCCCAGGATCCCCGCCATGCCAGGCGCGTCGTGCCGGCAGGTCTCGCCCCGAAATCGCCGTTGCAGGTCGCTGAGCAGGTTCCCTTCGGAGTCGCCCAGCAAAACGGCGCAGACCGCGCTTCCGCGACAGGCGGCAAGCACCGTGACTGGCACGGGGAGCAGCGAACCCGTGCCCAGCGAAGTCCGCCCGAAGCTGTACCGCAGCTCCTCAGCCCGCGTGTGCATGGTGCCGGATGACGCCATGCGAGCTCCTTCTGTGCCGGGCGGGGCACCGTTCTTGTAGGCTACGGGAAACATATCTGGAAAACGCGTCTCGGAACGCGGCGAGGGGTGGACGCATGGCAGGTCAACAGGCGGCAACGGGCGACACGGAAAACCTTTGGCGGTGACCGGCGCGGAAAGCTCCTCGCTCGCCGACGAGATCGCCCATAACCCCGAAACCGGTGCGCCGCAGGAGTTCCGCAAGGCGCTGGGGCTGTTCGATTCGATCATGATGGTGGCCGGCATCATGGTAGGGTCGGGTATTTTCATCGTCAGCGCGGAGATTGCGCGGCAGGTGGGCTCGGCCGGCTGGCTGCTCGTCGTCTGGGGCATCACGGGCGTGCTGACCGTGGCCGGTGCGCTCAGCTATGGCGAACTCGCCGGAATGATGCCGAAGGCGGGTGGCATGTATGTGTATCTGCGGGAGGCCTTTTCGCCGCTGTGGGGCTTTCTGTACGGATGGACGCTGCTGACGGTGATCCAGACCGGCACCATCGCCGCCGTGGCGATCGCGTTTGCGCGTTTCAGCGGTGTGCTGTTTCCCGCGGTCAGCGAAAGCCGGTACCTCGTTCCGCCGTTGCACGTGCTGCCCGGCTATGCGCTTTCGCTATCGACCGCCCAGGCGCTGGCGCTGGCCATCATTCTGCTGATTACCATCATTAACAGCTTTGGCGTGGAGTGGGGCAAGCTGATCCAGAACGTGTTCACTGTGGCCAAGCTCGCGGGCATGGTCGCGCTTTTGGTCCTGGGTGCCTTCGCGTTTGCGCGGCATTCGGAGGTGCTGCACGCGAACTTTGCGCACCCCTGGACGCCGGTCGATGTCGTGCGCAACCGAGGCCTGAACACCGTTGTTGACGCGACCACGGCTCTTGGCCTGTTTGTGGCCTTGTGCGTGGCGCAGACGGGATCGCTTTTCTCCGCCGACAGCTGGCACGACATCACATTTGTGGCCGGCGAGGTGCGCAACCCGAGTCGCAATCTGCCGCTTTCGCTCGGCATCGGTACATCGACGATCATCGTTTTGTACCTGCTGTGCAATCTCTGCTACCTGGCCGTGCTGCCGGTGCACGGGATACAAACGGCGCCGCACGACCGTGTCGCAACCTCCGTGGTGGATACGGTGCTGCCGGGCATCGGGCGGGTGGCCATGGGCGTGCTCATCATGGTGTCCACCTTTGGCACCGTGAACGCCATGACGCTGGCCGGTGGCCGGGCCTGCTACGCCATGGCGCAGGACGGTCTGTTCTTTCGCAAGGCCGGCGTGCTGAACCGTGCGCAGGTACCGGGCTGGGCGCTGGCCATGCAATGTGCGTGGTCCCTTCTGCTGGTGCTGCCGCGCACGTTCGACCGGGCGACGGGAACCTACGGCAATCTTTACAGCAACCTGCTGGACTATGTGATCTCCGCCGCGCTGCTGTTCTACATCCTCACCGTGGCCGGGCTGTTCCGGCTGCGCAAGACCCGCCCGGATGCCCCTCGACCCTATCGCTGTTGGGGCTATCCCTGGCTGCCGGCGCTGTATCTCGCGGGCGCCGCTACCGTGCTGGTTGTGCTGTTCGCCTACAAGCCGGCGACAACGTGGCCGGGGCTGCTTATCGTTCTGAGCGGGGTTCCGGTCTTTTTTTGGCTGCGGGGTCGGTCCCTCCGGTAGAGGTTTGCCGCCGAACCGTGCGGAGCGAAGGCACCCGGCGCAAAGTGGACGAAGGCAAGGAAAGTGGTCGACGGGAGTGCCCAGGTGGTACTCCCGCACCCGCGCCGCTTGCCTTGTGACCCGCCGCAAGCTGCCGGTATACTTCGGGTTGACGCGGTTGTACTCCGGGTGGCGATATGTTCGCCGGCGTGACGTTTTGCCCGGACGGCCCAGGCCTGGAAGGTTGATGAACAAGTCTATCCCATTCGTTGTTTCTTCCGAGACACGTTCATTCGCACGGGGGGAAACCCACTCCAGGGCGGAGCCCACTGAGCTCTCGCAACAAGCGTTAAAGCGTTCCCGGAGTGCGGCGGAAGCGCTGCTTTCGATGCAGGCTCCCGATGGCTCCTGGTGTGGCGATCTGCTGGGCGATTCGACCCTGCTTTCCGATTACATCCTGTTGCAGCTATGGATGCATCCACCCGAGGCCGACGGTGCGTGGCGGCATCCCGATCCCTTGCGCCTCCAGCGCGTTGTGCACTCCATTTGGACCCACGAGCGTCCCGAAGGCGGATGGAATCTGTTTCCGGGCGGACCCGCCGAGGTCAACGCCACGGTGCGCGCGTACACCGCCTTGAAGCTGGCCGGCACCGATGCCGGGAGCCCCGCGATGGAGCGCATCTGCAGCCTCATTCAAACGCTCGGCGGTTTGCAGGCCTGCAACAGCTACACCAAGATCAATCTCAGCCTGTTTGGCCTGTTTCCACGGCGGTTTGTGCCGACAGTTCCTCCCGAAATTCTGCTTGTACCCGGCAGTGTGCTCTACCAGATGAGTTCGTGGACGCGGACCATCATCGTTCCGCTGGCGATCGTGCAGGCCCTGGGCAACACATGCGCCACCCCGCACGGGCTTACGGTGAATGAGCTGCTGAAGCCCGACAAGCGGCTTTCGCTGCCCAAACGCGATCGTGTGTCCGAGCTGTTTGTGCAGGCCGATCGCCTGTTCAAACTGTGGCAACAGCGCGGTCCGCAAAAGATTCGTTCCAAGGCCATTCGCTCGGCGGAGCGCTGGATGTTGGAGCACATGCAATACACCGAGGGGCTTGGCGCGATCTATCCGGCGATGATGTACGCCATCATGGCCATGGAGGCGCTCGGCTATGAACGCGACCAGCCCGACCTCGTGCTGGCGACCCGGCAATTTGAAGATCTTCTGCTGGATGACGGCGATCGGCTCGTGTTTCAGCCGGCGAAATCGCCTGTGTGGGATACGGCGATTGCCGCCTTTGCGCTGGGCGAATTGTTGTCCGTGGCCCCGGAGGAAAAGGCGCAACGGCAGTTGACCCAGGCCGCCGATTGGCTGCTGGAGAAAGAGGTGCGCCGCAAAGGCGACTGGTCTGAAAAGCGGCCGGACCTGATCCCCAGCGGTTGGGCTTTCGAGTTTGCCAATGAGTTTTACCCCGATATCGACGACACCGCGATGGTGCTGCTGACGCTGCTGCATGCGCAGGCCACGGACCCGGTGCGGCAGGCCAAAACCGAGCAACGTGCCACCGATTGGCTGCTCGGCATGCAAAGCTCCGACGGCGGATGGGCGGCCTTCGATGTGGACAACAACTGGGAAATCCTGAACCGCGTGCCCTTTGCCGACCACAATGCCATGCTCGATCCCACCTGCGCCGACATCACCGGCCGTGTGCTCGAATCCTTGTGCAAACGCGGCATGAACTACCGCCATACCGCCATCCATCGCGGCGTGCGCTACCTGCTCGCCACGCAGGAAACGAACGGCAGTTGGTACGGGCGATGGGGCGTGAATTACATCTACGGAACGTTTCTTGCCACGCGTGGATTGCAGGCCGCGGGCGATCCGGCCGCCCACCGCGCTGTACGGCACGGCGCGGCGTGGCTGAAGTCGGTGCAGGCCGAGGACGGCGGATGGGGCGAAAGTTGCCTTGGCTATGAAAAGGGTCGCTACATCGTCGCGCCGAGCACACCGTCTCAAACGGCGTGGGCGCTGCTGGGCTTGATCGCTGCCGAAGGCCATGATGCCCCTGCCGTCGAACGTGGCGTGGAATGGCTGCACAAACATCAGCGCTCCGATGGCACATGGGACGAAGAGCTCCACACCGGCACGGGTTTTCCCAATGTGTTCTATCTCAGCTATGGCCTGTACCGGAATTATTTTCCGTTGCTGGCGCTGGCCACCTACGCCAAGCAGGCGCGGCGGCAGGCCTCCGGCCCGATTCTTCAGAAGCAAAAGACGGCCTGATGTCGGCTGGTGCGGATAGAGCGAATGTGGTGAAAATTCCAACGCTGTTTCTATGTCGGTATGAACTGTCATCTCGACCGCAGCAAACAGTCCTATCGTTTGCGTAGTGGAGAGACCCCTGTATTTCGTCCGTCGTGCCGCGAAGTTATTGGGCAACGACAGGCAAAATACAGAGGTCTCTCCACTTCGGCTTCGCCTCCGGTCGAGATGACTTTGATACACGTACTTTGCTCTAAATTTAAGCGAGATGGGGCTTCACTGCGGGCCGGGACTTACGCTTCCCGTGTTCCCTCCCAGCAGGTCCCCCATGCGCAGATAGACACCGTTGGTCCAACCGAAGCCGATGACATTGGACTTGTAGCCGGCGGCGAGGGCGATGTTTGCGGAGCCGCTGACGACGTTGTACTTTTCCCGCACGGTGCCGTCGCGGCGGAAATTGCCCAGCACGGTCGAGCGGAATGCGCGCGCGATGCGCCGGGCGTCCTCGTGAAAGCCGTAACGCTCGAGTCCGGCCACGGCCAGCCAGTTCGTCGGGGCCCAGCCGAAGGGAGCGTCCCACTGGGTGCCGGAAACGAAGGTGCTGGTGGCCAGGCCGCCGGCGCGCTCGTACTCGGGCAGGTGCGCCTCCACCGCGGCGGCCTGCGCTGGGGTGGCGAGCCCGGACCACAGCGGGTAAAAGCCCGTGATGTAGCGGTATGTCGATTGCTTCCCGGCCGTGTCGTTCCAGTCGTAGAAATAGCCATCGGAGGCATTCCACAAGTATTGATTCACGGCCGCGCGACGAGCTTCGGCCATGGCGGTCCACTGTCCCGCCTCGGCGGTGCGGCCCAGCCGGGTGGCGAAGTGGGCGAGATCGGTTTCGTATTTGAACAACAAACTGTTGAGGCAAACGGGGGCGTATTGCTCCGTCGATCCGCTGAAGGGGCCGAAGCGGAAGCTGGTATCGAAGCCGGACTCCCGCATCGCGCGATCGCCTGCATAGAAAGCCGCGCTGAGCCGCTGACCGTCGACGACCGCACGCGCGCAGACCGGCGAGGTGCGGACATCGCAGCTGACCTCTGCGAGTTTCGTTGCCTCGGCCGGCGTGGGCTCGGCCGGACCCGCGACTAAATAGCCCAGAGACCCCGGAGATTCGGGATGCGCCAACAACCAGCGGATCACGTCGGTGTAGTAGGCGCTGTCGTCCGCCATCTCCGGCACAGGGCCGCTGCCCAGATCGCGGTATCGCGCAAGGCCTGTCGTGCCCACCATGTGCAGCGGTGAAACCCAAAGTGCATGGTCGCGTTCCGCCATGGCGTAGGCGTGGGCCAGCCAGGCTTTGCTCAGCGGTGCCGCTGCTCCCGGGCCGCTCCCGCTGTGCTCGTACACCTCGCGAATCATCGACGACAGCAGCGGCGGTTGCGAGCGGGTAAGGAAGTAGGTGCGGTTGGCGTTGAGCAGCGCGCCATAGTTTTCAATCTCAAAAAAGAAGTTTTCGACAACGCCCCGGGCCAGGTCGTCGCGGCCGTCCTGCAACAGGCCGAGCAGGATGAAATAGCTGTCCCAGCCGTACATTTCGTTGAATCGGCCACCGGGCACAACGTAACGATGGGGCAGATACAGCAGGCCCTCGGTCTTCAACTCCGACGGGCGCACGTCGCCGATCTCGCGAATGGGCCGGGGCAGATGTTCGATGCGCACGTGGCAACCCGTCTGCAACGCCCGCACCGCCGGGGGCGGGTCCATGCCGGCCGGCAGGTACAGCACCGGGGCGGCTGTTACTTTGAGGTCCACCACGGAACCGCAATCGGCGGTCGACCGCGAAAGCCGATCCCAACCCGAGCGAATATAGGCGTCCAGGTCCGCTGGCGAGGGCGGGTGTTGTGTCGTGCTTTGGGGAGCGGAGGCCTGGGGTGCGCCGGGAGGCGGCGAGGAAAGTTGGGCCCTTCCCGGCACGCCAGCGAGCAGAACCCAACCGCAGATCGAGGCGGAAAGCCGCTGCCGCCGCCGATCGCGAGTCAAGAGAAGATACACAGTGCCGTTGCTTCCTTAAAGGGGAACAAAGAGTCGCTTCCTTCGTCGCAACTTACTGCAACCCAACGTATTTGCAGTGCCAGGGGAGGGCCTACCGGGCCTGTCCCGGCGACGACTTCAACTGAACCCAGTGCCGGCCCAGGTAAAGCTTGACGGCATCCGTTGTGTCCGGCAGCAACTGCAGGGGACGTGGCCGCTTCATCGCGGGGTCGCTTTCCACCCGGCCTTCCGCGACGGTGTGGCCGCCGAGGTCCATCAGCAGAAAGCGCTCGCCCAGAAAGCCGCCCCCATACGCCCCGGCGGCAACCTTCACGCCACCCATCGTCAAAGGAGCCTCGGTCACCAGGTAGAACTGATATTTTTCCTGTACGTCCGTGGCATAGCCGGAGGTGTCCACCAGGGCTACCCAGGCGGTGGCGTCAGGGCCGAAATGCACGGCACCCGCATTGCGCAACTGCAGCGGAGCGGTCCTGCCCTGAAAATACACGCTGCCGGGAAGCAGTTTGGTCACCGCGTCCGCCGGCAAAGGGACCCCATCCGAAGAAGCGTTGGTATGCTTGACGGCGGCCTGTTGCGCGCGGGACGGAAGCGACGCGGCCAGCAGTCCCTGCGCCAGCATCAGCGGCGAAATCACGCATAAAATCAACATCCGGCTAGTCTTGTGCAAATGGCCGTTCATGGGAGAGGACTCCACCCCGTTGTATATAGACAAAGCGCATTCCTTTCAACTCGAAACCGTTTTCGCAGCCGCTGAAGCCGCCGGGAGCCAGACCCACATGGTGGTACCGGAGCCTAGGACCGAATTTACCACGATGCGGCCCCCGTGCCGTTCCACGATTTCGCGAGAGATGTACAGCCCCAGGCCGTTGCCCAGATCGCCTTTGGTCGAATAAAAGGGCTCGAACAAACGCCCTTGCGCCGCGGCCGGGATGCCTGGGCCGTTGTCGGCGATGGCAAAGCCGACTTCACCAGGGGAGGTGTCCCGCTGGGCGGTGTGGACGCCGATCGTGATAGATCCCCCCACGGGCGCGGCATCGATGGCATTTGAGACCAGGTTGGCCACCACCTGCCGTAGCTGCCCGATGACCCCGGAGATCTGGACCTGCCGGTCGCCCTCTATCGTCACGGTGATCTGCCGGTTGCGGATTTTGCCCGCAAACAACCGTAAAACGTCGTCCACCATCTCGCCGGCATGAAATTTCTCGCGCTGGTCCTCGCTTTCGCGGTTCCAGCGAAGGGTCTGCTTGGTAATGCCGGAGATGCGCTCCAGTTCGCTTTCCACCATGCCGATGTAGCCGGTCGCGGGTCCATCGTCGCGAAGCTCGTTACGCAGCAGGTACATCAGGTTGGTGATGGCCTCCAGCGGATTGTTGATTTCATGCGCGATCACACTGGTCAGGCGTCCGGTAATGGCAAGTTTTTCGTTCATGCGCAGTGCGGTTTCGCGCTCCTTGCTCTCGGTCAAATCGATAAAGCAGCCGATCCAACCGGCGCGTGCCGCATCCGCGCGATGGAACGGAACGGCGCGCACAAGGTACCAGCGCTGCTGCCCGGGGAGGCCGTCCGGGGTCTCCTTCGATGTCGTTCGCAGCCGCACCTCCGCTTCGAAATCGGTGTTGTCGGCAACGGCGCGCGCCCACCGCTCGGCGCACATCGCGGCGTCCTCAGGGCAAAGCTGGGGCTCGTCGAACCAGCGGCCGGTCTCGCTCAATCCGGAGCTTCGCCAACGCTCATTGGTATACGTCAGCCGGCCGGAGTCGACCGCTGTAAACACGCGGACGGGAAGCGCGTGGTTGAGCTGCCGAAAGCGTGCTTCGCCCAATTCAACGGCTTCCTCGGCACGCCGCAGGCTGATGGTGGTCAAGGCGGAGTGGAAGTCGCGCGCCGATTCCACCTCGGCGGTCGACCACGGTTCGCTGCGGCCCTTTACAACCTCACGCCACTCGGAGAAGGAGTGGCGCGGATGCAGCGTTTGATTGCCTTCGATGATCTTGTCCGGTTCACCCGCCCAGCGCACCGTGCTGACGACCTCCGGACGAAACCAAAGCAGATAGCGGTGCTGTACGGCCGAGATACGGATGGCCAACAAACCGCTTGCCTCGGCTCGAATCGTATCGGCCCAGGGGAGTACCGTGCTCAGGTGTGAGTGGATGACTGTATCCAACTCCACATTCTCATCCAGCCACTTCGTGATGCCGGCAATGGCCGCGTGGGAAGGCACCTCGCCATGCGTGATGAGGCTGTCTTCCACGGCCAGCGCCACGCCCGCGGCCCGCGTGATCTCGAGCACCCGGGGCAGCTGCTCTGCCAGACCGTCCAGGAAATTCTTTACCGAGGCGAGCTCCGTAAGAACCTCACGCTGTACCGCGTGGGAACGTACGATGGCCTGCAGGCGGGAACCCGTGACGAAGCTCGAAAGCTGCGTACTGGCCATTTTGGCCAACATGTCGCAGGCGCTGCGAATGAGATAGGGAACCAGGCGGGGCTGGGTGTGATGTCCGCTGATAAGGCCCCAGAGCTTGCCATCCGCCACCAGCGAAACCGACATGGAGGCTTCCGTACCCATATTGCGCATGTACTCCAGATGCGTCGGGGAAACGCTGCGCAAGCGGCTGAGCGAAAGATCGAAGCCGCGCGCCTCCTGCGCCGGCAGACCGCGCAACGGTGACGGTGTATAGACGGCATTCGGGATGATGCGCACCGTGTTCAGGACGTATAACTCGCGCGCCTGGCGTGGTATGTCCGAGGCCGGAAAACGAAGGCCCAGGTAGCTGGGCAGCTTTCCATCATTGACCTCGGCCAGCACGGTCCCGTGGCCTTCTTCGTCGAAGGAATACAGCAGAACGCGGTCGAATTGGGTGAGGTCGGCCATTTGGCGCACAAGGGCGTTACAAAGTTCGGCCTCGTTTTTCACGCGGCTGAGCGTACCGACGAAGTTCGTGATTACCCCGTTCATCATCTCGGGGCCGACGAGTTGCTCCTGCTGTTCGAACTCGAGTACGCGTTGCGAGCCCGCGGGGTGGGTCGTCACGCTGAAAAAATCGGACCCCAACCGAAACGAGCCAAGAAAGGTGACTAGGCCGTCGCGCTCGGCATCGTGGGAGCGGCGCAGATCGCGCAGAACGGCCAACAACTCCCGTCCCAGCAGAGTTTCGAGTGTGGCGCCGAGAATCAGCCGCAAGGGAAGGGAGAGAAAACGCTCCGTATTCTCGCTCGCGATGAGCACGGTCTGGAACTCAGCGTCGGTGACGAGCAGGAAACCATGCTGCTGTACGGCCCCGGGCACGCGGATCGGCTCGTTTTCACAGAGAGGCTCGGCAGCCGCGAGTTCCGTCGCGATACCGCTCAATCCCCCTGTGACGGCCTGCTGTCCATCGCTCATGGCTTGTTCGATGCGCTCACGCCGCGCGGCGTTCCCCGCGCTGACCGTAGACGTAGCCGTGAGCATCCGTGCCTCCATAGCCCACTTTGCCGAGGTCTACACCGGTCCCAAAGGACGATGCGGCTCGGGCGGCAACTCGATGACCAGCCTGTCGCCCGGATGCACAGCGCCGCCGGCAAGCACGATCCCCATGATCCCAGCCCGCCGCGTGCGTTTGCCCCCGGGGTCGCGTGGACCCCAATGGAGCGCTTGCAGACCGGCCCGGTACCTGTCCATTTGCGAACAGGGTGTGCGCAGACCGGTGATCTCCACCACGGCCTCCGCACCCAGGCGCAACCGCGTGCCCTGCGGCAATGCCAGCAGGTCGATCCCGCGCGTCAGCACGTTTTCGCCGATCTCGCCGGGGCCCAGCGAGAAGCCCGCCCCGGCCAATTCCTCCAGTTTTTCCGCCGCAAAAAGGTGCACCTGGCAAAGATTCGGTTGCGTGGGATCGCGCCGTACACGGTAGGTGTGCTGCACGGTCGTGCCACGGTGCGCGTCGCCTTCCACACCCTCGCCCGCCAGCAGCCGGATGGCGGCCTGGGGCACCTTGGCAAACCCATGCCGCGGTGCGCGCGAGACCTCGACCACAATGCCCGCGCTCATAGGGTTTTGCCAGCCGGAACCAGCCGCAGCGTGTGCGTCGCCGGGGTTTCCCCGCCAGGCAGGGCGAAGGTGGTGCCCGCCATCCAGGGCGCAAACTGGTCCAGGTACCAGGGGCTGTGTCCATTTTCCGACTCACCCGTGGTTAGATTGCCCAGAGCCGCGTGCCAGGAGGTCATGTCCTTCGAAAGGTCGGCGATGAAGCGCTCGCTCGGCCCGAAATGCGGTCCAATGGCCTTGACTGTGGTGAAATCTCCCGGTGCGGGCTGCCGTCCGGTGCTTCCGGCTATCCCCAACAGCCGTGCCAGCAGCGGATGCGGCCCGAACACTGGATGAACCAGCTCCACCGTGTGAAGCTTCCCGTAGCGCCATCGGCGCAGGTCCGCTGGTGCGCCCGCAGCCTTTAGCCCGTCTTCGGTCGCGGTGGCCAGAAAGTCGTTCCAGGTCGCAAACCGGGACGGCAACCAGCGCACCGGCTGGTTGCCCACCAGCAGTTCCAGCGCCGTGGTCCGCTCACCCCAGTTGTACAGCTCAACCAGCGAGGCCAGCTCCGCCGCGCTCAGCGTTTTCCCGTTTCCGGACAGGTTTGCCGCATGTGCCGCAAGCTGCGGGCCCAGCAGCGCCGGCCAAAGCGCTTCGCGCACGGCCGCGACCAACGCGGCGCCTGCCGACCCCGTCGTCATCTCCCCATCCCACCCTCGCAGGATGTCCGCGGCCTGGTGCAAACGCCCCGCATCGCGCCCCAGCGCGCCCGCCGACGCATGATCGATGGCATAGGCCAACCGCTGCCCCATCGCCTGGTTGACATCGGAATACACGTCGTTCTCCGCCGCCAGCATGTCCGACGGAGTGAGGCCCGTGCGCCCACGCAGCAGATGCAGAATGCGCTCGGTGCGGAACGGGTCGGTCCAATCCTCGGTAACCGACCACGGGTAGTCGTCCGGCGTGACCCGCGAGTTCGCCGTTACCAGCACACCACCGGGCGGATCGGTCACGGCCGGCATGTCCGCATAGGCGATGTACCCCACCCACGCCTGTGTCGCATCCAGCGCATCCACGGGTACCGGCGCTACCCGCGAACCGATGGTGTAATTCAGCAGCGGCGTCGGCGATGGTTCCGGCGGTGTTTGGGACGCGGACGGCGCGGCAGCCCCTCGGCGACTTCGCCGCCCCCCTGCCCGCTGCCCCCCTGCCCGCCGCCCCCATGGCCGCGGCACTGCCCCACGTCGCGCCTGCCCTCCCGCATGCCGACGCAAAGGGCGGTATGCCGTCAGCAGCAGCCTGGGCGCCCCATGTTGGCCTTGCGTCAGCGCAGGCTGCTGTAGGGTCGCGCCTTCGCCCTCACCGCCGTCGGGAACCGGCGGTCCAGAGGGTGGCAGGGGCATGGCTTCCGGCACGTCCCGAGGCTGGCGCGTCGTCGATCCCCGCACGGGAATCAGCCCGATCGCGTGGTAGCCGATACCGCCCTCGGTGTCCGCCCAGACCAGGTTCAGGGACGGTCCGCCGAAGGTGGCAAATGCCTCGACCAGCGCCGTCCCATTCGCTGCGGCATTGGCGGCGAGAAGGGGTACGGTCACCGCTTTGGGAGCAAAGGCCGTCCAGGCGAGGGAAAGCGTTCGCGGGTCCGACGGGTACAACCCCGATATGATCGGCGTGACCATGGTCTCCGCCCCCACGGTATGGGTCGTGGTCTGCACGTCCAGTACACGGTCCGTGCCGCCCCGTACACGGATGCGTTCCGCGTGGTGTTCCACCCGGGCCCAACCGCCGTCCGTGCGTTGGAACTCGGTTGCCGCCCCTGTGCCGCGCATGTGCTCCACGCGCACATCCTGAACGTCCGCGCCCATGTTCGTTAAACCCCAGGCCACGTGCGGGTTGCGTCCAATGGTCACAAAAGGCAGTCCCGGTAACGTGAAGCCGCTGACATCGAGCGGACCGGACGCCGCCCCCGGCACACCTCCGCCGGGAACCTCCACGGGGGCCGTCGTGCGCAGCGCGACCTCGTACCAGGCGTCCGGGATCGAGAGGTTCAGGTGCGTATCGTTGGCCAGCAGCGGCTTCCCTGAGACGGTTCGTTCTCCGCTCACCACCCAGTTGTTCGATCCGGCTCGGCAATCCGGGCAGGAAGCCGGAGCGGCCGTGCTCGCCAGCTCCTGGCGAACGGCCAGCAACTCCTGCGTTTGCACCCCGGGGGGAACCGGGGCGCTCGGGGCAGCCCGCGCCTGCGAAGGATCGAGCGGGATCAGCTCCACCGCATGCGGTGCCGAAAGGCTGCCGCCCTGCGCCGCGGGCGGATGGTCTCGCCAGCTGCCGACGGGGTAAAGATCGGGCAGCAGCGCCGCCGGCAGATGCGCACTGAAGGCCTCGCGGTCCATCTTCTGCGGAAACCGCGTGGACATGTCCTGAAACATGGCAAGCAGGATCAGCAGGGAGTCCCGCGGGGTCCACGGTAGCGGTTTGTACGCCAGCAGGCGAAATTCCACCGGCAACGTCCCGCGGTGGCCGTCGATGAAACTGTTCACGCCCGCCGCATAGGCCTCCAGCTGCAATCGCTGATCCGGCGGCAGCTGGGTCACCGCCCGGTCCGCGGCTGCGCGCATTTGCAAAATGCGTTGCCGGCGGTCGTGCTCGGCCATCGACGGGCCCAGGATTTCCGCCAGTTCTCCGGCGCCGTGTCGACGCAGCGCGTCCATCTGCCACAGCCGGTCAGTGGCCGTCACATACCCCTGCGCAAACAGGGCGTCGTGGAGGCTAGCCGCCGTGATCCGAGGCACACCCTGCGCATCGCGCGTCACCGTAACGGCCGACTGCAGCCCACTCAGCTTCGCTTCACCGTCCAGCCTCGGAAGGGCCTGATTGACGGCACTGCGCAGGCTCGCCAGCCAGAGCAGCAAGCCGACGCACACCAGGGCAAGCACGCCGGCCATGGCCCCCAAGACACGGTGCCGGATTTTCGCGGTTTGGGTCCTGGCAGTCGAGATTTCGGCAGCAGGGGTTTCGGCAGCAGGGGTTGTGGCGGTACGGGTGGAGGCGGTCCGGGTGGGGGCCCCAGCCTGTTCCTCCCCGCTTCGGATGGTTCGCGGCCTTTGCCACAGAGCTCCGGCCCAGGCCGTCAGACCGCGCTTCGGGGCGTGTTGCCCGGGAGTCGGCTCCGGACGGATCTTATTTCCGGCCCTTCTCTTTGTTTCGCTGTTTTCCGTGGGAAGGGAACGGGTCAGGAGCCGCGGTTCGCTTTCCCGCTCGACCCCTCCCACCGTCGGGCGGGGCTGCTGTTCATCATCGAAACCGCTCATGCGCAGCCCTGATTCTAAGCGAAAGCCCCGGTGGGCGGGTCAGGGCGTTCCTGGCAGGCTGGGCTGCTCGGTCCCTTCTGGCTCAACCGGGGGCTGCGCTCCCGCGCGTTGCAGCCGAACCGCCAGTATCAGCAGCAGCAGCGCCGGAATGACCAGAACGCTCCCTTCCGGCCCGTCCGCACCGCCTGAAAGCCACGCCGGGCCCATGGGGTGGGTTTGGAAAAGGCGCCCGGCGGAGAGTGTACCGCTGTCCGGCACGCCGAAAAGAAAGCTCTGCGCCCAATCCCACGTTGTATGCGCGCCCACCCCCCACCAAAGCGAACCCGTGCGCCAAAGCGCATAGCTGAAGGTAATGCCGGCCAGGAAAACGGCCGCGAGACCGGTCGCGGTTTCGCCGGAATTGTGGATGTGGGCCAGAAAAAACAGGCCCGACCACGCCAGGGCACTCAGGGCAAACGCGACACCGCGCTTGTGGTCCGGGGCCAACCAGTGCGCCAGGCCCAACAGCCCACGCGCGAGGGTGAACTGGATATAGCCGCGAAACAGGAACTCCTCCGCGAGGCCGACCAGGAAAAAGATGCCGAGCCAGACGGCGCCGTATCGGAACTCCGGCACCCCACGCAGCAGGCGTCCGTCAAACACCAGCAGATGGTTGCCGCGCAGGACGGCGACCAGCAGCGCCAAGGCCAGCAAACCCCAACCGGCGCCCGCCAGCGCGTCCCAAACCCGGCCGAGGCCGAGGCCGTACACGCCGAAGCGTCGCCGCTCCAGAAAGCTCAGCCCCAGGGCCGCCAGCAGCACCGCACCCACCTGCGCCGCTTCGGAAAGGAATGCCATCGACGGCGGCAAAGGACGCGGAGGGACAGATTGGTGCGCGGCCTTTGCACGGGCAGCCGTGGCCCGTGCCTGCTGTCCATCCGCCTGGAAACGCCCCATCTGCCCGGTAGCCCGGAACAGCCCCACGAACAGAGCGGTCCCCAGCAGACCCGCCACCACGAAGTAGAGAAGAATACCCCAACCGGCACGCAGGCCCAAAGGACCGATCAACACACCCTGACCGGGCGGCTCCGGTGCAGAGAACGTGGGCGGGGACACAAGCGGAGTTGTCGCTTCAAGATCAGCCATCGATGGGACTCTCCGACGTAAGTTTTTTGTTGTACGTTGTACGTCTTACGTCCGCAAGTTGTTGGTTCCAGGTTGTACGTTGCCGCCTGGAGTGTGGTCGCAACTCGGTTTCATCAAAGACGCGCGGTGTGCGCCCTCATCCCCCACTCCCAACCACGTACAACTCCCACTGACCCACCAGCCACGTACAACTTAGAACGTGCAACTTAGAACGTACAACCCCAAGCCTCAGCTATCCTCGATCCTGTGAACTGCCGCGTTTTTTATCATGATCGTTGCTTCGATGGAGCCTGTTCCGCCGCGCTCTTTACCCGCTTTCACCGCGAATGCATCGGCTCGGCGCAAAGCTTCGAGTACCGCGGCCTCGCGCACCGCCCCGGCCCGTTGTTCGAGGACGGCTCCCTGGAGCCGAACGGTGAAAACGCCATCGTCGACTTCAAATACTCTCCACGGCCCGAGGTGACCTGGTGGTTCGATCACCACCAGTCCGCCTTCGCCACCCCGGAAGACGAAGCGCACTTCCGGGCCGGCCAGGGGGCTCCCGGCGCACCCGGCCCCGACGCTCTGCGCCACTTTTTCGACCCGCTCTACATCAGCTGCACGGGCTGGATCGCGCATATCGCAAAGACGCGCTTCGGGATGGATACTGCGCCCCTGGCCGACCTGATCCATTGGGCAAACATCGTCGACGGCGCGAAATATGAGTCCGCAACCGCCGCCGTAGAGCTCGCCGCCCCCGCGATGCAGCTGACAGCCATCATCGAAAGCGCACCCTCGAGCGAAACCGTACAGCGCTTTATTCCTCTGCTCACCGCGCTGCCGCTAGCCGAGATCGTCGCCCTGCCCTGGGTCCGGGAGCTGCTCGGCCCCTTGCTCGAACGCCATTGGAAGGCCGTAGACCTGCTGCGCGACCGGATCGAGGCGCACGACGGCGTCCTCACCTTCGACATCACCGATCAGCCAGTCGAAGGCTACAGCAAATTCATCCCCTACTACCTGCATCCGGAAGCCACCTACGTCGTAGGCCTCTCCAAATCCAGCCTCCGCACCAAAATTTCCGTAGGCACCAACCCCTGGACGCCCAAACCCGCCGCGGAACTGGCTAACATCGCCGGGATCTGCGAACGCTGGGGCGGGGGCGGGCACGCGAGGGTAGGGGCGATCAGTTTTCCGGTGGATGGGGCGGATGCAGCACGTGCAGCGGCAAGGCAAATTGCCCTGGAATTAGGCACTGCTTAGTTGTCATACTTTGCCGGGCGCACCTATACCCTGACCAAGGGTTGACAAATTGCCAAACGCGCTCTAAAAGCCTGTCACAGCTTCAAATGCAGCTTCGCAATATCGTTGAACATCACAAACGCCGCGAACAGGATGATGCACACGAAAGCCACCTGGTACACCCGTTCCTTGATGGCCTGGTTCACGTCCCGGCGCATGATGGCTTCGATGAGCAGGAACAGGATCATGCCGCCATCGAGCACGGGGAAGGGCATCAGGTTCAGGATGCCGAGGTTCAGCGAAATGGCCGCCATGGTTTCAAGCACGATCCACTTGCCGTTCTGCACGGCGAGATCGATCTGCTGCGCCATGCCCACCGGTCCGCTGACCGACTTCACCGCCACCTGATGGGTGAACATGCCCTTCAGCACACGCAGCAGAAGGGTGGAGTATTCTGCATTCTCCTGGAGCGATTGCTTCATCGCCTGCCTGACCGGCAGCTTCACCACATCGGTCGGCGGCGGCACACGGCTGAAGCCCAGCCGGTAGCCCGCCTGCCCCGTCCCCAGCATCAGCTTTTTGGGCACGATCGGCAGGGTCAGGCGCCTGCCGTTGCGGTCGATGGCCAGCACCGAGGGCGCGCCGTTGTGGTCCCCCAGGTAGGCCAGCAGCGGTTCCACGGAGTGCGGCTGGTACCCGTCGATGCTCAGCAGCTTGTCCCCGGATTTCAGTCCAGCTGCCGAAGCCGGCGTGTCGTCCTGCACCGTTTGCACCACCATGGGCCCGGGCTGTTCCTGCGGCTCCAGGCCGATATGGGCCATGCTGGCTGGGCTGAACTCGCCACTTTTGTCGCCGGTGTCGATTTGCAGTGCGGTCGAGGCCTTTGTGCCGTCCGGGCGACGAAACGCGATGGAAACGCTTGCGCCCATGTGCAGCGCGGATTCTTCGCGAATCTGCAGCCAGGTAGGTTGAGCGACGTTGTTGAAGCCGGTGAAGGTATCGCCGGCGTGCAACCCGGCGCGCGCGGCGGGCGTTCCGGCGGGAACGTAATCCAGGGTGGCCGGCCCGCTTAAATCCTGATCGACCTCATGGTGAAAATGGGCGACAACGGCCAGCAGAACAAAGGCGAGGACAAAGTTGAACACTGGCCCGGCGACCGCGATGAGCGCCCGTTGCCAGCGCGGATGGGCGTTGAAATCGCCGGGATCGAGCGCCTTTCCTTCGGCCAGGCGGTTTTCCGTTTCCGGTGCCGGGCTGTTGCCGACCATTTCGCCGGCCATTTTCACGTAGCCGCCCAGCGGCAGCAGGTTCACACGGTAGTCGGTTCCGTGATACATCACGCCGAACAGCCGGGTGCCGAAGCCGAGGGCAAAGGCTTCCACACGCACACCGCATAGCTTGGCCAGGGCAAAGTGGCCAAACTCATGCACCAGCACCATGATGCCCAGCACCACCGCGAACTCGGCGACAACCTGAAGGAGATGCATAGAAACGAACGGAACCTCGGAAACGGTTGGGGAAGGGAACGGGCGGCGATGCCCGTCTCAGGGCGGGCTTAGGCCGTTTGCAAAGTCGCTTCACGGGCTTGCGCCCGCGCTTCCGCATCGAGGGTCAACACCTCTGCGATAGACGCCGGCGAGGCCGAAGCGGTAGCCGCCAGCACCGCCTCGATTGTACGCGGGATGCCAAGGAAGGGTAGATCCCCCTTTAGAAACAGATCCACGGCGACCTCATCGGCTGCATTCAACGCGATGCAGTGCGCCTGGCTGGCCCCTGCCGCCTCATACGCCAGTCGCAGGCAAGGGAAGCGCTCGAAATCGGGCGGCTCGAAGTCAAGTCTCTTGAGCGTGGTGATGTCGAAGGTAAGATCGCTCGGGACGCGCTCGGGCCAGCTTAGCGCATAGAGAATCGGCAGGCGCATGTCGGTGACGGAAATCTGCGCCAGGATCGACCCGTCCACAAACTCGGCAAGCGAGTGAATGGTGGACTGCGGATGCACGGTGACGCGTACGCGCTCGGGCGGCAGGTTGAACAGGCGGCAGGCTTCGATGATCTCCAGCCCCTTGTTGAGCATGGTCGCCGAATCCACCGTGATGCGCCGGCCCATGGTCCAGGTTGGGTGGCGGAGGGCCTGCGCGGGGGTGATGCGGACGAAATCGCTCAGCGCTGTGTCCCGAAAAGGGCCGCCGGAGGCTGTCAGCCAGATCTGTTTGACCTCGTTTGCCGCGCCTCCGCGCAGGCATTGGTGGATTGCGTTGTGCTCGGAGTCGATCGGCAGCAGGGTTGCGCCGCGTTCGCGTGCCGCCTCCAGGATCAGGTCGCCCGCCGCGACGAGGCACTCTTTATTGGCCAGGCCGACGGCTTTTCCGGCGAGTACGGCGGCATAGGTGGCCTCCAACCCGGCCACGCCGACGATGGCCGAAACTACGAAATCCGCCCCAGGCAAGGTCGCCACCCGCACCGTGCCGGCGGTCCCGTACACCACCTCGGTGCCCGTGACACCGGCTTCGCGAAGAAGGACGCTGAGTTGGCCGGCAAGTTCTTCGGTCGCAATCGAGACAATCTGCGGATTCCAGCGCCGGCATTGCTCGAAGGCAACAGGCAAATTGGACCCGGCGGCGAAAGCGACCGGACGGAACAAGTGGGGATGCGATGCGCAAAGGCTGAGGGTGGATTGACCGATCGATCCTGTCGAGCCGAGTAGAGCGATATTCTTCACAGAATCATTTTCTCAGAGCTAACGCACAGGGCTGTTTCACAAAGCTACCTTCACAGAGCGACACCGGGGCTCAGGCGCGTTTTGTCCTGTCCTCGAGTACAGCGAGGCGTTCTCGCACTTCCATCAGGGTGCTGAGTTTGTCCGAGATCGCCTGGATGGCCCCCGTTTGGCGCTCGTCGCGAATGCGCAACTCAGGAGCGAAGGGCTTCCGTGTCGGATCGCAGAGCTTCCGCGGTTGTTTTTGCCTCCGAGCGTACGAACCCGAACTCATTGTGCACGTTCTCGAATTGGAGGTGGTTTTCGCGCCGCTGCGACTCCAATTTCACCTTGATCGCCTTTAGTTCCGGGACGAGCAGATCCTGCACGATATCCCGTAGAGACTCGACCGCGTTTTTAGGTGTCATCGCGAGAACCGCCACGAGATCCAGCGTAGCGCAAACTACCCGGGTGCTGAATAGCACTTGAGTAACTTTCAGCAAATCTCCCAGAGCAGCGACCTAGAGCGCCTCGTGCAGCATCATGGCAAACCATAACACCGGCGCGGCCAGCAGCAGGGCATCGATGCGGTCCAGCACGCCCCCGTGGCCGGGCAGCAACGTGCCGGAATCCTTGACGTCCACGCCACGTTTCAAGGCCGACTCCACCAGGTCGCCGAGTTGCGCGGCGACGTTCAGCCCAATCGCCAACAGCAGAAAGTGCCACCATGGCTCGGCCGTGTGCAGGCGGGTGAAAGGGGAATTGTGCGCGGCCAGCCAATCGCCGAGCCAGATCAGGCCCATGCCGAATACCACGCTGCCGGCGACCGAAGCAAACGATCCGGCCCACGTCTTGTTGGGCGAAATTGCCGGCGCCAGCTTGCGCTTTCCGAAGTTTCTGCCGATGTAGAGCGCGGCGATATCCCCGCACCAGACGCATAGAAAAAGAAACAACAGAAGGGCCGTTCCGTCCTCCGCCGCCAGGATGCGAGGCAGGAGCGAAAGCGGATACGCAATGTAAAGCAGGGTAAACAGCCCGGCTGCGGATCGGTGCAACACCTGCCGAAGGGGCGACCGGAAGCTGCACCAGGCGAACAAGACCAGTGTTGCAAACGAGACGGCGGCGATCAGGTCAAACGGCCGCAGCGCGCTCACCGCGAAGAACAAGGCAATGGCCGCCGCGGTCCACGGCAGCGGGAAGCCGGCCTGCGCCTTCGCCGCGAGCCCACGAAATTCCATGGCGGCCAGCAAAGCCACGACGGCGCTGAAGGCCGTAATGAGCCAGGGAATATCTGCAAAGATCAGGGCGGCGACCAGCGCGATCAGGGCGGCCCCGGTAAGAATTCGCTTCATCTGTCCGTTTGAGGATACATCGGGGAGCCGCCGGCCCGCCGGGCAGGCACTGCAGGTCAGCGGCGGACCAGTCCCACTTCGACGGGCAAGATGCCGGAAAAATCCTCGTCACTGGCCTCGCCCAGACCGCCGAAGCGGCGTTCTCGGCCCTGGTACGCACCGATGGCTTCGAGCAGATGCGGTCCGCGGAAGTCGGGCCAAAGCCGGTCGGTGACAAAAATCTCCGCATAGGCGATTTGCCACAGCAGGAAGTTGGAGATGCGCTGCTCGCCGGAGGTGCGAATCACGAGATCGGGGTCGGGCATCCCGGCTGTGTACATCGCCGACGAGAGGTGCTTTTCGTCGATCCGGGCATTTAGGGCGTCGTCCACGCCTTCGGCTGCCAGCAGGTCTTCCACCGATATGCCCCGGTTGGCGGCCTCGGCGAGCATGCGATGGGCCAAAACGCGGGCAGCATCCACGATCTCCGAGCGCGAACCGTAGTTCAAGGCAAGCGTCAAGGTGGTGCCGGTATTCTTGGCGGTCGCCTGCTCGGCCCAGCGCATGGTGTCCTGCACTTCTCCGGGCAAATCGTGCGTACGTCCGATGTAGGCCATACGAATGTTGTTGTCGTTCATGCGCTGCACGTTGGACACAAGGTAGTTCTTCAGCAGCCGCATAAGGAAGCTGACCTCGCTCTTGGGGCGGCGCAGGTTATTTTCAAGCGAAAAGGCGTATAGCGTCAGCCAGGGGAGATCGATGCGGGAGGCCGTTTCGACGACGAACTGCACGCTTTCCGCACCCTGTTGATGACCAAGGAACCGTTTCAACGCGCGTTTGCCGGCCCATCGGCCATTGCCGTCCATGATGATGGCGACGTGCTGGGGAATGCGCGTGGGGTCTAGCTGGTCGTAGAGATGGCGCTCCTCGCAAGAGAGCTCGTGAGCTCGTGAGGACCGCTGGTACGGGCGGACTGAAGAAGAAATGCGCACGTGAACTCGCTCCCATAGACGATAGCGGAAACGACGGGAGGTGGGAATAGCAAGGAGGTGGGTTCGGCGGCGCTAGGCGTGCTAGAACGGCGTCGCATTCGGGAAAGGACAGGGCGGCGATGGTGGCCGGTGGCAGGGTTGGCGTGTAGCGGAGGAGCCGCGGGGACCGGGACCAGCACGGGCCCCGCGGCCAAGGAAGGAGGCGGATGGGTTTCCGTTCAGGCGGTGCGTCGCCCGCGCGTCGTCGCCAATTCCCGTACATGGTTCAAAAAGATGGACTTCTGTGTGGAGGTGAGATGCGGGGCAAACTTGGCGATCTCGGCCAGGAACGGATCGGCGGTCAGCAACGCCGTTTCATCCTGGTGGCGCTTGGGGGCGTCGCGGAGCAGGGCGGAGATGTCCACCTGCAGGGCCTTGGCCAGGCGGTCGAGAGAGCTCAAAGTGGGCATCGCCTTTGCGTTTTCAATTTTGGAAATGTAGGTACGGGGCACGCCCATGCGACTGGCAAGTTGGCGCTGCGACAGGTTGCGCACCCGGCGCAAATCGCGAACGGCGGAGGCTACCTGGATGGTTTCCGAGGGAGCGGGATCCTCGAGTACGGCGGGAACAAGCGAAATCGCCGGTTGTGCCTTGGGGGGCTCGGGCAGCAAAGAGCGCTTGCAACGGCGGCAGGCTGCGGCAGCGGTGCGAAACTGCACAAGTTTGCAGCCTTCGCATTTGAGCACTTCA
Source organism: uncultured Acidobacteriaceae bacterium (assembly GCA_964242195.1). Lineage (GTDB taxonomy): Bacteria > Acidobacteriota > Terriglobia > Terriglobales > Acidobacteriaceae > Granulicella. The sequence continues at coordinate 21,764 of CAXTBI010000037.1, forward strand.
CGCGCTGTACCCGCGGCCGACGAATCGGTACCGGGCAAGGCTGCGCTTCTACCCGGCAAAACTGCGGTGGGTGACGCCAGTAAAGCTTCCATGTTGTGTGGTGCGGGCGGCTGCCAGAGCAAGGCACCGCAGCACCTATGTCAAGAAGACACAAGGTGATGTGCCTACAATGACACCCGTTGCCCAGAGAGTCAATAGCTTTTTCCAGGCTTTTCCGGGTAAATCTAGGATATAGAGCGAAGGGAACCAAGAGAATAACTAGGTTTGGGGAGGGAGATGTGCATGGACGGTCATAGCCCTGAGACGGCCGAGGCATTGCTGCGGGAATGGACAGCGGGGGAGTCGCTGATCAAACATGGCCTCGCCGTGGCCGCCTGCACCGAAAGCTATGGTGTCCGCGAGGCCGCTCGGCTAGGCCTGGAAAACGGGGACGCCGACCGATTTGCCGGCCAGTACCGTGCCGCCGGCCTGCTGCACGATCTCGACTACGAGCGCCACCCTTCCCTCGAGGAGCACCCGTTCGTGGGCGTGGCCTTTTTGCGGGAAGGGGGTTGGCCGGAGGAGATCCTGCACGCCATTCTGGCCCATGCCGAGTATTCCGGTGTGTTGCCGGAGAGCCATCTGGACCGTGCGCTGTTTGCCTGCGATGAGTTGGCCGGCTTCTTAACCGCATGTGCGCTGGTAAAGCCGTCGCGCTGCATCGCCGAGGTGGAGGTGGCCAGTGTCCGCAAAAAAATGAAGGACAAGGCCTTTGCCCGCGCCGTAAACCGTGAGGACATAACGCGCGGGGCAGCACTGCTCGGCATCCCTATTGAAGAGCACATCGGGTATTGTCTGCGCGCCATGCAGGCGCACGCGGCGGAACTTGGGCTTCAGGGCCGAATCGACTGAGTTGAACAGGGAGGAAGCGAACGAATTGAAGGACTGGACTCAACGCTTTGCCCTCGCTGCCCTGCTGGGCTTCTTCGTCTTTGTTTTCGCGCTGCCAGTCTCCTGCTGCGGGTTCGTGATCGGCAACGAACATGCATACGCCGGTGTCGGGAGTGGCGGGCCGGACGCGATCCTAAAGGCGATGGCGCTTTCCGCCGTGCTTGCCTCCCTTACAGGGGTGCTGGTGTGGCGAAAAACGCGGCCCCGCTAGGCTTCAAGTGGCGTACCGTGGTTCCGGAGGCGTTTTGCCCGATGACCCGCGGTCGCGTCCTGGCACTTTTTCTGTTCGGTGGCCTGGCCCTGGTTTTGGCGCTGCGGGATGCGGCGCGCTGGGCAAACAGCGATGCCCGCTTCAAGGGCGCGGCGTCCAGGCGAGTTTTCGACCCGTCTCGGAATGCCGTTGCGGATCTTCACGCGGCCGAGGCGCAGGCCCATGCGCAGGGCAAGCGAATTCTGATGGATGTCGGCGGAAATTGGTGCCCCTGGTGCCTGCTTCTGGACGATACCCTGCGCCAGGACGAGCGTTTGCGCACCCTGGAAGAGCGAAGTTTCGTCGTTTTGCACGTGAACTGGAGCTCGGACAACCGCAATGAGGCTGCCCTGAGCCCGTATCCCCGCGCCCATGGCTATCCTGCCTGGTACGTGCTCGCCCCGGATGGACATTTGCTGGAGGCGAAATTCCCGACAGATTTTCAACACAGCCGGGACAGCTCCGGCGGGTATGATCGCGATGCCCTGGCGAGATTCTTTCTCAGCAACGCGGCACCGGCCCAGCGCTGACTCGTGGCAACACCTGCCTGGAGGGGCAACCACGCGCGTCACAAGCAGCCCCGCATCGCCAGCAACCACGCGAGCGACAGCACGGCTGAACCGGCGATCCCGAGTGCCAGCAAAGGAGCTGCCGGCGCCCGGGTGCCCCAAAGCTCGTGGTGATTGCGGAGCGGCCTTTCCGGGTCATAGTGGATGGGAAAAAGGGTGCCCTGGGGCATCGCCTCCGCCGTGTAAAAGTCAGCCTCGTGCAGATCTCCGCCGGCCCAATAGTTGTAGGTGATGTGGAAGCGCTGCGTCGAGGGCAGGCCGAAGGCGAGCGCCCGGCCGGCGCGCATCTCGTAATGGCAGCTGAGAACGGTGGCGATGGCCTCGGGCCAGTCGCTGCGGCCGACCGTCATCAAAGCCGTTCTCCCTGCCTTGGGCCGAGGGTGGGTGAAGGCACGCGCAGGATGTTGGCGGCGGCCAGATGAGCCTCCATGGCCGGCACGGAACCGGGGGCCGTGCCGGACTCCGGCAGATCGACGGCGCGGGTCAAATCCTCCACGATCAGGGCCTCAAAACCCAGGTTGGCAGCGTCGACTGCCGAGTGGCCCACGCAGAAATCGAAAGCCAGGCCACAGAAAAACAGCCGCCGCAGACCGCGTTCGCGCAGGTAGCCGGCCAGCCCGGTCCACGTGGTTTTATCGTTTTCGAGAAAGGCCGAGTAACTGTCGATCCCGGGGCGGAACCCCTTGCGCAGCAGGAGCTCCGCATGCGGGATGTCCAGCTCGGGAGCAAGCGCGGCGCCGGCCGAGTTCTGCAGGCAGTGGTCGGGCCACAGCGCCTGGGTGCCGTAGGGGGCCTCGACGGTGTCGCGGAAGGGCTGCTTGCCCGAATGCGTCCCCGCAAAGGAAATGTGTCCGGCGGGGTGCCAGTCCTGGGTCAGGATCACGTGTTCAAAGCGCCGGGCCAGAACGTTGATGCCGGAAACGATCGTGTCGCCGCCGGGCACCGCCAGCGGACCGCCGGGTAGAAAGTCGGTCTGCATGTCGATCACAAGCAGGGCATCCGAAGGTTCGAGCGAAAGGGGGGCCACGCGATTATCCTAGCCTTCTATGGCAAGTGCTTCCACAAAGGAACACGGTGTACTGGCCGGGGGCCCCGGCGAAACACAGGTTCGCGTACGGTATGCCGAAACGGACCAGATGGGTGTGGTGTACCACGCAAATTACCTGGTGTGGTTTGAGGTGGGCCGCGTGGAGTTCATCCGGTCGATGGGGTTGGAGTACCGGGCGATGGAGGCGGAAGAAGGGGTGATGATCGCCGTGGTCGAGGCCCGGGTGCGGTACAAGGCCCCGGCGCGGTATGACGATGAGCTCATCGTCCGAACCTATCTGGCGGGGGTGCGCGGTTCAATCGTGCGTTTCACCTACGCCGTCGTGCGCGCCTCCGACGGCCTGCTGCTGTGCGAAGGCGAAACGGTGCATCTCGTGGTGGGGCGCGATATGCGACGCCGCTCCATGCCCCCGCGGTATGCGGAACATTTCCGGGCGGCGCTCGAAAGCCATGCCGGCACCGCCCCCGAACCTTTGTAAACGACCTAGGCCGCGATTTGCGAAGATCCGATCGCCGGGCTGACCGCGGCCGGTACGGGCACCGTGTGGCGTCCCATTTCCCAGGCCTTGGCGTACTTCCAGCTGCTGTACACGGCGTGGTAGGTGTGCAGCAGCAGACCTTCGCGGCCATCCAGAAATCCCAGCCGGAAAATGTAATTCCAGAGGAACGCAAGCACCGGAAACAGCAGCACGCGCGCCACAAAAGCAAGGGGGCCAGCGCTGGTGCGCCCCCTATCGAGCAGAAGGCCCGCGCCCAGGTTGCTGTACCGCTCCATGTGCTCCAGGTAGTCGCTCAAGGAGGGGTAGGCATGGTGAATGAGGTCGTGATCCAGCGTTTGCGAAGCGCCGTTGAAGTGAATCGTTTCGTGGACGGGACGGTTCACAAAGGCCGGTTGTGAACCGAAGTTCGCGGCCGTGTGGCGGAACAGGCGAAGCTTGGCATCGGGGTAGAAACCGCCGTGCTTGATCCATCGGCCCAGGAACAGGTTGCGGCGCTTCAGGCAAAAGGCGTCGACCACGGGTTGGCTGGACAGCAGGTTGCGAATCTGGCGCTGCAGTTCAGGGGAGAGCTCTTCATCGGCATCGAGCGAAAGCACCCACGTCCCGGTGCACTGCGCGAGGGCAAAGTTCTTCTGTGCGGCAAATCCCGGCCAACTGCGTTCGATCACTTTCGCGCCGAACGAGCGGGCAATGTCTCGAGTACTGTCGGTGGAACCGGAATCGACAACAACGATTTCGTCTGCCCAGCGTACGCTGGCTAAAGTTCGTCCCAGATTCTTCTCTTCATTGTGCGTAATAAGGGCAACGGAAAGCAGCGCTTGCATGAACTTCGAGACCTCGGAACGCGCTAGGTAAGCGCAAGATGGGCGTCGCCGAGTTGATCGCGTAAGAGCCGCTCGGTCAGCGCGCGTAAGTTTTCTCCGGTACGCGGCAGCGTGAAAGCTTCCTCCGCTTCGTTCCATTCCAGCTTGAAGCTGGTGGACTGGGCCGAGATCCACACCTGGCGCACAGGCGTATTCGGGGTAAAGACGAACTTGGCGCTGCCGTCGTCAAAAAGCACGTTCAACACGCCATTCTTTTCTTCAGCCTCAAACCCACCTTCTTTTTCTTCGGCGCGAATGAGGCTTTGCTTCAACTGCTCCAAGGCTTGGTCGGATACTTTGCGGAAACGGGACTCGTCCATATGCACAGCAGTGTAACCGCCCGCCTATAGTACCCATGTGGGATGAGATTTGTGAAGGGGGGATAGTCTGAAACTTTAGTTGTAGAAAGCAGTCCCGATTTCCTCAAAAGCGACCATTCAGGCCGGGCTATTGGGACGGGCGTCGCGCATGGCTCATGGACGATCGTGCATGCTGTCGCCCGCATCGCTCAGCGCGCATGGATCAGGTAAACCAATCCCAGTTTGTCGTCGGTAAGTAGAAAGCGGTCGGGCCCCAGCTGCAAAAGGCCGCAGGGACGTCCATGCACAACCGGTTTGCCGTCGCGTCCGGTGGTAAGAAAGCCCAGGATAATCGGTTCAGGCGTACGATCTCCCGGAGAAAACCGAACCACGCGGTAGCCTGTTCCGAGACGCGGACGGCTGGCCCCATGCAGGGCCACAAGAAAATTTCCGCCCAGGATCGGGCTTTCGCGGTTGAAATAGGCAAAGCCCAATGGCGACGAGTGCGCCGGAAAGACGTCATAGGCCGAAGGAACATCGGCGCAGGTTGTTAGCGGCGCAGGCACGGTTCCCAGGCCCGCGTTCGGGTCCGCCCTCGAAGCGTCACCTCCGGCCGGCAGCAGGGTGCCTTGCCGGTACATTCCGGGCTGCGCCCCGTAGCTTGTGGCCGTCGCGTCCGGTGGCCCTGCGGCAGGTCGTTCGGCCTCGGTTTCCGGGTCGCCCGGCGGCGGCATGGACGGCAGGGGCGTGGTGTCGAGTGTGGCTTTGCCCCCCGCAAAGTAGCAGGTTGGCCAGCCGTAGTTGGGAACGTGGCCGGGAACGTGGCCGGGACCGGCGGCCGCAATGGGCCCCGGATGCCCGTTGGAATCCAGCTCGAAAAAGGTGTCTTGCGGCTCGCCCGTGCCCAGGTGGTCGTCGCCCATATTCGTCGCAAACAGAGCGCCGCCGTCGAACGCGGGCACAAAACGCAGATCCACGGCGTTGCGCAGGCCATGCGCAACAAGCTCCGGGTGCCCTCCATCGGGGTCCATGGCGGTGACGGTGGCGCGAATCACTTCACGCTCGCGGCAATAGTCGCAGGAGGAGCCCGCCGCCACATAGACCCGCGTCCGGCCCTGCAGGTGCGCGACCGCGACCGTGCGCGTGAGGTGCCAACCGCCGTATTTGTAGTTCAAACCATAATCGGGGAAGCGGATCAGCGTTTCGGCTGGACCGCTGGGGTGGATGTCGCCGGCGCGAAAGGGAAAGCGCTCCAGGCGATCGGTCAAAGGCAGGTACAACCAGCTTTTGCCGGTCGCGGGATCGGTCCAGAAGACCAGGTTGTTGGGGTTGCGCAGGCCATCCAGGTAGGTCGTCACGCGGTCGAAGCGTTGCGTCCGGGCATTCCAGCTGTCCAGGATAAAGATCGAGCCGCGGTTGTTGTCGGCCAGGTTCCACATGCCGGTGGCGAAGATGCGGCCGTCGGGAGCCTGGGCCAGAAAGCGGACCCGGTGCAGACCGCTGGCCACCACGGCAATGTCCAGCGCCGGAGGAAGGCGCAACGTGATGCTGCCCCCGGGCGCGTAGTGCAGCGTGTGCGCGGCCAGGGCCGGGGCTTGCGCAAGGGTGACGAGGCGGCAAAGAAAAAGCAGCGGGAGGAGCTTCGGGAGCATGGCAAACCGTTGGACGCATGGCGGGACCGAACGCGTCTCCGATGGACTCCCGCAAACCTTACATGTGGTCCGGATGCGCGGCTTCGTGGGCGTAACACGGTGTGGAACTTCCGGTGGGTTCGAAGTGCTGAGCCGTTTCAGAAAACACGAACGGCTGGCAGGCAAAGGAGCGTAGCCGCGTGAGGCGGTAGTTGCGCGAGCGGGCCAGCGGATCGTTTGCCTCGCGGGCCGAAAAGTGGCCGACGCCGGTGATCAGCGTGAAATGGTGGGTCGGATCGGCGGGGTCGGGCTCCAGCCAACGCTGAATGAGCTCGCAGGTCTGGTGCGCCGGCCGAAGCTGCCCGGTGTTGTCGCACTGGCGCGCACCGGAAACGAAGTCCAGCACGATCACGGCACGGTTATTGATGACGCGCAGATCGGCCTCGTTTTCGGTGAAATCGCCCGTGGGTCCGGTCACCGATCCACGGAACACCGCCCGGTAGCGGCCCGGCTGCAGCCAGGAGCGCAACGGGCGCGCAAAGGTGGCCGGGGTCGTGCCGGCATCGCTGAAGGCGTTCGGGAAAGTCAAGGTGGCCACCTTGTGCCAGCTGTCGCCGTCCGGAACCAGCACGGCGCTGACGATGTGTCGATCCAGTTCCACCGTGAGCATGGCATCCAGCTCATCCCCTGTGCCGAGTTGCACCAGGTCCAGCTGCACGGAGTGCGGAAACGGCACGTGCCCGTGGCCAAGGTACTGCCCCGGCGCGCCGAGCGAGGAGAGCGCCCCCGAGCGGGTGCGTTCATCGTCGGCGCTGAGCTGGCGGGTGATGGGTTGCGGGGCCGGCACAACGTAGTTGGACGGCAGGAACTGGATCGCCCCCAGGCCCGCACTCACCGGGGCCACGGGAATCGGGCCAGCGGCCCAAGCCGGCGCGCCCGAGGGCGGGGCGGTGTGCATGGGTGGGGTCGGGGGCGAAGACCCGAAGGAGTGTCGCTGCGCCTGCCCCGCCGTGGCCATTCCCAGCAAAAACAGGGGAAAGCAAAGAGCGGCAGCGCGGGAAGGATACCGCTGCCGCGTGGACGTTTGCAACATTCGAAAGGTTTGGAAAGCGTGCTGGCTGCGCTGGGACATTGTTCCGCCGAAACAAACTCTGGGAATAGCCTAACCGAAGACGATCTCTGCTTCATCGCCCGTGGTGATGCTGCCCCACGATCCTCCCGGCGGCCGCGGCTACCGTAGCGCGGGGTCGCCGGAGCGAGCCCACCAGGCCGGTTCCTGGAAGCCGGCCGCTTGTAATTGGGCCTGGGTCACGGCGAGCTTACGATCCGCACCGCGGCGGTCATGCAGCGCCGCCACGACCCCTTGCACGTCCAACGGTTCGAAGCCCAGCTCCGGGAGCAGGGAACAAAGGGCTTCCTGCGTCCCGAACCAGCTTCGGTGGGACGCATCGGGGGCGACCGAGGGATCCCCGTCCGCCAGTTGCTCCACGAGAACCTCCGCCAAGGGCTGGCCGTGGGCTTCGCCATTATGGCGAAAGGTGAAAAGGAAACTGTGTGACACGTCGTTCATGGAAGGCATGGGCCCACCCTACGCAGATTTCGGCCCGCATTCAACAGGCGCAAGGTTTCCTTGGGATTTAGGTCCGTTCGTTTCTGAAGTCCCAGCTCACGTTACGAAAGTGTCCCGGAACAGGTCGCTTTTGTGGGAGACCTCACCCCATTGTGATATTTCGCCGATGCCCGGGCTGCGGCATCCTGAAGGCAGCGAGGGAGAACACATGACAAAGCCGATGGAATACCGTGAACAGCGCACCATTCTGCACGACACGCACTACCAGGTGGACGAGCACTTCACCAAGGGACCACAAGCGGGTTCGGGTGTCCTCACCACGGGTCGGGTCGTTTGGATCGAAGACGCCGCCGAGTTCCCTGCGGAGGACTCTACCGTCACGGCCTTTGCCGAGGGCATCGGGGTGGTCGCGGTGGAGGCACGCAGCCTCAGATCCTAGCTTGCTTAAATCCTAGCTTGCATTAGATCCTAGTTTGCGTTCCCGGCTAACGTTGTTAGCCTTGGGATCCGAGCCAGGCGGCAGTAATTCCCGGCCAAAATTTGGTTGTCATTCCCGAAGGGAAGCTGCGGTTGTTCTCTGGCTGTCCCGCAGGGATCGATGCTCAGAACGGGATGTCTTCATCGGTGATGCCCTGGTCGGCATAGTCGTTTGCCGGGGGCGCGGAACTGCCGGAGCCGGAGCGTGCACCGGCGTAGCTGCCGCCCGAACCGTAGCCGCCACCCTGGCTGGCACCGCCACCGCTGTATCCACCGGCGCGTTCCGAGGAGCCTGCGCTCGCACCGGCACCGTCGCCACGCCCACCGAGCAGGCTCATGTCATTGACCAGGATTTCCGTTCGGTACTTCTTTTGTCCGGATTCCTTGTCGTCCCATGAGCGCGTCTGTATTTTGCCTTCAATGAAGATCTGGCTGCCCTTTTTTACGTAGTCACGCACGATTTCGGCCGTCCGGCCAAAGGCGACAAGGTTGTGCCATTCGGTCTTGTCGGTCCATTGGCCGGTCTGATCCTTCTGGCGATCGGCGGTGGCCAGAGTGAAGCTGGCGATGGCCATACCGCCCTGAGAGGCGCGCATCTCAGGATCTTTGCCTACGTTGCCGAGAAGAAGAACCTTGTTAACGCCCTTGGCCATATGTGTGCTCCGTCAGGGGCAAGAATAGCAGAGCGGGGCGGGCAGTTTCGGCAAAAAAATGCTGCCCTGCTCCAGCCGGGGTGCATGCTGAAGGGAGCCCCGGGGAGCGCTTAGCGGCTTTTGTCGCCGATCAGCTTGGCCAGGCCCAGGCCGAGCGTAAGGATGCCGGTGGGCAGGCAGCCGAGCGCCAGGATCAGGGCCAGCCAGCCCCCATTGGTATGCGGCCCCTGGTGTCCGGTGCCGCCCAGCCCCGCAAACAAAAGAACGAGGCAAAGGACGCCGGAGCCGAAGATCCAGGAGCCCGCGATCAGCAGCTTGCGCGTGTCCTGATGCACGGCCGGGCGTCCACCGGGACTCGTCACCGGGCGCTGGGTGGGTTGCGTGGCCGGGCTCAGCGGAAGGCCGCCAGCATGGCATACACAAATACGCCTGAAACCGACACGTACAGCCAGATGGGGAAGGTCCAGCGCGCCAGCTTTCGATGGGCGGGAAAGCGGCCGCTCAGGCTCAGGAAAAAAGTGATCAGGATCAGGGGTAAAGCGATCACCGCCAGCAGAATGTGTGGCGTCAGCAACACCCAAAGGTAGATCTCACGGGCAAGGGGATGGCTTTTCGGGAAAAGAGTATCGCCATGGAGCACGTGGTTGGTGATGTACGCCACCAGGAAAACCGAGGAAACGATAAAGGCACCGAACATGCTGTTGCGGTGCGCCGTAATCTCGCGGCGGCGGATGCACCGGAAGCCAATCAGCAGAAAAACGGTACAAATCGCGTTCAGCAGGGCGTTCAGCGCCGGCAGAAAGGCCAGGTGCGTGCCGGCCACGTCCGTAGGCGGATGGTAATACACCAGCCAGGCGAGAAACAGCGAAGCCAGGGCGGAAACCCCCACAATGCCCCAGATGACCGAGGGTGGAGTGCGGTAGGTCGGATGGGCGGCAGCGATAGTTGGCATGGCGGTGCTGTCTCCAGTTTAGTGCGGCCTTGTGCCGGGGTTTCATTGTTCGCGGGTGGGACGCGAAATCTGTTGAAGGGATCGGAGCGAAAGCTGCCGGAAACGGTGCCCATCGCTTGTTTTCGCCTGCAGGGAGGAGCAGGGACTTCGCTCCGCTCAGGTTGACAAGCTTTCCTCGGGACGATCGAGCCGGCTTGGGAAGACGATGCCTGGGCCGCCTTATTGCAACAGGAGACGACCACGCGCATTCAGGGCCATGGCGACCAGCAGAAGGGGAAGGTAGAGTACGGACACTTTCAGCAAAGCGCGGGCGAGCGCCCGGCTTTCTCCCGCCGGGGGGTCCCGGGCGATGCGCGCGAAACGTACCGTGGCCCAAAGGTAGAAGGCGTCCAGGACCAAGGCGGCCACGGCATAGGGCCTGCCGGTGAGGTGCAAAAAGGTGGGCCAAAGGCTGACCGGAATCATCAGAACGGCATAGAACAGGGCTTGCCAGGCAGAAGAACGTGCGGCATCGTGGGCGTCGCTGCCGGTGGCGGTAAGCCGGATGCCGGCTTGCGCGTAATCGGCGCGGTACAGCCAGCCGATGGCCATGAAATGGGGGAATTGCCAGACAAAAAGAATCGCAAACAGGGCTACCCCGGGCCACTCGATCACACCGCGGGCGGCGGTCCAACCAATCAGCGGCGGAAGCGCTCCGGGAAAGGCGCCGATAAAGGTGTTCAAGGTGGTGATGCGCTTGAGCGGTGTGTAGATCCCCACATACCCGACCGCGGTGAGCAGGGTCAGTGTGCCGGTGACGACGTTGGTGGTCAGGGACAGGTAGAGCGAACCGCCGGCGATCAGGGCGAACCCCAGCAAGAGGCCGTGCGTCAGGCCGACCCGGCCCCGGGCCATGGGGCGCGAGGCCGTACGCGGCATGCGGC